>NZ_JBALCE010000083.1:0-93230 GCF_036919815.1 Nostoc sp.
AGCTGAGAACATCGGGAGCCGGATGCACAGAAATGGGCACGTCCGGATCTAACTGAGAGGTGCGGGGAATAATATCCCCCATCGACTCAACCCGATGTCTACGATGGTCACTGAGCTGTTAGTGCCAACGGTATACTGTCCTCAATCTCGCAACAGTTTCTGAATGCCAATCAAGTCGAAGCAGCCTGGAAAACGCTCCAGGAAAATTCTCAGGATGCTTACAAAGACGCAAGCATTGGCAATCTAGTAGTTACAGCGTTACAACTGGGTAATTTATCCATTGCCCAGCAAGCGGTTGATTTAGAGTATAGCTACGGAGCGCCAGAATTATTTTTAGATCAAGCATCTCAACTTGCTAAAGCTTACTTCGACCGCGATCGCCCTGAAGAAGCAATAAAAATGCTCGAACGGGCTGTAAATGTTCTCAATAATCAAAAGAAACCTAACGTCTACCTTATCCAACCAATTGAGCGACTTGTCCGACTTTATGCAAAAGTCGGACAAGTCGATGTTGCCCGTCAGCTGATAAAAAAGTTTCTGAATCCGATTTCATCTAATGATTTTTCTTGGCGACAAGAACTTCAGCAATATGTTGATTGCCACCAGAAAGCTTTTTTATAAATCTAGACCAAAGCGGTAGGGGCACAGAAAAAGCTCATTGGTCTCAACTTAACGTAGAAGTTAGGCTTGGCAAGCTTTCGAGGTTTGACCTTCACCCCCTCTACCAATTTTGGTAGAGGGGAGCAAATTCTCTAGTTCCCCTTCTCCCAATTTGGGATTCGGGGTTAGGGGATGAGGGCAAAACGTCTTCTCAAAGCAGATTTTTTCTGAAGTTGACACGTATGAGCATTGCTGTGCCCCTACGACAGATGTGGTTGTCTCGTTCCCAGTCTCTGACTCTTAATGCCTATGTGAGGCTCCGCCTCAAGATTTGCAGCAGATCCGCAATGAGGAGCATTAAGAGCCAGAGGCTAGAAACGAGGTTTTAAAGGAGTTTTGGCTTAAGTTGACACCAATGAGTAATGCTGTGTCGCTACCACAGATGTGGTTCAAATACTTGAAACCTGCTGTAAATCCAGCAATGCCACGCATCTTGGAGATTTCTTTATTATTTAATTTCAACTTTCGTCTGATCCGATTGGAGTTTTCAAACCGAGTTTTCTCGCCCTCTTCATGCAATAGATTGCTGCTTGAGACGCTTATGAGCGTACATTAATTCATCAGACTTGGCGATTAGTTCTTCTAGTGACATATTGCTTTCTGGTGAATAACGCTCTATCCCCATACTCATCGAAAGTTCATAGCTGCGGTTTTGCTGTTGGTTAAAGTTGGCGATATTTGCTTGCAGACACACTTGAATGCTATCAGCGTCCTGAAAGTAGCTGGAGATGAAAACAATGAACTCATCTCCACCCAGGCGGGCAACAATATCCGGGTTCGGAAAACTTTGCTTGAGTAATTGAGCAGCATCAACAATCAAGGCATCTCCCATGTCGTGACCAAGGGTGTCGTTAATCAGTTTTAGCCCATCTAAATCAATGAAGATCACCCAGCAAAAAACTTTCATGCAGTGAACAATTTTTAACTGTTGTTCAGCCAACAAAAAGAAACCACGTCGGTTATGCAAACCTGTTAGTTCATCGGTCAGCGATAACTGCCTTACTTCCATCTCTGCTTGTTTACGGTTGCGAACTTCCTGAATGAGTTCCATCTGAGCGATCGCTTGCCGAGTTAGGCGACGCAGTGCATCCAACTGCTGGTAACTTAAAAGACGAGGAATGGTATCGATCACACACAACGTTCCGATGGGAAAACCCTTGGATGTAACTAGTACAGCACCAGCATAAAAACGAATTTTGGGATTACCTTTGACTAGGGGATTGTTATTAAAGCGATCGTCCTTGAGCGCGTTGGGAACCACTAATATATCGTCTGGTTGAAGAATCGCATGGGCACAAAAACCCAACTCTCTGGGTGTTTCCCTAGCTTTTAGTCCTACCTTAGATTTAAACCATTGGCGATCGCTATCTACTAAGCTAATTAAAGCAATTGGAGTCTTACAAATGTAGGCAGCCAGAGCAGTTAGATCATCAAATGCTTGTTCCGGTAGAGTATCCAGAATATTGTACTCTGCCAATGCTTTGAGCCTTTCTGGTTCATTTTCAAGTAAAGCAACAGCTGGCGTTTTCACAGATGAGTGTCTGAGCCTTAGCCAGGGAAGTCTGGTATGCTGGAAATTTTGCAATAACCACCTGATTACCTTTCCAGCATCAAGGCTGCGTGATACAAACATCTCTGCAATAAAAATCAACATTCGGTTGAATATACAGAAATATTGTATTGCATGATGTTCTTCATGCCTTTGGTTTGCTCTGTTGTTCATATCACCCTAACTTTCACTGGAGAAATTCCCTGACTATATAGATGCTTACAAGCTCTTTTGCCCTAATTCAGGTTGGAAATTATCAGTATATGCGAAAAATTATCAAAGCTTATTATACTGGCAGAGTTCTTCGTCACAACTTGACATTTTTGATCCTGCTATTTTGCATAGATGTACAGAAGTTGCCAGGGTTGGAAGCCGTCCCTGGCAACTTTTCCTTCCCGTCTGTTCTCTACCTGGAGCAATTTCCAGTATCAGCTCAGGCTCGAATTAGTCTTTATATGACTCCAAAATCCCACTGCGAATCATTAGTTGCGGCCAAAACAACACAAAAAATCCCATCCAGGTGACTACAGGGATGGAAACGAGAACTGTTAGCCAGATAGTTTTAAATAGTAACCAGCTACCAGCAATCAGTGTTACACCTGTGAGAACTATAGACCAGGGCTGACACCACCAAGGTTTGTAATTCCAGGGACTTACGGACTTTTGTTCAGACATTGATAAACTCCAAATTTTGCTTAACTAGCGCTTTAGACGGTGATAAATTACCAATTTACAACACAAAAAGCGAGGTAAAACCTGTATTTAGTGGTAAACGTATCAACTGCGATATATACAAAACAAAACTTCCACTGCAAAATTATAAATGCTGACAAGGGTAGAATGGGTTCTTGTCAATAATCAATTACTAAGTCGTATTGTGCTTGGTTATAAATTTGCCACAGCAGACTTTGGATCTCGACCAATAGACATAGGAGTGAAAAAGAATTGTTTTGACGTAGCACTGCTACGTCTCTACAAGGGTTCTGGGTAACGCATATTTAATTTCTGGAGATCGACCAATGGTTCTGCAACAGATCAAGTAGTTACGAATTAAAAATTATTTTATCAATTCTCAAGCATCTCCAACAATTGCACCTCACTTAACTGCGGAATTCCCAAGGATAAGGCTTTTTCTAATTTAGAACCAGCATCTTCTCCTAACACTAAATAATCTGTTTTTTTACTTACTGAATCAGTCAGTTTTCCCCCAGCTTTTTGAATCAAAGCTTTCGCATCATCTCGCTTTAAGGTTGGCAATATTCCCGTAATTACAAAAGTTTTACCTGCAAACTTTTGATTAGCATCACCAACTGTTTTTGTTTCCTCTGTGGCAGCTAATTGCAATCCTTCTGCTTGCAAGCGTTCTATTAACATTTGGTTGGCATCAATCCGAAACCACTGATAGACAGATTGGGCAATTTCAGCACCGATACCGTAAATTCCTTCAATATCTGATTGCTTTGCTGTAGCTAACTGGTCTACAGTGAAGTATTTCTGAGTCAACAATTGGGCATTCACACTGCCAACGTGACGGATACCTAAACCATACAATACCCTTGACCAAGGTTGATTTTTCGATTGTGCGATCGCATCAACCAATTTCTCTGCCGACTTTTTCCCCATCCTTTCCAATGCAGATAGCTTCTCTGCTGTCAACTCATATAAATCCGCAACGGAATGCACCAAACCTTTATCAACGAATTGATACACTAACTTTTCCCCGATGCCTTTAATATCCAAGGCATCACGACTTACCCAATGTTCAATGGAACCTTTAAGAATCGCGGCACAGGAAGCATTGACGCAGCGAGTCACCGCCTCACCTGATTCTCGCACCACAGGTTGACCGCAAACTGGACAATGGCTGGGCATAATAAAGGGTTCGGTGTCAGTGGGACGGAGTTCTTTTAATACCCTCACCACTTCTGGGATGATTTCCCCAGCTTTGCGGACAATCACAGTATCGCCAATGCGGATGTCTAATTGAGCAATGCGATCGCTATTATGTAAAGTTGCGCGGGAAACTGTTGTTCCCGCCAGTTGCACAGGGCGCATCTCGGCTAACGGTGTTAACGCCCCCGTTCGTCCCACATTCACAGCGATATTTTCCACACGGGTAGGCGCTTCTTCGGCTGCGTATTTCAAAGCGATCGCCCACCGGGGGAATTTCTGGGTAAACCCTAGCTGTTCCTGAAGTTTAAAAGAATTCAGCTTCACTACTACCCCATCAGTCATATAGGGTAAATTCAGCCGTTCCGTATCCCAGTATTCATAATATTCTGCCACTTCTGCGATCGAGGCACACAGTTTGTGGTTGGGGTTCACTGGAAAACCCATCTTTTTCAACAACTCCAAGGCTTCCCATTGGGTATTGGCAATACTGGTGTCATCTCTACCAGGAATGTGCAAAGTGTAGCCAAAGAAATCTAACCGCCGTTTAGCGACAATGCGGGAGTCTAGTTGCCTGAGTGTACCAGCTGCGGCATTACGAGGATTGGCAAATAATTGCTCACCTGCTTTTAGCCTTTCCTCGTTGATTTGTTTAAATACTTCCAACGGCAAAAACGCCTCACCTCGCACTTCCACCCTTTCCAGAATTTCTAACCCTTCAAAATTCAAACGCAAGGGAATTGAGCGAATTGTCCGCACATTTTGGGTAATATCTTCACCCATCACTCCATCACCCCTAGTTGTCCCCCTAACTAGAATGCCATCTTGGTAGGTAAGAGCCAAAGCAGAACCATCAATTTTGAGTTCAGCGACATATTCCACTGAGTCTACTTTAGCTACTTGTCGCCGCCAACGCTGATCCCACCCTTGCAACTCATCGATATTAAAGGCATTTTCCAGACTGTACAAGGGGATATTATGCCGCACCGAGGTAAACTGCGTATGCTTAAGCTCACCTACGCGCTGAGTCGGACTATCGGGTGCCGTCAACTCTGGATATTGAATTTCCAGTTGTTGCAATTCTCGATATAGTTGGTCATAGACTGCATCCTCCATGATTGGAGTATCTAAAACGTAATAAGCATAGCTGGCTTGTTGCAATAACTGGCGCAATTCTTCTGTGCGCTTTACTTCCGGCTTAATCTGTGTCATTAGACTTATTACAAAATACCTAGCCAATACAATTTACAGCTGTTTTCAGGTAAATAGACCACAACTGAGACGGGGAGTAGTGTGGTTCAAATAAATGAAAACAGCTGTAAAGATGATCAAGGCTGCTTTTGCAGGTTTTGTTTGCATCGCCGCTACTAACTGTCGTCCGGTCAAGCTACTTCATATAAAAATTGGGTTTGGCCAATCAGTTTGCCATTAACAGAGGTACTTTAGGCAAACTTAACAAATAATTTTTTCTTATATAGGACTTACACAATAACTCTCTGAAACTCTTATTCCTTCTCTACGAGACGCTGCGCGAATGCGTCCAACTCTTCTCTACCAGAGGCTGCGCGTAGCTTGCTTTTTTAAATATTGGATTTTGGATTGTTGGCGGAGCCTCTCGTAGAGAAGATTCAAAATCCAATATTTAAAATCTAAAATTTAGTCAAGAAGCTGAAACCATTTTATTTCATAGATGCCAAAGTCCGGTGTCCAATTATTCCGTCTGCTCTTAAGCCTTTAGATTTCTGAAATTTCATCACGGCTGAACGTGTGTTGCGATCAAATACACCATCCACATTTCCAGTATAGAATCCTTGCTGCTTTAAAGAACTCTGAGCAGTTTTGACTGCCTCTCCTCTGCTACCGACTCTTAGTACGTCACTATGGTTTGCCATACTATTAGACCTCTGCTTGGCATGAACCTTTTGCATAGCATTAGGCTTTTTCATGGTGTTGCCCTGCTGCATATTTTGAGCAACGTCGGAAGCAGTAGTCGGATTGTGACTTTTATTATTGGTTAAAGAGTAAGCAGGCATAGCAGTAGCTAAAGCCAAGGCGGGGAGCAAAGCAAGTACTTTCCAATTCATCTTTTTGTTCCTTCTAACTATGAGAATTCTGACAATGTTGATTAGAAGAGTCATCCTAATAAGGGTTAGTGGCTTATAGTGATTCTTCTCTGTAGACTCTGATGTGTGGGTTTTGTATAGAGTGAGCCTAAGTAGAGCGGCGTAAATAATTAAAGGTTTGTAGTGAGGACTTTACTCCCCAAATGAGGGCTTCAGCCCTCACTACAAAATAATCTCAAGAATTTTTACATTACTTAACTTACTTTTATTTATTCTCACCTACTTACTTATTTTTAACCCTGAGCTTTAGCATTACACGTTATATTGACAGAGCTATGGCAATATTGTGACGAAAGCATGACTAATTCATTTATAATTGTGTCGCAATTTTGAATTTTGAATTTCGCCTTGCGGTATTAGTACACTGTGGTAGAAGTTTGCCTATCTTTAACAAGTTGGTTGAGTAGGGGCAATACCCTGCGGTCAGCTAAAGCTACATGAATTGCCCCTACTTGTCTGGTTAATTGAGATGGTAGCTGGATTTAGGCCGTGCTGTACTAGTCCCTTTTCTGTTCATCGCCTAACATTTTCAATAATTTTCTGGCAACTAAAACGCCCATAACTCCAGCACCAACTAATTCCACCGCTTGCACCACTTTTTTGCCTATATCTTGAGGGTTGAGGTGGTGATGAAAAATTTTCTCATCCACCCATTCAGTTGTGGCTTTAAAATCATGAGTTGGTGTTGGCAATAACGTTAAATAAGTGGCTTGACGGATTAAATGCGCGGGTTCGCCTGCAACTTCAAAAACATTGAATAAGTTAGCAGCAGCGTCATTTATCCCCAATTTCAAGAGAGTTCCACGGATGTTAACCTGAGCCGGTTTGGTGTCTTCTCCTAACGCTAATGCTTTCAAATTACTAGCAATATTAGCCCCTTGTTGATAGGCTACTTGAGCTGTAGATGGTAGGGAATTCTCCTGAACTGCCGCACAATCACCACCTGCAAAAACTTCTGGAAAGTCGAGCAATTGCATCGTTGGAGTAACTAGGAGGCGATCGCGATGATCTCGATGTTCTTTGGAAATTGCCAAGTCTTTAATCAGTGGATGGGTAGAAGTCCCAGCTGTCCAAATTGTAGTATATGTTGCTAATGTCTCGACTTGCTCATTGCGCTTATATTCAATTGCATTGGGATGGATAGCAGTGGCTTCTGCTCCGGTGAGTATTTCAATTGGCACAGCGCGTTTCTGCAATTCCCGTTCAGCAATTTCACGTAAGGGGTCATTAATATCACCATTAAGAATTTCTTTACCGGGATTGAGCAGTACCACGCGAATTTCACTCTTATTGCCTCCCAAAGCGCTATACCAATGTGGGAGGAAATCAGCTAAAGTTGCTGCCATTTCTACGCCGGAAGCACCACCACCAACCACGATTACTGTTAACAGTTTTCGGCGTTGTTCTAAATCTTCAGTTTGCACTGCTTGTTGTAGACGATCGCGTAAATGCCGATCCAGAGCGATCGCATCTTCTTGCGTCCAGAAAGGAAAGGCATTTTCTTTGGCTCCCTCAATTTGATGATAGGCAGTAACGCTGCCCAAAGCTAATACTAAGTTGCTGTAATTGTAGGAGTTTCCCGAAGTTAATTTGACTGCCTTTTGATCCAAGTCTATCGATTGCACTGTATCTTGAACAAAGATCACACCACTACCTTTAAGTAATTCCGAAAAACGTGGGACTACTTGCAAGGTATCCATCTCGCCATCGAAATATTCATAGAGTAACGGCTTAAAGCAAAAGCGCTCGTCTTTATCAATCAAGATCACAGAGCGAGGATAATTTTCGTGAGCTAAGTGCAAGGCTGTAAATAGCCCTGCAAACCCACCACCGACAATCACAGTTTGATAAACTGGGGTGTTCATATAATCCCTTGCAAATATTGTGAAATCAGGATGTTCAATTAATCAGAGCTTCTCTTATAGGAATAAAAACAAAGCAATCAAACTAACGCTGAGGATCACAGCCAATCCAATCGCGTATTCAACTCTCCGACTAAAAAATCCTACAGCAGCAACCAAGGCGATCGCTAGCCCGATAATGCCAATATATTGCTCTTTTTGTAAATCATGTGCAATTAGTGGGTCTTTTCCTGGTGGTGCAGTTTCTTGAACTGTTTTTGGGGCGCGTTCTGACGCTGGTATTTCTTGGATGAATAAATTCATAAAGTTACTCCTGAAAATGCTTGGTGAACTGAAGATTTTTATGCCCGCCAAAGATAGAGAAGCGAGAAAAGGAAAACCCAAACTACATCAACAAAGTGCCAAAATAATGTGGTTGCACTTGTACCGAAGTGAGTCTGATTATAATTGCCTGGAATAAATGAGCGAATCAGCATAATTATCTGAAGCACAACACCAGCCAGAACGTGTAAACCGTGGAAACCTGTTAGTAAGTAAAATGTGGAACCAACTAATCCTGTAGTCAGCTTAAAATCGAGATTTTTCCACTCAATTAATAGACCAATTAGGAAGTAGATTCCCATTGCGATCGTCATCAGCCATAGCCAGCGAAATTTAGTGAGATGATTACGCTTGAGAGCATTTTCTGCTGGTTGAATAACAAAGCTACTAGAAAGTAATACTACCGTATTAATAATTACAAGGGTAGACAATTCTGGCCCAGAAATACCGCGTGGTAGCCAGTTAGTAGTATTCAGTCGCAGAGCAACATAAGTAAAAATAAAACTCAAAAAGATGATGCTCTCTGATAGCAGAAAGACGGTAAACCCGAACATTCCTTTACCATGATGATCTTCATGACTCCCACCACCACTTGGCAGGAAGCGCTGCAACCAATTTGGTAGGCGTAGGAGCCACTTTTCAAAACGGATCGGACTTTCATCTAGATGAATGGGGCGAGGTTGCATAATATCATGTCCGCTTGATTGCTTATTAAACCCGAAGAACCCCACCCCGCCAAAGCTATGCTTTGTCTCCCCTCCCCGCCGGCGGGGAGGGGTTGGGGGTGGGGTTCTTTTATTATGGGTAATCTGGCGGACATGATATAACTCCTTACTCACCGTTATTAGAATTTTTTATTATTGAGTATTTGGGATCGCCATAGTCGTAGGGGGGTCTTGTCACAACCGGAATCTCGACAAAGTTATCTCGTGGAGGTGGTGAGGAGGTTGTCCATTCCAATCCAGTAGCGTGCCAAGGATTATCAACCGCCCTTGGACCGTATAGCCAAGAACCAACAATATTGGCAATAAAGGGCAGAGTAGATACTCCCAGCAAGAATGCGGCTAAACTAGCGATGACGTTCCATCCTTGATACCGTGGATCGTAGGAAGAGACTCGGCGCAACATCCCTTGCAAACCTAATGGGTGCATGGAGAAGAAGGTAATATTGGCAGGGATAAAAGTCAGCCAAAAATGCAGCTTGCCCCAACCTTCAGCGTACATCCTTCCAGTTATTTTGGGAAACCAGAAATAAATGGCTGCGAAGATTGCCATCGTGATCGTGTTGAAGACGATGTAATGGAAGTGACCGACTACAAAATAGGTGTTGTTGACGTGAATATCAAAGGGCGTTGCAGCCAGCATCACACCAGTAACGCCACCGAAAATAAACATGGCTGCTGCTCCCATCGCAAATAGCATTGGTGTTTCTAAATGCAGCTTGCTTTTCCAGATAGTGGCAGTCCAAGCAAATGCCTTCACACCAGTCGGTATGGCAATCAGCATCGAACTAAACATAAAAGTCATCCGCATCCAGCCAGGGGTAGCACTGGTGAACATATGATGCACCCAAACGAAGATGCTAAGAAAAGCAATACCTAAAGTAGCGATCGCAACTGACCGATAACCAAACAAAGGATTCCGGGAAAAAGCTGGCAGAATCTCCGCAATAATACCGAAGGCTGGTAGTGCCATGATATAAACTGCCGGGTGAGAATAGAACCAGAATAAATGCTGGTAAATGATCGGATCGCCACCTTCTTCTGGTTTGAAGAATTGCGTACCGAAAGCGAGGTCAAACAACAGCAGTATTAATGCACCTGTCAAGGCTGGTAAGTTAATCAACTGCAACAACTGGGCGCTGAGAACTGACCAAACAAACACAGGCATCCGAAAAAACGTCATCCCTGGTGCCCGCATCCAAAAGATTGTAGTCACAAAATTGACAGCCCCCATGATCGAAGAGATGCCAATCAATATTAGACTGACGATCCAAATGAATTCACCGTTAATTACTTGTCCGAGGGGAAATTGCAGGCTGACTGGTGGATAAGACCACCAACCTGCCTGTGCAGTCCCATTAGGTAGCAAAAAGCTCGATATTAGCAAAATACCTGCTGGTGGCAGAATCCAAAAAGAGATGGCATTAAGTAAAGGAAACGCCATGTCCCGCGCTCCAATCATTAACGGCACTAAGTAGTTAGAAAGTCCGGCATTGAAGGGGATAATCCACAGGAAAATCATGATTGTCCCGTGCATGGTGAACAAGCCGTTGTAAAGGGGGCGATCAACCAGATTCGATTCGGGAGTCAGCAGTTCGGCACGAATGATCATCGCCAACAGCCCGCCAATCAGGAAGAAAATAAAGGTCATCACCATGTATTGAACACCGATCACCTTATGATCGGTGCTGAAGCTGAAATATTGCCGCCAGTTATCAAGAGGCTCTCTATCCTCCGCGATCGCTTCACTGAATTCATGTGTCATTACTTACCTTCCTTTTATTAGCTACAGCAGGTTGATCGGGTGCGACAGTGTACCAGCCGCTTTTAAATAATGTCTTTGCTGCTTGAATATGTTCAGCAACTGCCTGATTTTTTATAGCCGTTGGTTCGCTAGCCGTTTGGGTGAGCCACTGGTTATACGCTTCAACAGATTCAACGTATACATCTGCTTCCATCAACGCAAAGTAAGTACCGCTAAATTGAGAATCTTTCAGCTTATATTTTCCCGTGCGAGTCGGCGTTAGCACAATGTCAATGTCGCGTTTGGGGATTATATCCTGTTTTAAGCGGAACTCAGGGACGTAGAAACCGTGGATTACATCTTGTGCGTGCATATTCAAGCGGATGCTACGATTTACTTTTAGGTGTAATTCGTTACTGCTAACATTATTTGGATAGCGGAAAGACCACTCCCACTGTTTAGCGAAAACATTAATAGTTTCAGAAGCAGGTTTGGGAACGTCGCTCACTATTGCAGCATTAGCTGATTCTGAGAGCAGATGCAAATGCACGATTTGTCCCAAACCCAAAATATTTAATTGCTGATAAATATTGAAGCTTTGAAAAGCAATCCACAACACCAGCAGAGTCGGGGTTGCTGTCCAGAGAATTTCTAGTCTCACATCGCCCCTAGAAGGGTGTCCTTCGCTGTAGTCGTCTTTTGATGCACGAAAGAAAAGTACCGAATACAACATCATCCCAACCAGCCCAAGCAAGATGAAAGCTCCAATTGAAACTAAGAAGCTAAATAAATCATCTACTTTTTTTGCTTCGGCGGTGGCTTGAAGAGGCATCCAGGAGAAGGCTAGCTGTCCAATCCAATGGCTAATAACGAGCAAAACTGCGATATAACCAGCTATTAGTAAATATTCTAAAAATCTAAACATAGCAATTTTTGTCCAAAGTCCAATACGCACTCATCATCTATTGCACTTTTAATTTACATTTATGTCCCTGGCTTACCTCACCCTCAATCCCTCTCCTTATAAAGGAGAGGGAAGCTAGAGACAGAATGAAGTTTTGCATTTTATTTAATCCACGTTCCTCAGTGCTTCTGGTTTGATTATTTAAGCAGCAAATCAGGATTTGTACCCTGTTGGAGTAATTTTGCAGCAGTAACGTGAATTCCAAACTCTTCTCCCAATTGCGCCCCCAAAGTTCCGTGAACATATAAAATGCCTAATATCGCAATGCCTAGTAACAAGTAACTCCACTGCACCTGCCTTGATGAATTTTTGCGCCAGCGATAGCGCTGTAAGCCTCTCCACACAGTCATGGCCACGATGATCCCCAACAGGAACACGCCACCCAAACCATGCAAAAGCATTGTCAAAGGGGCGCTCAAACCCCAAGCACTTTTTTCATTGACTGGCGGGTTTGCTAGCAGTAGCTCAAAAAATCCCACTGCAACAGTGAAAAAAGTGAGCGTTGCCGCCGCCAGCAGATTGTACCACCCGACATCGAAAAGACCCGCACGGATCGCAGGAAGACCTAAAAATTTGAAAATCCGTTTTTCTATAGGAAAGAATGTGCCTGCTATATCAAACAGGACGGCGATGATGAATAAACCCAGTGTCAGATGCACCAGTTGCGGATGCATTGGGATTTCGTAGGGTAGCCCGTTAGCACCCAACTTCAATCCCAACTGCTCAATGAGCTGCGAGTTCATGGTGATACTCCCTTCTTCATCGCTTCAACGACTGGCTCGACATGTAGCCCGTATACCCAAAATAGCTTGCTCCCCAGATACACTTGTAAGAACACCAGACAAATTAAAAACATTGTGGCACCCAGATAAGCAGGTGGTACTTTGTGTGGGCTGCGGTTGCGAATCACAAAACGCCAAGCTGCGATCGCCACGACAATAGCCGCAAGTGACCAACCTAAAATGGTATGATAATTCACCGTTGGCTGGACAGAAACGTAAATGTTTGCTAAACCCGCTTCAAACTGACCAAATATCACTGCTAGAAAAATTGCGATTGCCGCAACAAACATATTCCAGAAACTTACCTCAAATAAACGCACGTTGCGAGTGAAATAGCCGACAACATCGCAGAAGAAAGAAAAAAACACCATCGCAATCACAAAATGAACGACGATCGGGTGCAGTGGGTCAGGGTATGGTAGATTCTGACTATTCAGTGGTAAGGCGGACATCGCTTTTTCCTTGGTATATCTAGGCGCTGTGATTACTTGTTTTGGTCAAAATCAAATTCAGTATTGACTGTTTAAAGATTTTTAATTTTGCAAATACATCTAATAATATAGAATTCCTAATCAGAGATATCTAAAAAGTTCGCAAAGAAACTACTGCCTTAGGGATGAGTTACATAAAAATAAGTTACTTATTTCTTGCTAAGGGCGATCGCTATCTATATATATACTGATATCCTTTTCTCCAGCAGTGAATTCACTCACCTCGTCCTTTGGGTAAACAACAGTAATACACCCGACAACCTCCGACATATTATATCAGCCAGCATTCGCTCATAGATCAGCGTGTGCTGTTTCACTGTTTATTCATCAATTAAGGTATTTATTTATAGTAAGTAAATAGTAAATCTACTTAAGAAAAAATTAATTTAAGCGATAAAGTTTATCTAAAGTTTGTCGAATACTAATGTTACTTTATACATAAATTAGAGTTTCTTGCTTAAGCTTGATTAGTAATCAATAAGTGCAAGAAAATGAATAATTTTTGGAGTATTTTAATGGTTTCTAGCCTAGCAGGACTGGAAATCTTATCTGCCACTAAAGCTCAAGCGGCGTCTTTCGAGATTGACCCTGCCTACACTTTTTTAAGAACTTATGCTGATACAACTGATTACAACGGTGTTAAGACCATTGCTGGCGACGTTAAAGCGATCTCTCTGTCAGATAATGGTCTTCAAAGTGGAGATTTCATCCATTTGAGTACCTCTGGTGAATTTAACTTCAGTGTTTGGAACCCTGGTAACATGAGCGACATGATTGGCGTATTCAGTGCTTCAGATAAACTCGTTGATGCATCTGCATCTGCTGAAAAGCGAGTAGTTGATGCTATTGGTCTCAATTCAAAAGATAGTAATAAATATGGTTACACTGATAAAACCTGGACTTCTCGCACCCTGTTTGACTCAAATTACTACTCAGACTCTACTTTCGACTCTGCTAAAAATGCTTATATGTGCAGTGGTATGAGTTTAAGCGATCCTAGTAGAACGTGCGGTCAAAAAACATTATTTGATGGTATTTTCGGTATCTTCAGCGACATAACCCTTCAGATTCCAACCAACGCCAAGTTTTTGTTCCTTGCTGTTAATGATAATTTTTATAGTGATAACACTGAAAAGATGTTACTTAATATTAGCAAAACAGAAACCATAAATACTCAGGTTGCAATTCCAGAAGCAAATACCATCCTTGGTATTGGTGCTACAATTGCACTAGCCTTAAGAATGAAGCGTAAAAAGCAGATTGCTGAATAATTATTGGGAGCATGATCAGGCAGAGATTTAATAATTGTTGATCCGGCGAAAGCAGATTGTGATTAAGAAACTATTGGTTAAGTTTCTGAATTGGGGGATTGCGATTGTAGATCGTGGGTTGGTTAACTCGAATGAGTAGCGATCGCTCGTCTGAAAGAATGTGTGCAACAGGGCTGGGGTGAGAATCCGACTAATTTGTTCATCATATCTGTGGTAATTGCTCCTACTCTTTACTGAGTTGCCAGCACCCTTCGAGTCTTATCATCCATCCTTCACCCGTCAATTTAGGAACTTGACTTATTTTTCCAGAAATGTCCAGACTCCTTCATCCCAATCTGATTCTGTTGGGGGTGATTGTAACCAATGCTGACAACGCAACAGATGCAACATAGCAGCTTTGTCCTGGTTGTCTGCTGCCAAAACATTAGCAAACTCAGCTCTTGCAAGAGAAAACTCCTGCTTGAGGTAATACTCGCGCCCTTTCTGATAATGCTCAATCACTTGCAATTTTTCGCTTTCAATCGGATTGGAACGCAAACCCAGTAATTCATATATGGCTACTGGTTCATTTCTGCCCTTGACACGAATGTAATCCAATTCCCTAGCCCAAATATTATCTTGGCATGGTTTAAAAGTGTTATAGCTAATAATAATATCGCAACCATACTGTTTACTGACACTTTCTAATCGGGAGCCAAGATTAACGCCATCGCCAATGGCGGTAAATTCCATTCGCTTGCTAGAGCCAATATTCCCACTAATCACGGTATCAGAATTGATGCCAATGCCGATCTTGATTTTGGGCTTATTAACTGCGTAGCGACGTAGATTAAATTCGTGCAGCCGAACGCGCATTTCTAAGGCTGTTTGCACTGCCATCCAAGCGTGTTCTTTCAACGGTAGGGGAGAACCAAACACAGCCATGATGGCATCGCCGATGTATTTGTCAAGGGTGCCTTTATGTTTAAAGACTGCCTCCACCATTGATTCAAAATATTCATTGAGCATACTCACCACTTCTTCTGCTTCCAAGGTTTCCGTTAAAGTGGTGTAGCCGCGAATATCGGAAAATAAAATCGAAACTTCTTTGCGATCGCCTCCTAGTTTAGCATCATCCAATTTCAGCAATTCTTCGGCTAATTCCTGGGTCATGTAGCGGTACATCGTACTCTTGAGCCGCTTTTCATCACTGATATCTTCCATCACCACTAGCGCCCCACGAATTTGCGCTTGGTCGCTAGCATCGGCAATTGTGTTAATCGATAAATTAATACTGTGCGGTTTTATGCTAGTACTTATGAGTGTGCGATCGGGGTAATATTGCTGGCGGCCTTTTAAATCAACTGCGTGTAAAGCATCCTGATACCACTTGCTAAAGTCACCTTCTTTGATGGCGATCGCATCAGTAACTAATTTACCTTCTAACCGATCTTCTGGCTCCAGTCCTAGCAAACGCTTGGCGCTTTCATTGGCGGCAATAATTAATCCAGTTTTATCAGTGGAAACCACTCCATTGGAAAGACTACGCAGAATATCCCGTTGCATTTGTTCTTGTTGCTTGACTGTGGCAAACAACTGGGCATTATGTAGTGCTACTCCGGCTTGAATATTAAAAGCTTCCATGAACTCTTCATCGTTGCGGTCAAAGCTAGCTTGGAAGCAGTCGGGAGCTTTCGGCCAATCAGCTGGATTATAAGGAGGAAAATCACCAGATTTCTTTTTATTTACAAGTTGGGTAACGCCAATTAGTTGTTCATCGCCGTTAAACACTGGCATACAAAGTAAGCTACAAGTGCGATAGCCATTTTGCTGGTCGAATTCTTTGGATGTCTTCGAGTCAGGATGGTTGTGCAAGTCAAAGGCAATATTGAGTTTTTTGCCAGAAACCGCCACTAGACCAGCAAAGCCTTTACCTACGGGGACTCGCAACTCCTTAGTTGAACCATCGTCCTGGGTGATTTTCGTCCATAATTCATTACGATCGCGGTCTATTAACCATAGTGTACTGCGATCGGCATTCATCAGTTCTTTGGCTTCATCCATCACCCGCTTGAGAGTGTCTTCTAAGTCGAGACTGCTTTGAGAGAGGGACTTGATCGCTTTCATGAGCGCCGCCACTGCTCTTTGTTTTTGAGTTGCTATATAAAAAGAGCGCGAGGATTCTAAAATTAGGCGAATCGAAGGAGCAAATTCTTGAAATAATTGCTCGTCAGCATAGATAAAACCTTTGGTATCAATGCGCTCTGCAAGTGGAGCATCGGGCTTATTCTCAGATTTTAATTTATTCAGTAATTGTACTACTGCAACTAATTGCCCATGTTCATTTAAGAGGGGCAAAGCTAGCATCGTGTAGGTGCGATAGCCAGTTCTTTTTTCTTGTTCTTGGGCAAAATGCGATCGCGGATCACTATAAAAATCAAAGGGAATATTGATAACTTCCTTGAAGGTGGCGACTTCCCCAGCAATGCCTTTATTGGCGGGGATGCGAATTTCTAAAGAGCGATCGCCCTCCCCCTCAGCCAGAATTGACCAAAGTTCTTGTTTTTCTTCATCCAATAAAAATATCGTTGTCCGATCTGCCCCCAGTAATTCCCCGGTTTTCAAGGTAATCGAATGCAACATTTCTTGCAGAAGAGTTTCAAACCCCTGAGAATCCAGCATTGATAGGGTTTGATGGACAATCTGTAATTTTTGCTCGACATCCCTAACTACCTGTTTAAAAGTATCCTGAGTCAAGGGAGCAAGAAACGTAGAAAAGGTTCCTTGTCTTCTGGCAAGAGCACCCACAGGAGCAGAATTTGCTTGTAATTCGAGGTTTTCTTGGTTGTGAATACCAATCATTAAATCGGTGGTCTCCCCAGAACTTACTTGATACACTGACATAATTGGTATTTTATATAGCAGGATGAGATTTTAGATTTAACAATCAAATTAAATTTATGTAAGTGGTGCTAAAAGCAACAATTAATTGGTTGATATTATCCATAGTTTAATCGCTTGTTTAGCTAGCGTCATCCTATCGAAGAAGTTGGAAGGCAATTACTAACAAGCGTGGTCTGACCAGAGTGCAGATGCAGTCAGATTCAGAACCCCTGCTACCCTTTATACACAAGTCTTCTAGAGTTGCCCAAAACAAAACAAAAACCTCACCCTGTCCTGACGGACATCCCTCTCCTTATCAAGGAGAGGGACAGGTTTTGCGTAGCAGAACCAGGGTGAGGTTTCTTTGGGCTATTCAATAAACCGTAAATTGTGTTAATAGAGACTTGTGTGTGCAGGGTAGCTTCCCAAGTAGGGAAAGACAGGGGGAGAAAATTATACCTTGTCCCCGTTGTCCCCTCTTCTTCTAGGCTGTCGGAGTCAATGATTGTACTCTTGGTTCCGATTGCCAGTCTAATGGATTCCAAACTCGATCTTCCAGCGCCATCTGCTCAATTAAACTTGCCAGTCTCAGGGCTTTGAGAGCTTGTTCACCACCCACTGAGGGTTGATTGCCACCGTGTACACAGTTGACAAAATGTTCTAATTCTGCACTCAGGGGTTGAACATTGCTGGTGTAGACTTTTTCAATCACACCATCTTGCCTGTAAAGTACTTGTCGATGGTCGGTGAGAGAATTGGCAGTCGTTTGTCGGTGAATCAAAATTTCATTCTTGAGAAAATCTGCCTCAGTAAATGAATTCTTGCAATGGGCGACAATCCGGCGAATTTTTCGGTGGGTGACTTTACTGGCAGTCAGAGTAGCAACTATACCATTGGCAAACCCCAAGGTGGCGGTTACGTAATCTAAATAACCAGAGTCCAGGGCGCGAGTCCCGCTAGCAGTCAATTTCGTGACTGGGGAAGCAGCTAATTCCAAAAGTAGGTCAATGTCATGGATCATTAAATCCAGCACAACCGAAACATCGTTTGCCCGATCTGAGTAAGGACTCATCCTGTGGGCTTCTAGCGCCAGCAATTCCTCTGTTTTCAGCACTTGGCTCAGTTCTTTAAAAGCTGGGTTGAAACGCTCAATATGACCCACTTGCAGGATACACCCAGACTCAGCTGCTGCATTTACTAAAGACTCTGCCTCAGAAATACTGGCTGCGATCGGTTTTTCAATCAAAACATGAATTCCCGCTAACAGACAGTTGATACCCACGGCATAGTGCAGACGGGTGGGAACAGCGACACAAACTGCTTCCACAAGGGGTAGCAGGTCACAGTAATCTTCAAAAAAACGCACCTTGTACTTACTGGCAGTTTCTAATCCTCGCTCAACGTTAATATCTGCCACTCCGACTAGTTCCACATCTTTCATTGAACTCAGCACGCGAGCGTGATGTTGTCCCATGTTACCCACTCCAATCACGCCTATGCGGATCGGTCGTGGCTGGTTACGCTGTGTATATGGATTCGGTTCTGCCACTGACATGCTATTTTGCACTATTATTCTCTCCTCAACCACCAAATTTAGAGACGCTACGGCCGTTGGCGTTTATACTCGAAAGCCAGTTACGATCCGTCTAAAACCATCCAGATGGTAACATAGAGCCTATGTTTATGAAGAATTTCAAAGTTTGTGATCGGTTCCCGTAATCCAAATATCTTTTGTATAGATAGTTCGGGTTTGCTTGAAATTTTACACTTTTTACAAAAAATATATGTCTTTTGATTAACTTTAAAAAATTCAGTAAGACCTAAGTGTAAATTCTCTTTAGCATTGCTTCCTAGCATCTTGTTAAGGTGTGATTTGGCGATTTGAAATCCAAAATTTGCAACCGATATGAAAGCTGTAATTCTGTTATCTGGGGGATTGGACTCTTCCACAATTCTGTACAAAGCTCAGGCTGATGGCTGTGAATGTCATACTATTTCCTTTGATTACCAGCAGCGACACCGCCGAGAGTTAGACTCAGCCCTCGCTGTCGCTCAAAAAGCTGGGATCGTGAAACATCAGGTAGTTAATTTTGATTTACGACAATGGGGCGGTTCAGCACTTACCGATGACGCAATTGATTTACCCCAGGAGCGATCGCTGGATGAAATGTCTCAAAATATTCCTGTAACCTATGTTCCGGCTCGTAATACCATCTTCTTAAGCTTTGCTCTTGGTTACGCCGAAGCGATCGCAGCAGAGCGTGTCTATATCGGTATCAACGCCCTAGATTACTCAGGATATCCTGACTGTCGCCCCGACTATATCCAGGCAATGCAGGAAGTATTTCGCCTGGGAACCAAACAAGGGCGTGAGGGACAACCAATTAATATTGTTGCACCCTTGATCAACTTGAAAAAAACTGAAATCATCCAACTAGGGAACCAATTGGGAGTTCCTTGGGAGCTAACTTGGTCTTGCTATGCCAATGGAAATGTCGCTTGCGGTGTGTGTGATTCTTGTCGCTTGCGGCTAGCAGCTTTTGCCGAATTGGGACTCGTTGATCCACTGGCGTATGCTTCTTGAGTGAGGAGTTAAGAGTTTGGAGTTTGGAGTTTGGAGTTAAAATTCATAACTTAACGTGAATTCGACGGCTTATATAGTGTTCGTCTAATTAGCTGAATCAAAAGACCTCTCCCTGGCTTTTCTAGGTAAAACCGTCCCTCTCCGACGGGCTAGAGGAACAGACTTGAACTTTAATTCAAGGCAGGGAGAGGTTCGTCGAATTCACGTTAACTTAGGACGTTACGGACAATTTGTGGAATGACGAACCACAGAGGCGCAGAGGACACAGAGAAATCAGAGTTTGAGAGATATTTTGCGTAAGTCCTACTCTTAACTCTTAACTCCTAACTCTCAACTCCTAACTCTTCTAACCGTTGCAGTTGAATTTGATGCAGGCGTGGGCCAACAATTGACACGACAGTGAATTCGAGATTTTGATAACATAAGGTTTCGCCTTTGGCAGGAATTTTCTGGAACTGATACAGCAAAAAGCCTCCTAGTGTTTGATATTCTCTTGTTAAGGGCAAATTGAGATGTAAAATCTCATTGAGGTCTTCGAGGTTGATTTGTGCCTGCACCAAAAATTTCTGCTTATCTAACATCTGAATCAGTAAGTCGTCACTGTTTTCAGGTTCGCTGGCGTCGCCAATGATTTCAGCAATGACATCTTTAATTGTCACAAGCCCCACAGTACCACCAAATTCATTCACTACGATGACCATAGCTGGTTTCTCTTGCTGCATCATTGGCAAAAGTTCACTCAAGGATGTGTGTTTTGGAACAAACCGAACTGGACGCATCCAAGGTTGGATTTGTGTCTCTAAACTTAGCTTTCCTAGAGCCAAAGGTTGTGCCAAATCTTTAAAATAAACAATACCGCGTACATCGTCTAAAGATTCACCAATCACAGGATAGCGAGAATAACCAGTAGAAGCCATTTCTTTGAGTAATGTCCCGAAGGTAGCATCTTTTGGCAGCGCGATAATACTGGTGCGGGGGATCATCACATCTTGGGCCATAACATTCCCAAACTCAAAGACATTATTGAGCAATTCTCGCTCTGAACGCTGTAAACCAGTAGACCCCCATTCTGTAGAGATAATCAATTGCAATTCTTCGGGAGTCACAGGCGGCCTCCAGCCTTGACCTGTGTATTGGATGCCAAAAACACGCAATAAGCAACGAGTTGATTGGTTGAGAATCCAGATGAAGGGGCCAAAAAAACGCACGATCGCTTTTACCGAAGGCCCCAAAAACCTAGCTAGCTGTTCTGAGTAGAGCATAGCTAAGGATTTGGGACATAGTTCTCCGATCACAATTTGCAAATAGGCAATCAAGAAAAAGGTGATGGGAATTGATAGGGAATGGGCGATGAAGGTAGTCATCCCAATAGGTAAAGGCCAGGATTTTAACCAGGTATTCACCAGCATGACTATCGTACTTTCTCCAATCCATCCCAGTGCCAAACTAGAAAGGGTAATCCCTAACTGGGTGGTAGATAGTAGTCGGTCAATACTACGTTGTAGCATATCCACAGCGATCGCGGGAATATCCCCAGCCTTAACTAGCTGGTGAATACGCGATCGCCGCACACTCACCATCGAAAATTCCGCCGTCACAAAAAAGGCATTTATGGCAATCAGCAGTAGCACTGATAACAACCGCAGCGCCACATCTGTCCAAATTAAATTAGGAAAACCACTCACCGCCAAAGCTCGTGTAAAACTCACGCCCTCCATTCTTGAATTTTGGATTTTGGATTTTGGATTAAATTTTAGGTGTTAGGGATTAGGTAAATTACTTAGTACCAAGTCCCCAATCTAAAATCTAAAATCTCCAGTTGCCCAATCTACCTTTGTACAGGAATATTCGATGCCTCTAGCTTTAATTCTTGAGCGGGATAATCAGTGAGAGCAAGTGATATCTTTTTGACATCATCAAGTAAAGCTGTGGGAATGCTCACTGTACCGGAAAATGTTGGCCCATTTGCAGGCAATTCTGTTGGTAAACCCTCTGTACTAGCACTCAGAGTTCGTCCTTTATCATCGGTAACATCTAAAAAACTATACAGGAAGCGTACAGAATCTTTACCTTTGTTCTGCATTTTCACTTTCAGTAGCAAATCACCACCAGAGTAGCGGACAGATTGCACAGACATGGTTACACCTTCACTCTGGGCAATAACCGGAAAACCTGGCTGGAGTTTTTCTTCAACCACTTGTGGGGGTTTTTCCTCTGGCTTCTGCTTGCTGCTATTGGTTTCTTCATCATCTTCCTCTGGGTTTTCCGATTTAGCCGCCTTGGTCTTACCCTCAATTCGCGCCTTGACAATTTTCAGGATCTCTTGCTCTTTTAATAGCACTAGTCCTGCCTGTTGGGAGCTATTTGTCTTATTGCTGGCAAATTTGGTTGTTGGACGCCCATCTGGTGTAGTAACGCCTTTAAGTGCTGAACTCCCCAGTTCAAACCCCAAAAACGCGCTCACAGAACCTGCTCCCAACATCAGGATTAACAAAATCAAAGTAAGAAGTACAGTAGAACTTATTTTCATCACTGACAAGCTATCACAAAAGAATGCTGGTCTATTTAAGAATAGTGAAGCTTTTGACCTCAATCCTTAAAGGAACTTAATCAATATTAGTTTGCACTATTTTATGATTAAACTATGTAGTATAAAAATCTGGTAAATTATTGTCCAGTATTCACAGGCGGTAAATTTGTGCTATTATCATCCAATTGGCTAGACTCAGAGCATTGAGGTATTTTCCTCACTCTAAAATTAGCAAATTAGGTTGACCTAAAAGTTAAAGTAATTGACTCATAGGAACCCCAAACCCAACAAAACAAGCGCCTTTGGCCGATTGGGGAGGCAGCGAACTCATAATTCGCCTTCAGGCTGGTTCGATTCCAGCAGGGCGCACTAAATCCTAAATCAGCAAAAACCAGTAATGTGTTATTTTATCAGGGTCTCAATGATGATTGGGACATGAGTAATACTACATTATCTTGAGAATTGCCATAGGTGTTCAACTCCTACACCCTAGATTAATGAATCCTGAGTACTCACCACAAAGGGACACAAGGGGAGGGGAAAATTTTTATAACTCCCAACTCCTGTACAGACGCGATTAATCGCGTCTCTTCTAACTCCCCACTCCCATTCGGCTACGCTCACGGCAAGCCCACTCCCCAATCTTACGGAGGTGATAAAGTTTCAAACCTGAATTCAGTTCCGACTTTGAGTTTGTTGCTATTCACACGAGGAGACATCATCAGCGATGTGTCATAAGGATTTGGTAAATCAGGAGTGCGAATATAAGGATCGTTGCTAACTTGCTGAGTCAGGACATCACGATATAAAGTGTTAAGCAACTCAGCATCGTGGGCAATTTCATTTTCTGGGAAGGAACCACCGAAACTGGAACCAATTCCTAGAAATGAGTCTAGCTGACGCTTGAGGCTACCATTTTCGTAGAAATTGCGATCGTGATTAAAATAAGCTCGTTCAAATACATCATTTGTAGTTTCATAATTGGGTGTTTGTATTTGGGCAGATGCAACAGAGGGAAAAGCAATACCAGCAGCAAGCAGCACTAATAAACCACCAAGGGTTTTTAATTTTATACGCACCTTTCTGACTCCTCAATTTTTGGGCAATCTTAATTTATGCTTAAGTTCAGAACTCTTATGAGTTCAACCTTTGGTGTAGCACAACTTTTAATGTTTTGTAATGACGTATCCTACTGAAACTCCTACCCACTCAGATATTTGGGCAACCACTACTGATTTGATCACCTTGCGCCACAAGCTACTAGATTTATTTTGCCAACTTGCTTATCAAGAGGGTGATTTTCTCCTCTCTTCTGGGCTACGTAGTTCTTATTACGTGAACAAGACACAGGTAACACTCCATCCTCAAGGCGCATTAGCAGTTGGAAGATTGCTGTTTCCTTTACTACCTGTAGATACACAGGCTGTGGGTGGTTTAACATTGGGGGCTGACCCAATTGTGACAGCAGTAAGTCTAGTTTCTGTTTATGAAAAGCGACCGATACCAGCGCTGATTATTCGCAAGGAAGCCAAGGGTTATGGGACGAGAGCTTATATAGAAGGCCCCAGTTTACCAGAAGGTGCAAAAGTAGTAGTTTTGGAAGATGTGGTTACAACTGGGCAATCTGCTCTGAAAGCAGTTGAGCGTCTTCAAGAAGCAGGTTATACCGTAAATCAAGTAATTGCACTGGTAGACCGACAGCAAGGGGGAGGGGAGTTGTACCAGTCAGTTGGGTTAAAGTTTGAAACTTTGTTTTCGATTCAAGAAGTTCAAGAACGCTTTCGACATCTTGCAAATTCTTGAACAATAGGACTTGTACTAAGCTAATGAGTTTTAATTTGCATAACTAGGGCGGGCTTTCCGGCCTACCCCACAAGAGTTTTACTTCCAGGTAATAACGAATACTAACGCTACGCGAACGTGGGTTAAGAACCCTTAATTTTATATTAGTCCGCCTCCGTGGACTACGTTTGTATAATAAAGCCAATTGCTTATCGGGGAAACCCCTATGAGCAACTGGCGCGCGAATTTATATTTGCCCTAGCTCTAAGTTGACACCAATAAGCATTGCTGTACCCCTCTGAGTGGGACGCCAGTTCGCCTAAGTCGGGAGACCCGCCCACGGGACTGGCTCCTGTATTCCATGCAATTGAGAACCGCTATAGTTAAGCAAAGATGTATTTTTATTTACAATTTTTAGTCGCAGCGATCGCACAACCTAATCATCGCTCTTTTAAAAAAAAACTTTTCGATTTTTAGATTCACAACTTTTGATTTCCAAAACGGCTTACTTCAGTTATGCAATCACCAAATCCGATCTCACTTTCCTCACTCACCTCTATACTGACGGCTTTAGAAGTGTGCAGTGATGAATCGGTGTATGCTCCCGGTTCTATTCAGCCGCATGGAATATTGCTGATGCTGCAAGAGCCACACCTGAGAATTTTGCAGATTAGTGAAAATGTGGAACAGTTTTTTGGGATTTCGGCAGAAGCATTGCTGGGTCAACCTTTACAACGGTTGTTTTCTGGCGCTCAAGTGCAGCGACTTGCTGGTTATCTGGCTGAAGAGAACCTGGAGCTTTGCAATCCGTTTGAGCTAAAAACGCGGCGGAGGGTTGCCAAGACTGATTGGCAACGGAAAAATCAGACATTTACAGGTGTAATGCACCGGATAGTAGATGGGTTGATCCTGGAACTAGAACCTGTGCGATCGCTCAAAAGTACCGATTCAACTCAATTTTATCACTGTCTGCAAACCGCGATCGCTAATTTCCGTAATGCCACTAACCTGACGAATCTGGCTCAAACCCTTGCCAAACAGGTGAAAGCAATGACTGGGTTTGATCGGGTGATGATCTACCGCTTTGAGGCAGACGAGAGTGGTGTGGTGATTGCGGAGGAAAAACAGAGCCATCTAGAAAGCTACCTGGGACTGCACTATTTGGCGATAGATATTCCCGCGCCAGCCCGCAAGTTATTTTGCCGCAACTGGATGCGATTTATTCCCGATATCAATTATATCCCTGTCTGCCTGATTGCCACTAAGCATCCTCTGACGGATACACCCCTTGATCTGAGTAATTGTCTGTTACGAGGAGTGTCTCACTTTCACATTGAATACTTACAGAATATGGGGGTTGCTGGGTCGATGACGATTTCGTTGCTCAACGACAAACGCCTCTGGGGATTAATTGCCTGTCATCACTACAACCCGAAACTAGTGGATTATGAAATTCGCAAAGCCTGTGAATTGTTAGGAAAGTTTGGCTCAATCGAACTGGTGTATCAGCAAGAACGAGAATTTGATGTTTACCGAACACAGGTGAAAGCGATTCAGGATGAACTGCAACAGATGTTATTGCAGGAGTTCAATTTTATTGAGCAAGTGTTGATCCGAAATACTTCTCAATTGCTGGATCTAGTTCATGCTCAAGGAGCCGCGATTTTGCTTGACGGTCATCTGACATTAATTGGTCAAACGCCATTGGCTACCCAGGTGCAGGATCTGGTGACGTGGTTGGTGCAACACAAGGGGGAACAAGTGTTTGCTACCAATTCCCTCTCATGTTTATATCCAGATGCGAAGGCATTCAAAAATCAAGCTAGCGGCCTCCTGGCAATTTCAATCTTATTCAACCATGTCAAACAAAAGTCTTACCACATTTTCTGGTTTCGACCGGAGCAAATCCAGACGGTGAATTGGGCGGGTAACCCCCAGGATGCGATCACAATCAACGAAATTGGAGAGATGAAATTGTGTCCCCGGAAATCGTTTGAGATGTGGAAGGAAACCGTGCGGGAAACTTCCTTGCCTTGGGAGGTTGCGGAACTGGAAGCCGCTACTGAGATGCGAAATACGCTGATGTTGGCAGTGCTGGAATTTTCCCAGATAGCCCTAGAAAAAGCCGCAGAACAAGCTGCGATCGCCAGCCGCGCCAAAAGCCAGTTCCTCGCTAAAATGAGTCACGAACTACGGACTCCCCTAAATGCCATTTTGGGATTTACTCAGTTGATGAACCGCAGCGAGAAGATTCCATCTGAGTTTCAAGAAGATTTAGGTATCATCAGCCGCAGTGGAAAACACTTGCTAACTCTGATCAACGATGTGCTGGAAATGTCCAAAATTGAAGCGGGTCAGTTAGAGTTAACAGAAAGCTCTTTCGATTTGCATGAGCTAATCCACTCCATCAGAGATATGGTTGCTCTCAAAGCTTTAGAGAAAGGAATTGATCTGATCACAGAGCAGCATCCCAGCGTTCCTCGCTATGTGTATGGTGACAAATCAAAATTGCTGCAAATTCTGCTCAACCTATTAAGCAATGCGATCAAATTTACGACAACAGGCAGTGTCACCCTGCGATTCCAAGCTTTGGCCGGGAGAGTGGGCAGCGTCAACTCACTTGATTCAATTTCTACCGATGATTCCAAACCAATCATCACTCTTCATTTTGAAGTTGAAGACACTGGATGTGGTATCGTTCAATCCGATATCGAGACTGTGTTTGAAGCCTTCACGCAAATAGAACCAGGTCGCTATGTTCAAGGTACAGGCTTAGGCTTATCGATTAGCCGTCAGTTTGCCCGTTTAATGGGTGGTGATATTACAGCGCGAAGCACCCTGAATCAGAAGTCAACCTTTATTTGTGAGGTTTTACTGAGTCTGGTAAGCTCAGTAGATATCATTGCGCCGGAAACGAATCGCACTGTTATCGGTCTGGAACCGGGACAGCCCACTTATCGGATTCTGGTGGCGGAAGACTTGAGAGAAAATCGTCTGTTGCTCGTCAGCCTATTAGAATTAGTTGGGTTCGAGGTCTGTGCAGCCGAGAACGGAAAGGAGGCGATCGCACTCTGGTCAGAATGGCATCCCCATCTGATTTTAATGGACATTCAAATGCCCGTGATGGATGGCTACGAAACTACTCGGCAAATTCGAGGGAGGGAAGCAGGTAAAGACGTGGTGATTATTGCAGTGACAGCCTATGCTTTTGAGGAAGACTATACCACCAGCATTCAAGCAGGCTGCAACGACCACATCACCAAACCATTTATAGAAGCTATCCTATTTGATCGGATTGCACACTACTTGGGAGTCCGCTACTCCTACCGCGAAGAAGCTTTACCAGGGTTAGACCAGCCAATCTTAGTTCATAAATCTCATAAATCCCTAACTGCCAAAGATTTACAAGTAATGTCGCCAGAGTGGATTATTCAGGTAAATCAAGCAGCCCTGGATCTCAACGATACCAAACTCTACAATCTCATCGCCCAAATCCCCAACCAGGAGCAAGTTCTTGCTAATGCTCTGAAATATCTGGTGGATAACTTCCAGATGGAGGCGATAGCGAAGCGCTGCTGCGAAGCGGAAAAGGAATGGAAAAGAAGAGAATTAATTTAAAATCATCCCAATCCCTCATTTCAGGATAGTAAAACTATGAATTCTCCATTTCCGGGAATGAATCCTTATTTAGAAAATCCTGTGTTCTGGTCAGAAGTAAATCATCGATTGATTACAGCGATCGCAGATACTATTGAGGAAAATATTCCCCCACAGTATCGAGTTGCAATTGAACGACGTACTTATTTAAGTGAGGACTCCGATTCTGTATTAGTTGGTATACCTGATGTTTCTATTTTTTCTCAACAAAAATCACCCCAGCAATACTCATCAACTGCTAGCCAAACAGCGACATCAGAAGGCATCACTGTGATGATACCGTTACCCGAACATATTACGGAAAATTACTTAGAAGTTCGAGAAGTTTCTACAGGTTTTGTGGTGACATCTATCGAAGTTTTATCTCCTAAAAATAAACGCCCAGGCGAAGGTAGAAAAGCCTATCAACGGAAACGCAAACAAGTTTTAGCTAGTCTTTCTCACTTAATCGAAATTGATTTACTCAGAAGTGGAAAACCCATGTCAATTTTAGGGGAAGTTCCTGTAACAGATTATCAAATTATTGTTAGCAGAAGTGAAACACGTCCTCAAGCGAAATTATATGGCTTTATCATCAGAGAAACGATTCCCGTATTTCCATTACCGTTACAGTCAGAAGATATAGAACCAATTGTAGATTTGCAATCTTTATTGCATGGTATATACAATCGTGCAAGATATTACTTAGCAATTGATTATAATCAAGAATCAGTACCACCCCTAAAACCAGAAGATGCTATATGGTCTAATAACCTTTTACGCGAACAAGGGTTAAGGAGTAATTAATAATTGGTAATTGGTTAAAAATTTTTCCCATTTCCCCTATGTCTAATTTACTTAAATCTGCTTCGGAAACGAATATCCTAATCGTGGACGATACCCCCGACAATCTACGATTGTTAGCCAAAATGTTAGAGTCGCATGGTTATATCATCCGTAAATCCCTCAACGGCAGAATGGCATTACAAGCTGCTTATCGACATCCCCCGGATCTGATTCTGCTTGACATCAATATGCCCGAAATGAATGGCTATGAGGTTTGTCAACAATTAAAAGCATCAAAAATAACAGATCAAATTCCGATTATTTTTATTAGTGCCCTTGACCAAATCAATGATAAATTGCAGGCATTTGAAGTGGGTGGACAAGACTATATCACCAAGCCCTTTGAAGAACTTGAAGTGCTAATGCGAGTCAAAAACCAGCTACTCATTAAACAGCAATACCAACAACTTCTTGAACAAAATCAACGCCTAGAGCATGAAATTCAGGAACGCCTGAAGGCTGAAGCAGAGATAAGGGAGCTATCCCTAACTGATGAGTTGACAGGACTATATAATCGACGTGGTTTCTTTTGGCAGGCAAATCAGCAATTCAAAATTCTCCAACGCATACAAATGTTCTGCTACGTTTTGTTTGTTGATATAGATGGTTTAAAGCAGATTAATGACTCTCTAGGGCATGAAATAGGAGACAAAATGATCGTTGATACAGCCCAAATACTAAAGCAAACCTTTCGGGATTCGGATATTATTGCCCGTCTAGGAGGAGACGAGTTTGTAATATTAGTTCATGTCAAATCTAGGAATACAGATGAAATTTATCCTCGATTGCAAACAAATATTGATCGCTTTAATCAAGAGCATAATTACCCATATCAACTATCCATAAGTGTTGGTGTGTCACAATCCGCCTTAAATGAAAACGTTTCACTAGAACAATTGATAGAAGAGGCTGACAAGCTAATGTATGAGGATAAATGCGCTAAACGCCTCGGAAATCATTTAGCACTTACTTGGTATCGACCCACCAAGGGCAGCGATAGGTTACTTCGTTCCAAATAACCATTGTTATGTCATTTTATATTTAAACCTGCCAAAATCAACAAAAGCCAGCAGCGGGATTTGAACTCGCGACCTTCCGATTACAAGTCGGATGCACTACCACTGTGCTATGCTGGCAAATTTGGCGATTGCTCTCAATATAGCAACCACAATTTTTAATTATACCATAATCAACCTATTTGTCTAGATGCGATCGCTAAAAAATATCTGCCTCTTCAGAAATTAGGCTAGAAAACCAGAGATTTTGGCAATATCGCTGCTTTTGTGCGCCTAGATGGTTGAGTTGGCGTAGCAATTGTGATGAATTAACACGGCTGGTAAAGCAACAAAAATATATAATTGTTCTTTACACATCATAAGCATGGCAGTGTTGATCGGACGAGATTTATTAAGTCTGGCGGACATCAGTCCAACGGAACTTCAAGAACTCCTGCAATTGGCAACTCAACTTAAATCACAACAGTTGAAGTTGCAGTGTAATAAAGTTTTGGGGTTGTTGTTCTCCAAAGCTTCAACTCGCACGCGGGTAAGTTTTACTGTGGCGATGTATCAACTGGGGGGACAGGTAATCGATCTCAACCCCAATGTCACTCAAGTTAGTCGCGGGGAACCTTTGCAGGATACGGCGCGGGTGTTAGATCGATATCTGGATATTTTGGCAATTCGCACTTTTGCACAGCAGGATTTAGAAATTTTTGCTGATTATGCCAAGATTCCGGTGATTAATGCGCTGACTGATGCAGAACATCCCTGTCAGGTATTAGCGGATTTATTGACGATTCAAGAAGGCTTTGGCACCCTTGCTGGGTTAACTTTAACCTACGTGGGTGATGGGAATAATGTGGCTAATTCTCTGATGTTGGGCTGTGCTTTGGTGGGAATGAATGTCAGAATTGCTACCCCTAGTGGATATGAGCCAGATTCTAGAATTGTAGAACAAGCAAGAGCGATCGCTAATCACAAAACTGAAGTCCTCCTCACTCATGATCCAGAATTAGCAGCTAAGGGAGCTGCTGTACTTTATACTGATGTTTGGGCGAGTATGGGGCAAGAAGCAGAAGCAGGCGATCGGATGCCAATTTTCCAGCCTTACCAAATTTCAGAGCAGCTATTGAGCCTTGCTGATCCAGAGGCAATTGTTTTACACTGCTTACCAGCCCATCGCGGTGAAGAAATTACCGAATCTGTTATTGAAGGTTCGCAATCACGAGTTTGGGAACAGGCAGAAAACCGCTTGCACGCCCAAAAAGCTTTACTTGCCAGTATCTTAGGGGCAGAATGAAAGGAGTAGAGACGCGATTAATCGCGTCTCTACAAGTCAAGAGACGTGATTAATCGCGTCTGTACAGGAGTTAGGAGTCAGAATAGCGAGTGTGCAATTGGCTCTTGACTGCTTCTTGGTTAAAAATCCTAAGTGACATGACTGCGACCTAAAGGTACGGAGCTTCTAAACCTCACGATTTAGATTTTCTGGTTATTTCCTTACGGTTTTTCACCCACTATCTAGATATGCAGTTACCCACATATCCCCGACGCTCTGATTGCCCAGACAGTTTCCAATCCCTGTCTATCCATCGGTACAAATACAAGAAGAGTTTATATCGTTTGGAGGTTCCGGCTTGTGCCTAACTTTTACTCTCAAGATATCCGTTTCTTGCTCTCGGTGTATACATTCTACCACAAAGCCGTCTTAGAAAGACGGGGTTTTAGACCCCATTTCTTGATAAATGGGTAAAAGAAAAGAGAATATTCTTTGTTTTGCCTTTCATATTTTTACTTTTCTCTTGTTATAGGGAGTTTTTTGTAGTACTAATGTTCTAGACACATTTATAATTACTTCTGGCAAATTTATGGAACGTCTAACGGAAGCTCAACAAGAACTTTACGAATGGTTAGGAGAATACATTCGATCGCACCAGCATTCGCCTTCAATTCGGCAAATGATGCAAGCGATGAATTTGAAGTCACCAGCACCAATTCAAAGTCGCTTAGAACATTTACGCACTAAAGGATATATAGAATGGACTGAAGGCCAAGCGCGAACGATTCGGATTTTGCGTGGTGTTAAGCAAGGTGTGCCAATTTTGGGGACGATCGCTGCTGGTGGTTTAATAGAACCGTTTACCGATGCTGTAGATCATCTAGACTTTTCTAATTTCGAGTTACCTCCCCAAACCTACGCCTTGCGGGTAGCTGGCGATAGCATGATTGAAGATTTAATTGCTGATGGCGATGTCGTATTCCTGCGTCCAGTAGCAGAACCAAATCATTTAAAAAATGGTACTATCGTCGCCGCCAGAGTTGATGGATTCGGTACGACATTAAAACGTTTTTATCGTCAAGGCGATCGCGTCACCCTCAAACCAGCAAATCCTAAGTATAATCCGATTGAAGTCAGTGCTATGCAAGTGCAGGTGCAAGGTTCACTTATTGGTGTTTGGCGCGGTTACAACTGAGTAATGGGAAGTGAGAATTTTAGATTTTAGATTTTAGATTAAAGAATTGAAATTTAATCCAAAAGATGCTCGCGGACTCGCTAACGCTACGCTATCGTCAATCCAAAATCCAAAATTGAATTGCCCAATGCCCAATGCCCATTTGCTTAATATATGTACCTGACGCCAAATCCAGTGCAGCAACTGCCCACTTTCCGCGAAAGTGACCACGGGGATACTCCCCGTGGCGCATTTCGATTAAAATTACCAATTGCAAGGGAAAGTAAGGGCAGTTATTACACTTCGCAACCATTACCAGGATGCCCAAGAATGCCTCCATCTCTGCAATTGCGGCAATATCAGCGACAAGCGATCGCTAGCTGGTTTACCAACAATGGCAGAGGGACGCTGAAAATGGCTACTGGTAGTGGTAAAACGATTACTGCACTAGCGATCGCTTGTGAATTATATCAGCAGATTAATTTACAAGTGTTGTTGGTGGTGTGTCCCTACCGTCATCTCGTCACCCAATGGGCGCGAGAATGTGAAAAATTTAATTTGCAACCCATTTTAGCTTTCGAGAATTTACGCACTTGGCAAAGTCAACTTTCGACGCAAATTTATAATCTGCGTTCTGGTTCTCAACGGTTTGTCACGGTGATTACTACGAACTCTACTTTAATTGGAGATGGGTTTCAGTCTCAACTCAAATATTTTCCTGCCAAAACTTTAATTATTGGGGATGAGGCGCATAATTTAGGCGCACCCAAGTTAGAAGAAAGTTTACCACGCAGTGTTGGGTTGAGACTAGCTTTATCTGCCACACCGGAAAGGTATTTTGATGATTTTGGCACGCAATCTCTATTTGATTATTTTGGGCCAGTTCTCCAGCCAGAGTTCACTTTAAGGGATGCGATCGCTCAAGGTGCTTTGGTACATTATCTGTATTATCCGGTGCTGGTAGAGTTAACTGAAGCAGAAAGTATTGCTTATTTAAAGTTAACTAAAAGAATTGGGCGATCGCTACTTTATCGAGATCGAGATAATGGACAAGCGGGATTTGAAGACAATGAAGATTTAAAGCCATTGTTGATGCAAAGAGCAAGATTAATTGGGGCGGCGGAAAATAAATTAAATGCTTTACGGGATTTAATGGCAACTCGCCGCGAAACTACTCACACTCTTTTTTATTGTAGTGATGGTTCACAGGATGCGGGACAACGTTCATCTCTACGCCAACTTAAAGCTGTTGCTAAAATTCTGGGTGTGGATTTAGAGTATAAGGTAAGCACCTATACAGCCCAAACATCTTTACAAGAGAGGGAAATTTTACGCCGTCAATTTGAAAGTGGTGAGTTGCAGGGTTTGGTGGCAATTCGTTGTTTAGATGAAGGTGTTGATATTCCGGCAATTCAAACTGCGGTGATTTTATCAAGTTCTGGTAATCCTCGCCAATTTATCCAGCGACGGGGGCGAGTTTTGCGTCCTCATCCTGCTAAGGAACGCGCTACTATATTTGATATGATTGTTTTGCCACCAGATTTAGATAGAGAAACGATAGAAGTTGAGCGTAATCTTTTGAAAAAGGAATTGCGTCGCTTTGTGGAATTTGCTGATTTGGCTGATAACGCAGGCGTTGCCAGAATGAAATTACTCGATTTACAAAAGCGATATGGTTTATTAGATATTTGATCATAGCAATCTTAAATCATTTGTGAAAAGTTAGATCCCCGACAACTTTTACGAAGTCGGGGATCTTTATCCTTCAATTCTCATAACTCATCTAGGATTGCTATATTTGTATTATTTTGTAAAAATTTTTCGAGTTTATAAAAAAGAAGCATTAAGTATGAAATAATAATATTATGAGTTTGATAATAATGGAATGTAAGTAAAAATTTTAAAGGTACTTACATCCGATTATAAAGTAGATTGTTATTATTTATAATAACAGAAAACGATTAAAGAATAAAGTGGTTTTTCAAAGAAAATTATAAATTTGCAAAAACTATTTTTTCCAAAAATTAAAGATAACGCAAACAGTGGTTTTACGGAGGTAAATACAGCACTAGAGGAAGTTAAAATATAGAAAAAGTATATTTAAAAACCCAATATGTCACAAGATGCGAATATTGATGATGTGCAGGAGCCAATAACCAGCGCTTTGCCGGAAGTACGGCAAATTATTGAGCGGGTATGGAAGCTGGAAAAAGGCAGGCTAGATAAAAAGATTAACAGCCATATAAACGATCATATTTTGGACATTATTAAGGAAGAGGTGCGATGAAGCTAACTTCAATCAAACTCTGCAACTTTCGCTCCTTTTATGGTACGACACCAGAGATGATCCTGGCTGGGGGAGATGTTCATAACACGACGATTATTCATGGCAATAATGGCTCTGGGAAAACCAGTTTATTGAATGCCTTTACTTGGGTATTGTATGATAAATTTAGTGCGGCGTTTGCATCGATAGAACAGTTAGTAAATAAGCGTGCGATCGCTGAAGCTCAAAAAGGTCAAACTATAGAATGTTGGGTAGAAATTGGCTGGGAACATGAAGGTAAACGTTATCGAGTTAAACGCGCCTGTCGGGGTTATAAAAACGAAAGTGATTTTGACGCCGGCAAAACCCAATTAACCATGTGGGTTGGTGGTGATGATGGGAAATGGAATATACCAAATCAGCAACCAGACGATATAATTAATCAAATTTTACCCGCTACTTTACATCAATATTTTTTCTTTGACGGCGAACGAATTGAAGAAATAGTCCGTTCTGACAAAAAAGCTGAAATTGCTGAAGCTACAAAAATTTTCTTGGGTGTGGAGGTAATTAACCGTTCTATCAGACATTTGGGAGATGCTAAAAAAACTCTAGAAAATGAGTTAAAAGCTATTGGTGATTCCCAAACTAAAGAACTGTTACAACAGCAAGAAAAGATAGAACAAGAGCGTGAACGCATTGCCAAACGGCAAATAGAAATTAAAGAAGAGTTAAAATATCAACAAACTTTTAAAAAAGAGACAAGTAACCGTTTGCGAGAACTTAGTGCTGCTAAGGAATTGCAATCAAGATGGCAAAATTTAGAATCGCAGAAGACGGCGAATCAAGAAGAATATAAAAAAACTAAAGAAGCGCTGAAAAAAGTTATTTCCGCGCGGGGTTATACCGTTTTATTGTCAGAAACTACATCCCAGTTTCGCGGAATTATCAATGATTTGAAGCAGCGAGGCGAGTTAACATCAGGAATTTCGCGGGAATTTGTGAATGATTTACTCAATTCTCAACGCTGTATTTGTGGTGCAGAATTACACGAGGGTAATCATTCTCATACTCATGTGAGTACCTGGTTAAATAAAGCAGGTTCTTCGGCGGTAGAAGAAACTGCAATTCGGATGATAGCTCAAGTAGATGAAATTGATAAGCAAGCTATAGGATTTTGGGAAGAAGTTGATAGAGAACAAACTAGGATTAATCAATTAAGGCAAAGCATATCTCAAATTGAAGGCGATTTAGACAATATTCAAGAACGGTTGCGAAAAGATGCTAATGAAGAAATTAGCAGTTTGCAAAAACGGTTAGATGAAATTGAAAGTAAAATTGATGCATTAAATCGAGAACAGGGTGCAAATCAGCAGCAAATTGCTCAACTTACAACTGAAATTGAAGGTTTAAACAAACAAATTGCCAAACAAAAGCTGAATGAAGACAAGCAAACTTTAGCACAGCGACGAATTAACGCTACTCAAGATGCAATCGAACGGTTAACGGAAGTTAAAAATCGTCAAGAACAACAATTTCGCTTGCAACTAGAAAAGCGAGTCCAAGAGATATTCACAGAAATTTCTGTGACTCCATACATTCCTAAAATTAGCGATAAATATGAACTGACATTAGTAGAAAATACTACAGGTATAGAAGCACCAGTTGCAGCATCCACCGGGGAGAATCAAATTCTCAGTTTGTCCTTTATTGCCAGCATTATTGACAAAGTAAGGGAATGGAGTGAGAAGCGAAAAATGATGATGATTCCCGATAGTAGCACTTTTCCAATTGTCATGGATTCACCTTTCGGTAGTTTAGATGAAAGTTCGCGGCGACACATTGCTAAGACAATTCCTGAATTAGCGAATCAGTTGATAGTTTTAGTTACTAAGACTCAGTGGCGGGGTGAAGTAGAAGCAGAAATGACAGATAGAATTGGTAGAGAATATGTGCTTACGTATTATTCTTCTAAGGCGGATTGCGAACAAGATTATATTGAGTTGGCTGGGGAAAGATATCCTTTGGTGAAACAAAGCCCGAACGAGTATGAATATACTGAAATTATCGCGGTTGAACGTAATGTTTAAAGGATAAAGTTATGATTGCGAATCCAGACAGTAAGTATATGACTCCCCAGGAATACCTGGAATGGGAAGAACACCAAGATATTAAATATGAATATATCAATGGTGAAGTCTTCGCTATGACTGGGGGTACTATTCCCCATACTAGTATTGCCTTAAACTTAGCTTCAGCATTAAAAAGCCATCTGCGGGGAGGTTCTTGTCGAGCTTTTATGGCAGATGCAAAAGTAGGAGTAACTGAGAACGGGCCGTTTCACTACCCAGATGTTGTGGTGAGTTGTGATGAAAGAGATAGACAAGCGATTAAATTTATTCAGTATCCTTGTTTAATTGTTGAAGTTCTTTCCCCTAGCACGGAAGCTTACGACAGAGGCGGGAAATTTACGCAGTATCGTCGTATCGAGACTTTACAAGAATATGTCCTCATTGATGCTGAAAAAATCAGTTTAGATTGCTTTCGTATAAATGACAAAGGAATTTGGGAGTTACACCCTTATGAACAAGGGGATGAAGTTCATTTAACTAGTGTTGATTTCGACTTTCCTATTTCTTTGGTTTACGAAGATATTCAGTTTCCAATATAAGTTTGGATCTTCAGTACATAGTATAATCACAAGATTCAGATCCCCGACTTCTCTAAGAAGTCGGGGATCTAGTTGTTCACAAATGATTAAGTAGGGCTATAGTTAAAATGCCAATTTAATAAGCATCTAACTCAAAAGTTTTTAACCAAGTGTGATAAGCTAATGTACTTTTAATTTGCATAACCAGGGCGGGCAAGATGCCCACCCCACAAGATTTTTACTTCCAGGTAATATACAAGTTAAATGTCCAACAGCTTATCAAAAATGAGTCTACTTTGTTTGTGCAACTCGCTGCACGCGCAAACCCTCTGTGTCATCAACCGTAGGAGTGGCAATGAGCGATTCATTTCCTGTCAGACCTGATGTAATTTCTATTTCAGTACCATAATCTCGCCCAACGACAACTTTTTGATAATGCACTGTTTGGTCTTTAGTTACAGTTGCTACCTGCGTACCTCCGGCGTTCACGACTAAGGCACTATCTGGCACAACAAAGGGAGGATTGGTGCGGTTAATCGCAAATTTCACATTGGCATACATTCCAGGTCGCAGCGTAGCTTCGGAATTATGCACTTCTAATTGTGCCAGCAAAGTGCGAGTATTTGGATCTATAGCGTTGCTAGTACGCACTACTTTACCCGTAAATACTTGTTGTGGTAACTCTTTGACTGTAATTTGTGCTGTTTGACCAGTCTGAAGTGACTGTGATAAACTCTGTGGAACACTCACATTTACGTTTAGCTTGTCATAAGCAGCAATAGTATAAAGGCTGGTATTAGTGTTGCTGGTATTAGTGTTGCCACTACCTGCTGAAATTAAAACACCTGTATTTACATTACGTGCGGTAATCACTCCTGAAAAGGGAGCAGTGACTTTGTTATAAGACTGCAATACAGTATTACGCTGGAAGTTTGCTTGACTTGCGTAGACGTTAGCTTGTGCTGCTTTGATGTTGGCAGAGTTGGAATTAATAGTGTTTTGTGCTGCCTCAACGTTGGCAAGATTAGCCTGATATGTAGCATATTTTGTATCTGCTTCTTGTTGAGCGACTGCACCTTTCTTAACAAGAACTTGCCAGCGCTCCCAGCTCTGACGTGCGATCAATAGATTAGCGCGGGCTTGCTTCAAATCAGAAATACCTTTAGCTAAATTAGCACGAGTTTGAAGCACGTTAGCTTGTGCTTGCACTAATTCTGCCTTTGCTTGCAGAACTTGCTGATCGGTGTCTGGTGAATCAATCTCTGCCAACAACTGACCAGATCGGACGCGATCGCCAATGTCTGCATACCACCGCCGCAAATACCCAGTACTGCGAGCGTAGATGGTCGTTTGGTTAAGGGCTACAACACTCCCAGGTAGTTCCAATTTGGTAGAAGCAGTGGCGCGACGGGGAGTGATCACGTTGACTGTGGGTAGGGTGTTTGCTTCCTTAACTGCTGCTTGTAATTCTGACCTTTGGCTTAACCGAGGCAGAATACCTATGGCCAGTAGGCTAGCAAAAAAAACAGCCCCAATTACAGCCCAACCAATTCCACCAATGCCACGCTTTTGTTTTCTAGAAGTCGTTTGTTGTTCAGAATCAGGAGATGGACGATGCTGAGAATCCATAGGTAAACTGTCCCATATTATCTAAGAAAGCAGAAGTTTAGCAGCTAGAGTCATTACCATGATTGGCTTTGACTATTTTTTTTGTAGCCCAATACGGTTGGGTTAAGGCTTAACTCTTTTAGGACTTACGCATGAGTTACGGAATAACGTAGACGCTTCGGCTTGCCGCAGGCTACCGCAGAGGCGCAGAGTACACGGAGAAATCAGAGTTTCAGAGATATTTTGCGTAAGTCCTATCTTTGTCAAAGTCAATTTTTTTAACGAACCGCGTACTCCTGCGGAGGACAAGCTAGCAAGAGTGTCTCGTAGAGAAGAGTTGGACGCAAAGGAAGAGAAGAAAGAAATGCTTAACTGAACTGTATTACTTTGTAGCCTTACTTGGAATTGCTCATGATTTGCCTTGAGATGATGATAATGAGTATGCTGCCTGCGGATCTGAGAAATTTAAATCGTCATCATCAACAGGACGAGGTTGTTGACGCCGCATAATGCTGTATACGACAGGTACAAAGATCAGAGTAGCGACTGTTGCAGCTGACAAGCCACCAATTACAGCGCGACCCAAGGGTGCATTCTGCTCACCACCTTCACCAAGACCGAGAGACATTGGCACCATCCCGATGAGCATGGCTAAGGCAGTCATCAACACAGGACGCAATCTTGTATAGCCCGCCGCTAGGGCTGCTTTATAGGCATTTTCGCCTTCCTGACGCTGCTCATTTGCAAAAGTAATCATTAAAATACTGTTTGATGTCGCCACACCTATACTCATAATTGCACCCATTAAGGAAGGGACGCTCAGGGTGGTGCGGGTGACAAACAGCATCCAGATGATCCCAGCTAAGGCGCTTGGCAGTGCCATCATAATAATCAGGGGATCGAGCCAAGATTGGAAGTTCACCACCATTAAGCAGTAAACCAGCACAATTGCAAACACGAGTCCTAAACCAAGTCCCAGGAAGGAAGAGTTCATCGTTTGCACTTGCCCCCGGACATTAATTTGACTACCCTTAGGCAATTTTTTCTGATAATCAGCGATGATTCGATTTACATCCCCAGCAACTCCCCCAAGGTCACGACCAGAGGAATTAGCATAGATATCGAAAACCGGCTGAATGTTGTAGTGATTGACAACTTGCATCACTGTGTCGCGTTTGACAGTAGCCAAATTACCTAAAAGTTGGGGTGCAGTCTGACCGTTACCAACTGGCGTATTTTTCAGGCTGTCAATAGAGTCAATTTTATACTGTGGAACTTGTACAGCCAGGGTGTAACTCACGCCTTTTGTGGGATCAAGCCATTGGTTGATTGCGGCTTGACCGCTTGAACTTAAGGAAGTCAGGACGCTATTAGCAACATCACGCTGGGTCATACCCAATTGTTGAGCCTCGGTGCGATCTACATCAAGACGTAACTTTGGAGCATCGACAACTTGCTGCATATGTACGTCTACAGCGCCAGGAATGCGCGTCATCCGGGCTGCGATTTGTTGGGCAATTTCAAAGTTGGCTTTTGAGTTTTTCAGAGGGCCAGATATTTGCACGTCAACAGCAGCAGGCAAACCGAAATTTAGAATTTGAGTAACAATATCAGCAGGCTCAAAAAAGAAGGTGTAGTTGGGAAATGTCGCTTTCAATTTCTGGCGCAGTTGCTTGATGTAAGAAAAAGTTGAACCAGATTCTTTTAGGGAGACAAGAATATCAGCATCAGCCTGCCCAATTGTCGCACCGTTATAGCCATAGGTAAGGTTAATGCCACTGTTGGGTAAGCCGATGTTATCCAGAATCAGAGAAAGATTGTCTTTCGGTACAGTCTGGCGGATAACGCCTTCGACTTGGCTAACAATTTTTTCTGTCTCTTCCAAACGAGTACCAGGTAAGGCTCGAACATGGAGGCTAAATTGACCACCATCGACTTCCGGGAAAAAGTCTTGGCCGACGAACGGTAACAAAACTCCTGCACTTACTATAAAAGCACCAAAGAGCACAAAGACTATGCGGCGGTGATTTAATGCTGAGTTCAGGACATTGTAGTACCAACTGCGAAATTTCTCAAATTGCCGGTTAAACTTTTCGTGTAGCCGCCATATCCAATCTTTCTTAACAGGTTTGGCAGTTTTCGTTGTTGCCTCTGACCTTTGATCGTGGTTGTCATGACCATTATTGTTTTGGACTGGCGAATCTATTATATGATGATTGTCGCTATGACCATTATTATTTTGGACTGGCGAATCTATTATATGATGATTGTCGCCATGACCATTATCGTTTTGGACTGGCGAATCTAGATGATGGCGATCGCCATGACCATTATGATCTTCGCTTTCTCTATGCCAGTCTGCTTCGGATGGTAAAAGATAGCTTGCCATTGTCGGTACTACAGTCCGAGATAGCAGATATGAAGCAAGCATCCCAAATACTACCGCCATCGCTAGCGGTACAAATAGGTATTTTGCCACTCCACTTAAAAACACGACCGGCACAAAGACAATACAAATACATAATGTTGCAACAAGTGCTGGAGTGGCGATTTGTTGAGCGCCATCTAAGATTGCTCGCTTGATTGCTTTACCTTGTCCGAGATTTCGGTGGATATTTTCAATTTCTACTGTGGCATCATCTACAAGAATACCTACAGCTAAGGACAAACCACCTAAGGTCATGATGTTGAAAGTTTGTCCCAAACGACTCATCACAATGATCGAAACCAGCATTGAGAGGGGAATCGATACGGCTACAATTACAGTGCTACGCCAACTTCCCAGGAAAATCAAAATCATCAGCGCGGTGAGAAATGCTGCAATCAATCCTTCTTTGAGAACGCCTTGAATAGAAGCTTTCACAAATACAGATTGATCGAATAAAAATGCTAAATTCAGTCCTGGGGGCAAGGTGGATTGGATGCGAGGCAAAGCTTTTTTTACTCGATCGATGACATCAATAGTCGAGGCATTGCCACTCTTAAGGATACTAAGTAAGCTGGATCGTCTGCCATTCTGACGTACAATGTTTGATTGCACAGCAAAGCCATCTCTTACCTGCGCGACATCACGAATGTAAGTGACGTTACCATTAACTTGCTTAATCGGCAAGTCGTTGAGGGCTGACACCACATCTGGACTATTGTTGATTTGTACGGCGAAGTCACGATCGCCTATCTTCATATCACCTGCGGGTAATACCAGATTTTGGGCACTGACAGCATTAGTTACGTCTTGGGCAGAAATACCTTTAGCCAACATTGCTTGGGGATCGATATCAACCATAATTTGCCGAGGTTTCCCACCATAGGGCAGAGGTACACTCGCCCCTTGCACTGTTGCTAGTTGGGTGCGGACGAAGTTGGTAGCATAGTCGTTGAGCGCTTGTTCTGGCAAGTTATTGCTACTGACGCTCATCTGGATAATCGGCACACTAGAAGCGTTGTATTGAATGATGAATGGTGGTGTGATACCGGGTGGCAAAGGACGGAGAATTGTTTGGCTGACAGAGGTGATTTGAGCGACGGCTGAGGCTATATTCACGCTCGGTTGGAAGAAAACCTTGACGACACTAACACCACTTAAAGATTGAGACTCAATGTGTTCGATGTCACCAACGGTTGTTGTCATGGCGCGTTCGCTAATTGTCACGATTCGCTGGGCCATTTCCTCAGATGTGGTCCCTGTATAAGTCCAAACTACGCTGACTACCGGAATGTTAATTGCCGGAAAAATGTCAACTGGTGTACCAAATATCGTGACTACACCCAGGATCACAATCATTAAAGCTGCGATCGCGAATGTATACGGAAGACGTAAAGCAATTTTGACGATCCACATAGTTAGTTAGGATACTTCAAAAGTTTTTTGGGTTAAAGCTATTTTGCTGAAGTTGGCGTTTGAGTTAATTGAAGTTGTTCTGTTTGCAGTTGCTCAACTAGCCACTCTATCTCCGATTTGATGACTTCAACTACCCGCCTTTGCACTTTCACTTGGTATAAATCATCAGTAATTTCCAGGGCTTTTTTCTCTGCAAGGCGTAACCGACATGACATCAATCGATGTTCAATTAACTGCACTCGTTCTTCGGGTAATAAATGACCAAAGAAAAAAAATTTGATTAAGAATCGCGATCGCGCATTCACCCAACTTTCATGAGGATATGCCAGCATCTCTTGATACCAAGTGGTATTACCGAGGGGTGTAATCTCATATACCTTTCCACACTGCCCAGCTTCTTGTACCTGTTCTGCACATAGCATCACTTCTCCTAGTTCTTCCATGCGCTTGAGAAGAGGATAAATCGCACCAGAGTTAACACAAATACTGCAACTCATAAACATCTCTAGTTGCTGTTTGAGCCGATAACCATTTAATGGCTCTCGCTGTAAGAGACCTAATACTGCCAACTTCAGCATTTTGATATATCAGTTTGATATGTTAATCAACAATATCAAACTGAGTCTTTTTCGCCAAGTACTTAAGGCTGATTTCTCAGAATTCTTTGTGATGCCGCCGGAAGCAGGGGGCAAAACCGCAAGGGTTGGGAAAGTTATCAGTTGAGGCGAGCAGGGAAGATGAGGATTAGGGGAGACACTTAAGTCTTCCTACTCTCATATCTTTCTCATTAGCCCTTCTGCGCCATCCAAACGAGAATACCCAAAATTTGCTCAACTGGAGGGAGAGGGTAATCTGTAAGGTCAATGGACGCGCATTGCCCTTCCAACTTCAGAAACCGCCAAACCGTGCCACTAGTAACGGTTCCGTAAATCGTCGAGATCGGCTGTTGCTTTTGTTGGTTAAAGCGTTGAGCTGCAACCATTTCGGCGAGGCATTGACCTAGTGCTGGTTTCAGGTCTTCCTTCTTTGCTTCCACTAGAATAACCGCAGGAGCTTTAATAAATAGCTGTTCTGGGGAACGACTAATCAGAAAATCAACATAGCCAGTGAGTTCAGCCTCCGGTTCTACATTGAATTCCTCACCAGAGAAAACGCTAATCTGTCCTTTGAGTTGGCGTTTTACCTCCAGTAACACAGGATTAATGATGCCCTCAGAACGGGCTTTCTCGCTACTGACTGCGATCGCCCAGGGAATTGTTTCTTTAAGAATATCCACAAGCAAAGGGGTAGGGATGAGTGAGGGAATTTCTGGCAGAAAACGACCCCCTTCAACGATTGTGAGTTGGAAATCCTCTACAGCTTTACTGATAGTGAATTTACTATAAGGCATAAGTTTTTAAGCTAAAAAATTTTCTGCTGAAGCTGTAAAGACCGACGATACCCGATTTTATGCAAAGCTGTATTAATAATTTGTCGCCCATGTTATCAGTGCTTGGGTTAAACCATCTAAAGTATATTCTTGGGCTTCTACATCTACGCGTCCGAATAAAGCATGACAAGTTTTAGAGGTTTGGGGTCCGATAGAGGCAATACAAACGCCCTCTAATAGTTGGCTAGCATCAGAGTTGTGGGAAAATATCTGATTAGTAAGTTCACAGAAAAATTGTACAGTTTTAGAACTGGCAAAGGTAATCACATCTACCTTGCGGTTTTGGAGAGCTAACTCTGCCACAGGTGGAATACCACTAGGACAACAAGATTGATATGCGGCAACTTCTATCACCTTTGCTCCCTTAACAGTTAATTCCTTAACTAAAACTTCTCTTCCGCCGCTTTCAACTCTGGGAAATAAAACCTTTTTACCATCCAGTTGATCTGGAAAATTTTCTACTAAAGAATCGGCTACAAAGTTGGGGGGAATAAAATCTGGTTGGAGAGAGTGTTGTTTGAGACTATGGGCTGTTTTCTCGCCAACAACGGCAATTTTGACACCTGCTAAGGCACGGGTATCTTTACCTTGGGCGATTAGCCTTTCAAAAAAGTAGTCTATGCCATTGGTAGAAGTGAGAATTAACCAGTCGAAATCAGATAAATCAGCGATCGCATTATCCAAAGCTTCCCAACTGGAGGGCGGGCCGATTTCTAAGGTTGGCATTTCGATAACTGTTGCACCTGATGCGATCAAGCGATCGCTAAATTGACTCGACTGTGCCACTGAACGCGTCACTAAGATTGTTTTGCCAGTCAGGGGAAGAGGAGATGAGGAAGAGGGAGGGAAGTTACTTAACATAGGTTGGGGTGTGGGATTACTTTCGTTCGGAGGTTCCCCCTGAGAATATCTGATAATTTCGTCTAAATATATATTCTCAGGTTGTAAGTACTTGCCTAGCCCAACAACTTCACCAATCACAATTACTGCTGGAGAAAGGGATAATTCGCTGGTTTGTTCCAGAATATTGCCCAGTTGCGCTGTCCAAATTTGTTGATCAGGAGTTCCTGCCCAACGGATGATTGCAATGGGTGTTAAGTGCGATCGCCCGTGTCGTACCAGTTGATCTATAATTTCTGGTAGATGTTGCCCTCCCATCAAAATTACCAGTGTCTCTAACCGTGACAGTGCCTCCCAGTCTAAAACCTCTGGTTCATGAGCTGTAAGCACTGCAAAAGCGCGACTTAAAACCGGATCTGTCAGGGGAATTCCTGCAAACAAAGGTGCTGCAAGGGCTGAGGAAATTCCTGGTACTAGTTCAAAATCACAACCAGATGCTTTCAACGCTTCAATTTCAGAAGTACAACGCCCAAAAATCAACGGATCGCCTGATTTGAGCCGTACAACTTGTTTTCTTTGCAGACAATAGTTTACTAATAACTTGTTAATCTCAGCTTGAGTTGTACTGGGTTTACCACCGCGTTTGCCGACATCTAACTTCAAGCATTCATCTGGTACGCACTGCAATAATTGAGCATCTACCAGGGCATCGTAGACTAACACCTGAGCAATAGTTAAGAGATTGTAAGCTTTTACCGTCAGGTATGCCACATCTCCAGGACCAGCACCTACGAGGTAAACTTTACCCCTTTGTTGAATCATGTCCATTTGTCATTTGTCAATAGTTCTTCTTCCCCACTCTCTTTTATTCAATTCCTTCGGGGATTAATTTTTTGGATTAGCTGATCAACTTGCTCAACCATCTGCTTATTTTCGTCAGCTTGGAATAACTCTCTGGCTTTTTTGAGATTAACGATCGCTTCTTCTGGCTGTTGTTCTCTTCCCAAGGTGATTCCCAAATTATAGTAAGTTAAGGCATCGTTGGGTACGAGGCTAATCGCTTTTTTGTAATGTGCGATCGCTTCTTGAGGTTTACCTTGATCGTCCATTGCATTTGCCAAACCTGCGTAAGCTTGTGCATGTTTGGGATCAAGGCGAATCGCTTCGGTATAGTCGGCGATTGCTTCTGTTAGCTTGCCTTGAGCGTAAAACGCGCTTGCTAAATTATAGTGAGCGTCTGCATAGTTGGGAGCAAAGCTAATGGCTTTTTTGTAATTTGCGATCGCTTCTTCTAGTTTGCCTTGAGCATACAGAGCATTTCCTAAGGCATTATAAGCTACTGGATTTTTCGGATTGAGGCGAATGGATGCTGTATATTCGGCGACTGCTTCTGCTGGCTTTTGTTGAGCGTATAAGGCGTTCGCTAAGTAATAGTGAGCGTCTGCATAGTTCGGTTCAAGGCTGAGGGCTTTCTTATATTGGGCGATCGCCGCTTCTAACTGATTCAGTCTTGCTAAAGTCAAACCCAAATTCAAGTATACTCCAGAGTCTTTAGGATCGAGGCTAATGGCTTTTTTGTAAATAGCGATCGCTTCTTGTGATTTCCCTTGATCGTCGAGAGTATTTGCCAAACCAATATAAGCTTGTACAAAGTTGGGTTCTAGTTCAATTGCTTTGAGAAAAGCCGCCTCTGCTCCTTTTAAATCTCCTTGTTTGTAGAGATTGGTTCCTTGCTCGAAGTTAGTAACTGCGTTTTTGTTTTGAGTCACTGCGGCCTGTGCAGAGTCATCAATTTTTGACAAAACAACGCCAACATCTCTACCAAAGGCAGTACTACCATTGCTCAAACACAAGCAGATAATAGCTGCTACCAGTAGATTCTTGTTTTTCAGCATTTTTATCACCTTATCTGCTTGGTTTACGTGTAATATCGAGTTCGGCTAATTACTATCATAAAAACACTCTACCCCCAACTCTTGGAGACGCTCCTTGGCGTTGGGAGAAGACCGCGCTGGCTCCCCTTAGAAAGGGGGGAACCGGAATTAAAGTCCCCCTTTTTAAGGGGGGATCTAAAACGTTTTCCTACCAACAATAGGACTTTTCAAACATCCTCTAATATAATTGTCCATTTGTACATAATAGGTAGGGCTTGATTAAAAGTAAAAAGTCGTTTTTTAAGTAATTGCTAAACTTTTGTTTCCATCAGTTGAGCAATGGCTGCAATTAATTAATCTGGGTTAAGAGGCTTGTGTCAATGCATCTAAAACCCAGCTTTTAGTACTTTCTGATTTTAATCTCCGCAATTCTCACTCAACTTAAGATTCACTTAACTTAGCACTCATTTTATCTAACAGTTGAGTGATTTTTTGAGCTTTTTCAGGTTGGCGTTGTTTTTGCAATAAATCTTTAGCTTGTAGCAGGTTAGTTTTGGCTTCCTCTTCTCGCTCTTGCTGCATGAGAATATTCGCTAGACGCAAGTAAGCATCAGGATTTTTCGGACTGCGGCGAATCACTTCCCGGAATAATTCTGTTGCTTCTTCTACTTGCCCTTGGTGATTTAAAACATCTCCTAAAAACAAGCGCACTACATCATTAGTAGAGTTGAGGGAAATCACTTTGCGAAATGCTGCTTCTGCGCCTTGGTAATCTTTTACTTCAGCCAGATTGATTCCTTTTTGAAACAAGTCTGAAGTAATCAAAGTTTTCCAAGCGAAATAGCCAAGAATTGACAGACTGAGAAGCACTACAAGAGCAGGGATAAGAGAACTGGTAGGAAAGGTTTCTAGCATTGTTTAAGCCAAAAAGCAGGCGATAGGAAAAATCAGATATTCCATAAAAAATAGTTTCCAGATAAATTGGTAAAATTGAGCGATCGCACTTTTATCTTGTAAGTCTACTGCTAAACTCCGCAACCACATCCAAACTAGCAGTGCTAAATGAGCAATTACCAGAAATATGGAGTTAACCGAGGCAAGATGTAGCACACCAACTAGAATTATTCCCAGATAGCAGACAGTTATCACCCAAAGAGCCAGATTAAATACAGCTTGGGAACCGAGTTTGATAGTGAAAGTAGCGATATTATAGAGGCGATCGCCTTCGATATCTGGTATATCTTTAAAGATGGCGATCGCAAAGGTAAACACCAAGATAAATAATGTCAATACCCACACCACGGGCGGAATTACTTGGCTTTGTTTCAGCGCCCAACTATAGTGTAAATACAATCCTAAATTAACAATCGTACCGCGCACCGAAAAAATACATAGCGCTGCCCAAAATGGAAACTGTTTCAAACGAATAGGCGGTAAAGAATAAGCAGTACCAATGGCCAAGCTAATTGCCACCATGCCCAATAAGAATGGCCCAGTTAGCCACGCCACAACTAGCGCCAAAATCCCAGTCAAAGCAACAATAAATTGCCCCGTCTGCCGGGAAAACTCACCTGATGCTAACGGTAAATGAGGCTTATTAATCTTGTCAATATCAACATCTTCTAATTGATTCAGCCCCACAATGTAGACATTCCCACACAAACAAGCAATCCATGCGCCTAAGAGAGGGAGTAGGCTTGCCGTGAGCGTAGTCGAATGGGAGTCGGGAGTAGGCTTGCCGTGAGCGTAGTCGAATAGGAGTGGGGAAAGAGTAGGATTACTAATGGCAATGGCAATTAAATATAAAGCTAAAACACTCAGACTTGTACCAATAATCGTGTGGGGGCGAGAGAATTTCCAGAAAGCGTATAACCAACCGAAAAATGATTGAACGGGTTGGTGTGGCAAAGGGCTGTTTTGATAACTCTGGCTCATGAGTAGCTTAGATTCCGTATTCCGGTTTATTGTCAGTACTTACGCAAACAATAGCTGAAAAGAATGCTTTCTAGGTAGGAGCAATACCCTTCTTCTGCAAAGACGCTACCGCGTAGCTTGCTTTCACCTCCCTTGCGCGTCCGTAGGAAAGTGGTACGGGAAGCCTTCGGCTACATGAATGTTGTTTTGCGTAAGTCTTAATTGTTAACCATTGTCACAGAATTTGGTCATTAACAAGAGCCGAAGCTCTAGACGCACTGGATTTTCCTAGTGAAGGCAGGATTAGCACTGTCAAGGTGACATGACATTATCTCCTTCCCATGTAGAGCATGGGAATGCCCATCTTGGGGCTGCTGCCTATAAGCTGAAAAATATCTAATTTAGCATAACCGAATATAAACAGAACTCTTGTGGGGTGGGCATCTTGTCCGCCCTAATTATGCAACTTAAATGTGGAACAGCTTAGTCCAATTCGGCAGCAGGGCACGAATTAGAGGTTGATAGTTTTTGGGTTTTAATCCCGATAAAATCCTACAACCAACCACGAAAATATTTATTCCCGACTCCCGATAACGGTACAATCTCTTCAATAAAGCCAAGAAATAGTTAAATCCAGAGTGCTTTCATGACAGCTGATTTGACATCTAGAGCGACATTTAACTTTGTAACCGTGCTATCCTATGCTGCGGCTGCCTATCGAAAACAGAGAGGCACACGCCCTAGTGCTGAAACATTAGTAAATGCGTTGCTACAAGCAGAAAAATCTGCCAAGCAGCAACGATTAACTTATCCGTTCGAGTCTATTTTAGGTAAATGGCAACTTTCCTTTGTCACTGGCACTAATAAAGTCAGAGAGCGCGGGGGAATTGTATTAGGCAAGGGTTTCTATGTACCCAAATTTATAACAGTCCATGTTTCCTTCAATGCCTTGGAACAGGATTCCGGCAGAGGCGAAATTATTAATCAGGTTGAATTTGGCCCAGTTTTGTTAAAGCTCACCGGGCCAGTGCAATATTCAACTCAAAAAAATTTATTGGCGTTTGACTTTAACCACATACTTATCAGTCTGTTTGGTGGTGTTGTTTACAACAGACCAATCCGTTTTGGTAAAGTTAAAACAGAAGATTTCTACAACCAGCCCATAGCTAAACTACCCTTCTTTGGCTTCTTTTCAGTGACGGAAGATTTCATTGCAGCTCGCGGCCGGGGAGGAGGATTGGCATTTTGGACTCGAGAAACTTAAAAACTCTGGAGAGCAGAACTCCGCCATCTAAACTGCTTTCTCTACACTTCTAATTTTTATTTTTTTGTAGCAACCATCAAACTGGACGACAAGCAGCTAGAATACTGTGCATATTTACTACTTGTCCAATGACTGCGATCGCAGGCGCACCAAATCCAGTTTGCTCTACCTGCTCTACAATTGTCTCTAAAGTACCAATCAATTCTTCTTGTTCTGGCCGCGTACCCCAGCGCACCAAAGCAATGGGCGTTTCTAAATTCAACCCAGCTGCACTTAATTGTTCCACAATATAAGGTAGATTGTGAATTCCCATATAAATTACAATGGTTTCGGAACCGTGGGCGATCGCATTCCACTTCACTAGCGGTCTATACTTACCCGCAGCCTCGTGTCCAGTAACAAATGTTACTGAAGAACTATATAGCCGATGAGTCAAAGGAATACCTGCATAGGCTGCGGCGGCAATCCCCGATGTGATACCTGGCACAACTTCCGTTGATATTCCGGCTTTGACTAATTCTGCCATCTCTTCGCCACCACGGCCAAAAATAAACGGATCACCACCCTTTAGTCGCACCACAATTGGATGAGCCTGCGCTTTATCAATCAGCAATTGAGTTGTTTCTAACTGCAACAAAGAATGTCTCCCCGCACGCTTACCAGCATTAATTTGCTCTGCTTGGGGATTAATCATTGCCAGAATTGCCGGACTCACCAAGGCATCATAAATAACTACATCTGCACATTCTAATAAACCTTTTGCCTTCAGAGTTATTAGTCCTGGATCTCCAGGCCCTGCACCTACTAAATAAACTTTTCCCAAATACTTGTTATCCTGTTTTTCTGTGCGGTTCATCTATCTGTTAAATCCCAAATTAGCTCGGCTAATTCTGCACTTGCTCCCAGTGGTTCTGCCAATTGGAAATTCACCGCAGAAAATTGTAATTTTAGCTCCTCTATTGAGGCGGCGATCGCATCGGTTATTCCACCAGCGAATAAAAAGTATGGCAAAATTGCAATTTCTCGATCACCAGCAGCTACCAACTCTTTCACCCGTGATTCTAAACTAGGAGGCCCAGCCCAATAAGCAGCCACAGATCCCAAACTCGCCGCCATTGCTGACACAGTTTCTTGAGAACCTGGGCGACGGCTACCATGAGCTAATAGAATCCATGCTTCTGCTTTTATAGCAGCTATTTGCTTTGCCAGCAATTTCTCTAAATTGGGGTGAGAGCCTAAATATGGTTGCAACTCAATGATGATATCTTGACCAAGAGCCTGTTGTGCTAGTGCTACTTCGGCGGGAATATCTGTCATTACATGCACTCCCGGCAGCAGAAATAGCGGTACAATTTTGAGGCGATTTTGGTTTTGAGAGACTCCGCTCCGGCCTAGCCCAACCCAGGCATCGCCAAAAGCCCTCTTGGCAAATTGTTGAATCTGCTCGTGTAAAGGCTGAGGACTCATTTCCAAAGCCGCTATGCCAACCAGATGTTCGCTATTTGATGAATTGTGGTTTTTTGGCAATTTCTGACATACCAGCTTTGCTAGTTGCTGCATAGCAATTTCTGGGCGGCGATCGCGACTTCCGTGAGATAGTAGCAGATAGGCAGATGACATCGGCAAAGCTTGAACTCTCAGTTACTAATTCTCATATCTTACTTAATATTAAGCTGGTAGTAATAGAAAAAAATACCTATATAATTCTACGTCTACCCCTGTATTTAATAAGTACTGAGGAGAAAAACAAATGCTACTGAAAATAACGACAGCATTTAAAAGTTGTATCAAATACATCCCTAATGTATTAGCATCAGAATTAATTTTAAGGCGATTCTTGAGACTGGTGCAAGATATTAGAATAAGTACTCACTAAATAGAAGTATTTTTAATCACTTTTATATTCTTCCCCTGCTGCTTGCCTTATTGTTTTTCGGCAGTGTAAGTATAAAATTGATCCAAGGCTCCCACTGTTTCAAATTTGTATGAAGGTATCCAAGAATTTATTTTTAAATCTGTACGGTAAATGCTAAAAATAATGTAATTTTGTCTTTCTGTAGTCCTGGCAATAATTTCTTGGATTTGCGGGTTAGCCGAGTCAACCAACTTATCACAATTAAAATGGATTAAATTTTCGATGAAATTAGTGCTTTTTTTGCATACATCGGTTTTTAAGTATTTTGTCAGCCGTTGCACTGCATATTCTTCATATTCAACATGACTGGGATTGGTCTTCGCCATTGTCACACCCAAGGCGGCGAGTCCTGCTGCTGCTCCAGTATATGCAATGATGGTTAAGGGTTTCATGTTTGCCAAATAAAATTCGTTGTAATCCTTAGATTCCAGAGACTCTAAATCAACTGAGTCCGTTCCTTGAATAAAAGCTCTTGATCGCTTGCCAAATTTTTGCTATAATTTAAATTGTTGAATGGCGAGCGTAGCCAAGTGGTTAAGGCAGTGGTTTGTGGTACCACCATTCGTGGGTTCAATTCCCATCGTTCGCCCTATATAATTTCATAGTGATCCATATATTCCTATAAAAGATGGGTTGTGTTTCTCAACATTCATAACTATTACTTTAGCAAGGATCTGCCATCTAGGAGTTCATGGACTTGAAAGGGTTGCTATAAATCAGCCAGTCGAGTCATCGCACAAGCGATCGCACTTTCGGAAAATCTCCTAGAACAGCAGCAGGACTTACGCACAAGCAACGGAAAATCGTAGACGCGGAGCGGCCGCAGGCTACCACAGAGGACGCAGAGAAGCCAGTGCGTTGCGGTGTTAGCGTAGCGGTAGCGAGTCCGCGAGCGTCGGCAGTCCGGTCTTGGGGGTTTCCCCCATGAGGAACTGCCGTTAGCGTAGCGTTAGCGAGTCCGCGAGCGTCACCCGAAGGGGGGTTCCAAGAGTTGTAGCAACTGGCGCGACACGGAGGAATAAGAGTTTGAGAGGTTTTTTGCGTAAGTCCTAAGCAGGAAAAAGCTCAAAAAGATGTGGATTTACCAAAAACGCCAAGAACTTGAGCAAGTACAGAATCGGCTAGAAGTCATTCTCACTAAATGCGCCATTGTTTAATCGCCTCCCTTAGAGTCTTCTCTTTGCCTACGCGGGTATTAACCCCTTGATTTTCTAACTGGGCTGACAAGTTCTATTTATAAAGATTTCAGCCTGCTAATGCTGCTCATCGTTATGAAGTATGACCGACTAGTCACACTTTTGACATAACTTTGCAATGCCTCTGTCATTTAGATAGGTTTTACTAAACATTACATTAATGTCAATATAAGTAATTATGATGAATGACAACTCCAGAGGCTGTATGCTGGTACGGCTGATACAGAGTCTCATTCGTTCTTCACCTTGTCGAAATATGGCTTTGTAAGGAGTGATACATGCTATCTAGATTTTCACGTATTTTCAACGATAGTTCCAGAAACGTTAGACGTAAAGTTATCAACATCTATGCGTTCCTGATTAGCGTGAATATTTTGGTCTGGGTAGTTGTCCTGATTACATTCCATAGCTACCCCCTTCTGCTTGGCACTGCCGTATTAGCTTATAGCTTTGGTCTACGTCATGCTGTAGATGCCGATCACATCGCCGCGATTGACAATGTTACCCGTAAATTGATGCAGGAGAACAAACGACCTGTTGCTGTTGGGTTCTTCTTCTCTCTAGGTCATTCCACCGTTATAATTGCCGCCTCCGTTGCGATCGCTTTAACCACTACAACCATCCATAACAACTTTCCCAGTTTTGAAAAAGTTGGGGGGCTAATTAGCAGTATCATTTCTGCACTTTTCCTACTAGCAATTGCAGCAATCAATATGGTGGTGCTGTGGGATGTTTATAAGACCTTCCAAACTGTCAAGCGGGGAGGAATCTACGACGAGCAATCCTTAGATGAATTTTTGAACCAACGTGGGATAATCAGTCGCATCTTCCGTCCTTTGTTTCGGTTGATAGATAGTAGCTGGCAAATGTTTCTTTTAGGTTTCCTTTTTGGTTTAGGCTTCGACACGGCGACAGAGGTAGCACTGCTAGGGATTTCTGCCCATCAAGCAGCTAAAGGTCTGCCTATCTGGTCGATCCTATTATTTCCAGCTTTGTTCACTGCAAGTATGTCCCTGATTGACACCACTGACGGCATTTTAATGCTTGGTGCTTATGGCTGGGCTTACGTAAAACCAATCTGCAAGCTGTACTACAACATGACTATCACCCTTGTTTCTGTATTAGTTGCTGTGGTCATTGGCGGAATTGAGGCTCTGAACATTATTGGTGATCAGTTACAACTGAAAAGTCCGTTTTGGGATTTAATTAGTCAACTAGGTGATAACTTTGGCACAATTGGTTACTTAATCATTGCCATTTTTGTATTCAGTTGGTTACTTTCGACCATCATCTATAAAGTCAATAAGTATGATGATTTAGAAGTCACTAGTGCTACAACTGCTAAAGACACGAGGAATAGGCATTGAGCTTATATGCGCGACATAAAAGTTGTGCATTCTAATAGCTTTTATCGGAGTAAAGGTTTATCACAGAGCTTTTGAACGTGGGATAAAAATTATTGGCGTAACTGCTCATTATGCCACTGCTGATTTAGATCCAGACCCAATTAATGAACAGGATGTGGTGCTTTGTTAGTCACGGTGATCAAGTTGATGATTTGGTAGTAAATGATTTTATCTCCGAACTAATTTAATTCGTAGCGATTAATCACCTGTTCAATTGCCCAAGTGCATTGCTGTTTCTGTTCTCTTACCCATACTACAAGAAGTCACAATTTTAACTACATTTAATATTTATAAGCACTTACTATAAGAGATGAGTATAAAAATATTAAGAGTTATCACTGGGTTTGCGAAAGTGAAGTTAAATAGTTAACAGCCTAGCAGTAAGGAGATATTATGACCACTGACAACTTCATCGTCCGCCCAATGAACAGGTCGGAAATGGATTTGGCGATTACTTGGGCAGCAACCGAAGGTTGGAATCCAGGAAGCTATGATGCTCAATCTTTTTATCAAACTGACGAGAACGGTTTTTTCTTGGGCGAGTTGAATGGTGAGTCGGTGGGGTGCATTTCTGCTGTTACTTACGATCAAGACTTCGGCTTTCTAGGTTTTTACATTGTGAAACCCCAGTTTCGTGGGCAGGGGTTGGGCATGAAAATTTGGAAGACTGGAATGGACTATCTGGGTGCTGCCCGTAACATTGGCTTGGATGGTGTAGTAGCTCAACAAGATAACTACAAAAAGTCTGGTTTCCAAATTGCTTATAACCATATTCGTTATGAAGGGGGTTCTGGTGGTTCTGCTAAATTGATTGTGGAGTAGTGAGGATCTGAACTATTAAAATCAGCGCTATTTAAAAGTTTTAATTCTGATGAAGGAAGCGAACGCATCCAATCAACATGATTTTGCCACGAATTCAATACTGCTAAATCATGATTTTTAATGCGGATAATTTCGGGAAAGAGAAAATCAAGCTCATCATGTGATTCACAGCGATTAATCACAGTGATAGCATCTTCACAGATTTTATCTTGGAGATGAGACAAGCGATCGCTCACTGCTGAAACCTCATTCTGCACTTGATAAGTTGCAACAATCACCTGTTCAATTGCCCAAGCACATTCGAGTCTGCGGAGTTGACCAGCTGCACAGGTTTCTTCCAGTAGATGCGGATTGCTATAATCTGCTAAAGCCGCAAATAACATTCCCCTCACACCATCAATTTCAGTGTTTCTCCGGCTAAAATCTTGCACTTGCATCGCTGAACGGAAGCGGTTCATCGCCTGGATAAACACCCCATACGCCCTCACTAAAGCTGTGCGATGCTGTTAAAATTTGATATCTTGGGCTACTTGCTCGATTATTTGCCTAATTTCTACTCCTTGGTCTTTTAAGGCTTGTTTTAAGTCAATAAAGCCGTTTTTAACTTCCAGCCTCATTTGCTCTACTTCATTTCTTAATTTCAGTGTCTGATGCAGGTTTACTGCTGTCAACGCTACACCAGCTATTGTTCCCACACCAATTAAGGCTGTAGTTGCTTGCAGCACACCCAAGTTAGTCTGTATAGTTTTTAAGCTATTTAATACAGCCGTAAAACCTTTATGAGTTACATACATTTGCTCCCCACTCGGAATCAAATTATAATCAGCTACCAGTGGAGATAAAGGGCTGTTATTGACTGTGGCACCAATTGCATGGCCAACAAACTGCCCGGTAATTGCATCTCTAGCCATACGGTAGCATTTCAACAAATTGATGGATCTTGGCATGAATGGCGTGAAGGATTGCGCGATCGCATGGCTCAAAAGAGCCAATATTGGAATTCTGAACACAATCCGGTTTTTAGCCAAGACAAACTTATTAGAGGTTATACAAATCAATTTATTAGAGACTTGTCAAAAGAAATAGATGAATGGAAAAATACAAAACTTAAAGATGTAATTTTACAAGAGAATATTAAGTATTTAGACACTAATATTGCTTATGAACTAGATGCAATTCAAGGCGAGTTTAATAGCCTAGACCATAACATACAAACTAATTTTAGTGAGCAGCTTAAAATTTCTATTGGCGATATAAATGATGACTTTATGGCTATGGGAGGAATTGGTGGTGGTATTGGAATAGGTGGTGCTTTAGCGGCTGGATTAATATTGACAGGATTTGGATTTATTGCCGTAGTTGTAGCAAGTGTAGCTGCTGCAATTGCGGGTTACTTTGGTTTAGGAATGCTAGATTTTGATGGACTAAAAGACCAAATAAAAGGGAAAGTTTTTGAACTAGGATTTAAAAAATTTTATGAATCAATGGATAAATTATCCGAGAAGTTACATGAAATTGTTGGCTCAGTCTTTGAAAACCGAGTTGAATCAGCCAGTCGAGTCATCACACAAGCGATCGCACTTTACGAAAATCTCCTAGAACAGCAGGAAAAAGCTCACAACGAGACTCTGGAACAACGTGAGGCTGAAAAGATAAGATATGGATTTACCAAAAGCGCCAAGAACTTGAGCAAGTACAGAAGGGGCTGGAAGTCATTCTCAATAAATGCACCATTGTTTAATCACATTCCTTTTGTAGCTAATCTCGCCTCATAATATAGAAAGATTAAGCTGCACTCAGAAAACTCTCAATGAGCCAAACTAGCCTAAATTTAGTTGCAATATCTATCTTTCTGATCACCATGTCCACCCTATTGGGGCCATTTATTCACTTATCACCGGCAGTACCAGCGATCGCTACTTTCACTATCTTAGGCATAGCTACGTTAGATAGTTTTAGCTTGCAAGGCAAGGGTGGTACTATCTTTGTAGATTGGATTGCTGGTTTTTCAAGTGAACACCGCGATCGCATCGTCCACCACGAAGCAGGACATTTCTTGGTTGCTTACCTGTTGGGTATTCCCGTTACCGGCTACACACTCAGCGCTTGGGAAGCCTGGAAACAGGGGCAACCTGGGCAAGGCGGCGTTAGCTTTGATGATGGCGAATTAGCATCTCAACTAGAAGTTGGTAAAATCAGTGCCCAAATGCTAGACCGCTACTGCACTGTTTGGATGGCGGGTATTGCTGCTGAAACCCTAGTTTTTAATAATGCTGAGGGTGGAGGTGATGATAAAAATAAACTGATAGGAGTCTTGACAATTTTGGGTTTTTCTGAACCATTTTATCGGCAGAAACTGGGGTTTCATACCCTCCAGGCAAAAACCCTACTGCAAGAAAATTGGTCTAGCTACGAGGCTTTAGTTAATGCCATGCGACAACGCACTTCCGTAGAAGATTGTCATGCTGAGTTGGGAGTGGGAATGAGGAGTTTGGAGAGACGCGATTAATCGCGTCTGTTAGGAGTGAAGAATTATCTCGCTTATCGGCTAATTTGCGCCTTTTCCACGGGCGGAAATAATAGAAAAAATTTTGTTAGCCTACCCTCAGATATTAAAATCCAAACTTCTGTAAAAAGCTAGAATCAGATCAATAACCTTCAATAGTGTAACCAGCAGCAACAATTACCTGTTTGATTGACTCCTCTGAAGCTGCGGATTCTACGGTGACAGTTTTAGCATTAACATCGACATCCACCTTGGCTTCAGGTTCCATAACATGGATAGATTCAGTAATTGTTTCTGCACATTTATCACAAGCAATATTTGATACTTTCAGTTTTAGTGCCATTTGTTACCCCAAGATGGAAATTTTCAATTATTTCTTCAAGATTAATCTTAGTCATCAAAATGCGACCGCGTATCCTACCAGAGTAAGGTAATGGTGTAAAAGCATCCTAATCACTGCATATAGCTTACCGACTGGCACAATTTGCTAGCAGTAATATGAAACAAAATGCAAGAATATATAAAGCTATTTATGAAAATATCCTATTTAGTGCCGCTACGCGGAAATCTTAAAGTCTAAAGTTAAAAACCTATGTCTTCAAATCCCCACTACCTAAGCGGTAACGAAATTCGCAACATATTTCTCGACTTCTTTGCCCAACGGGATCACCAAATTCTCCCCAGTGCCTCCCTCGTGCCAGAAGACCCAACCGTGCTGTTGACGATCGCGGGGATGTTACCATTTAAGCCGATATTCTTGGGGCAGCGCACACCAGAATTTAAGCGGGCTACGACTTCGCAAAAGTGTATCCGCACCAACGACATCGAAAATGTCGGACGCACCAAACGGCATCACACGTTTTTTGAGATGCTGGGTAATTTCAGCTTTGGCGATTATTTTAAAGAACAAGCGATCGCTTGGGGTTGGGAAATCTCTACACAAATCTTTGGCTTTTCCCCCCAAAATCTCGTCGTCAGCGTTTTTGAAGATGATGATGAAGCCTTTGGAATTTGGCGGGATCAAATCGGTGTGCCGGTAGCGAGAATTAAACGCTTGGGCGAAGATGATAACTTTTGGGTATCTGGGCCGACTGGGCCTTGTGGTCCTTGTTCAGAAATATATTACGACTTCCACCCCGAACGCGGTGACGAAAATATAGATTTAGAAGACGATTCCCGGTTTATCGAGTTTTACAACCTCGTATTCATGCAATATAACCGGGATGCATCAGGCAATTTAACGCCACTGCAAAACAAGAACATCGACACCGGCATGGGTTTGGAGAGAATGGCGCAAATTCTCCAAAAAGTACCCAATAACTACGAAACTGACCTGATTTTCCCGATCATCCAAACAGCCGCCCAAATTGCTGGTATTGATTACCACAAAAGCGATGAAAAAACCAAAGTTTCTCTAAAAGTCATTGGTGATCACGTTCGTTCTGTTGTCCACATGATCGCTGATGAAATTCGCGCCTCCAACGTGGGACGAGGTTATGTACTACGGCGGTTAATTCGGCGGGTGGTGCGTCATGGACGATTAATTGGCATTGATGGCGAATTTACCACCCAAGTTGCTGAAACTGCGATCGCTCTTTCTGAATTAGCTTACCCCAGTGTACGCCAACGGGAAGCAGCAATTAAAGCTGAGTTGCAACGGGAAGAAGCTAATTTCCTCACAACTCTCGACAGAGGCGAAAAACTTCTAGAGGAAATCGTCCAAGAACTCAAACAGCAAGGAAACACCCAAATCAGTGGTAAAAGTGCTTTTAAACTCTACGACACTTACGGTTTCCCACTCGAACTAACTCAGGAAATTGCTGCTGAAAATGATCTCACAGTTGATGCTGAGGAATTTGAAGCAGAAATGGAAATCCAAAAAGGACGTGGTAGAGATGCACACGAAACCATCGATTTAACTGTGCAAGGTTCCCTCGACAAATTAGCAGAACACATCCACGCCACTGAGTTTTTAGGCTATACCCAACCTGCGGCGACGGCGAAAGTCGAAGCGATATTAGTAGAAGGTGTTTCCCAAGAGGAAGCAGAAGCGGGAACAGAGGTGCAAATTGTCCTTGACAAAACGCCATTTTATGCTGAATCTGGGGGACAAATCAGCGATCGCGGTTATATCTCTGGTGATGGTATCCTAGTTCGCGTGGAAGACATGAAGAAAGAATCTGATTTCTTTGTTCACTTCGGACGCATCGAACGCGGTACGCTGCGCGTAGGCGATCATGTTACAGCCCAAATTGATCCGGCTTGTCGGCGTCGCGCCCAAGCTAACCATACCGCGACGCACCTGCTACAAGCGGCGTTGAAGAAAATTGTTGATGATGGCATATCTCAAGCTGGTTCCCTGGTTTCATTTGATAGGTTGCGCTTTGACTTCAACTGTCCCCGCGCCTTGACAGCAGAAGAAGTCCAACAAATTGAGGAACAGGTAAACACTTGGATTGCTGAAGCACATAGTGCGAAAGTGGAAGTATTACCTTTAGCAGAGGCGAAAGCTAGGGGTGCTGTTGCCATGTTCGGCGAAAAATACGGCGAAGAAGTGCGGGTGATTGACTTTCCTAGCGTATCAATGGAACTGTGTGGCGGAACTCACGTCAGTAATACTGCTGAAATTGGCGTGTTCAAAATTATTTCAGAAGCTGGTGTGGCTTCTGGAGTGCGGCGCATTGAAGCCGTTTCGGGGCCGGCAATACTTGATTATCTCGATCTTCGGGATAAAGTAGTTAAAGATTTGAGCGATCGCTTTAAAGTTAAACCGGAAGAACTACCAGACAGAATCACCAGTTTGCAAAGCGAACTCAGAACCAGCCAGAAGGAATTGGAAAGCTTAAAGGTACAGTTAGCGATCGCCAAATCTGACAGCTTGCTACAAACAGCCGAAACTGTAGGCGATTATAAAATTATTGTCGCTCAATTAGAACATGTTGATCCAGAATCATTGAAAACCGCAGCCGAACGCTTACTGCAAAAAATCGGTAACGGTGCGGTGGTGCTGGGTTCTGTTCCTGAAGAAGGGAAAGTTAGCATAGTTGCAGCTTTTAGTCAAGAAGTCAACAAAAAAGGTTTGCAAGCTGGTAAATTTGTAGGTGCGATCGCTAAAATCTGTGGTGGCGGTGGCGGTGGAAGACCGAACTTAGCCCAAGCAGGCGGACGCGATGCGAGTAAATTACCAGAAGCATTGCGACAAGCGGAAAGTGATTTAAAATCCGCCTTGGGTTAATTATCTTCCTCACTTTAAGACTTACTCCCCTTCCCTTGCAGGGAAGGGGCTGGGGGTTAGGTCTGTATTATAAATGAAACTAATACAGCGATCGCAAGTTTAGGAGAATCACCGCTATCTAAACGATCTCAAACTCTAATTCATGACTCTTGAGAAAATCATGAGTGAAATGATCCACCATATTTGTATCAGCTAATTCCAAATTATAAAAATCCACAGCTTCATGGTCAAAATGGGGGCCAGCGTGCCAAGTACCCTGATGTAGCTTAATAAAACAATTCCCTGGAATGCGGAAAGCAGCAATCTCTTCTAATGCTGGTTCATTCACATCATTATCAGGAGGAGAAACTGCAATTAACCAATCCTTCCCTGACAAAGAACCCAGACATTGAGTGCATTGCACATGGCGAGTAATTTTGTGAAACTTTCGCCCGTTCTTCTCCAACCGCATAACATAAAATCGTGGAATCCCGTTTTGCAGGTTTAACTGGGCATCTTCCACATCGTAAACTTTGCCATCAAGACTAGCAAAAATCACCTGTCCATAACGCCGAAAGTTTTCAGAAGTTACCCATTCTGCCTGCAATTGTTGCACTGTCTTTGATATGCTCATATCAAATCTTTGAGAGAGATTACTTAGGTTTATTTTCCCCAAAAATAACCAATGATTATTAATTTACAATTAATAATTACACAATTCAATTATGAATTATGAATTATTTAGCTAGCTAGATAACTACGTACTTGTTCCTTTTGGCGTCGGAGGAGACTGAGAGCTTTTTGCTCTATTTGACGCACGCGTTCTCGACTAATACCCATGCGATCGCCAATCTGTGCTAAAGAAAGTTCATATCCATCACTCAGACCAAAACGCAAGGTTAATATTTCTCGCTGCTGGGGAGACAGCTTTGCCAACAAGTCTTGTAAGTCTTCGTGGAGAGATTCTTCAACGGCATAGTCTTCGGGAGAAGGTCCATCATCCTCCAGTATGTCCTGCAATTCTGTATCTTGTTGTTCACCAACTCGCGCCTCCAAGGAGAAGGGTTGACGGGCCAAGTACAAACACTCTCGAACTTGGCTGGGTGTCAAAGATAAGGCGTTAGCAATTTCACCAGTAGTGGGAACGCGACCCAGCTGTTGAGATAATTCTCGCTGCACCCGTTTAATTTTGTTCAGTTTCTCAAAGACGTGGATAGGTAAACGAATTGTACGTCCTTGTTGAGCGATCGCTCGTGTGATTCCTTGACGAATCCACCAGTAAGCGTAGGTAGAAAACTTATAACCAAGAGCCGGATCAAATTTATCCACCCCTCGCTCTAAACCCAAAGTCCCTTCTTGAATTAGATCCATAAATTCCAGGTTGCGGTGCTGGTATTTCTTCGCCACTGCTACCACTAACCGAAGATTAGCCTGAATCATTTTCTGCTTGGCTTGGTGTCCTAAATTTAGCTGTTGCTCTAACACCTCAACACCCAACTCCACCTGCTCTGCCCATTCTGGCAGCGTCGGTTGGTGATTTAATTTCACAGCCAATTCTTCCTTAGCAGCTAGTAAATTCATCATCTGCTGCACTTGTTGGGCAAAAATAACCTCTTGTTCACGAGTCAACAAATCTACACGCCCGATCTCTTGCAGATAACTACGCACAATATCATCTGTAACTCGAGGTTTTTTATCTGCGGCTAAAGTTTTTTTCTTCGTTTTTTGAACTTCGGTATGTGGAGATGTTGAGTTGCTCATGGTTATTTGCTCTTCTGTAACCTCATCAATTTATTGGTATCAAGTCTAGATATTCAGACCCGTAGCCATTTCACGCTGCTAATCGATCAATTGGCAATACTGATGAATTCTGGTCTATGATACATTACAAGTCAATTGTTGGAGATAAAAAACCCAAAATCAACCCACCCCTTAATACTAACATCATCACCAGTTACAAATCAATTACCCAAAGTATCATCAGCATATCTTTTGAAGGAATTACACTTTTTGATTATTGAACTTTGCATATTTTCAAACACAATTATGTGGAATTTAATTATCCAATATAGTTGAATACAGTTCAGTTAAGCATTTTTTCCTTCTCTTCCTTTTGGTGCGTCCACTGCGCGTAGCTTGCTTCTCTGTAGAGTATGCGTTCTTCTTTAGAGACGCTGCGCGTTGGCGGAAGCCTCTCGTAGAGATTGCGGTAGCATGTGGCAAGCAGCTTTGCATCTACGTTAAAAAAATTGACTTTGACAAAGAGTTAAGCTTTAACTCAACTATTGCAATATAGTTCTTGGGAAAAATGAATAATTGACCGAGCAACGATTTCATTACCTAAGAGATAAATTACTAACAGCAAATACCAACATAATTCCGAATTATTAAACCACAGATTTTTTTTAAGTGTTAATAGTCTGGTGATCCTTCCATGTAATTCTGATTAAATGGAATTAATTAAATATAAAATGGACATTTTTTGCTAGATAATCTAATCATATCAAGCTGGGTACGTAGCGGGCGATCGCTAACCATCAAAGTAAGCACTTTTCATCCTCCCTTGCTCAAGAATAGCTTTCTTTAAGAGTCCGGTCAAATACTTGTAATTAAGAATTTAGGATGACAAAGACGCAGGTATATGCGACAATTGCACTTGTGTCATCCTGCACGCAGATATCTGCATTGGATGCGGTATTATCAATATAATTACTCTTAAAGACATTTTCGGGACTAAAAGTAGTGACAGTGGTAACATTAGCACCAAGGATAATACTTGGCAAGATAGCAACACCTGCGATCGCTAAAACACATACGGGTGTGGGTCCATGAATTTTATTACATAGTTAGGTTAATTCGTGCCTACCTACTTACATTTTCAAGAAGTCGAAAGCTTTGCCTTGAATCTGGTTAAGTGCCTCAGCCTCAGGATGATGTTTTCCTGATACCTGTGTGTATCCTGTTAATTGTGGCTGGTTCCGTCAATAAAACTCCAGCCTGATTGCGATAGTGAAACGGCTCCTTTAGAGCATCGCCTGTTGTCATGTCCAAGTGTTTATTTTAACTGCACAAAGCCTCCCTCGGAAGTGGTTCCATTGCTTGTAGGCTGGCACAATTGCTCTATTCCTTACCATTAAGCCATTAATTTATCTTGTCTTTTCACAATCAGTGAATATACTGCCATGTATGAATTGTTTGTAAAGTTATACAATTAAGCCTTTTTACATAATATGATGTTGAGTATTAGATTACTAATCAGTAATTGCATCATTAATAACACAAAGCTAAGTTAACCAAAAAAAATGGTAAGCCTCTAAGTAAGAGAAAAAGTTGTCAGTTATCCTGTTTTTGTTGTCAGGATAATATCAAGCAATATCAGTTAAAATTGCGACTGCTCAAACTATTAGTTTGTTTCAGATATTGAACAACCCCAGCAAAAATGTATTAGCTGACAATTAACGCAAATATTACCATCGGTAAGTAGACTACAGTTCTACTGTCGGGAAAATATTGAAAAAAATCTGCTGTAAGTAAATAATCTTCTTTTATAAAAATGGAATCTTTACCAAACTTTGAAGAAATAAATATTCAGAAATACTTAGAAGTTCTGCAACGGCGTTGGCTATCTATAGTAGGAATTTTTGGCATAGCTGTTACCCTTGGATGCTTGTATGCATTTTCACTAAAACCCTCATACAAGGCAGAAGCAAGTTTGATGATTAAAACAAATCGCTCTTCCTCACTCACAGGTTTATCGCAAGATATAGGACGCTTGGAAGCTTTGAATGTCAACGACAATCCTCTGGAAACTCAGGTGAGAATTGTTGGTTCAAATCCAGTGATTGAGAAAACAATTAATTCCCTCAACCTCAAAGATAGTAAAGGCAAACGGCTGTTGATTCCCGACTTGGCAAAACAACTAAAAATAGAAGGAATCAAAGGCACTGATATCGTACAACTATCTTATAAAGGCAGTAATCCTGAACTTGCTGCCAAAATCGTCAATAAAGTTATCGACAGTTATATAGACCTAAATATCAAGGCTAATCAGAATGAAGCACTGACAGCCAAAGAGGTTCTCGTAACGGAAGTACCCAAAGCTGAAGAAATTGTCAGAAGAGCCGAATCAAAACTGCGGCTATTTAAAGAAAATAATAAAATTGTTGTCTTGGACCAAGAAGCAACTGTAGCAGTCGATACGATTTCCAAGTTAGGAAATCAAATTTCTCAAGGTTTGGCTCAACTAGATGATGTCAAAGGTCGTTTAGAACAGTTACGCAGTGAAGCTCAGATAGATTCACAGCAAGGTGTAATCGCATCTGAATTGAGTCAAGCACCTGGGGTTCAGAAAGTGCTTGCCCAACTCCAAGAAACAGAAAGCCAACTGGCACTAGAGCGGACTCGTTTTGAACCTGGACACCCTACAATTACTAACTTAGAAGAAAAAGTTGTAGCTCTTAAGAGCTTGCTAAAAGAGCGGACAGGACAAGTAGCGGGTACAGCGCAGATAACAGAGGGAAGTTTACAGGTTGGACAACTGCGGCAAAGCCTAATTGCAGATATTACTCGTGCTCAGGCAGAACGCGTTGGTCTAGAGAGACAAATTGCCACACTCATACGACAGCAAGATGCCTACATCAAACGAGCAAATAATTTACCAAGGCTAGAACAGAGCCAACGAGAGCTAGAACGGAAGTTGCAAGCAGCTCAAACGACCTACGAAACACTCTTAAAGAAACGCCAAGAAATTGATATTGCACAGAACCAAAAGATTCCTAATGCTCGTGTCATTTCCTATGCTTTAATTCCCGATAAAGCAGAAGGTCCCCGCAAAATCCTGTTTATTGTTGGTGGAGGAGGAATTGGTCTTTTCTTAGGTATCATTATCGCCTTTAGTTTAGACTTGATAGACCGCTCGGTGAAGACGGTCAAAGAAGCCAAAGAAGTCTTGAAATACACTGTTTTGGGAGTGATTCCCACACAAGCTAGAAATGAGAAAGCTCATTCTTTTATAGCAGGACTCGATAGACCTATTCCCAAAATCATTGGCAGAGATATTCCTTACTTTCCTGTCGGTAACGCATACCAAATACTACAAGTGAACTTAAAGTTCCTGCGTTCTGATAAACCGCTCAAAAGCATTGTAGTTACAAGTTCCGTTGCCAAAGAAGGAAAGTCTGACGTATCTGCAAATTTAGCTGTGACTATGGCTCAGTCTGGGCGTCGGGTGTTATTGGTGGATGCAGATATGCGTCATCCCATACAGCATCATATCTGGGGGCTAACAAATGCAATCGGACTAAGTAATGTCATTGCTGGCCAAGTTTCTTTAGATGCAGCTGTGCAAGAAGTCATGCCTAATCTGGAGGTTCTTAGTTCTGGAGTTTTGCCTCCCAATCCAGTAGCAATGCTAGATTCTCAACGCATGGCAACATTAATTAGTAACTTTGGGAGAGATTACGATCTTATAATTTTTGATACCCCCCCTCTCTCAGGAATAGCAGATGCTGCTGTTTTAAGCACCCTGACTGACGGTATTTTATTAGTCGTTCGTCCTGGAGTGGTTGACTTGAACAGTGCGAATGCAGCTAAAGAGTTTTTAACTCAGTCAGGTCAGAAGGTTTTAGGGATAGTCATCAATGGTGTGAATACTAAAAATGAACCTAACAATTATTTTTATGACACCAAAAAACGACAAATTGAACAAGATTTAGTATCTAACAGCTTAACCAAATTTTCCAAAGAGCGTTAAATTCTCCTCTGGATTGCGAAAGTGGCCTTGACTACAACCATCTAAACCCAATTTTTTGACGACTGTAGAACTAAATTAATGACATTAAGCAAAAATCTCAAGCAATTCGTAAAATCAAATACTCCATTAGCTAAATGGAAAAGCTCTCTTTATACAAAGGCAATAATTCTCAAAAATTATGTAAAAAATTATGATATTTATCAGCAAATTTTATCTCCTCAACAGAGTAATGAATTAGTTACCAATCTTATTAAAGATAGTAAACCTTTTATGATTACTCGCTTTGGTAGCACAGAAGCTTATTGTGTACATGAATACCTAAAAAATGGTTATAAGGGATCTATATTTGAGTCAATGTCTAATGATTCTGGTTTTTTCCCAGTAGATGAAAAACATCTAGATCGATTTAGTCAACTTTTTCTAGAATCGTCAAAATCTATAGATGCTCTGGGAGTATGGCTTCAAATTGGAGAGCCGGAAATTATCAGAAATTCTTGCCGAAAAAGTTCTTTTGTTGAATTAAATACACTAGAACCTTATTATCACAACGACCCTTGGAGCAAGAATCTTGAGGGAAAAAGGGTTTTAGTCATTCATCCTTTTGCAGAAACCATTTCATCACAATATAATAACCATAGGAAGTTACTTTTTGAAAACCAAAATATTCTCCCTGAATTTGAATTAATTACCTTTAAATCAGTTCAGTCTCTGGCTGGGAACCAAACCCAGTTCAATACTTGGTTTGATGCTTATGATTGGATGTGTAATCAGATTAAAGCTCAAAATTTTGACATAGCTATTATCGGATGTGGTGCTTATGGACTTCCATTAGCTGCTTACATTAAATCTCTGGGTAAACAGGCTATACATCTTGGAGGATCAACTCAAATTCTTTTTGGAATTAAAGGCAATCGTTGGGATAAGATTCCATTTTTTCAGTCTCTTTATAATGAATACTGGGTGAGGTGTAGACCTGATGATATTCCTACAAATCCCTCAAAATATCCAGCGTATTGGTAATTATAGGTTGTCAAAACTATCTCTGTTCTCTTTTATTCACTACTGAGGCACTTTTATATGGACAAAAATAAAATTAAAACATCTTGTTTAATTAATAATTACAATTACGCTGATTTTCTCTCAGAAGCAATTGAGAGTGCTTTAAATCAAACAGTTAAATTTGATGAGATTATTATTGTTGATGACGCGTCCACAGATAATTCTGTGGAAGTCATCACTAAATTTACTCAATTAGCTAATGTTAAATCTATCTTGAAAGAAAAAAATGAAGGACAACTATCATCCTTTAACGAAGGTTTTTTAGCTGCAACTGGGAATATTATATTTTTTTTAGACGCGGATGATATTTATGAACCTCAATATTTAGAAACCGCCCTAAATTTTTATAATAGACGTAGTGAATGTGATTTTCTTTTTTGTGCGTATAAAAAATTTGGGTCAGTAGAAGAAATATTTAAAGCTGATACACTTGATTTAGATTTGGGTTATTCAGTAATCAGAACTTTATATAGTGCTGAATGGATTGGCTCCATAACTTCAACATTATCAATGCGTAGAGAAATAATCAGAAAAATTTTGCCTATTCCAAATATAGAAGATTGGCGTGTCCGCGCTGATGACTGCCTAGTATGGGGAGCTTCTTTGGTAGGGGCTAAAAAGTTTTATATGTCTAAACCTTTAGTGATGTATAGAATACATCAAAACAATCAGTATCATAATAAGAAATTTTTAGACATAGACAACAACTATGAATACAAGAGATTTTGGAAGCGCAATTCCTTATTTAATTACATCGTGCAAAAAAATAATTTTAGTTTACCGTTATTATTAGCTTTCACTTCTCTCAATGAGTTAAAAACCATACCATATCCACAAGTTAAAGATTTTCTTTCATATTTGAAAATCATATTTTTGTTTGAACGTAATTTATTTTGGAAAACAAAAGGTATCGTTTTATTGTTTAGCTATTTTTTGAAAACTTTAATCAGTGGAAAATTAAAAATTGCGATAAATAATGTTAAATCCTGGATAAGTCCACGTAATTTTGTACCTTGGAAAAAAATTACCCGATAGAGCTTGATAGGGATAGAGAGTGTCAGATGATTAATTCCTCAAAATAATGTTAAGTAAATTAAAAATTAAAAACTTATCAAAATTTAAATCTCGTTCTGGGCTGCGTGCAATTATTGCCAACACAGGTTGGTTGTTTGCTGACCGCATTTTACGTATGGGTGCAAGCTTGGTCGTAGGAGTATGGGTAGCACGCTACTTAGGAGTACAGCAATATGGTCTCTTTAACTATGCTTTAGCTTTTGTTAGCTTATTTAGCCCAATTTTCACTCTCGGACTGGACGACGTAGTAGTTCGCCATATTGTCCGTCAATCATCAAACAAAGAGGAAATTTTAGGAACCACTTTTTGGCTAAAATTTCTGGGTGGAATTGCTTCTGTCTTATTGGCAGTTAGCACTATGTTTATCTTAGGTGAGCATGAAATACTGAAGATATGGCTAGTTGCAATTTTAGGAATGGCAGGAATTTTTAGGGCGACTGATACTATTGAAGTGTGGTTTCAATCACAGGTGCAGTCCAAATACCCTGTAATCGCTAAAAATACAGCGTTTCTGCTAAATACTGCCATCAAAATCGCGCTAATTTTAACAAAAGCACCATTGTTAGCTTTTGCTTGGGTAACATTAGCAGAATTTGCGATGAGTGCAATTGGCTTGTTGATAGTTTACCAAATTAAAGGGTCTTCGTTGTGGTTATGGCGTTGGAGTTTCTCTGCTGCTAAAACTCTTCTGAAAGAGAGTTTACCTCTAATTTTTTCGGGGTTCGCTGTCCTGATTTATATGAGAATAGATCAGGTGATGTTAGGTCAAATGCTCGGAAATAGTGAGGTTGGAATTTATTCTGCTGCTGTCCGTGTTTCTGAAATTTGGTATTTTATTCCAGGGGCTATTGTTTCTTCTGTTGCTCCTTCAATTTATGCAGCTAAGGAAAAATCAGAAAGTCTTTACTATCAGCGAATAGGAAAATTACTCAGTCTAATGACATGTATATCTTTTGCAATTGCTCTTCCAATGACATTCCTGTCTGACAAGATAATTATGGTGATGTTTGGAAGTGGATATGCAGAAGCAGGATCAATATTAGCAGTTCATATTTGGACTTCTTTGTTTGTATTTATGGGTCTTGCAACATCACCTTGGTTTATTGCTGAAGGTTTAAACCACGTTTCTTTAGGTAAGACTTTATTTGGGGCGATACTAAACATTATTCTCAATTTATTTCTGATTCCTAGATATGCAGGACTTGGGTCTGCGATCGCAACAATAATATCTCAAGCTGCTGCTACTTTTCTATGCAACGCTTTTGATTCCAGAACACAAAAAATATTTAAGATTCAGGTGCGATCGCTTCTTCCTTTTTACAAATATTGATCGTTTTAGCCAAATTAATCAAAAATGCAAACACCAGTAACTTTTATTATTTTCAAGCGCCCACAAATAACAGAAAAAGTTTTTGAAGCTATTCGCAAAGCCAAGCCAACAAAACTTTTTGTAATTGCAGATGGTCCTCGCAATGACCGCGAAGGTGAGGCAGCAAAGTGTCAAGCAACTCGCGCAATTATTGAAAGAGTTGATTGGGACTGCGAAGTTATCAAGAATTATTCTAATATCAACTTAGGTTGTGCAAAACGAGTATCTAGTGGTTTAGATTGGGTATTTAATAATGTTGAAGAGACAATTATTTTAGAAGATGATTGTATCCCTCACGCAACATTTTTCAGATTTAGTGAAGAACTGCTAGAAAAATATAGAGACGATACCAGAATCGCCACAATCTCTGCTCAAAATCTTCAATTCGGACGAAAACGGACAAATTACAGTTACTATTTTTCTCGCTATAATCACTGCTGGGGTTGGGCAAGTTGGAGACGTGCTTGGCAGCATTATGATTTGACCATCAAACTTTGGAAAGAGGTGCAAGCAGAAAACCTTTTACATGATATTCTTGTAGACCCAAAAGCAGTAAATTATTGGCAACGAATATTTGACTCTGTTTATAACGATCCTACAGGTATAACCTGGGATTACCAATGGACATTTGCTTGCTGGATGCAGGGTAGCTTAAGCGTTATTCCCAATGTGAATTTAATCTCTAATGTTGGTGTTGGTGCAGACGCAACTCATTTCACTTCCAGTCAGGAATTTTCGTTCATCAATATGTCGATGCAACCAATGGAATTTCCCTTAAAACATCCACCGTTTATTGTGAGGAATATAGAGGCAGATAATTTTACGCAGAAAACAGTCTATAAAGCAACTGCATTGGATATTTTTAAAGAGGAAGTAAAGAAAAGATTGAATTACTCAGCGATAAAAAAATAGTGATGAATGTTGGAGTAAATTAAGAGATAATTAAATGTCAGCGATGAAGGTAAAATTAACAGAAAGAATATTAACTATCTTGCTATTACTCATTGCTGTAGGGGCATTTACAATACACCCTGCACAAGAAGTTTCTATGTCTACCCTTGGAGGCGATAAGCTAGATACTTTGTTCAATATAGTTTCATATTTAATCCTATTTTATTTCCTAACTTCATACTGGAAAGGTTTTATTTATGTAATTACCAAAAGTCCATTAGAGTTTTTATTACTAGGAATAGTTATATTTTCTATCTTGTGGTCAGAAGACCTAAATTCTAGTCTTATTTATATAAAAGGGCTAATCAGAATATATTTTATTGCAATCTACTTGGCAATGCGTTATTCCCTTAGGGAACAAATGAGGCTAATAGCTTGGGCGCTTGGTGCAGCTGCATTATTATCTATGATATTCTCTGCATTCATCCCAGGTTATATTCACAAATCACCTGAATTGTTAGATATGTGGAGCGGAATTTATGGTCATAAAAATGAATTAGGTTACATGATGAATTGGAGCGCAGGAGTTTTTCTACATCTTGCTCTTAGTAGCTATCGATATCGCTGGTTGATGTGGGCACTATGTGGGTTATCTATATGTCTAATTATCCTCACACGTTCAACGACATCTTTGGCGATATTATTGGCAATGATATTACTTTTGCCTTTCTACCAATCATTTAAAAAAACTAATTATAAATTACAAGTTATTATGATTACTTCAGCTCTAATGTTGCTGATTATTTTTTCAATGTTACTAATCAATAATGCCGAAACTATAGTTGGCACTTCTGGTAAAGACCTTACCTTGAATGGACGCTCTGACCTCTGGGAGCTAGTGATGCCCAAGGTTTTGGAAAGACCTTGGCTAGGTTATGGATATTCGGCATTTTGGACTAGTAATGCTGCATCAAATCTGAGAGCCACTTATGATTGGGCAAGTAATGCTCACAATGGTTTTTTAGAACTATTGTTAGAATTAGGATTCTTAGGTTTTTTGACTTTTGCCGTAGGGTTTGTCCGGTTCTTTGCAATGGCATTAACTCGAATTGTTTCTGTCGCCGAAAAACCGGAAGATTATTGGCCAATGCAGATGTTAGTTCTCATCGTCATAGTGAATTTATCAGAAGCAAGATTATTAACTCCCGGTTGGAATTGGTTGATGTATGTGACAACATCTCTATCTCTGACTCTTAGTTATCATCGGACACCAATAGGTAAATAGTTTACATACTTGCATAATTGAAAGGAGAAAAAGCATGAAAAAGTTAAATTTTGGATGTGGACACAGATTTTGTTCTGGATGGATAAATATAGATTTTAATTCTGAGCATCCTGAAGTAATTGCCCATAACTTATTACAACCACTCCCATACCCTAAAGATTATTTCGATGTTATTTATAGCAGTCATGTCCTAGAGCATTTCTCTCAGGACACGGGAGAAATGCTGGTGAAAGAATGCTATAGAGTTCTAAAACCTCAAGGCATTTTACGCATCGTTGTTCCTGACTTAGAGCGAACATGCCGGGAATATTTAAGAATTATCGATAGTCTTGAAAATCAGGAAACAAGGAAACAATATGAATGGATTATTATTGAGTTAATCGACCAATTGGTAAGAACAGATCATGGCGGGTTGATGAAAAGTTATTGGCGACAAGTGCTTGAAAACAATGATCAATCATCCATAAACTATGTAGAAGCTAGAACAGGTGTTAAGATCAAAGAAGAGATGGTAAATAATAATACTACTTCTTTGTTGGAAAAGGTATTTAGTATCAATCAAAATAAACTTAGAAACAAATTTAAATACCTCTATCTTGACATGGTAAAGAAGTTAATACCACAGTATCTCCGCAAGTCTATGATAGATGAAACGTCCCTTGGTGAAAAACATAAGTGGATGTATGATAGCTATAGTATGAAAACACTCTTTGAAAGAGTTGGTTTTTCGGATATTAAATTTTTGGATGCCCATACAAGTAATATTCCAAACTTTAGTGATGAAGTCTTAGATATTAATGCTGATGGAACAGTATATCTACCAGGCTCATTATATTGTGAGGGCATCAAGCCAAATAAATAATACTGATTCTCTGCGATATAGAACCAGTATTATTAACTAGATTTTTTCAAGTTAAATAGTACTAACATGAACGTCTTGCTCCTTAGCACTCAGGATGTAGCTGGTGGTGCGGCTCGTGCTGCATACCGCTTGCACAAAGGGTTACAAAATATTGACTTACAATCACAAATGCTGGTGCAAGAAAAATCTACTGATGATAAAACAGTAATTGCACCTAAGATCAGATTATTTCAAGGCATCGCTAAGGCAAAGTTGACATTTGAAACTTTACCTTTAAAGCTTTATTCTCAAAAGCAAAATACTCCATTTTTTATTGAATGGTTGCCAGATAGAGTTATTTCTCAAGTTGCTCAAATTAATCCAGACATAATCAATTTGCATTGGATTAGCGCAGGTTTTATACAAATAGAAACTCTTGCTAAACTAAGGTGGCCATTGGTCTGGACAATTCATGATATGTGGGCATTTACTGGAGGATGCAGCTATACTGGAGATTGCGATCGCTACCAAACATCCTGTGGAGCCTGTCCTCAACTGAACAGCAAAAAGGATTGGGATTTATCCCATTGGGTATGGCAGCGTAAAGCCAAAGCTTTGAAAAATTTAAATTTGACAATTGTTTCGCCAGGTTCTTGGTTAGCCGAATGCGCCAAGTCTAGTTCTCTGTTTAAGAATTTGCGAATCGAAGTAATTCCAAATGGGCTGGATACTCAAAAGTATAAACCTGTTCATCAAAGTTTAGCGCGAGAATTACTAAATTTACCTCTGGATAAACAACTTATTCTATTTGGAGCGCTAGATGCAACCAATGACTCTAGAAAAGGTTTTCATTACCTGCAACCAGCACTACAAGAATTAAGCAAATCTGGCTGGAAAGATAAGTGTGAAGTCGTTATTTTTGGTGCATCTCAACCCGAAAATCCACCTGATTTGGGCTTCAAAACACACTATTTGGGACACTTACACGATGATATATCTTTAGCAACTGTTTACTCAGCAGCTGATGTGATGCTTGTACCGTCTCTTCAAGAATCTTTTGGACAGACAGCTTCTGAATCACTCGCTTGTGGTACTCCAGTTGTGGCGTTTAATTCTACTGGCTTAAAAGATATTGTTGATCATCAGCAGAACGGCTATTTGGCTAAACCTTATGAAGTTGAGGATTTTGCCAAAGGAATTACCTGGGTACTTGAAAATGAACAGAGGCTTCAAAAGCTATCATTCTATGCTCGTGAGAAAGCCGAACAAGAATTCACTCTGGAACTTCAAGCACGTCGTTATTCAGCTTTGTTTCAGGAAATCTTGATGAGCGCAAATAAATCTTCATTCAGTAATTAGCTTACTAAACAAATACTTCATAATATGTCAATACCTATAGCTTTTATAATTTGTACAGAACCTGGTCGTTTAGAAGGTCAATCTTTGATGCTTGCAGAAAGTATTCGTAAGTTCTGCGGCGAATTGAAAAATACACCTATATATAGTTTTCATCCTAGAGTAGGTGAACCGATATCAAAGCAAACCCAAGATGCGTTTGAAGCGTTGCAGGTGACTCATCAACAAGTTCCTATAAATCGAGAATTTCATGAATATTATTTAGCTAATAAACCCCTGGTTTGCGCCTATGCAGAACAAAATATCGATGCAGAAATATTAGTTTTTTTAGACAGTGACAAATGCTTTTTTGATGAGCCAAAGGAATTTTTATTGCCAGTAAATTGTAACGTTCGCATACGTCCTGAGTATGGTCAAGGAATTGGTTCTACAGGTCTGCGAGACCCTCAAGAATGGTACTGGCAAAAACTATATGAAGTGCTGGGGGTAAAGCGTGAGATATTTGTTGACACACCAATTGGTAATAAAAAAATCAGAGCCTACTGGAATTCTGGTTTGGTTGCTGTAAGAAGGAGTGCAGGTATATTTACTGCCTGGAAAGAAAACTTTGAGAAGGTAATGCGTATGAATATTAGCCCTCCTCAAGGGATGTATTTTGTGGAACAGTCAGTCTTATCTGTGACTTTATGCTCACTGGAAGAAAATATTTCTCATTTTTCTTCTGCTTATAGTTATCCATTACCTTTACATAATCGCTTATCTCAAGAATCACAACTTAAAGCTTGGGATGACATAGTGTCGATACATTATTTCAATTTGTTTTTCTATAATGATTGGAATGCACAAATTCAACGCTTAAAAAACTTTAATCGAAGTTCAGATAAATATCAATGGTTATGCGAAGGAGTTGTCAGACATAAGATGCCACGCATATCAGTGATGCACCGATATATGTTGACTGTGAGAAAAATAGAACAAAAGCTACGCGTATTTAAATTGAATAGTCAAGTAAGTAATTGGATAGAAAAAATTGCCAACTTTTAAATGAAAGATAAAGGCAACCCTACATTGTATTGAGTGAAGAACGCATCACTTAATAGTAAATACGTCAGATGAAGAAGAATTGCGAAAACAAAATAAACCTTTAATTTTTGTTTCAGAAAATTTTATGAACATAAATAAAAAATACTCTATGAAGCAACCACAGTTAGCAGTAATAATGACTTGTTTTAACAGGCGTGAGACAACTCTGATCTGTCTGCGTGCCTTAGCTCAACAAACAAAGTCTTTTGATGTTTACTTAACCGATGATGGAAGTTATGATGGTACTTCAAAAGCAGTGAAAGTTTTTTATCCCCAAGTCCAGATTCTTCAAGGTAATGGGAATCTATTCTGGGTGGGAGGAATGAGACTAGCGTTTGCTGAAGCAATGCAAAAAGATTATGACTATTATCTCTGGTTGAATGACGACACAATACTAGAATCAAACACCCTGGAACGCCTATTGACGCTTCATGAACAATTATTAGAATCTGTCCGAGAAAATTCAATATTAGTTGGTACGACTCAAGATTCAATAACAAGAGAAGCTTCATATGGCGGTGCAGTGAAATCCTGCAAATGGTACTCTAATAAATATGAATTTTTAGGTTCAACTCAGGTTTTTCAAGAATGTGACACGATGTTTGGTAACTGCGTGCTAATTCCTCGTGCGGTTGTAAAAAAAGTAGGGAATCTTGATGCAGCATTTATCCACAGTTTAGGAGACCTAGATTATGGTTTGAGAGCAAGAAAGAATGGTTGTTTGATATGGGTTGTACCTGGATATGTCGGAACCTGTGGTAAAAACTCAATCCGCAACAGTTGGGTAGATACAAAATTATCTGTTTTAGAACGCTTAAGAAAGGTAATTCAAGTCAAAGCATTTCCGCTCAAACCTTGGACTGAATTCTGTCGTCGGCACTCCGGGTTTTTCTGGGTAATTTATTGGTGTTTACCTTATCTCCGAGCCATTATTGGTTACAAAAACTTGGCTGCATCTCCCACATTTGCAGAAGAAATTCCACAAAGTAGTTCGCAACCTTAAGGAGTTCCAAAATGCAGCAACGTATTGGTTTTTTAGCGGCAGCACCTCGGATTTCAACACATACCGATGCAGAGATGTCTGGTCCCCGTTCCCGAATTTTAGGAATCCTGAAGGGGTTTAAAATACTTGAGTGGAAAATCGAAACATTTATTGTGGGAGATAAAGTTCCAAAAAAATGGTCGGCCAATGGTTCTGGTGAATTAATCAGCAAAGGATTTTTCTACACCTTAGCAGTAGATTTTATGCGTCTCGGACTTGGTGTCATTAACTCGTGGAGAAGCTACCAAGAACTTAAAAATCAAGTTGATTGGGTGTATGAGTACGCTGCAACTTTGCAATGTATGGGCTGGATATTCCAACGTCAGGGAATACCTTGGATTTTGCAAGCTGAAGCATTACTTTTTTATGAAGCAAAGACAGAACGAAAAGCATTGGTACTGGATAGATTAGCTCAATGGATGGAAATCATAGCATATCAAAAATGCGATGTTTTAGCCTGTGTGAGTGAAACATTAAAAGAAATTTTAGTCCGGGATTTTGGGATTTCAAGTGAAAAAATTGTCTTGATACCAAACGGAGTTGATATTGATTTTATTAATCCTGAGCTACATATCCCAAAACGAATATTTTCAGGTTTTACTATAGGTTTTATAGGTAGTTTATATGCTTGGGCTGGTTTAGACTTATTATTAGAAACAATATTTGAATTACGAGCCGAAGGCTTAGACATTTCGCTGGTAGTAGTCGGCGATGGTGCAATGAAATCTGCTTGGCAAAAGCAGAGTCAAGAATTAGGTATTTCACCTTATGTAGCTTTTATAGGTCGAGTTTCTTGGCAAGAAGTACCCCAGTATATTGCTGGATTTGATGTTGGTTACTCTGGGCAAGTTCAACTACAAATGGGAAAGATGTATCTCTCACCTATGAAACTTTATGAATACATGGCAATGGCTAAACCAGTCATAGCATCAGCTTTTGAAGATGCTAAACGGTTGATTTGCGATCGCAAAACAGGTTTCCTATTTAAACCAGGTGATCAAAATGATTTAAAACGTACCTTATTGGAAGCTTATCAGAAAAGAGAAGCACTGCCAGAAATGGGACAATTGGCTTGCATTGAGATAGTAAATCATCACAGTTGGGCTGCTAGGGTACAGAACTTAGTTGAAGGTGCGGAACAAATATTGAAAAAACAGCGATCGCCTACTCAGTAGTATTAAGCCTTTCGTCATACAATCTAATCCTAAAAACATTTATGATCCGGACTTCATCTTACAAACTTCTTGGTACTCAAGTCGATGCACTCTCTATCCTCGACTTAAATTTATTGGTTGAAGAATGCATTGGTAAGAATAAGAAATGGATTATTGCTAATCACAATTTGCATAGTCTTTATCTCTTTCATAATGCTCCAAAAATGCAATCTTTTTATGCCAAGGCAGAATATACCCATATTGATGGTATGCCTTTAGTATTTATTGGAAAGCTGTTAGGTTTTCCAATGAAACGAGAACAAAGAGTAACCTATGCTGACTGGATATGGCCTCTGATGGCGGAAGCAGCTAATAAAGGCTGGCGTGTATTTTATTTAGGTTCAAAGCCAGGAATTGCTGAACAAGGAGCAAGTATTTTGCGCCAGAGATTTCCTGGTTTACAGATTGCTTGCGCTCATGGTTATATTGACAGGGATAAAGATAGTCAAGAAAATCTCGCTACTCTGGCTGCAATTAATGCTTACAAACCTCATGTATTAATGGTGGGGATGGGTATGCCACGTCAAGAGTATTGGATTTCCGAAAATCTTGAACATATTCATACCAACACTATTTTGACTAGTGGAGCCTGCATGGACTATGTAGCAGGAGCAATACCTACTCCGCCTCGCTGGATGGGAAAGGTGGGCTTGGAATGGTTGTATCGCTTGTTTTCTGAACCTAAAAGACTTTGGAGACGTTACTTAGTTGAGCCTTGGTTTGTTGGCACATTATTTTTACGAGAAATTTGGAGTATCCAAAGTCAACAAAAAAAGAATCATAACTACAAAATTTAACAAGTTCGTAGGGTTATCGAGTCTCTGCAAGCCTTACCAGTAGGTCGCTCAGTTCGTCACGACAGTCGTACAGAATTCATGCTGAATTCTGTACGACTGGCCGATAGCGCAGCCTCTTCTCTACAAGAGGCTTATTCCAACGAGTCCACGTACCCCTACAATACAGCGACGCCCAGCGTCTGGTAGAGAGCGTCTGAATAGACGGGTTGAAGACCACTAAATCGTAGATTTGGTGGTCTTCAACCAGTGACGGGTCTTGGCTTTCACCTTTCGGCGAAAGCCAGAAAGAGATAGTTGTGTAGCCACAATATCCCTGATCCGGCTGGTCATTTTATTTTTTGGATCTCCCTTAAAAGCGCTATTTACGCCTAGTTGGAGTATATTTTAGTGGTAATGAAAGAGTTGTTTACTGAAAAGCCTGGGCGATCGCATTGCGGGCAGGTTTAGCTTGCAGGTTCTCATCGAAGGGAAGCGGACGCAAAAACTTCCAGAGATTTGGATTGTCTTTAAAGGTTTTTCCTGGCATCCAGTCGGGATGACGTATCCAGGTATGGCGATCGCTAATCCCCCATGTAATCACAGTATCAACTTTAGCCGCAAAGCACAAGTCAAGATATCGCTTGTAACTGTCGGCTACCATCTGGTCTAGCTTTTCGATACTATCGGGTAGTGGGGTATCAATGATAATATCTAATTCTGTGATTATTGGTTTAACTTCAAGATCATTAAGCCGTTTTAAGACGGAATTAAATCCTTTCTCGTCAAAAGCATAGGCAGTAGAAAACCATAGATGCGACTGGATACCTGCCCCGTCTATTTTAACCCCACTATTCTTCAGATATTCGATCATTTTTAAGAAATGGTCTGATTTCCATGTAGCGCCTTCGATGCCGAAATCGTTTAGGTAAAATTTCTTGCTGTTATCAACTGAAGCGGCAATTAAAAACAAGTCTCGAATCAATTCTGGTTTTACCCCTCTACGCAAACCGTAGGTAGCGTTGTCAGTTTCATTTTCATTATCAGCGATAATTTCATTAGCAATATCCCAAGACTTTAAAACGGGGCTATTGCGATAATGCCCCATGACTCCAGTAACATGGCGTTCGATCATCTCAAGAGTGGGGGGGTAGGGAACCCAGTCTGGTTTTGCTGTATGCCAGAAAAGGGTATGCCCGTGCAATTCCATATTATTCTTTTGGCAGAAATCAGCGATCGCATCTGCTGATTCAAAGGTAAATTTTCCTGGCTGTGGTTCAGTAGCGTTCCATTTTAATTCACCATTCGGTGTTGCGATCGAACATTCACGAGAAATCAAGTCAGCGTAATCCTTCTCTTTTTGCAAAGCGTCACCAGAAATTGCTGTCCCATAAAGCTTTCCTTTGGCGGCAGCTAATTGCCGAAGAGGAGAATTTGTATCTGTATCAGCCATAGCAGCATTCATGCTATGCTCTTCTTTTTGCTTATCCTTTTGTAAAAACCCCATAGTCAATAAAGCAGAAAGGGTTGTGTATCCTGCTCTTTTTAAGAATTTTCTCCGATAAGGCATTAACTATACTTACTTAATAAAAAAGACACAAATTATTATATTACGATTAGAGAATAATAAAAAATAAGTTTTGATGCTTTTTGAGGTTTAGTTTTCTTTGTATGATATGAACGTTTTGGCTTGATGAGCTAACAACCAGGAGACACGATGGAAGATATCCTAATTCCTAACTCCTGTACAGACGCGATTAATCGCGTCTCTCCTAACTCCTAACTATTTACCCCGCTTAACTTCAAATCCCCGCAACTCTTCCGGTACTTCATACTCAACCACAACATCTTTAACCACAGCAGCAGGTGGGCCGAAGTGACACCAGCGAACCATTTCATTTACAACCTCTCGCGCCCCTTCAAAGACTGCCTCTACTCGACTATCGGCGAGATTCCGCACCCAACCGGTTAATCCTAACTGTCTAGCTGTATCCACAGTGGCGTAGCGATATCCCACTCCTTGGACTCGACCAGAAATGAATACATGGGCGCGGATGATCTTTGGCAGTGGTGTGGAATTCTGCATAAACTGGTCTAATCTTTACGATTTTACTTTAGCAATTTATGGGGAGTAGGCATAATCCTAGAAATACGTGCCTAGTATTTGGTTGATTTGCTCTACCAAACACATAGAGTCGATTATCCCAGCCAGTATGCCACAGTGATCAATATCTTGTACTATGATTTTTGAGACTGATGGTGTCATGAATAAAAAATATCATCAATCTATTCGCTTACCTGCGGCATCTAGGGAGAAACGTTAATTATTATGACTTTACCTATTAAAGAAATTATATTGGCATCAGGAGAAGGTAATCAATTGACTATGGGTAATACACAGGCAATATTTAAAGCAGTTGGTGCTGATACTCATGGTCATTTAGGTTTATTTGAGTACTTAATACAACCAGGAGGAATCGCACCAGAACTACACTTTCACCGTCAGATGGAGGAAATGTTTTATGTTGTGGAGGGAGAAGTCGAAATCCAAGCTGGAGACCGGATTGTCCAAGGTCAACCAGGAGCATTTGTACTTGTTCCTCGCAATATGCCACACACATTTGCTAACCGTGGAACAAAACCTGCAAAGTTACTGATTATGTTCTGTCCAGGTGGGGAACGCGAAAAATATTTTCAGGGCTTGGCTTCCTTACTTCAGGATGGACAGAAACCAGACAGGGAAGCCTTGCTAGAGTTGATGCGTCGATTTGACCAGGAACCAGTAAAAAATTTACAGTGACAATTGCTCTTGTTCCTAGCAGTTATGGCTAAGGTAACAAGCGAATTTAGGTTCATCTAATCGTCGGAAGTGAATTACTTGTAATCCGCCTTCTGGGTGGGGTTGGTAAGGGAGATCAATAGATTCCCACCGTCCACTAAGCCAAAGCTCATGCCGAATACTCTCGGTTAAATTGTTGTAGCGGTAATAGCGATCGCGATTATCCCACTCTTGATCACATCCTTTCTCCTTGCCACCGATTATATTTCTGAACAGATCCCCTATTCTCATAATTTTCCTCTTAAGTAGGCGAATCTGCTTATTTAGGGTCACTTTGGTAGTTTGTCTAATGCTTGTGGCAGATAAATCTTCCAGCAAGTGTAGATAAAAATAAAATTATCCCTATCTTTGGAAGTGTAGCAGGGTAATGATAAAGTCTTTCTTACTACTTACTAATTTTTGTACATTTCCAGCGCTTTTCAAGTAATTGAACTAGATCACTCCCCCTTCCCTACTCCCTATTCCCCATATCAGTCGTAGTCTAAATACCTGAAAACTGCTGTAATTTAATCAGTAGTCAGTTTTTCCACTTGAAATTTTGAATTGTTTATGTCTAACCTGCCACCACTCAATACAGAAACAATTTGGGCAATTCTTGACGAGAAACTCGATGATGCCACAGTTAACGAGTTGCTATGGCATTATTTAGGTTATCGCCATGACTCATCAACTGCACAATGGGACACTAGCCAAGTTGCACCAGAATGGCAGAATGAGTATCCACAACCACCAGATTTCATTGAATCTCGCCCCGCAACAGTCAAGTTGACTCGTTCCATTCCTGCTGAAAATAAACAAATGCTAAAAGAAAAACTGGGTTTCAAAGGTTATAAAATTGGTGAATTTTGGCCTCGGCAAACTCGCAGGGCGACGGCGGCGAATTGGTTGTTAAGTTATCTGCAACAAACTAAGTAGGTGAATGCGAATAATTAAAGGTTTGTAGTAAAGGCTGAAGCTATTATTAAAAACCTTTAATTAATTTTAGATTGCGTAGCATAGTTTGATTCATTGATTCTTGTCTACCTAATTAACAACAAAATTGAGTAATCTTATCAGCAGATATTTGGCAAATAATATCCTATTTTTACAGAATATCTGCTGTATTATAATTTAATAAAAAACTATTAATTTATTTACTGAATTTTTGCAGTTGTATGTAATAGCATTTTAAAATTAGTAATTTTATAGTCAAAATCGGTAGTACAGTAAATCGGTATTTTAGTCAATTAATAAATGCTATAAAAAGCCAAAAATCAAAAGAAACCAGTTAACTTTTATAAATAATTCATAAATTATTCCTGAAGATAGAAGCACTCCTTATCTAATTCTTTCTCTAGAGCTATTTGCAAATTCAATTTAGCATTAGAGAATATTCCTATCAACCCTTAATATTACAAACACTTCTATGGCAAAGCCAATTGAATTTAATTTATTTGCACCTTACAACAAAGGAGCCGCATTAATTGGTTCTTTTTCTGATTGGCAAGAAATTCCAATGGAAAAAGGTGATGATGGTTATTTTCGCACAAGTGTTGAACTAGAAGACGGTGTTTATAAATATAAATTCCGCGTTCAGACTAATTCATGGTTTTTTGAACCAGAACAATCGGTTGATGTCACAGATCCTTATGCAACTGATATTGATGAACAGAGTGGTAAAGATAACGGTGTAATCCAGGTCAAAGATGGCAAAAGGATTACCGATACCTATGTTTGGCAACATGATGATAAACCTTTACCTGCTGACCGGGAATTGGTAATTTATGAATTGCATGTCGGTGACTTTTCTGGTGGCGAGGATGACCCTTATGCACGAGGCAAGTACAAACACGTCATTGAAAAGTTAGATTATTTGTGTGAACTCGGAATCAACGCTATTGAGTTGATGCCACTTAAAGAATATCCTGGTGATTATAGTTGGGGTTATAACCCCCGTCATTTCTTTGCAACAGAATCTAGTTATGGTTCTACTGCTGAGTTAAAAAAATTGATTGACGAGTGTCATGGCAGAGGCATTCGTATAATTATTGACGGGATTTATAACCACTCAGAAGCATCTGCTCCGCTAACACAAATTGACCACGATTATTGGTATCATCATGCTCCCCGTGACCCTGATAATAACTGGGGTCCTGAGTTTAATTATGAACATTATGACGAAAAATTAGATATTCATCCAGCCCGGAAATTTATTGGTGATACAATCCGTTTCTGGATTCAGGAATATCATCTGGATGGTATTCGCTATGATGCAGCAAGGCAAATTGCTAACTACGATTTCATGCACTGGATTGTTCAAGAAGCCAAAAAAGCTGCTAGCATGAAGCCTTTTTACAACATTGCGGAACACATTCCTGAAAATACCAGCATTACCAATCTAGATGGGCCAATGGATGCTTGCTGGCATGACAGTTTTTATCACTGTATTCTAGAACATATCTGCGGCGATACATTTGATTTAGAGCGTCTAAAAGATGTCATTGATTGTAAGCGCCAAGGTTTCTTAGGTGCGACAAATGTAATAAATTACCTCACCAACCACGACCATAATCATGTCATGGTTGAATTGGGAAACCGTGAGATTTTTAACGAAGAAGCCTTTAGACGGGCTAAATTAGGAGTAGCCATCCTAATGACTGCTGTTGGCGTACCTTTGATTTGGATGGGAGAGGAATTTGGGGAATATAAACCTAAACAACCTGAATCATCTAAAATTGATTGGACGCTGTTAGGTAATGATCTAAATCGTAGTTTATTTGATTCATACAAAGGCTTAACCAACCTGCGTAAAAATAATCATGCCCTCTACACAGAAAATATTGATTTTATCCACGAAAATCCAGAGGCGAAAGTATTAGCTTATACTCGTTGGAATGATGAAGGTTCTCGTGTAGTCGTAATCGCAAATTTCTCAGAAAACTTCCTAGCTGGCTATCATATTCCTAACTTTGCTAGCCCTGGTACATGGCACGAGTGGACAGCCAATTATGATGTAGAAGCTGGTGATGATGGTATCATAATTGACTTGGGACCATACGAAGCCAAAGTCTTTGTATGGCAGTAATCATATACACTACCACTGAGTCAGTAGTCCAATAGCAAAGAAAAAGGGGGAAAATTTTCTCCCTTTTTCAGTTATTATCTTACTCATGTACAGTGTAATTAGAAATTTGTCAAGCAGAAAACAGGTTATTTTAGGCTATTTTAAAATTTGATGGGTTTGTGTTACACTCTTGAATTGAAGTGCGGATATAAAATTGCCAGAGCATCCCTATGCACAACAAATTATTTAATAGTAATATCGACAACGCTAACATTGAGAACGATCGCGTTTTGTTAACTCCCAATGAAGTCAAATCAAAATTACCTTTAACACAATTAGCCGAAGAAAGAGTTTTAGCATATCGGCAGGAAATAGAAGATATCCTGGATTTTCAGGATCGCCGAAAATTTATAGTAGTTGGCCCATGCTCAATCCACGACCCAAAAGCAGCGCTCGAATATTCTGAGAAGTTGAAAATCTTGGCCGAGCGAGTCCAGGATAACCTGCGACTAATTATGCGAGTATACTTTGAAAAACCAAGAACAACCGTAGGCTGGAAAGGATTAATTAACGATCCAGATATGGATGATTCTTTCCATGTAGAGAATGGTTTACTAATTGCACGGGATCTATTATTAAAAATTACAGAGTTGGGATTACCTGCTGGTACAGAAGCACTAGATCCAATCATCCCTCAATACATTAGTGAACTGATTACATGGTCTGCCATTGGAGCACGTACGACCGAATCACAAACTCACCGCGAAATGGCAAGTGGACTTTCGATGCCTGTGGGTTTTAAAAACGGTACTGATGGTAATATTCAAGTAGCTTTGAATGCCCTACAATCAGCTGGAAACCCGCATAATTTTCTAGGAATTAATCAAAACGGACAGGTTAGCGTCTTTCAAACTAAAGGTAATGCCTACGGTCACGTAATTTTAAGGGGTGGTAGTCAACCCAACTTTGATCCAGCAAATGTCAAATTGGTAGAAGAGAAATTAAAACAGGCAAATTTACCACCGAGAATTGTGATTGACTGTAGCCACGGTAATACCAATAAAGATTACAAATTACAAGGTGCTGTCTTAGAAAATATTGTTCAGCAAATACTGGATGGCAACACATCAATAGTTGGGATGATGCTGGAATCGCAGTTGTATGAAGGTAGTCAACCAATTACTGGTAAACAAGAAGAATTAAAATATGGTATTTCTGTAACTGATAAATGTATTGGCTGGGAAGAAACCGAAAAAATTATTTTAGCTGCTCACGAAAAACTGAAATAAAGACCAAGAAGTAGAAACGCACAGCTGTTATACCATGCGGGGTTTTTCTTTTAACTAGCAATGTCTACGAATAGCTTCTCTACCAGAGGCTAGGCGTAGCTTGCTTGTCTAGTAGGGGTGAGGGTTAGGCTTAGGCAAGCAAATCTACTAAGCCTGTAATGCCTTAAACCACTTATTCAAAACTGTGCTGATGGTTTTCTTAATCTGATGATTACGGCTCCACTTCTGGAATGCCATTTCATACTCTTCGCCTTTCATTTGAAAGGTATTCCAGACATCCAGCCCTACAGGCAATCCGCAGAATAGTAAAATGTACAGCGACCAAGAAATTCCGCCGCCAGTGATTAAATCGGCTAGTATCAAAAATCCATTGAAAATTGTATAATTGCCTAGACGCTTCTGAAATTTTCTGATGCGGTAGGCATCAAAAGCTTTTCGCTGTTGCATTTGGCCTTGTTGTACTAACCAATCACGTTCTGCTAATTTTAAAGACTCAGGTGAAATTTCTAACTCAGCACCGATTTCTAGTATCTGCTCATAAGAAAATTCTGTGTCTTTGTCATCAGCTTGACGTGCGATCGCTAAGTGCAAAATTTGTTGGACATCTTCTTGGCTATAAGAGCGGAGGCTCTTGGGTTCAAAGGCCGTCATAATTCTTTCTCTTATATTAGTTTTAATAGAAATTTCCTGCCCGCTAGATTTTAAGCAGCTACGCCAGCACTATTTCCATTATTCCTACATTAGCAAATCTGGATGCTCTCCCGCATCTAATAATATTGTATTTTTAACTTTGAGTAAAAGGTGTCAATCCCTCCCCTACTCCCCCTCAATGTGAAGACTCTCCAAACATCTGCATATTATCAGATGCAGCAGAGCATAATAACGAAGTAGCAAGCACTAAGAAGGATGTAATTCAATGGTTGGAGAAAATGGATCGATTCTTACCCTATCAGTTGATATTGGCGGTAGTGGCGTTAAAGCTATGGTTTTGGATATTACGGGGAATCCTGTAACGCAAAGAGCGCGTTTAGATACACCCCAACCTGCTACACCAGAGGTTGTAATTAATGCAATTGTTGTGTTGGCAGCATCTCTTGGTGAATTTGATCGCGTTTCGGTCGGTTTTCCCGGTGTGGTAAGGTATGGAGTCACGGAAACAGCCGTAAACTTACATCCAGATTGGATCGGATTTGATTTGGAAACAGCATTATTAAAACACTTAAACAAGCCTGTACGGGTAATTAATGATGCAGATATGCAGGGACTTGGAGCGATCGCTCTTAAAGGTGTAGAATTGGTGATTACTCTGGGTACGGGGTTTGGTTCGGCTTTATTTGTGGATGGTAAACTGGTGCCGAATATGGAAATGGGGCATCATCCGTTTCGTAAAGGCCAGACTTTCGAGCAGCAGTTGGGGCGTGCAGAGTTAGAAAAAATTGGTGAGAAAAGATGGAATAGACGTTTAGAAAAAGCGATCGCATCCTTGGAACATCTGTTTAATTATGATTACCTTTACATTGGCGGTGGTGAAGCTGTGAGAGTGAATTTCCAGCTACCATTAAATGTCAAACTCATCCCCAATATCACTGGTTTATTAGGAGGTATTGCTTTATGGCGAGATGAGAAAAGGTAAAAATTTTTTCAGTATCTACAACTCTTCGTAATCAGCGATTGACTTTTTTATTTGGTCAAGATGCACTATCCCGGACAGCAGCAATGTTGTAGGTTAAAAGAAATATTGGTTAAAGTGAAATGAACTACAATGACTGAAATTGGCCTGATGATGACAAGTATCTTAACAATAAGACAAGCATCTGAGGCTAATTTGCCACAGCAGCAATTATTTCAGATGGAAAATGACGTAAACCAGTCAAAACAGAGTCAGTTAGAGATAACGGCTCAAGTCACACCACCTGAATTCATGCAGACAGATAAGATTTCTCAGGCTTCTCCCTCAGCGATCGCACTAGAGAAAGAACATATACTTAAGAAAATCAGCAAAAAGAATCCGGGACTAGCTTCTTCTAACTTAGGTGAGTCTAAGAAGTATTCTCAGTCTGAAGGTAAAGTCCGTGCAAAGGCTACAGGACGATTCCAGAAGTTTAGTAGCCAACCTCTGCCGACTCTTTATTTCGGTAGCTCTGGTGTTGCTGTCAGAGTCTTACAACAGCTGTTAGTGTCTAACGGTTATGCCGTTAGAGTAGATGGGATTTATGGCGCACTGACAGAGACTGCTGTCAAAGCCTTTCAAAATCAGCAGAATTTAGGTGTGGATGGAATAGTTGGTCAGCAAACCTGGCGGGCGTTGACAATTTAGTTAGGAGTTGGGAGTTATGAAACTTCGTATTATTATTCATAATTCCTGATTCATTAGTGGATACATAAGAAAAAATCACTTTTGTAAATTAGTAATAATGCTGGAAATTTTCTCAAATATGGAGTATATAAGTAACATTTGTACTGTCTTTTGAGGGCAAGAATGAATGATGCTTTGAAATATGACGCGTAGACGCAAAGCAGTGAGCGGATCACAGTAGAGTATTTTAAAGATGGAAATATATGCCACAACATATTCTCTTCAACCGTTACCACCGCTGATATTTTCAAGACGTGTTAACCATTTATTGAAATGCTGGCACTGCTGACGTATTGTATCTAACCCAATATCCATTGCAATCAAGGAGCCATGTAATGGCTTTTCATATCCAAGGCAACATCTGATAATTCGTTTGGATGGGGCTGTTGTCGGATCTTCATTAATATGTTCAGGTGAAAGGAATAAGTTACGCTCTGCCTGTAGGCTATCTACTATACTTTGGTTAAACCATGCGAGAAAAGCTTGTGGATTGCTGTACAGGAGTCCCTCAAACTCATGAACCAGTAGATTGGGGAGAAAATTTTGGTGTTTAATGTCTGCGCTCATTTGCTGCTCAAGATATTCAGCTTTCTGAAATGGGTCATTCGTACTAGGCAGAGAACTGCTTCCTGGAAAATCATTTGGCAATCGATATAAATCAAACATCGTAGTGACAAACGCAGAATCATCTTCAAGGCATTTACGATTCAATTGCGGCTTGATCTTTGCATAACTCACTACCCCACCCTTATTTGTTGAGCTAGTTCGCACAAGAATGGGGTTGAGGTATATGTCTTTTTGCTGAAGATGCTCGCAGAGTACTTCTTTGACAAAAGTTTCTTCCGTTTGTCCTTCTACAAAAACGTGTATTCGGATCATCGTGAAGGTCTCCCACCAAGGATGTTCTTCTTCCACAGTTCTCCTAAGCTGTAGTCTTCAAGCCACTCATGTAAATCATCCTCATTCAATCTTCGGAGTAAGGATTTACCATGATCACGATCCACAACAATTACATCTTCCGCCCTAAATTCATTGAGCAGTTCAACCGACTGAGTTGAAACAATAACTTGTTTTTCTCTGGCGACAGAGCGCATTAACGATGCAAGAACAGTAATTGCATACGGGTGAAGACCTAGCTCAGGTTCATCAACCAAAATCGTTTCAGGTTGAAGGGAAGTAGGTTGCAAAAAGACAGTGACCAGGCATATAAAACGAAGTGTTCCATCCGAAAGAAGATGAGCTTTAAATGGAATATCCTGACCTTGCTCGACCCATTCCAACTCGATCACCTCATTGTTTTGTGGAGAAGGACGTAGATAGAAATCACCAAAAAAAGGAGCAACAAGTCGAATTGTTTTGACAATTCGCCGATAAGATTCCAAATAATTTTCACTTAAGAAATATAGGAAAGCTGCAAGATTACGCGCATCAGAACGCAAGTAAGCATTATCATTAATTCTGTGTGGTTGCTTCACATAAGCGCTATCGCTTGTGTCATGGAAATGATAAACCCGCCACTGCCGCATGGTGGGCAATATGTACTTGTCAATTCCTGTCCCACTGCCTTGTAAAGCCTTAGTCTCAAAATGACCACTACCGATTTCACGCTCCCCGATCTTGTTCCACCAAAAACACTCTTTGGAAAACATCAGACGGTTGTCTTGAGTTGGTTCAAGCGTAGCGAAGTACCCGTTGTTTCCAAAATAAAGCTTAATCTTTAGTTGCTCAGTTGTTTTACGGCCAAAATGCAAGATCGCATCGGGGCCACCCTGGCGGCTTACCAAAACTTGCAGATTCCTCTCAAGCATCTGCTGAACCATGCGAAAGAAGCCTATGAAGTTAGATTTACCTGCACCATTACATCCAATAAGTACGTTTAGTTTCAAAAGCTTAAGGTCACATTCAGCAATAGACTTAAAGCCCTTCAAAACAATCCTTGATAGTTGGCTGTCACTGGTCAGATCCCTCATGTAATGGTTTCCTGATTTTTAAGCTTTTGGGCTGCTTGTTTCACAGATAGACCTTAATAGTAATCGTGATTTAGATTATCTAGCTAGGATCAACACATTTTATCAATAAGACTAATTAATTATCAATAATTTCTGATTTATTCGCATTATATCTTGCTTGTTAAAAATATCTTATACGTAGGGCGTAGCCCGTCGTAGATATCGCTTTCGGATTTGGAACACTAATCAAAAGGTAAATCCTTATTATTGTGTTAATACATAAATAAAGTTTTTTGTCCAGATTAATTTACATACCCTTACTATACACTTAGGTTAAGCTCGAAATCCTTTGTAGAGACCTTGCAATGCAAGGTCTCTACATACCAAAAATCCTTAACCTAAGCGTATTGAGTTAAATATGGTACAGCTTTTAACTTATTATCGGTACTTATGTTGCTCTAATAGCTGTTGCGCTCTTGGCTTGTAAATTAAATAGAACAAAGCCTCAATATAACGCAACAAATCTTCCCGGTTCTCCTTTGAGGTAAAGTTCCAGAAGCCATAAATCCGTGCTAATGACAACAGCTTAGTAGTGTGAATTTTCCAAGTATAGAAGCTGTAAACTCGCTCAATTCCTTGCTGGGAAATCTCATTCCAATAGTTAGAATTCTGCTCGCATTTAGTGATAAAGCCCACAATTTTTACGGCTGTTTCGTTTAAATTTGTTGGGTTAATCAAAAAACCATTAACTTTATCTTGAATAATCTCCAGTGGACCACCAAACTGTGTGGCAAAAGTCGGTAATCCTGAAACCATCGCCTCTAAAATTGTCAAACCAAAAGCTTCAAATAAAGCTGGTTGCACAAAAATTCCCTGATGATCAGCAATTACTCGGTAAATTTCACCAGAATCAGTTTTAGACAGGCGCACACCCAGCCAACGAATCTTCCCGTGGAGATTGTACTGGTCAATTATTTGGTAGAGTTTGATAATTTCGTCACGTTCTTCGTTGTCGCCTGATTCTTCGACACGTAATTTACCCGCTACCAAAATTAAATTGCAATGCTCTTGTAGTTCTTGACTTTGACCAAAGCATTCAGCTAAACCTGTGAGGTTTTTAATGTGGTCGAGACGCGCCATTGAAAAGAGAGGACGCTTGTTAGGATCGTCGAGTTTGCCAAAGATTTGCGCGGGATCTTCCAGAGTAAAGAGTGTTTCTGCAAGGCGTTGGCGATCGCTCTCTACTCGGTCTTTAGTCTGGGAGTAGGGGAAATAATTATTTTCGTTGACTCCAGGTGGTACGACATTAAATTTGGGACTAAATAATTCAATCCCATTCGTTACGTGATACAACTCCGGCATGGTGAAGCATTTATAAGACTCATACTGTCCCACACTATCCGGTGTCCCGACAATTTCTTGGTAGGTGCTGCTGATAATAAAATTGGCAGCATTCATCGCAATTAAATCAGCTGTGAATTGCAAAGAAAAATGATATTTATCTTCCAAATCTTGCCAGTAGAGGTTACTGAACAAGTATTTAGATTTTTCTAAAGCATGGGCAACATTGCATTGGGTAACTTTTAGCCGTCGCGCCAACAAAAAGGCCACTAAGTTCCCATCAGAATAGTTACCAACTATTAAGTCAGGTGTGCCGTGAAATTCTGCCCGTAGTTCTCTTTCTGAATCAATGGCGAAAGTTTCTAAATAAGGCCAAAACTCAAACCGGGAAATCCAGTTTTGAGTCATCTTGGGATTAAATTCCCGCAAAGGTACTCGCAAAATCCAGGCGTTTTCGGTACCGTGGACTTTTTCTAGCCGTTGATTACAAAGAGTGCCATCACTGTTGGGAATCAAACGGGTGAGAATAATCACCTTTGGCTCGACATTCAATCCCTCTAAACCAGCTAGCAGGACATCTTCTTGCAGCTGCTTCTCTAGGCTTTTTGCCTGATCAAGAACGTAAACTACCTGACCGCCAGTATCGGGACGCCCCAACACTCCCTCTTGCCCAAACCAACCATGAGCTGACACCAAGACGATTTTAAAAATCATCGGGATGCGAGAAATCAAGGCTTCTAAGGTCTGGGCATCGGCAGAATCAATCAATTCATCAAGAATATTTAAGCTTTCCCGCACACGCCCTGCGGTGTTACCCCAACCCGGCTCAAAACCCATTGTCTGCAATTGGAACCGAAATTGTTCGTATGGTTGATCATCGGGGCGATTATTAACAAAACTGATAGCTTTCTTAACTTGCTCGGAAAGTTGCTGCTGTGATTGAATGCGATCGTTGATCAGCAGTTGAACACCGTTGTAGTGGTGCAGGCGCAAGAAATTAAATAAGCTGTCCAGCAATTGTTTGGAGTCTTGAAATAGTTGGCTGGAAAGATAGCGGTTGAGAAATTGCACTCCCTTACCAATATTTTTGGGGTCGCGGATTGTTGGAGAGTAGTCATAAAACGGGCCAAAGTCCAATTCTAGCAGGCCGCCCTCGTTAGGATGAAATTTGTTCACCAAGCGATCGCGCAAATCCAGCAAATCCTGCACCGTCATCGGCTCAATGCTCAAGTCTGATGTCAACCAATAAACTTCTTGGCTGGCAATCTTAGAACGGATGATGAAACAGAAATTTGAGTCCTCCTGAATAATTTCCTGGGTATAGTAAATAAGTTTGCCTAACTCAGAGGAAGTGCAAAAAGTCTCAGGTTTCTGAGACTTTGAGCAATACTCACTATATACATTGAGTATGTCGTTCCGCAGCAAGTACTTCTTTTCTTGTTGACGTAATTCACTAATAAAGGAACGCAAATCACTTCTTTCTTCACTATCTAAGACTGCTTGAAGCAATTCAGACATGGCAACTCCATTAGATGACGATGTTTGCATTGTTAGCTTTCAAGGCGAGACAAATAAGCCTCCACCTTTTGTGAGACCACATATAAACACGAAATAACACAGATAAATCATATTTATCTGTGTACTACAAGTCTCAACTTTTCAGATGGCACTTAAATCATGTTCTACTTTATTTAAAGTATCTATGACTCAGTATTTTTGGATCTAACTAAAGGAATACAATTTTTATTTATTTTGATAGATGTTAGGGTGTGTCATCAAATAGGCATCAATCTATTTTAGAATTAGTGGCTGATGGAAAATTCAGAAGAGTGAGGAGTGTTATCATGACACGTCGT
>NZ_JBALCE010000084.1:0-132023 GCF_036919815.1 Nostoc sp.
GACCAACCTACGAATACGAAGCGATCGCGCTTGAGCCAGTCGTCTAGAACGTCAAACCACCCTCTACTGGGTGCGCGTCCAACTGCGATGGTCATGAGAGCAAATCTCCAAATGGTTATAAGTACAGGTTGTATCTGTATTATAGATGGCTAGATAAAAGCCTTCTATAAGCAGAAAGTTAACCGGGTTGTTAACCAAGTTTACAATTTTTTACATACCTTTAATCATATTAGGTGCAAATCGCTAATTTTTGTAGGGGATTTCTCATAAAAATTAATTTTTGATCTAGATGAGGTCAAATAAACAAACCGGGGGCTGGGGAGTAGGCTTTCAAGGGTAGGTATGTCAAAATCACCTAGAGTTCAGGAGTCAATACGCTTGGGTTAACGATAATAGTAGGTTGGGTTGAACGAACGCGAACAGCGTCCCCTAGGGAAGTGAAACCCAACAAATGCCCGAAAATGTTGGGTTACCCTGCGGGAGGAAAGCTACGTTCCTCAACCCAACCTACGCAGTCTAGACGCTCAGGGGCAATTCATGTAGCTTTAGCTGACCGCAGGGTATTGCCCCTACCTAAAAATCATTCTTTTTTTTGGGCTATTGTTTGCCTAAGTCCTCGATATGACGAAATAGTTCTTTCCAGTGAGGTTTCCAACATCCTGGTTTGGTTGCTTTGACTATTTTCCCAGCAATCGGAATTCCACAACCTCGGTAAACGATACTTATTGCTATTACTGGAAAGCGATCGCTGCAAGTTGATGCATCTGCCGCTAATGGAAGTAGTCGACTAAAACATTCTGCTCCTTTTTTAAATATTTACCCTTGAAAGCTGCTTCCCCTACTCCCCCTGCTCCCCTGGTTCCAATTTTTCCAGTAGATCAGGGCGGCGATCGCTTGTTCTTTGAATTTGTTGTTCGTAACGCCACCGCGCGATCGCGGCGTGATTCCCACTGAGCAAGACATCAGGCACTTTCAAGCCGCGAAAATTCGCCGGACGAGTATATTGGGGATAGTCCAATAAGCCTTCCTCAAAACTTTCTGCTGTCAGGGACTCAGTTTTGGCCACAGTTCCAGGTAAGAGCCGCACGACGCCATTAATCAAAGCCATTGCTGGAATTTCTCCCCCAGTCAGAATAAAATCCCCTAAAGATACTTCACGAGTTACCAAATGCAGCACCCTCTCATCCACTCCTTCGTAATGTCCGCAAATAATTACTAACTGGTCATAATTTGTCGCCAATTCTTTCAAAAGAGCTTGATTGATTGTTTGACCCTGTGGACTCATCAAAATTACTTCTCTTCGGGGTAGAATCGGCCGCGACTCCACAGCCGTAAAAATAGGTTCTGGCTTCATTAGCATTCCAACGCCGCCGCCGTAGGGTTCATCATCTACCTTTCGGTGCTTGTCAGTGGTAAAGTCCCGTGGGTTAACCAGATGCACTTCGGCAATCTGTTTGGCTAAGGCTTTACCGAGTAGCCCGGAATTGAGAACAGAGTTAAAACAGTCAGGAAAAAGCGTAACTATATCAAAGCGCACAGTTATTCGTATTCGAGGACACTAATCTTAAATTTGAATGTCTAGCAAACACCATCAAGCCGAGGTGGGGTCAAACTCCAGTTAAACTTTATCAATAGTATCTAAAACTACCAGACCTCTTGGATTTTAGATGGAATCAAAAGTTTTTCTAATTACTTAATTTATGTTTAAATGTTGTCACAAGTACATTTAAATTAATAATCATATCAAGTTAACAACTTCCAGGATGCATCGAGCCAGCCTCACGAAAAAGCATAGTCTGATCTGCTCGTCCCCAACCCTAGAGGGGGAATCTAGCCCCTTAAAGACTATTTTGCCCTGCTGCAAGTGGACAGATGAAAAACAAGGCGCTGGCTTTGAGGAAGGGGAACGAACACGTTTAGACTCAGGCAACGCGAGCGTTAAACGAGAATTTGGAGAGTGCCTGACCCTGTTCCAAACTTCTAAAAAGTGTCCTCTCAAAGAAGCCAAGCGCAAAAATCATGGCTGCTACTGATCCTTGTTAAATTCACCTGAAGTTGTTGACAGGAGAAACCAAATGCCGCAATTACAAGCTAAATCGCTAGAAATGAGGACACCTCAAGCAACTAAAACCGCCGTTCTGGTTATCGGAGGCGCAGAAGATAAAGTTCATGGGCGCGAAATCCTACGAACTTTTTTTGGACGTGCTGGTGCTAGTAAGGCTTATATTACAATTATTCCATCTGCCTCACGCGAACCCGCCATCATCGGTGGTCGGTATATTCGCATTTTTGAAGAAATGGGTGCCCAAAAGGTAGAAATTTTAGACATCCGCGAACGAGAACAGTGTGAAGCTTCCCAGATCAAAGCATCCTTAGAAGCCTGTAGTGGGGTGTTTTTGACAGGAGGAGACCAGCTGCGTCTGTGTGGCGTATTGGCAGATACCCCAGCAATGGAAATTATTCGACAGCGTGTCAGGGCGGGGGAACTTACCTTAGCAGGCACCAGTGCAGGAGCGGCAGTGATGGGGCATCATATGATTGCTGGCGGTGGTAGTGGAGAGTCGCCAAATCGTTCCTTAATCGATATGGCAACTGGTTTAGGATTTATTCCCGAAGTAATCGTTGACCAACATTTTCACAACCGGAATCGCATGGGGCGACTGATTAGTGCGATCGCAGCTCACCCCGATCGCTTAGGTATTGGTATTGACGAAGATACTTGTGCAGTATTTGAACGTGATGGTTGGCTACAAGTTATGGGCAAAGGCAGTGTTACAATTGTCGATCCCACTGAACTCACTCACACCAACGAACCCTATGTTGGTGCTAATGAACCGTTAACCGTGCATAATTTACGTCTCCATATCCTCAGCTACGGCGATCGCTTCCACTTGTATCAGCGCACTGTATTGCCTGCTGTACACCGAATCTCCATCTGACGGGATAGAGTATCTGAGGTTACACTGAGTTGACCGCACATTATTATTTCTTGTTGCAGAAAAATGATCAGAATACGATGTAAAAAGAAAAAACTGTTCATTGTAAACAGTTTAGCGGTCAATTTCAGTAAGAAACTAGAATTTTGGTTCCGAATCTCCATCTACCTATTCCCATGAGAATCCTCAAGATCCAGACCTTACGCGGCCCAAACTATTGGAGCATTCGACGCCACAAGCTGATCGTCATGCGCCTCGATTTAGAAACCCTTGGCGAGACACCCTCGAATGAAATCCCCGGCTTTTATGAAGGATTAGTTGAGGCGCTGCCGAGTCTGGAGGGTCATTATTGTTCGCCTGGCTGTCGTGGTGGTTTTCTGATGCGAGTCAAAGAAGGCACTATGATCGGCCATATCGTGGAACACGTAGCCTTAGAACTCCAGGAATTAGCTGGGATGCATGTCGGCTTTGGTCGCACCCGCGAAACTGCCACACCCGGAATTTATCAAGTCGTGATCGAGTACCTGAATGAGGAAGCGGGACGCTACGCTGGACGAGCAGCAGTGCGCCTGTGCCAGAGTATCGTTGATCGAGGCCGTTATCCCAAGGCAGAACTAGAGCAAGATATCCAAGACCTGAAAGACTTCACCCGTGATGCTTCCTTAGGCCCTTCCACAGAAGCGATCATCAAAGAAGCAGAAAAAAGAGGTATTCCCTGGATGTCTCTGGAAGCCCGCTTTTTGATTCAGCTAGGCTACGGCGTGAATCAGAAGCGGATGCAGGCCACAATGACCGACAACACCAGCATTCTGGGCGTAGAGCTAGCTTGCGACAAAGAAGCCACTAAACGCATCCTCGCGGCGGCTGGTGCGCCAGTCCCCAAAGGTACAGTGATCAACTTCTTAGACGATTTGGAGCAAGCCCTGGAATTAGTTGGCGGCTATCCCATCGTCATCAAGCCCCTGGATGGCAATCATGGACGTGGGATCACTATTGATATCAGAACTTGGGAAGAAGCTGAAGCCGGATACGAAGCTGCCAGACAGGTTTCCCGGTCAATTATTGTTGAAAGATATTACGTTGGGCGCGACCACAGAGTACTGGTGGTAAATGGCAAATTAGTAGCAGTAGCCGAACGCGTCCCGGCTCATGTGATTGGCAACGGCAGATCCACGATCGCCGAACTGATTGAGGAAACAAACCTTGACCCAAATCGCGGTGAAGGACATGATAACGTCCTGACCAAGATTGAACTAGACCGCACTAGCTACCAGCTGCTAGAAAGGCAAGGCTATACCCTAAATAGCGTGCCACCCAAAGGGACTATTTGTTATCTCAGGGCAACGGCAAACTTGAGTACAGGTGGTAGTGCTGTAGACCGTACCGATGAAATTCACCCAGAAAATCTCTGGTTGGCACAACGGGTAGTCAAAATTATCGGTTTGGATATCGCTGGACTCGATATTGTCACCACGGATATTAGCCGTCCTCTGCGGGAAGTGGATGGCGTGATTGTGGAAGTTAACGCCGCTCCCGGCTTCCGAATGCACGTCGCCCCAAGCGTGGGTATTCCCCGCAACGTCGCTGGCGCAGTGATGGATATGCTGTTTCCTAACGAGCAATCTAGCCAAATTCCAATCGTCAGCGTCACGGGTACTAATGGCAAAACCACTACTACCCGACTACTAGCACATATTTATAAGCAGACTGGTAAGGTAGTAGGGTATACGACTACCGATGGGACATACATCGGTGATTACTTAGTAGAAGCTGGCGATAACACAGGCCCTCAAAGTGCCCAGGTCATCCTCCAAGATCCCACAGTGGAAGTAGCAGTACTGGAAACGGCTCGCGGTGGCATTCTCAGGTCTGGATTGGGCTTTGAAGCAGCAAATGTTGGTGTAGTATTAAATGTAGCCTCCGACCACTTAGGAATAGGCGATATAGATACGATTGAGCAGTTAGCTAACCTCAAGAGTGTAGTAGCGGAAGCTGTATTCCCTGATGGCTATGCGGTACTCAATGCCGACGATCGCCGCGTCGCCGCCATGTCAGAAAAAACTAAGGCCAATATTGCTTACTTCACCATGAACCCCGACTCGGAATTGGTGCGAAAGCACATCCAAAAGGGTGGAGTCGCGGCAGTATATGAAAATGGCTATTTGTCAATTGTTAAAGGTGATTGGACACACCGGATAGAAAGAGCAGAAAATATACCTTTAACAATGGGTGGACGTGCGCCGTTTATGATTGCCAACGCTTTAGCTGCAAGTTTGGCAGCATTCGTGCAAAACGTCACAATTGAGCAGATTCGGGCTGGTTTGAAGACCTTCCGGGCTTCAGTTAGTCAAACGCCAGGACGGATGAATCTATTTAATTTAGGCAACTACCACGCTTTGGTAGACTATGCCCACAACGCAGCCAGTTACGAAGCTGTAGGTTCCTTTGTGCGGAACTGGACTACAGGACAACGGATTGGCGTAATTGGTGGCCCTGGCGATCGCCGCGACGAAGACTTTGTGACTTTGGGCAAATTAGCAGCACAAATTTTTGATTACATCATCATCAAAGAAGACGATGACACACGGGGACGTTTACGGGGATCAGCCGCCCAGTTGATTATTCAGGGCATCACCCAAGTTAAGCCTGATAGCCGCTATGAAGCAATTCTGGATGAAACTCAAGCGATAAATAAAGGCTTAGACATGGCTCCTGATAACAGTCTGGTGGTAATTTTGCCAGAAAGCGTTACTCGCGCTATTAAGTTAATTAAGCTGCGTGGTTTAGCGAAGGAAGAGACTCACCTACAAAATCCCGGCACAACTATTGTCGATTCCCAAAATGGGATCACACCTTCTTCTGTTGTTAATACCTTGCTGTAGTCAGGAATCAGGAGGAGCCAACGCACTGACTCCTGTATTCTGACTCCTTTTATCATTGTTTTTCTTCTTCCTGATTGGTTTCCTCACTGGGGGTTTTTATCTCCTCCTTAAAACCTCGTAGGGTTTTGCCCAGTGCAGTTCCCAGTTCGGGAATTTTTTTCGGCCCAAAAATTAGAACAGCGACTATGCTAATTACAGCGATTTCTGGCCATCCCAGTCCAAACATATAAATTTCCTCTAAGGCATCTGTAATTAAATATAGACATTCATGGCTCAAATCCGATGAGTTTATCTGTGATAAGCGCTCAACCCTCTTGCAGAAACAGGGTATAAATCAATATAAATATAAAAAAGTCTTTTGTCGTCTTAATTTGAGAAAGCCTTTTTTAAAACAGTCCTAACTGTACTGACTGGTTCTTATCTGCATTTTCTGTCGCTATTGGTGGTAAATCTGCTGGAGGTTCAACAACCAAAGGAGCATTTTCTTCAAATCTCAGTTTTGAGCTTTTGATGTAGTCTTCATCAATTTCAAAAGCTAACCAGCGCCTTTGTAAAGTTTCTGCAACTCGACCTGTCATATTAGAACCAGCAAAAGGTTCTAAAACAATATCACCTAGTTCTGTACAAAGGTTGATGACAAACTCTGGTAAAGCTTGAGGAAATCTTGCAGGGTGTGGCTTAAAACCTTCTTCTTTGCAACGCCTTTGGTAATAATCGTTGGAAGCAGTATTCGAGGCAGAAATTACATTTACGGACTGAATTAAATCTTCAAATAAAGTTTCTTGTATAAGAGTCTGTTGCCCTATTTCTTCTTTGTCTGTACTACAACGTCCATCAATAATATTCGGGGGGATAGCTCCTCCCCTGTCCTTTCCAAATTTATCGGAAATATCATGACCCGATGGCCTAATTTTGGGTTTATAGCCATTCTTCAGAAGGTTTTTCATTGCATCACTATAAGGCTTTAAAACCCTTCTGTTATTAGCTTTAGGATGCGGTTCTTTTGATAGCCACCAAATTGTATTTACCGAATCTTTAACTCTTTCCCTGCGAACTGTTACCCATTCGGCAGGGGTGGGTAGCTTTGCTGGATTATACCAATACAATTCTTGTGCCAGATAAAATCCAAGTCCGCCTTTTTCTTTTGCTTTGCACAAAGCAATAACCAGTTCAAAATGATAAAGAGAACGAACTGGCATCCCCTTAATCCAACTGCCACCTATATCAATAACCAGTGAGCCTGTTGGTTTAAGAATCCGGTAAAAGTGTGCCGCATAATCTTTAAACCATTCAACATATTCATCGGCATCAACATTTCCGTATTCTTTTTTACGAACCAGTGCAAATGGTGGAGAGGTACAAATTAAATCGATACTTTCGTCGGGAATACCTAGCATTAATTCTAGGCTGTTTCCCAAATAAGCAGCACCAAATTTTGTTTCGTAGTAAGGGTTACAATTAAGTCTCATCTAAATTTTGCTAGTACATTTGTACGTATAAAGACAGTATTATCCATAAAAGCATAAGTTTTCCAACTGTTAGCTATTTTTTTTGATCAATTTGCTGGATGAATATAGCGGTTCTCGGCCCTTGTGAGGTACAAGAACCCCACCCCCAACCCCCTAAGAGCAAGCGATGAGGGGGCTATGATGTACCTTATATGATTAGGAAATGCTATAGGGTAATGTGCCAAGTATCTGCACTAATAATAGTACATAAGTTTTATATAGTACATAAGTTCTATATTGAGGATGGTAGAGACAGAACTGAACATTTTGAACAAAGCAATGATCAGCGCAACTAATTTCTAATTGGATTGGTAATTGGCAAACCTAACCAATCGCTTAATTCATTAGCTAGCCATTCCAGTTCCGCTTCAGATTTGATAGCACCACTAATACCACCAAGTTGATATTTTTTTACTCCTACCCAAATATCCAATTGTGCTGGAACGGCAATTCTAGTGCCTTCAGAGTCTTTAGAAAAATGTTTTGGAATGTAAACCAACTTAGTAATACTTTTTCTTGGCGAGGCACGGGGACGATAAAATTTCCAAGCAAACAACTTCCAGGTTAGGGTAATTTGTTCTGGATTCAGGCGTAAACAGATGCGTCCAAATAAATGAAAGAGAAATTTATACACCATGAAAAAGCCAGCACCCCAAAAAGGAAGTGAAAACAAGGCAAAGGGAATGTTGACAGGAAAAGGTGCCGAGAGTGCGCCAATTGTCCAAAATAAGATAAATGAATTCCAGATGATCGCAAATAAACCTGTGAGTACTATTGATGAATCAAAACCAGTCGGTGGAACGATAATTTCTAGAGAATTCCCATTTTTGGTTAGTTGAATCTTACTCCCATCTGGTTTGCCAACACTCAAAGCAGGTGAGTTTGTCAGTTGTGGTTTCTCTAAGGCGGCGATCGCTTGAGCAGCAGAACTCAAACGCCGTTCTAAACTGGGTTCAATCATCCATCTCAACCAATTGCTAAAGCTGGGACTGAGATTAGCCGCTTGTTCAAACTGAATCCGAAAATCCTTTTGGGGTAAATCGGCAGGGTAAGTACCCGTCACTAAATAAATTAAAGTTGCACCTAAACTATAAAGGTCAGATGCTGCAACAGTGCGTCCGCCAAATTGTTCGGGTGGCATATATCCGTAAGTTCCTACCACAGTTCTTGTACCGCTTTCCGTGGCGAGGACAGTCTGCACTGAACCAAAATCTACTAGGTAAACTTGACCGATACTATTACCAGAGCGATCGCCCAATAAAATATTGCTAGGCTTAATATCACGGTGAATTACAGGCGGATACAGCCCATGTAAGTAAATGAGAATCTCTAAAAGTGCTTTGGCTATCTGTTTGACTTCTGCTTCTGTAAAAGTTCGCCCACTTTGTAAGTATTGCTCTAAAGTTTGTGCAGGAATATAAGTTTGTACTAGGGCAAATCCTTTAATGGTTGGTAAATTTACCTCAAAATAGTTTAAATAGCGAGGAATTAAGGGATGTGTTAAGTTTTTTAAAGTTTCGGCTTCCCGCTCAAACAGCTTGAGTGAATCCCACTCAAAGTCACCACCAAAAGAGAGTAACTTAATGACAACTAATTCCTGAGTTTTCAAATCACAAGCTAACAGCGTCCGCCGCCCTGCTTTTTTTCCTAATAGCTGCTGAACTTTGTAGCGATCGCCTAATATTTCGTCAATCATCATGGTTTCTGATAATGCTAGGGTTGAAAAGTTTTTATAGCTTATGGCTTTTCAATTTGGCAAACCGATATCTTTAGTATAATTGCGTAGTTCTATGCCCTCCCAACTTTGGCCTTATATTTCCCCTGGTATTCCCGATGAATTGTTTGAACATTTGCCAGGGATTCCCCTGAGCCAGCGAGAAGTCCGACTACTATTAATTGCCCAACTGCGGCTAAAATCAGATTCTGTGTTGTGGGATATTGGCGCAGGGACGGGTACAATTCCGGTAGAGGTGGGGCTATTGTGTCCAGGCGGACAGATTATTGCCATAGAAAGGGATGAAGAAGTAGCTAATCTAATTAAGCGAAACTGCGATCGCTTTGAAGTCAAGAATGTCGAAGTTATTGAAGGTAGTGCCCCAGAGTGTTTGCATGACCTCAAAGTTGCTCCTCACCGCGTTTGTATTGAGGGAGGACGCCCTATTCAAGAAATTCTGCAAGCTGCTTGGCAGTATTTGCCACCATCCGGTCGGGTTGTAGCCACAGCTGCTAATCTAGAAAGTCTGTATGCTATTTCCCAGAGCTTTTCCCTGTTAAGGGCTAGAAATATCGAAGTCGTCCAGTCTGCGGTTAACCGCCTAGAGACGCGCGGCTTTTCTCAAACCTTTACCGCCGTTGATCCGATTTTTATCCTCAGTGGTGAGAAACTGGATTAGAGAATAGGGCATAGGGCATGGGGCATTGGAAGAGGGGGCAAAGCAAGGGGGAAAACGGAGATGAGGAAGTAGGGGGAGTAGGGAAAACACGGAAGCAGGGGAAGAAAAAATAATTAATTAATGTCCAATGCCCAATGTCCAATGCCCAATGTCCAATGCCCAATGCCCAATGCCCAATGCCCAATGCCCAATGCCCAATGCTCAATGCCCAATATTTAATACTTCTATGCCTTGGTCTCGGATTATTAGTGGAATTGTTGCGATCGCTCTTGCTCTTTCTGTTACCCTTTTGGGGGGTTGGTACTTTACCATCATGTTTGCGGTTATCGTCTTTTTGGGTCAACAGGAATATTTTAATTTGGTGCGAGCCAGAGGCATTACTCCTGCTGCTAAAACCACAATGATTGCTAGCCAAGTCTTGCTGGTGATTTGTACCCTAAATGGCAGTTTAGCTGATGCTGTGATGCCAATAGCTGGCACACTTATTTGTTTTTACCTGCTGTTTCAACCCAAATTTGCCACGATCGCTGATGTTTCCGCTTCTATTATGGGGCTATTTTACGTAGGTTATTTACCGAGTTATTGGGTGCGGTTACGAGCAATTGATAGTGCAGCTTTTAGCAATCTCCCTTTCGGAGGTTACTGGCCTACAACCTGGACAGATTTCTGGGAAAAAGCAAATTCCACTTCTTTACCACAAGGTTTTACAGCAACACTGCTGACTTTTTTGTGTATTTGGGCAGCCGATATCGGTGCTTACACCATTGGCAAATTCTTTGGTAAAACCCGTCTGTCTGAGATTAGCCCGAAAAAAACTGTAGAAGGTGCTGTCTTTGGCATCATCTCCAGTGTTGCCGTAGCCATAGCAGGAGCCGATTATCTACATTTGCCTAAATCCCCCTTCACTGGTTTAGCATTGGGTTTGCTGATTGGCATTGCTAGTATTTTAGGGGATCTTACCGAATCTATGCTCAAGCGGGATGCTGGAGTCAAAGATTCTGGACAATTAATCCCCGGTCACGGTGGTATTTTAGACCGTACCGATAGTTATATTTTCACAGCTCCCTTGGTTTACTATTTTGTGACACTATTATTGCCACTACTTAGCAAATAGGTGAGCTGAGCATTGGGCACTTGTACTGACTTGTACTGACTTGTGCCGAGCGAAGTCGTTCGCGGAGCGTCTCGTAGAGAGGTAGCGACGTCGTTGGCGTGGTCACTGAGCCTTGCCGAAGTGCAGCCTCTCGTAGAGAAGTATTGGGCATTGGTTATTTCTCCCTCATCCCCCTTATCTTCCCCACTCCCATTCGGCTACGCTCACGGCAAGCCCACTCCCCACTCTTGTTTCGAGAGGCACCAGATCATTTAAAATAGGTTATTAGTATTTTTTAATCCGTAATCATCAAGGATTAACGTTAATCCGTCCACGGCACACCAGCTTGCCTGGGATCAGCGTTAGTTCTTGGATATCGACATCTGAGCCAAGATCCAGATTGTACTCATGATTGTCCTCTAATATATCTCCCTGGTCGGGCTTGATTGGGATATGTGTTACTTGCAACTCATGCCCACTGATTAACCGTAAGCCCAGACAAATCTCTAAAGGTGTGGTTTCACTATTGGTTCCTCTCATGCCTCGGAGTATAATTTGATTATTCTCAAGGATAATTTCTTGCCAATTAATTGGTTGTAACTGTGGGCAATCTGTTGGTAAAACCTTAACCAATAGATCACTCAAAGCAGTAGATAATAAGTCAGATGAGAGAGAAGCATTCAGATCCTTCTCGTCTACGATCAAATCGCCAACTACTGGTACTGTTTCTAACAGTCGCAAAGGTTGTCCCTTGAGTACCGAGCCGATATTTATCCGAATATTTTCTGCCATTAATTGAATTTGTGTAATCAGGAGACCTTGATAAACTGCATGAGTAGCAAAAATAGATACCGAAGGGATGCGCCCAGAGATAATTTGGCGATCGCTCGCTTTCATCTCCACTTTTAATTCCGATATTTGGCTGACTTGCGCTCTTAACCACAGCTTTAATGCTGTTGTGAGTACCTGCGTAATTATGCGGATTTTACTTGGATTTGTTGGTGGAAAATTTCGCTCTGGCATTTAACCAATTTAATTAAACAAGCTTTAAATGTAACATTTATGCCTACTCACTACAAAATGCAAATATCATTTAATTGTTAACAGTAAATAAGCAATTTCCACATGGAGGCACGGTTACAAAAAATTCTCGCTCAATGGGGTATTGCCTCACGTCGGGAAGCCGAAGAAATGATTAGGCACTCACGGGTACGGATCAATGGAGAATTGGCACATTTAGGTCAAAAAGTTGATCCCCAAAAAGATGCGATCGCAATCGATGGTAAACCCATATCCGTAAAGCACCGTCCGGCTTTAATATATTTATTGCTACACAAACCTGCGGGAGTAGTTTCGACTTGCGACGACCCCCAGAGCAGACCGACAGTTCTGGATCTACTACCTAAAGAATTACGAGAAGGTTCCGGTATTCACCCAGTTGGACGTTTAGATGCAGACTCTACAGGAGCATTAATCCTGACAAATGACGGAGAACTGACATTTGGACTAACCCATCCACGTCACAGTATTTCCAAGACATATCGTGTTTTGGTCAAAGGACATCCTCCAGAAGCAGTACTACAAATGTGGCGCCAGGGTGTGATGTTGGAGGGTAGAAAAACTAGGGCTGCTAAGGTACAGCTAATAGAACATTGTGCCGAGCAAAGCTTTTTAGAAATAGTGTTGCAGGAGGGAAGAAATCGCCAAATTCGCCGTATAGCCCAACAGTTAGGATACCCAGTAATCAAACTGCATCGGACTGCGATCGGTTCAATTCAATTACAAACTTCAAAAGAACCCTTTTTAGAGGAGGGTAAATATCGTTTCCTCAAAGATGATGAGATTCACTTTTTGCAAGAGCAAATAATACAACCTAATTATTGATTCAGTGGAATTAAGGAGCGTCAGCAGGCATGAAATGGCCAAGAAAGAAAAATAATCACCAGCCACCACTTTCATTAGAGCAACAACGATCTGAAAAGTTGGCAGAATTAGGCGCTAGACTTTTGGCATTGCGTCAAGCACAAGGCTTATCTTTAGAGCAAGTGGTTGTATTGACCAGGATTCCCCGGCGATTATTGCAGGCGATCGAAGAAGGTAATTTAAAGGAACTGCCAGAACCAATTTATATTCAGGGTTTGATCAGGCAATTTTCCGAAGCACTCGGCTTGAATGGAGTAGAATTTTCTGGCACTTTTCCGATCACTTCTACACCAGTAAACTCCCAAGGTATAGGGAATATTTCACCCCTGAGTCAATTACGTCCAATTCATCTTTACTTTCTTTACATATTGCTAATTTTCTGCTCTGTAAATGGCTTATCTCAGTTATTAAATAATGCTGTACTACAAGCAAGTAATAGCCAAAACCAGCCGTACCAAAAACAAAAGTCCGGTGTTAAACCAGAAATAGCCCAACGAAAAGAGCCAGTTGAGGTTGAACCGATCAGCGATCGCCTTAGCAAAGTCCACCAGGGACAGGCTGTACAGATTGGTGTCACCTTGAAAGCGTCATCTTGGATTCGCGTAGTAGTCGATGGCAAAACCGAGTTTGAAGGTATTCTGCCAGAGGGAACTCACCGAACTTGGAAAGCCCAACAGCAACTGACAGTGAAAACTGATAATGCTGGTGGTGTATTGATGAGCGTCAATCAAGAGAAAGCTAAGGAAATGGGAGAGCCGGGGAAAGAGGAAGAAATTAGGATTGCTGCTAAACCTAAGTTTTGAGATGAGGAGGACAAGGAGGACAAGGAGGCATTTACTCCTCCCTCTTCCTTGTCTTCCTTGTCTCCCTTGTCTCCCTTATCTCCCTTGTCTCCCTTATCTCCTCACTGGGCTTGTGGGGCGCGTCCATTAAGTCTGGTAAGAACTTTTAAGCGATCGCCTAATTCCTCTGTCAACCCTGCTGTTTGATAGCGCCACTCCCAGTTCCCCTCAGCAACACTGGGAAAATTCATCCGCGCTTCGTTTCCTAATCCCAAAATATCTTGCAAAGGAATAATCGCTTGGTTGGCTATGGAACTCAAAGCTAGGCGAATTAAATCCCAGTGGATGCCTTCAGGACTAATAGAACCTAAATAAAGCAAGAGGTTTTGCTTTTCGTTGTCGTTAGCGGAATTGAACCAGCCTACAGTTGTGTCATTATCGTGAGTGCCGGTGTAGACTACAGCATTTCTGGGGTAATTGAATGGTAAAAAGGGATTAGCGGGATCAGAACCAAAGGCAAACTGCAAAATTTTCATCCCTGGAAATTCATACTTGTCTCGCAGCGCTTCTACCTCTGGTGTAATTACTCCCAAATCCTCGGCTAAAACGGGTAGTTTGCCCAACTTCTGCCTAATCACTTCAAAAAAAGCATCTCCAGGCGCTTGGACCCATTTGCCATTCATAGCAGTTTCTTCACCTTGGGCTACTGACCAATAAGCCTCGAAGCCCCGAAAGTGGTCAATGCGAATTATATCTACATAATCCAGCATTGCTTCAAAGCGCTGTACCCACCATTTAAAATCTTGTTTTTGCAATTCCTCCCAGTTATAAACGGGGTTTCCCCACAATTGACCGGTGGCGCTAAAGTAATCTGGTGGAACTCCTGCCATTTGGGCAGCAGCTCCTGTCTCTTTGTCTAAGCAAAAGATGTCGGGATGCGCCCACACGTCAGCGCTATCATGAGCTACATAAATGGGGATATCGCCGATAATGTCAATGCCGCGCATATTGGCGTAGCTTTTCAATTCTGACCACTGGCGGAAAAACTCAAATTGGATGAACTTGTAATAAAAAATCTCTTCCTTGAGCCGATCCTGTACTTGATCCAATGCTTGGGGATCACGCTTGACAATTTCTGGCTCCCATGTATACCAGTTTCCATTGTCGTTGGCATCTTTGAGCGCCATAAATAAGGCGTAATTATCTAGCCAATAGGCTTTACTGTCGCAAAAACCCTCAAACTCTTTATGCTGGATAGGCGTAGCATTGACTCTAAAGTTTTCACAGGCTTTTTTGAGTAGCCCAATCTTAATCGGCACAACCTGCTCGAAATCTACCTTTTCTACCGGAAATCCTGGTAAATTTGCAAAGTCTTCTTCAGATAGCAAACCGTCTTCTAAGAGTTTTTCGGGGCTAATTAGCAGGGGATTTCCCGCCATTGCGGAGTAGCACATATACGGAGAATTGCCGTAGCCAGTCGGACCTAACGGTAAAACTTGCCAATATTGTTGATGGCTCTCTTTGAGAAAATCGATGAAGCGATAGGCTTCTAAGCCTAAATCTCCAACGCCAAATCGACTGGGAAAGGAGGTAGGATGCAGCAAAATGCCACTGGATCTAGGAAAAGGCATATTTAACCTGAATTATGGGAAGAAGCGATCGCATCAATCTATCACGGAACAGTATTTGCAGGGTAAATCAAGTAAACTCATGTTGATTGTCATTTGTCTTTGGTTGATTAACTAATGACTAATACTTCTCTACGAGAGGCTGCGCCAACGGCTTCTCGTAGAGACGCTACGCGTAGCTTGCTTCCCCGAAGGGGTACGCTCAGTACAAGTGACCAATGACTAATGACTAATAACTATGACTTACCGAAATCCTACACCGACAGTTGATATCATCATTGAATTAGTAGACCGACCTCATCGGCCAATAGTGTTAATTGAAAGACATAATCTACCTTTAGGTTGGGCTATTCCTGGTGGTTTTGTGGATTATGGGGAATCTGTAGAAGTGGCGGCGCGGCGAGAAGCTGAGGAAGAAACGGGTTTGCAGGTGGAGTTGGTTGAACAATTACTGGTGTATTCTGACCCCGATCGCGATCCCCGTCAGCATACTATTAGTATTGTGTTTTTAGCGACAGCTACGGGAGAAGTTGTGGCTGGGGATGATGCTAAGGGTGTAGGAGTTTTTGAGTCTTGGCGTGTGCCTGGTAATTTATGTTTTGACCACGATCGCATTTTGCGCGATTATTGGCGATATCGACATTATGGGATACGTCCGAGGTTGGGGTAAGAGGAACGAACCGCCAAGACGCCAAGGACGCCAAGGAAGAGGGGAGAGGAATACCTGTGACACAAAGTTTTTGTGATTATACTGTGTCAATGGTATTTAAAGGTGCATTATGGATGCTGAAACACTTTTGGAGAAATATGCCGCAGGGGAACGGAAATTTCATTCTGCAAATCTTAGAGGAGTTGACTTTAAAGGTGCAGATTTAACTCAGATAGAGCTACACAAAGCAAATTTAAATGGGGCAGATTTGAGTGATGCAACGTTAATAAAAGCTAACCTTTGGCAAACAGGCTTTTCCAGGGCATCCCTAAGAAGTTCAAATTTGATGTGGGTGCAAGGTGAATCAATTAATTTAAGTTGGGCAGACCTTAACCATTCAGACCTAAGTTATGCAAATTTGACTGGAGCAAATTTGACTGGAGCAGACTTGACTGGAGCGAACTTTACTCAGGTAAAACTAACTGGAGTAAATTTTCAAGGTGCAAATCTCCATAAAGCTATACTCCGGGGAGTTAGTTTAGAAAAATCTAATTTGTCAGGAATAAATTTAGCTGAGGCCGATTTAGTTGGGGTATTCCTAGAACAAGCAAATCTCAGAAACACCTGTCTAAAAGGAGCAAATCTAGAAAGAGCCTGTCTTTCAAATGCAAACTTGATGATGGCAAATTTTAATGGTGCAAACCTGAAGAAGGCAAATCTAACGGGGGCAAATATCTATGGCGCAACTTTTAAAGATGCAGACCTGACGGGTGCGATAATGCCAGATGGAGAGGTTTACAAACCGATCGCTTCTGAGGGTGAAATCGGTAAACAGGAAACATCGTTAGAGAAAGTAATATCTATGACCCGTAAAGTAATTAATACTGATAACGCACCCGCACCAGTTGGCCCTTATAATCAAGCGATCGCAGCTTCTGGTCAATTTCTATTCATAGCTGGACAAATTGCCATCGATCCCCGCCTTGGTGATGTCGTCTACACTGATGATGTCAAAAAGCAAACTGAGCAGGTATTAGCTAATCTGGAAGCCATTCTCACAGCATCTGGTGCGACTTTTCAAGATGTAGTGAAAACCACAGTATTTCTCGCTGATATGAATGATTTCGCGGCAGTTAATGCCGTCTATGCTAAATATTTCCCGGAAGACACAGCCCCAGCACGGGCTTGTGTCCAGGTATCGCGCTTACCTAAAGATGTCTTAGTAGAAATTGATGCGATCGCGGTGATTAGCGGTTAGGAAAAATAGAACAATGAGCAAAATTTTAACGGTTACATTTGATGGTTCTGTTTGGCGATGCAAATTCCATATTCCTACTCTAAAAACTCCATCACTTCTTCTAGCACATCCGCTATATGTGGCTTTTCGCAAGCAATTACGTTGTTGAAAAGATGTTTATGGTGCGGAAAGCTAGGCAAGTTAGGAAAGTGTGGTGTACTGTCAAGAAAAATCAGACTATTTTGCTCTTCTTGAAAGTGATAGCGGTAATCGATATATGTAATCTGATTATCTACAATCACAACCCGGATTTCTCAGAGGTGAGAAAAAATCATGGGTGTGAACAAAATTTTACAGGCTTTAATTGATACATCCTAAAATTAGATTCAAAAACCTTTAAAAACCCAGATATGAGAGGCATCGTACCTTGAAAACTGTTCGCGTAGCGTCTCCCCTTCTCTACGAGACGCTACGCGAAGGGAGAAGATAGGGGTTCTGTGCAGGCATGCTTGCACAGGTAAAATCTTTAAGCATCAAGAAAGAAGAAAGCCAAAGTTTTTGGTCTAAACAGTACGGTAGGGCATACCAGTTCTGGCTTGTGTAATCAAGCAAAAAGCTTGCGGACAGAACTACCTCTGGCACGATTGGGCAACGAATCTTGGGTTTGTAGACTTGATAAACCAAGAATCCCACGGCTTAAAGCCGTGGGAGTGTCAAAACATATTATTCCTCAAAAACCTCGGCACTTATCAGTTGGCGACACGATTTTTTGACCGATAAAAGGGACGTTTAACTACAACTGCTGGATAAGCTTTGCCGCGAATTTCGACTTCTAGCTGCTGAGTGACAGTTGCTAACTGGGTGGGAACGTAGGCTAAGGCAATGGGATAACCCAGTGTAGGCGACAGAGTGCCACTGGTAACTTCACCTACAATTTTACCTGTGGATAACACTTGATAGCCGTGACGGGCAATGTTGCGTCCTTGGGTTTGCAAACCTACCAATCGGCGCTGCACTCCAATGGCTTTTTGCTGTACTAAAACTTCCCGACCAATAAAATCGCCTTTGGTATCTAAGTGAACTAGCCACCCCAAACCTGCTTCTAAGGGTGTGATGGTGTCATCGATATCTTGTCCGTAAAGTGCCATCGCCGCTTCTAGCCGCAGGGTATCTCTGGCACCGAGTCCACAGGGGATAACACCAGCATTATGGAGACTTCGCCACAATTCTACTCCCACATCTGGATCTACCATCACTTCAAAGCCATCTTCTCCGGTGTAACCTGTGCGGGCTAGGAAGGCAGGTTTACCTAGTAATGTTGCTTCTAAATGTCCGAAGGCTTTGATTGGTTGTAAGGCTTCTTGCACTAATGGCTGGAGATATTTAATCGCTTTTGGCCCTTGCACGGCAATTAAGACTTTATCTGGTGAAAGGTCTTGGAATTGCACCTTATCCAAGTCAAGGTGTTGCAATAGCCATGCTTTATCTTTACTGGAGGTTGCGGCATTGACTATGATAAATGCTCTCTGTGTCCCAGTGGCATCTTCACCTTGATAATAAACAATGATGTCATCAATAATTCCGGCTTGGGGATTTAACAATACGGTGTATTGTGCTTGACCGGGTTGCAAACGACTCAAGTCTGAAGGCACTAGAGGCTGGAGTTGGGAAATCAGGTTTTTACCTTGGAGGGTAAATTTGCCCATGTGGGAAATATCGAACATTCCGGCTGTATTTCTGACAGCCTCGTGTTCGCGGCTAATGCCACTAAATTGCACGGGCATTTCCCAGCCGCCAAAGCTGGTAAGGCGGGCTTTGAGTTCTACACCCAATTGATATAAGGGGGTTCGCGCCACAGTTTGGGCGTTGTCTTCTTGATTAGCCACGGGTAATTATTTTGCGATCGCACCTCAACATCTATCATCCTACGAGATGCCTTCTAGTTTTACAGACTTGTGTATCGAATTTGGGTATTGGGCACTTGTACTGAGCGTACCACTTCCCTGCGGGACGCTGCGCGTAGCTTGTCCTCCGCAGGAGTACGTGGAAGCAAGCTACGCGTAGCGTCTCGTAGAGAAGTCGTTGGCGCAGCCTCTCGTAGAGAAGTATTGGGCATTAGTTATTCTCCCTCATCCCCCACTCCCTTATCCCCTTGTCCCCTTCTGTAAGCTTTAATAGTTAATGGTACAAGTGTTGAGATTTATTAAGAAGAGATTATGAAATATTGGCAACTGTTAGCTAGCTTTATCTTAGCTATGGTTCTTTTTTTCTTTCCCCTATCGGCGCAAGCTGCAAGTTCTTCGAGTATTACCCGTTCTGTGGGGAATGATGAACTTAAGGGCAAGGATTACTCTGGTCAAAGTTTAATTGGCACTGAGTTTACCAATCTCAAGTTAGAGAATGCTAATTTTAGCAATGCTAACTTACGTGGTAGCGTGTTTAACGGTAGCGTATTGCAGCAAGTAAATTTGCATGGTGCTGATTTTAGTGAAGGCATAGCCTATCTAACAAGATTTAAGAATGCTGATTTAAGTGATGCTGTGTTGACTGATGCAATGATGCTGCGTTCTACTTTTGATGGCGTGGATATCACAGGTGCTGATTTTACGAATGCGATTTTAGATGGCATACAAGTGAAAAAACTTTGTGTGAAGGCAAGGGGTGTAAATTCTAAAACTGGTGTGGATACTCGTAAATCTTTAGGATGTAAGTAAAATCTCACCCCTACTTCTTTAGTGGAGAGCAGGGTGGTTTCATAGAAGCAGAGAAAAACTAAAACTGGGTTTCAAAACCTCTGCCCCCGTGGGGGAGAGGAATGGAAGCGGGCTAAAAAGCCATAACACAAAATCAGAAATCAAGACTTATGTATTTTTCTTTTTTCGTATGAAACCACCCTGCTTCTTCGTTGGTGGAGAGGGGGATATTTTTTTGAACCGCTAAGGACGCAAAGGGCGATCGCGTTTATAATAAAACATTTCCACTCATTTTTAATACTTATAATTCCACTATACTATTATGACGTTTTGATTTATTTATTAGTTTTCGCAATTGAGTAATAATGACTCCAGCAATACCTATTCCAAAAAGCGCAGCAGTCGGTGTTTATTCAGGAATACGTTCACTAATTACTGTAATATTGGGGTCAGTAGCATCACCTGTGAAATACACATAATTAAAAGCGTCTTTATCATTAAGAATACTCGCACGTAAAAACAATCCACTCCACCGAGCTAAAGTTTCAATTGCGATATCTTGAGGGATTGTAGGTGTATTTCTGTCTAGTAATGATCCAGGTGGGTTGTTGGTATTTGTGATACCGTAATGATTAGTACCTGCTAAAGTTATCAAAGTTTTTGGAGGATTTTGTATATTCTCATAAGTTCTATAAGTAATAAAAGGAGGTACTATACCATCCAGTGTTCCTTTTAATAAAGCAATAGCTATTCCCGAATTATTAATAGGAATGTACTCCACGGGTAAAACGTTTGGAGTAGGTGCTAAACCTGTGGCATAAAAGACGCCAGCTACGACTTCACTAGGCAAGCTTGTAGGTGAAGAGCAAAAACGAGGCAGGCAAACATCCGCAATTACAGATAATCCGACACCACCACCAAAGGAATGTCCTAGCAATCCAAGTTTTTGAGTGTTAACAATACCTGCAACAGGTGAATTAGAATTAGAATTTTCTGTTCGCATTTGTGCAAGAACAGCATTGATTTGCTCTGTTTGAGAAAAAAGTCCTTTGCCTAATGGTGGCAGCGTCCGCTCGTTATTGGGTACAACTACAACAAATCCATAGCCAGCTACCGTACTAGCATAATTTGAATAATCTGATTTATCTACATTGGCACCTTGTAGTAACAGTGCAACAGGAAATGAGTAATTATCAGTTTTTAAGTTAGATAGGTTAGGAAAATAAATATCAGCGAGATCATTAGTTGTAGATATATTTGTTGTATAGCTTGTAATATCTGTAAATATAGGAGAGGGATTGAACGTTGTAGCAGTGGCTGTTTTACTCATACTTAATACCACTAATAATGTACCTGGAACTACTGACAAAATTTTAAGTTTCAGCACACTCAGACTCCATCCACACTTGCACATTTATTCTCATTCTAGTAACAAGTATTTTTCTTTTAATAAATAATTTTGAATTACTTTTATGGTGGAATCTTCCTTGAGAGGTGCGTTCGCGTAGCGTGCCGGAGGCGTTCGCTAGTGATATGCTTCTCTTAAAAAGCTGGCATAATTTGCCCGAACCGTCATAGTAGTAGGATGACTTACACCTAAAGTCCGTTCACAAATTCTCAAAGCTTGCTCAAACAGGGGTTTGGCTTTCTTGTAGCGTTTTGTATTACGGTAGAGTGCTGCGAGATTGTTCAGACTAATGGCAACATCGGGATGCTTGTCTCCCAGCAGGCGTTTACTCAGTTCTAAAGCTTGCTGATACAAGGGTTCGGCTTTGTTGTAACGTCCTGTAGATTCGTAGAGTTGTGCTAAATTGTTCAGGCTAGTGCCAACATCGATATGTTCTTTTCCCAGCAGGCGTTTTCTCAGTTCTAAAGCTTGCTCAAGCAAGGGTTCGGCTTCGCTGTAGCGTCCTGTATAACAGTAGAATGCTGCTAAATTGTTCAGGCTAGTGGCGACATGGGGATGTTCATCTCCCACTAGGCGTTTCCACAGTTCCAAAGCTTGCTGATACAAAGGTTCGGCTTCGCTGTAGCGTCCTGTAGATTCGTAGAGTAATGCTAAATAGCTGACATTAGTAGCGACATCAGGATGTTCTTCTCCCAGTAGGCGTTTTCTTAGTTCTAAAGCTTGCTCAAGTAAGGGTTCGGCTTCGCTGTAATGTCCTGTAGATTCGTAGAGCAATGCTAAATTGTTCAGGCTAGTGGCGACATCAAGATGGTTGTCTCCCAGGAAACGTTTTCTCAGTTCTAAAGCTTGCTGATATAAAGGTTCAGCTTCGCTGTAGCGTCCTGTAGATTCGTAGAGTCCTGCTAAATTGTTTAGATTAGCAACGACATCGGAATGTTCTAAACCAAGACGATTTTGAGTCAGTTCTACACACTGTTGTAACCAAAGTTCTGCTTGCTGATAAAGTCCTTGACCTTGATAAAACCAAGTTAATTTAGTAAACAGAGTGATTAAATTTTTATCACCTAAATACTGGGATAGGTGGGTTGCAACTTCTGTAATGTGCGGGATATGTGGAGTGAGGTTGAGAATATCTTCAGGGTTAGGCTGTTGCGGAATTAGCTTTGCTACTTGTAACATCATCACTGCAAATTTAGTTTTTGCTTCATCCGCCTCACTTGACTTATCCAACTTCATTTGGAAAAGTTGCCGAATTAGTGGATTTAGACGATAAATTTCTTTACTTTTCCGTTGTAGCAAATGCAATTCCAGTAAATCAGCTATGGCTTTTTGATTGAGTTGTTGTTTGTCATTTTCTATCGTCTCAACAGATAAGGGAATGTCAGCTAAGGCACACAAACTTAGCAAATAGCCAAAGCTTTGTGCATTCTCATCCAACTGTTCCCAACTCAATTCAAAAGCTTCAGCTAGACCGAATTCATAATCTATCAATGAGTTAACATTGACTACTGTTTCATGTTCCAGTCGCTTTTTCTCTAGCCGCTTCAGCAGTGTTTCCAGAGACAAATCTGGCATTTTATCCAGATATCGCCCCACTAACTCTAACGCTAAAGGCAAATATCCCAAAAATTTACAAATTCTTCTCGCAACCCAAGCTTCTTGTTGCAGTCGTTCCCGAACCACCAGCGATTTTAATAATTTTATCGCCGCCAAGGGTTTAAAGACATCTAATTCACTATTATGTTTCGCCTTCAGGTAAGCTTGTAACTTTTCTAGTTTGCCCCGACTGTTGGAAATAGCTAATTCAGGATAATTCTGGGCGAACTTTTCATATACTTCACCCATCCAGTTTCTAAAAGTAGCAACATCAACGTTTAATTCGCTGGCAAGTTTAGCTTCACTTTTACCTAAGTTTTCAGTCTTAAAATATTTTATAAAAGCTACTGTTTGCTTTAGAGATAAACCATGAGTAGCAGCTTCTTTGGCTAGAAAATTACCCCATTGCATAAACAGCTTGTGAAGTTTATTTTTAATTCTACTTTGTCTACATTTGGAAAGCACCTCTCTTTGGGGTAGAAATACCATTTGCATAGAAACATTTAAAAGCAGTGGTTGCCATTAAACATCGCTACTTGAGCCTTTGAACCTCGAAGTTGAGCCTTTGAACCTCAAGTTTGGCGTTTTGAACTCAAAACAGCTACGCAATGTCTACGACGGGCTACGCCGGAGCAGTATTATTGACTTGACTATTGGGTGTGTGAAGGCGATCGCTGCTAAAATTTAAACTACAACTGTTTTGTAGCATCAATTTGGTGTGATTTGTTTGAAAGGTGCGATCGTTAGCGATATCCTTTTCTTAAAAATATTGCATAATTTCCCCGAACCCTCATTGTATCGGGATGACCTACACCTAAAGCCTGCTCACAAATTTCCAAAGCTTGCTGAAACAAGGGTTCGGCTTCGCTGTAGCGTCCTGTAGAATCGTAGAGTAATGCGAGATTGTTCAAGCTATCGGCGACATTGGGATGGTTGTCTCCCAGTAAGCGTTTGCTTAGTTCCAAAGCTTGCTGATACAGGGGTTCGGCTTCGCTGTAGCGTCCTGTAGAATCATAGAGTGCTGCGAGATTGTTCAGACTAGTGGCGATATGGGGATGGTTGTCTCCCAGTAAACGTTTTCTCAGTTCCAAAGCTTGCTGATACAGGGGTTCGGCTTCGCTGTAGCGTCCTGTAGATTGGTAGAGTACTGCGAGATTGTTGAAGCTATTGGCAACATGGGGATGGTTGTCTCCCAGTAAGCGTTTTATTAATTCCAAAGCTTGCTGATATTGGGGTTCGGCTTCCCTGTACCGTCCTGTAGAACAATAGAGTGCCGCGAGATTGTTCAGGCTAGTAGCGACAGTGGAATGGTTGTCTCCCAGTAAACGTTTTCTCAGTTCCAAAGCTTGCAGATACAGAGGTTCAGCCTCGCTGTAGCGTCCTGTAGATTCGTAGAGTCCTGCGAGATTGTTTAAGCTAGTGGCGACATCGGGGTGGTTGTCTCCTTGTAGGCGTTTTGTCAGTTCCAAAGCTTGCAGATACAGAGGTTCAGCTTCGCTGTAGCGTCCTGTAGATTCGTAGAGTCCTGCGAGATTGTTCAAGCTAGTGGCGACATCGAGATGGTTGTCTCCTTGTAGGCGTTTTGTCAGTTCCAAAGCTTGCAGATACAGAGGTTCAGCCTCGCTGTAGCGTCCTGTAGATTTGTAGAGTCCTGCTAGATTGTTCAGGGTAGCGGCGACATTGGGATGTTCTAAACCAAGACGATTTTCAGCTACCTCTTTACATAGTTTGTACCAAGGTTCTGCTTGCTGATAAAGTCCTTGACCTTTATAAAACCAGCCTAAGCGTGTGAAAGGCCAAATTAAATCCTCGTCGCTGAGATATTGGGATAGGTGGGTTGCAACTTCTGCAAGGTGGGAGATAAAAGGAGTGAGGTTGAAAATATCTTCACGGTTAGGCTGTGGAGGAATTTGCTTTGCGACCTCTAGCATAAGCGCTGCAAAGATTGTTTTCACCTTATCTGCCTCACTTGACTCATCCAACTTCATTTGGAAAAATTGCCGAATTAGTGGATGTAGACGATAAATTCCTTTACTTTGCCATTGTATTAAATGTAGTTTCCGCAACTGGGCTATAGCTTTCTCCCAAAGTTCTTGTTCATCGTCATCTTTTATCCACTCAACAGAAAAAGGAATATCAGCCAAGGCATACAAACTCAGCCAACAGCCTAAGCCTTGTGCTTTCTCATCCAACTGTTCCCAACTCAATGCAAAAGCTTCAGCCACACCATATTCATAACGCATCAATGGGTTAGCCTTGGCGATTGCTTCGTGTTCCAGTCGCTTTTTTTCTAGCCGCTTCCGCAGTGTTTCCAGAGACAAATCTGGCATTATATCCAGATATCGCCCCACTAACTCTAATGCCAAAGGCAAATATCCCAAGAATTTACAAATTTCTCTCGCAACCCAAGGTTCGCTTTTTAGTCGTTCTCTGTCAACCAGCGATTTTAATAATTTCATCGCCGCCAATGGTTTGAGAACACCCAAAGATAATTGCGGCAAAGTTCTATCAAATTTCTCCCGCGTTGTCAGCAATACTTTAAACCGAGGTGATTCTGGGGGTAGATAAGGCTGAACCTGTGTTTTGTAGTCAGTGACATTATCAAACACCAGTAGCACTTCACCTTTTTGCCAATTTTCCCAGCAGTATTTCAGCCTATCTGCTAATTCCCAATCGTCAGGTGCAATTTTGTTGAACTTTAATTCAACAAATCTGAAAATCTGAATTATGACATCTATTCCCTGTGCAGATAACCAGCAAACCCCACCTTGATAATTCTGCAAATGCTGTTTAGCGTATTGGATAGCAATTTCAGTTTTGCCTACTCCACCCATACCCGCCACAGCGACAATTGCAACTTGCCGAGATGTTTGTAATTGCTGGTGCAGTTTTTCTAGTTCCGTTTCACGCCCTACAAATTTTTCAAATGGGACAGCAGGGGGAATATTGTGATGAATTTCTTTAATTGTGGGGTGGGCATCTTGCCCGCCATTATATTTCCTTGTCAGGCAAGCCCGTAACTTTTTTAGTTTGCCCCGACTGTTAGAGGTGGCTAATTCAGGATAACTCTGGGCAAACTTGTCATACACCTCAGCCATCCGCTTTTTGAAAGCAAGAATACCGATTTTCAGTTCTGTGGCAACTTCGGTTTGACTCTTAACTGAGTTTTCAGTCTTTAAACATTCTACAAAAGCTGCCGTTTGCTCTGGGGATAAGCCATCACGAGCAGCTTCGTTGGCTAGAAATTCAGCCCATTGCATAGACAGCTTGTGAGATTTCTTCTCGATTCTACTTAATTTCTACCTTCTCTCTACTTTGTCTCCATTTCTAGGGAATCTCCCCTCTTCAACGCAGAAATATTATTTGTATAGAAACATTTATAAGAGGTTCAGCCGTGAAAATTGTCCTAACAACTCCAGTCAACTCCAATCAAACCACCCAAACTTCGCAATTAATCCCCGCCTCGCCAACATCACTAGACAATCCATCTACCTGGATGCGAGACGGATACAGCCCCACTGAAATTATTCTCGCGGCGGCAATTTTAACTTCATTGTCGATTGGGGGAATTGCCTCTGTGATTGTGGCGATTACGGGTTTAGTTAAAACTTTAGTGCCTGTAATTGTAAGCCCGACAAGGGAAAAAAAGAAGTAGTCAATTTAGAACCAGGGCAATGGAATTCGCGGCTACACATAAGGAAAAATTGAAGGTTTGAAACCTACGTAGGTGGGTTTTGCCTATGTAGACGCGCTTTCTAACCGCCAATTTAATTTACTGTATTCCTTCTGTTTTCTTAGGCTAAGTACAGCATTTCCAAAATTAGTAGCTTTTTTAAACGCAAAGGGACGCAAAGGGGCGCTGAGTTTTGCCAATTTTAATTCGCTATGAAGTTATGAAATTCTGTACTAAGGTGAGTGATTTAATGAGTAGGTGCAAGCAAGTATTTAGAAAAAACTTCAATAAGCTTTATTTCGCCGAGGCTAATTTATCCGCAATGCGTGTAGTTTCTGGCAGGCGATATTTTGTCGTGCAGCGTAATACATAGTCAATCGCTGTCGGTAAACTAATACGATGACCACTGGAGATGTAGAGAGGTTTTACTCCTGTGCGCGATCGCAAAACTGCCCCAATCGTTTCACCCTTATATATCAATGGTTGCTGGCTGCCTTTTGTTTCTGGCAATTCCCCATACTTACCTACCAACAACGATTTGGCTACACCAATTGTCGGCATATCTATAAGTAACCCTAAATGGCTAGCTATACCTAATCTGCGGGGATGGGCAATTCCCTGACCATCACACAGGATGATATCTGGTATTGTTTTAATTTTTTCCAGGGCATCAAGGACAGCTGGGATTTCTCGAAAAGAGAGGAAACCAGGAATGTAGGGAAAGGAAGTAGGACGGCGTGCTAGGCTTGTCTCGATTACTTGCAAATCAGGAAAACTCAATACTGCGACAGCTGCACGGCTAATTGTTCCATCAGCTTCAAAACCCATATCGACTCCAGCAACGTACTGGATAGGTTCTTGGAGTTGATCTTCAGTAATTACCTGATCTTGCAAATTTTCTTGGATAACTATGGCTTCTTCCAGCGTCGAAGGCCAAGCATGATCTCGATAAAACTTCATATTTAAATTTGGAATTAAACTGATTAATATCAATCCTGTTAATTTTGCAATCACAAAACAAGAGTTTTTGATGTTGATACAGGGAAAATTTATTTATTGCAAGAGTCTAGGAAAGACTATCTTTATACTAGATATTTTAGCCCAGGTTAGCTGATATCTTACATCATAATGTTACTTAAGGCTGTGAAGAGGGAATCATGAGGATATAAGTTTATTTTCCTAGATTTTGCCTTTTACTGGTTATGACACAGCCGAATATTCTAAAACTTGCAAAACAGGGAGATGTACAGGCGATCGCATCTCTGATGAACCGCCACCTACACCCCAAAGCTATGACTGCAAAAGTTGCCTTCAAAGATGGTTACTTAGAGGTAATCCTAGAATCTGCTGAAGTCCCAAATCAGCAAATTTTAGTTGCATTTATTCACAAAGGCTTAACGGCTTTAGGGGCTGCATCTGTTGAAATAGTCAAAGTTTATGGACAACAAACGGGTAATCAGTTTCCAGCTTGGAGTCAAGAGTTTGATTTAGGCATAGCAGAAGCTGAACTAGAAGTAGTAGATAATCAACAATTTTCTAGTAATCCTCAAACCCTAACTATTTGTATTAATTTAAGTGGCGATACTGCACGAGGATTAACAAACCAAGATTTTGAAATTATTGCTAATCAAATAGGTACTGATATTTTATCATCTTGCACTGAGGTTTCTATTCAAAAAGTAAGTATTAGTAATGGTAGCTCTGTGATTACAAAAGAACGTTAGTATTTAATTTTGATCATGGATAGGTGCAGAAAAAGAGTCTAAAATTGGGGCTTTTGTAATAAGTTTAATAAATATATGTAAATTTTAAACAGAGGGCTGGAAATATTCTGAAAATGTTGCTTTTACTTGTAAATGGGGAATCCTGAGATAGAAGATATTATCTCAGATTTTGGGATTTATTGGTTATGACACAGCCGAATCTTTTAGAACTTGCTAAACAGGGAGATGCATCGGCGATCGTCAAACCTAGCGGTGTAGTAGAAATCTGTTCTGGAGTTCATTGTTGTGTAATTGCGGCAGGGACTGTCCCACAATTAGAGAATAATGTCAAGATAGCGCGGGCTTTTGTGCCTATTAAGAAGGAAGAATTGACAGCGATCGCTCAACAGACTGCTAATATTTGGGAAGATAGTACATTCTTCCGTAGCTGGACTTAGCCCAACCTTGCACATATTACAGAGTAGATTTTTATCAATCACACTGATAATATTGTGCCGCTTGCGACATATTAAATTGTAATAGCTTCTCCTCTGGCAACTTGTATCGTAAACTAGGCTTAAAAGGCGAAATATTCAAACTGCGAATAATTTCAGCCGCCACAGCCTTTGCTAGTAGCGGTGGTACAGAGTTACCAACTTGCCGAAATCCGTGCCATTTAGTTACATGAAATCTAAACCAATCTGGGTAAGAATGCAATCTCGCCGCTTCCCTAACTGTGATACAGCGCGGCGTAATTGGATGAATCGGTCTAGGAGATGTAAAAGAACCTCTATACTTGTCTGTTCCGGCTCTTAAAGTATTGCAGACACCAGCAGGATGCAGCTTATAAAAACGACTAATTTTTTCTCTCTCGCCTTGTTGAGTGTCCTGAAAACGTTTAATAGTTTCCGCAGAATGTTTTGTTCTTAAACTTGAAGAAAGTATTCGCAAATCATATTCACGTTTGTAAGAATAATCATCGTCCAGGCATTTGATACCGCGAAGTACAAGAGCATAATTACTAGGTTTTCCGTATTCTGCTACAACCCAATTTCTTGTTAGTAAATCTGGATAATTTTCTATTTCCGGTAAATCTCCAATTGCATCCCATACTGTAGGACTCAATGGAATGTCAGATATTTTTTTAGAATTTAAATTATTTGGTAATGCTCGTTTAGTAATCGGTTGAGGGTATTTTGGTAACTCTACATCCTCCCTTGTACCGATGAGAAATAATCTCTCACGAAACTGTGGTACTCCGTAATTTGCAGCGTTGAGAACTTGGTAATTTTCTTCTACTTGATAGCCGTAAATTCTAAACTCGCTAATTAACGTTTGGAGGATTTGTTTATGTTCGCCAACTGTGATCCCCCGGACATTTTCCATCACAAAGAATTTCGGTTTTAGCTCAAAAACCAGCCGATGAAAGTGAAACACCAAAGAGTTTCGCGGATCATCAACAATCCGTTTACCAATTAGGGAAAATCCTTGACATGGTGAGCCACAAATTACCACATCGATTTCGCGAGCGCCAATCTTAGACCGATTCCTAATTTCTTCCCCGGTTGTATCCACAACGCTTTTACATAACACTGAGCAATAAGGGAAGTTAAACTCATGTGTTGCACAGTGGATCGGGTCGATTTCCACAGAAGCCAGCACATCAAAACCAGCTTGCTCAAAGCCAAGAGTCATACCGCCCGCACCGGCGAATAAGTCAACTGCGATCGCTCGTTGTTTTCTCATCTCATGAGCCATAACACCTCAATCTAATTCGTAATTTATAATTCGTAATTCGTAATTACCCTATGGATAAATGCGGCTTCTGGCAAAAACAGATGCTTCGCACTTAATTTTACTCATAAATAAACTGATTGATTCGCTATTTTTAATTACGAATTACGAATTACGAATTACGAATTACGAATTACGAATTATTTGGTCGCATTTGCAAAATTTCTATAGCAGCGCGATCGCACACTCCAATTTCTCCTAAACACTGCCGCATTTCTTCATAATCTAGCAAAGTTTGTTCTCTGCGACTGGGATTGAGTAGCAGTTCCATCGCCGCTTGGATAATATTCTCTGGTGTGGCTTGCTCTTGTAAAAATTCTGGCACAATCGGCTTCATCACTACTAAATTAGGTGGCGATGCGAAGGTTAAAGAACCTTTGAGGATTTTACGAGCTATCCAAGCAGTCAGGGAACTTAGACGGTAAACTACAACTTGCGGCACATTTAACAAAGCAAGTTCTAAGTTCACAGTACCAGATTTGCTAATGGCTAAATCAGCAGCTGCAAAAACTTCCTTTTGTTGACCTAATAAAACTGTAGCCCGCAAACCGTAACGCTTAACTGCCTCCTCAATTGGCTGTCTATAGACTTCCAGCGACAGGGGAATCCAGAAATGAACTTCAGGTAATTTAGCTTGAATAGTTTGGGCAGCTTGAAAAATAATTGGTAAAAGATATTTTAGCTCTTGGTGGCGAGAGACGGGGAGGAGTGCGATCGCAATTTGTTCTGGTGCAATCCCCAATCTTCCACGAGCGACTTGGCGATTAGGAGCGTCTTGCATTCGGTCAACCAAAGGATGCCCTACCCAAATAACTTTTGCGCCTTGTTCCCGAAAATAACGCGCTTCTTGTGGGAAGATTGCCAACAGCTTGTCTGTAAAGCCAACAATCCGGTTAGTCCTACGCAAATTGACTGACCAAGCCCACTCTTGAGGAGCAATGTAATACACCACAGGCACATGTGGTAAGTGCCGTTTCATATAAGTCCCGATTTCCAGATTGGGAGTCATATAATCGATCAGCACCACTAAATCCGGTGGATCTTGCTTTAAAGAAGCGATCGCCTGACGTTGCACCTGGAGAGTCGATAAAATATAAGGCAGCCCTTCTAGAATACCCATTGAGCCAATACTGCTGGTATTGCCCAGTAAAATTGCCCCAGCCTCTACCATTTTTTCGCCACCCAGCGCCACAATCTCTAATTCCAACCTAATCGCCACAGCTTGACGCTTCAGTGCCGCAATTAGCAGCGATCCTTGTAAATCGCCAGATACTTCGCCAGTGCTGATAAATATCCGCATTTGATAATTAGTAATTAGTAAAAATTAGGAGTGAGGAGTTAGGAGTTAAAAATTTAATTCATCAACTCATAACTCATAATTTATGATGTCTAAGCAATTAACCACAATTTCTCAGAACCCCTCCCCGCCAGCTACGCTCTTACTCCCCTCCTCGCTTGCGGGGAGGGGTGCTTTGATTATGGCTAATTCGACAGACATGATATATCTAACATCTCACTATTCATCACTGGCGCCTTTTTTCCCTTTACCGGGAATCAAGCCACGCCTTCCTGACATCTGAGAAAGTAACAAAAAGCGTCGCAGATGCTGCAATTTTTCGCTATCCCCTAACAATTCCAGTTCTTCCAAGGCATCCTTAAAAGACAAATTAGAACGGTAGAGAATGCGGAAGGCTTTTTTCAGCATTTGCAAATCTGCTGAGTCCATACCAGACCGTTTAAGTCCCACAAGGTTGAGGGTTCGTACCCGTGCCGGATTTCCCTCCACTAGCATATATGGGGCTACATCTCGGTCAATACGTGCCATACCTCCCACCATTGCCTGTCTACCAATATGCACAAATTGATGGACACCTAAAACCCCACTCAGCCTAGCGCGTGACTCTATATGGACATGACCTGCCAACGCCACAGAGTTAGCAATCACTACTTGGTCTTCAATCACGCAGTTATGAGCCACATGGACATAAGCCATCAGCAAGTTACCATCACCAATTACCGTCGCTTCACCGGCACCGGTAGCGCGGTTAATCGTAACGTACTCCCGAATCAAATTGTTATCACCAATTTTGACCCAAGTTGGCTCTCCCACAAACTTCAGATCCTGGGGTTCCATGCCGATGGCTGCACCTGTAAAAATCTGGTTTTGCGCCCCAATTTCACAAGGTCCCTCTAGCACTGCATGAGCGCCGATTATTGTTTCGGGACCCACTTTGACATGCGCTCCAATCACAGCATAGGCACCGACTTGCACTGTATGGTGGAGTTCCGATTTTGGATGAATTACAGCAGTTGGATGAATTAGCGTTTTCAAGGGTGAATCTCCAGAACTGTCTTGATAATCCAGCGCCGGACGGGGTTTATGAGGCAGCGTGTTACCCTGGTTAAGAGAGTTATACCGACTGCTGTCCCATCAAGGCAACTGGCGTTGTTGAGCGTGAAGTATTTCAGTGAACGAAAGTGTCGGGCAAAGCAAGTTAAATGTGTTTGTGAGTGCGTCTCGTAGAGAGGGCGTCCAAAATCAAGAAATTATCAGATGCTATAGTGGATTTTTTTTACTGTTATCCTTTTTCAGGATTCAATATGGGCATTTCACGGCTATGCCCATACCACCAAAGCAAACTTTTAGCTAACTAGAGAAAACATTAATTCCCCTTCACAAGCAAGTTGACCGTCAACTTCGGCACGACCTTGCATCTTACCGAAACGACGTTGTTTTACCCATAACAGTTCCACCGTCATTACTAGTTGATCTCCCGGTACGACTTGGCGGCGAAAGCGGACTTTATCGATACCAGCAAAGACGAATAGCCCGCCTTCTCCGGGAGACATTTGAGTTAGAACAATGCCCCCAACTTGTGCCATTGCTTCGACAATTAGCACCCCTGGCATCAGTGGACGTCCAGGGAAATGTCCTAGGAAATGGGGTTCGTTGATAGTGACATTTTTAACGCCAACAGCTCGTTTTCCTGGAACGTAGTCAATTATTTTGTCTACAAGTAAAAATGGGTAGCGGTGGGGTAGTAATTTCTGAATTTCTTCAGATGTGAAAGTTGTTTTAATCTCAGAACTGATTTTAGTCTCATTTATAGCCTGTGGTTCGATAGATGTAGGTGTAGTCGGATCGATGATATTTACTTCAGTGATAATTGACATTGGCCGTGTAGTTGATTTTTCGTCTGAAAGTTGAGTAGGCAGGTGTATATCCAAAGCCTTAATAATCTTAGATTTTAGGCTTTAGATCCAATCCCAAATCTAAAATTTTTTGAGCCAGTTGAATGTGTAAATTGTGACTGGCTTTATATGCTAAGAAATGAGCAGTAGGAAAAGTTCCTAGTAAACTTAAATCTCCCACTAAATCTAAGATTTTATGACGGACTGGCTCATTTGCAAATCTCAATGGTGGATTTAGCCAGCCTTCTGATCCACAAACGAGTGCATTATCCAAACTGCCACCTTTAATTAACCCTGTTTTTTGTAAGTGTTCAATTTGATCCAGTAACCCAAAAGTCCGGGCAGGAGCGATTTCCGCAGCAAAGCTAGCAGAAGCTTTTTCTAGTTCAGCAGTTAGTGACCAACTATGCCATTGATTACCAATGGCCGGAAGGTCAAAATCAATACCGTAACTAAAACGGGTTTCTGGTGCTGGGAGGGCACATACAAAGGCATCCCCTTGATATACCCATATTGGTTCTGTAATAGCCAACGGAACTTGGTTGTTAAGGGGTTGTGATACTAGGCCAACTTGGGTAATGTTGGCTGTCCACAGACTTGCCGAACCATCCAAAAGTGGAACTTCTGGCCCATCAATTTCAATCCGGGCATTATCCACGCCCATACCCGAAAGCGCTGCCAACAAATGCTCTACCGTGCGAACATATACCTCACCCTTGCCCAACTGGGTTGAGAGAACAGTGTGACTAACTGCGGCAACCTGGGCTGGAATGATCGGCAAATCCGGTAAATCCACCCGCACAAAGTAGCGTCCACTTCCCGCCTCAGCTGGTAGTATCCGCACCTGGGTACTCACACCGCTATGCAATCCCACCCCAGTTTGAGTAATTTGGGCTGCTAGAGTGTGTTGTTGCATAACCGAAAAGTCAATATATTTCTTTTAGTATTGTTCATCGTCTGTTTTGGTAAAATCCCTGATATTTCCCTAAAAATGTCATTAATCCCTTTATCGGAACAGTATTGAGGTAAATGTAAAAATTAGCAAGCTAATCCAGAAAAGTTATGAGTTAAGAGTGAGGAGTGAGGAATTAAAACTCATAACTCCTAACTTCTAACTGGTTAAAATCTTTCGCCAATACCAAAATTAATCCGGCTATCACCGTCATTGTTGATACCATAGTCAATCCGAATTGGTCCTAGTGGAGACTGGACGCGAACGCCGAGACCATAGCCGTAGCCGCTCCCGTTCTTATTCAGCACATCAGCTGCTAGGGTACTAGTACCCAGATCACTACCGACATCAAAAAATAGTGCGCCACTGACTACTGAAAAAACTGGGAACCGATACTCAACTGATGCTTGCACATAACTGCGTCCACTACCTAATGCTCCTTCTTCATAACCCCGGACGGAGTTGCTACCCCCAAGGGTAAATGCTTCGTAGGGAGGCAAGTCACCGAAAACTGTTCCGGCTTGGAAGTTAAATGCTAGAGTTTGTGCGCCTTTGGAGAAGCTAATCAACTTGATGGGTAAATATTGGCTGTAGCTACCCCGTAATCTGGTGAGGAAAATGCTGCCTAGTCCCACGGGGATTGACTGATCGATTCCAAGGCGGAGATAAGAACCCTTGGTAGGTTGCAAGGGGTTATTACGGAGATCGCGCTGTACGCCTAGTTGCAATAGCACCAAGTCGTCTTCACCTGAACCAGACAAGGTAAGTGGAATTTCTTGGCTGATGCGGGTACCATTATTATCATCAAATATCGCTCCTGTTTTTCTGAGATTGCCATCAGCATCACGGGCGGAAACTCGTTGATACTGTAAACCGGCTGAGGCACTCCAGACGGAAGTTTTGTAGGGATTGGAGGACAGGGGACGGCTAAAGGTGACACCACCACCTAGACGGAGAATCCGGGGGGTATCCTGAGAATCTGTATTAGTGGGATTCTTTGGGTCAAATGTTCTAATGTCCTGATCTTTGCCATCAAAAATCAAGGAAATGGAACTGCGGCGAAAAAGATTGACCGTGTAGGAAGTCCGATAGGGATCTCCGGCGATCCAGGGGTCTGTATACCGCAGGTCAAACAGCAGTTCCCGCTCTCCCACCTGTACCTCTGCACCCAGTTTTTGGTTCCTACCGTTCAGGTTTTGCTGTTGATAGCTAACCGTGCCAAATAGTCCACTAGCAGAACTAATCCCTGCCCCAGCAGCAACAGAACCACTACCGCGTTCAGCTACATTCACTACTACATCTACCTTGCTGGGGTCACTACCAGGGTCAAGGGAGACATTCACATCTTCAAACAGTCCCAGTCCATACACGCGCTGTAGGTCTTTTTGCACTGTGTTGCGGTTGAATACTTGTCCTGGCTTTAATTCCAATTCTCGTGTAATGATGTAATTTTGCGTCCGTCCGCGAATTGGTTGTCCCTTCTCGTCTGTCTCCTGACCATCTTTATTGCGGAACCGGACTCTAATATTTTCTACTACCCCTTCTGCTATTTGCAAGGTGACAATTCCGTTTTCAGAGACTTGGGGCGCTCCAATTACGTTGGCTAGCACGTAACCTTGGTCTTGATATCGCTTGTTTAACTGCTTGATGCCTTCCTGCAAGTCGCGCAAGTTGAGGATTTTGCCATATTGCTGGCGAAAGACTTCATCTACAGTATTAAGTGGTAGTACGGAAGCAACACCAGTGCCAGGATTGGCTTGTACTTGTACCTTGGTGAGGACGGGGTTAGGCTGTACAACAAAGCTGACTCGCACTCCCAAGGGGGTATCTTCTGGCGCCGCTTGGACGTTGGAGAAGAAGCCAGTACCAAAGATGGCGTTAATATCTTCTTGCAGTTGGCTGCGGGTTGTCGTTCTTCCTGGTTGGGTACGAATTACTTTGTAAACTTGGTCTTCTAGTTCTGGTGATAGTTGCCCAGCCTGGGATTTAACTACTACTTCCGATACCAGTACGCGGGGGTCATTGGCTTCTGGGGCTGGGTTGGGTTGAGTATTTCCCGGAGTTGTCGGTGGGTTAACGTTCTGCGGATTTGGAGTCGCGCCTGGGTTTGGGGTAGGTGTTCGTTGTTGACTAGCTGGGGGTGGAATGTCTGGAGCGGCTGATGGTTCGGGAGTTGTGGGTAATAAAGGTTGCGTTGTCGGTGGATTGACATTTTCTGGGACTGGAGTAGTCTCAGGAGTTTGGAAAGGTGTTAGTTGTTGACTACTTGGGAGTGGAATGTCTGGAGCGGCTGATGGTTCGGGAGTTGTGGGTAATAAAGGTTGCGTTGTCGGTGGATTGACATTTTCTGGAACTGGAGTAGTGTCAAGAGTTGGCGAAGGTGTTTGTTGTTGACTAGCTGGGGGTGGAATGACTGGAGCGGGAGATAGCTGTTGAGTAGGGTTGGGATTTATTATTTGAGGAGTTTGTGCAGTTGTTGGCGTTGTGGAGGTTGGTACTATTACCTTTGGTGTCGCTCCGGCGTAGCCCAGAGCAGGCATCGTGGCTCGATTGGCAGGGTAAATTGTGACAACGGGGGATTGTAGATGTTCCGCCTCTGTAACCCCTGTAAGATTAGGTCGAGATTTTAAACTCTCACTAGTGTAACGCTGACCAGTGTCCTTTTCTGGCTGCTGATTTGTTCCTAGTGTCAAAACTTCTGTTGTCTGTTTTGAACTGTTGGCGGTTTCTGCATTTGCACTCAGTGAGCCGCCCAAAGGGACTGTAATTGCTACTGCTGCCAGCAATACGGGAGATAAACGCATTTTACTTATGATTCCTATTCACGACCACACACACCATCACAAATTTGTCATTTGTCATTTGTCATTTGTTATTGACTATTAGTGACAAAGGACAATCCACACGAGTTTAATTGATTTTTACCCACTTAACTATTACTCTCTACTGCTTTTAGCACTCTTTGTAAAACTTCCTGGTAGGCATCCTCTACATTTCCTAAGTCTCGGCGAAAGCGGTCTTTGTCCATTACCCGGCGGTTTGAGTCTTCTTCTGCGGTATCCCACAAACGGCAGGTGTCGGGGCTAATTTCGTCTGCCAAGAGCAACTGCTGTTGTGAGTCCAAACCAAACTCTAGTTTGAAGTCTACTAGGGTAATGCCGCACCGTTGCCAAAAGTTACGGAGAAATTCGTTGATTTGCAATGCTAGATGGATAATTGCGTCTACTTGTTCCGCAGTAGCTAGTTCTAGCAGGTATAGGCGATCGCGTGTCAACAAAGGATCTCCTAACTGATCGTTTTTGTAATAAAACTCAACCAAAGGCTGTTTCAGAATTGTACCCACTGCTAACCCTGTCTGTTGACACAGACTGCCAGCAGCAATATTTCTAATCACTACCTCTAAGGGTAAAATCTTTACTGCCTTCACCCGCATCTGATTCGGGGCAGGGCTGTCGATAAAGTGAGTCTTTATACCATAAGCCTCCAACTGTTTAAAAAGCTGGCTGGAAATGCTACAATTAATTTTTCCTTTCCCTTGGATGCTGCCACGCTTTTGGGCGTTAAACGCCGTGGCATCGTCTTTAAAATCAGCCAACAAGACTTCCGGATCGTCCGTTGTATAGAGAATTTTCGCTTTGCCTTCGTATAACTTGGAATTAACAGACATGGTGGCAGGTAAAGTTCTAGGCGATGAACCAAAGGTTGTCCTTTGAGGCTTCACCATTTTATCTTTAGTTATTAACTATTAGCCATTGGTGATTATTTAAGAGGACGTCGGGCTGACGATAATTGGCCAAAGACGCCTAATGACTGAGTGGGGAATCTCACTTCTTTACTCAGAACTGGGACGGGCTAAACGCCCCGCTAGCGCTAACGGAACTGTTTTACCCAATGCCCTCTTGTTGGTAACTGAATCAGTAACCTGTTGCCAAAGATTGAGAACTTAATCTCTAACTTTTAACAGAGGACAATTGGCTTTGGTTTATAGTATGTTTGCCTAAGTGCTTTGAACTAAAGTATTGTAATAGTTATTACTAAATATTTGTAGCAACTACGATTATATTTTGTATAGTTTGTCACTCACGGTTTCCATTGAAGTTAATTACAATCCGAACTTCATAATTTAAGATGAGATAAATTGACAACCGGGAGGAAAATCAAATATTCTCTCTAGTTACTTTAGGAGGAAGTTTTTTTTGTAACATTTATAATATAAGTATTTCAAGCTTGATCCTTTAGTCTCAAAATCTGAATTAACCAATTCCCGCATCAGCGATTGGAAAAGGAGTTGGATGATTTGATTTCCCCCAGTCTGACAAAAGAAAGATTAGGTTAGCTAGTAATTCAGCTTTAGAGATTTAAACAGAAGATGAGTTGAATAAATTGGAGAACAAAATGGTAAATAAGGATGATTTTCTGTTTCCTCGTGGTCGCTACTACGGTCAGGTAAAGCCAGAAAACTTGGTTTTTAATGCAAATCTACAGGAATTTGCCCAACGAGTCAGCTACATTTGCAACTTAGAAACAGGTGGAAAACTGCCTCCAGGTCAAGCTTACGAACAAATAAAGGATTTATGGAAACAGTTGAAACGCTCAAAAAAAGAGCTAAGAATTGGCGAAGACCCGTTTCAGGATGACCAGGGGGAGGTTGAACCTAATTCATAATTATTAATTCATAATTAAAAAGGGTTTGTACTCAGTGCAACTACCAAGAAGTCCTATTTTAGTTGGGGTTTAAAAGATACCATCCCAGGGATCTGGGGGCGGCGCTTTTTGATAATTATGCGCCCGTTCTCGGTGGATATCAACAGCTTGGTCTTGGGGCTGGATGCATTTGGCGGCTTCAAAACAGGCGATCGCTCGTGAGAAGTTGCGCGATAAATAAGCCGAGTCTCCAGTATGATAGTGAAACAAAAACTCTTGGATTTTGGCATCTAAGGGAATAGTGCGATCGCTAATTAAGGGACTGACAAATAAAAAAATACTCAACTACTGATTGTGGGGTGGGCGATACGAGCGCCCTAGCCAAAGCAGGGCTTTTGGGACCACTCCCCTATTTTGTCAACTGTTCAGAAAATATCACCTTTTGATAGTAATCTTGTAGCTGCTTAGTGGCAGCTGCCCAACCCCAATTTTCTGCTTCCTGGCGAGCATTTTGACGGATGATGTCTCGTTGTTGTTTTTGTTCTAAGAGGCGAACAGTGGCAGCTAACGCTCCTTGAACATCTGCTGTTGGCTCAAAAAGATATCCATTTACCCCATCTGTGACAATATCGGGAATTCCCCCCGAACGGGCTGCTACCACTGGACAGCCAGCAGCCATCGCTTCTAGTAGTACTAAGCCTAATGTTTCTGTACGGGAAGGAAACATAAAGGCATCAGCACTTGCAAAGGCAGAGCCTAACTCTTGCCCCATAAGATACCCAACAAAATAAGTGTTTGTGTCAGCAAAGTGTTTTTGCAATGCTTGACGGTGTGGACCATCCCCAACCAATGCCAACCGCGCTTGGGGAATTGCCTCTAAAATTGGTTTGATGCGCTCAATTTCTTTTTCAGCAGAAAGCCGCCCAACGTAAAGTAGCAATGGACTTTCTGGATGATTTTGCGATAAGCGCGATCGCATCTCTACACTAGCTAAATCTGGGTGAAATAATTCGGTATCCACCCCACGCTGCCATAAATCTACACGTTCAATACCGTGTGCTGTCAGTTCCTCAATCATTACTGTTGAGGTACACAGATTCAAAGCTGCTTGATTATGAGCGCCTTTCAGCAATTCCCAAAGAAGCCCTTCCAGCATCCCCAAGCCGTAATGCTGGAGATATTGGGGTAAATGCGTATGGTAAGACTCCACTAAGGGTATTTTGAGAATTTTGCTATAAAATATCCCAGCTAAACCCAAAACTGCTGGATTCACGACATGAATAACATCTGGCTTAAACTCTTCTAAAACATAACCAATGGCTGGGCGGGGTAATGCCATTTGCAATTCTGGATACAATGGCAGAGGAAAGCCACTAACGCCATAAACTTTAGCGCCTTTGTATTCTGTGATGCCTCCATCAGGTGCAATCACCAGCACTTGATTACCACTGCGCTGTAAATGATCAACAGTATGGCGTAGGCGCGTTACAATGCCGTCAACCTTGGGTAAAAAGGTTTCGGTAAATAGAGCAATTCTCATATAAAACTATTCAGTACAGGCAAATAATCCCAGCTTAAGAGTGCATTTTGCTCTTAAACACAGAGTAAACTGTCTCGTGTGCTGTAATCAATTCTGCACAATCAAAATAACTGTAATAAAGGGCAAATTTAGTAATAGCTGGACGATAGACCTGATAAATAATAATTGATTGGTCGTCATATTGTGCTAAGAGATGACGACCAGTTTTAGACCTGCGATTTAGCGGGGTTTACCCTAATTTCTGTGCCAAGAGACTTTCGGCATAATTTGTTTGTGATCAACTCGTTTCTGATACTTGATGGCAAAGTTTAACAGAGAATCGAGCAAAGAATCAGAGAGCAAGTGAGGCTGTAAACCTAAATCGAGCAATTTAGTGTTTTTAGCGTTGAAATAATGTTCTTCTTTCTCGACTCTGGGATTATCTAGGTGATTGATTTCTACATTCAATCCCATAGCGTTACCAGCTTTTTTCACCATCAATGCCAATTCGCCGACGCTGAATTGTTCGGTAAATTGGTTAAATACCCGGAATTCACCAGCCTCGGCAGGGTTAGCGATCGCTAATTCCACACATCGGACTGTATCCCGAATATCCAAAAATCCCCGAGTTTGTCCACCTTTACCATAGACGGTTAGGGGGTGTGCGATCGCTGCTTGAATACAAAAGCGGTTCAGTGCTGTACCAAACACACCATCGTAATCCAGCCGATTAATCAATAATTCGTCCATCCCCGTTTCTTCGGTTAAGACGCCATAAACTACACCCTGATTTAAATCCGTTGCCCGCAATCCCCAAATCCGGCAAGCAAAGTGGATGTTATGACTATCATGGACTTTGCTTAAATGGTACATTGAACCGGGCTGCTTGGGATAAGGTAGGGTATCCTTGCGTCCATTGTGTTCAATGGTGATATACCCTTCTTCTATGTCGATATTGGGTGTACCGTATTCACCCATCGTTCCCAACTTCACCAAATGACAGTCTGGGAAATCTTCCCGCATGGCGTACAACAAGTTCAACGTACCAACTACATTATTGACCTGGGTAAGAACTGCATGTTCACGGTCAATCATCGAAAATGGAGCCGAACGCTGTTCACCAAAATGCACTAGGGCATTTGGCTGAAATTGATGTAACGTTTTATGAAGAAATTCGTAGTTAGTAATATCGCCGATGAACAAGTCAATAGATTTGCTAGTCAAATCTTGCCAGCGCTGGAGACGTTGCTGAATTAGTGCGATCGGCGTGAGAGTTTCGACACCCAATTCATTATCCCAGTGCCGCCGCACCAAACTATCTAAAATTCCAACTTCATAACCTCGATTGGAAAGGTAAAGAGCAGTTGCCCAACCGCAATACCCATCGCCACCAATAACCAGGACTTTCATCTTAACCAGTTTTTACTCGCTGATAGCTAAATCTATCAGGTTTCTGTCCCATCTCACTCATCATTCTGGGGGAGATGAGAGAAATTCTCCTAACTCCTAACTCAAGATTTGGAAATCCGATACTGCTGGGCAATGTAATAAAACAAACGATAGTAATCTTGAAATTCTTGGCTCTTGCTTCGTCCTTGCCAGTAGTATTTTACTTGACTCTGAGTTAGCGTTAGTGTCATCGAACCTACTCGTTGATCAACTTCTACAACCATTACCCCAGATACTCCTTGGGTAGTCTGAAAGTTAGATTTTATCTTTTTCATAGACTCTTGGTCTGTAGAAATCGAATTTGGTAGCTGATGACTTGCCCACCCTCGAATTTCCACCGAGTTATCCTGTAGCGCAATGAACGCAATTCCATCATCGTTTTCTGGGGCTGCTAAAGAAGTCCAGTTACTCGGATATGGAAATTCAAAGCCATAACGGGAGTTGCTATAAGTTTTCCAGGCGATCGCTCCGGCGTTAAAATCATTTGCAGTACAACCCCACAGAATTATAAACAGGGCAATGGCTCCGCTAACGCTGGCGGCAAACCGATAAATTCTTCGCCCCAAACTACAGATTTTATTAGCAGTAGCCATTTACGTTACACATTTTGTCAAAGTCACTGATTTTATAGAAATACCAGAAACTCAGATCGATACCTTCCTTAATTTACGAGTTATTCCCAAATCGGGAAATTGCACCAAAAGAGCGCTCACTAAAAATTCAATATTCTTTTCAGCATATTTACCATTCTCTTTTGAGTTAGCAGTAGAGGAAGCTGAGAGTAAGTGCTTTATCACACAACTCATGTACAGTGCATCTCAGACAGGCGAACTAACTTTGGAGCTTTTTCACTTCCAAACGAACACATCTTTGCAATTTCCACCAAATCTTTCTGTAATTTGCATCGGTAAGCCAAATGACCAAAAACCACCAGATATTGATGTTTCCGGCTTACCAGATTCGGATGTGGCTTCTCGCATCCACGCGCAAATTTGGGTGAATGGGGATGAATACCATATCACCGATTTGAGCAGTTCTAATGGTACATATATTAATGGTGTAAAACTTCAGCCTCAAGTTTTTTCTCCCCTGCAACCGGGAGACAGAGTTTCCCTTGGGCAGGGAGACAAAATAACTTTTATGTTTAGAGTGCAGGAACACTCTGCATCTCCCACAAAAAATCCTCCACCAAACTCCGCACCAACAAAAATTACAAATCCTGCGATCGCTAAACAAGAGGAAGATCAAGTAGTCCTTGCCAGTAAGCTTATTGGCTTAGGGCTAATCCTAGCAGGGATTACATTTTTAAGTACAAGCATTTATATCAGTGTTTATTTACGCAGCACACCTGGAATTTTGCTGTGTATGGGAGGTGTAGTAGCTCTGAATTGGGGTGGGCGCGATCATCGGAAACTGCTGGGATGGGTGTTGATTGGGATCGGAATTGCTCTGTTTATTGGCAGTGGTGTTGTAATCGGCTCAGTTTCCCTTTTTTCTATGCTAGTGTCATTCGCTGGCATCTCCTGTGGATATCAATTGTTTACAACCGGCAAGGTGTTCAACTTTAATCCACTGACGCTCCAAATAATGAAAAAATAAGCCAAGTCAGGCAATCATTGCTTCATGGTTAATTGGCGATCGCTAATTCCAATCAAGGTTTCAGGCTTAGAATCCGTAAGTCCTGATTAATTCTCAGAGGTTGGTAGTCAGCGATTTTTCACTCAATTAAACAGCATTCCAGCCCCAAGTGTAAACAAATGTAACAAAAATGGCGTTAAAACGCTTTGCCGTCTTGACAAGCAAGAAAAGAACCGATAACTTATATACATACCCGGGTAAGACCGTTAAAGAGTTATATGCAAACGCAAACTAAGCAAAAGGTCACTTTGTATTTATCGCCAGAGTTGCACAGAAAACTGAAGATTCGTTCAGCAGTCGATTCTGAACCAATGTCAGAGCTTGCCGAACGTGCCCTCGTGTTTTACCTGTCTAATGCAGAATTGGTTGACGAGGTAGAAGATTCTTCTTATGGGCGGACTCATAGAGTTTATTCATGTCCAACTTGTGATAGCTCACTAGTCTTACGTGATGGGGAACTGGTTGCTTTGGGCAATCAACCAGGAGTAATTGGTCAAAAACATCTTTCTATTGATGAGGAAGATGCAACCAATCCTAAGGGTGAGGAAGAATTAGTTCCTTGCTAAATAGATAGATAGGAATTATTCATGATTCGGTTGTCTTTACCAGAAGCAATGTCTCTACTGTCTCTATAAGGTCTCAAGTAGGTCGAAGTATGAAAGAAGAGCTCAATATCCTAATTCAAGCTCAATACCCTTTAATCTACCTTGTTACCTCCGAGGAAGAGCGGGCCGAGCAAGCAATATCTACGATCGCCCAGTTGTTAAAGCCCCAGCGCCGAGTATTTATTTGGACAGTAACACACGGGATTGTGGAGTATGGTCAACCCCGGAATGTCACCCAACATAATACGGTGTCTCCAGAGGCGGCAATTGAGTGGATCATCCGGCAGAAAGAACCAAGTATATTTATTCTTAAAGATTTACATCCATTTATAGATGCGCCTGCAACCAATAGATCGTTGCGTGATGCGATCGCTAGCTTCAAAGGTACGCAAAAGAATATCATTTTGATGTCGCCGATGCAGCAAGTACCTATAGAACTGGAAAAAGAAGTTGTCGTTCTCGATTTTACATTGCCAGATATGGCTGAGTTGAATAAGGTATTAACTCTGCATATAGAGCAAAATCGTGGTCGGCGGGTGACAACAGAAGCCAGAGAAAAACTTCTCAGAGCCGCTTTGGGTCTAACTAAAGATGAAGCTGAGAAAGTCTACCGTAAGGCACAGGTAACTACAGGGCGTTTGACCGAAGATGAAGTAGATATCGTTTTATCTGAGAAAAAGCAACTAATTCGGCGCAATGGGATCTTAGAATATATTGAAGAAGATGAAACCATTGATGCTGTAGGTGGCTTAGAAGAGTTAAAAAGATGGCTCAAGCAACGCTCTAACGCCTTTACAGAAAGAGCGAGAGAGTATGGTTTGCCTCAACCAAAGGGGATGTTAATTCTCGGAGTTCCCGGTTGCGGTAAGTCATTAATTGCCAAAACTACTTCCCGGCTGTGGGGTTTACCACTGTTGCGGTTGGATATGGGGCGAGTCTACGACGGCTCAATGGTGGGACGAAGTGAGGCAAATCTGCGAAACGCCCTGAAAACAGCAGAATCTATTTCCCCAGCGATTTTGTTTATCGATGAATTGGATAAATCCTTTGCTGGTAGTGGAGGTTCCTCTGATTCTGATGGGGGGACTTCCAGTAGAATCTTTGGTTCTTTCCTCACATGGATGCAAGATAAGAAATCACCAGTGTTTGTGATGGCAACTGCCAACAGAGTAGAACGCTTACCTGGCGAATTCTTGAGGAAAGGACGCTTTGATGAGATTTTCTTTGTGGATCTGCCAACACCGGAAGAAAGGCAGCAGATTTTCAATATTCACCTGACGAAACGCCGTGAAGACATCTCTCGATTCGATCTTGAGCAACTAGCTAAGATGTCTGATGGCTTTTCTGGGGCAGAAGTTGAGCAAGCGATCGTTGCGGCAATGTATGAAGCTTTTGCCCAAGATCGGGAGTTCACCCAACTAGATATTATTGCTGCACTGAAGGCAACATTGCCGCTGTCTCGAACGATGCAAGAACAAGTAACGGCTCTGAGAGATTGGGCCAGACAGCGCGCACGCCCCGCAGCATCCTCCGTAGCTGAATATCAGCGAATGGAGTTTTAAAAGCTTTCCTCTGCCATCCCAGGGGGAAAGGCTAGCTCCCAATGCTAGCAGTTATAAGAAAAGCCGCATCCTGTTAAGCGCGGCTTCGCCGAAAACAAACCGTTGTCGTTTTTCTCAATCTTCTCATTGGAGGAAACCCAAATGTCTCACTTTAGCACCCTGCGTACCAAGATCACCGATGCCGAAATCCTCAAGGCTTCCTTGCGCGACTTAGGTATCAGCGTAAAGACTGAAGCTGATGTCCGTGGTTATAACGGTCAGCGCGTCCGTTCTGACATCGTAGCTATGTTGGATGGCGAATATGACCTCGGCTGGTCTCGCAACAGCGATGGTTCCTTTGACCTAATTGCTGACTTGTGGGGAGTTGCTAAGAAGCACAACCAAACCGAGTTGATCAACTCAATCAACCAAAAGTATGCCGTTAACAAAACTTTGGCTGAAGTAAAACAACGCGGTCTGCAAAACGCCAATGTGAAGTTGGTATTGCAATAACAATTTCTCTGCGCGTTCCCAAAGCTGCACGGGTTAACTACATAAATAGCGGTTAACCCGCTTTTTTATCGGGACTGAGATTTATTTCTCAGTCCCGATTTTATATGAAAATCTCATATTCACGTTTTAGAAAAATTTAAGGATAACAAAATGGCACAACTTCAATTAATACATATTAAAAATAAACTGAATAAAAAATTAATAAACTTAATTGATATGTCAGATTATGTTAAAAAAACTGAAGAAGAAAGAAAAAAAGCTTGTTTATCAAGAAGTTATGCTGCTTACAGCTTAGTAAGTCTTGCTTGTGCTACAGAAGAAGAAGCTGCACAAACTATTGTTGATGGTTATAAGGATAATGGAATTGATGCAATTTATTATGAAGAACAAAAAAATACTCTTTGGTTAGTTCAATCGAAATGGATTGAGTCAGGGAAAGGAGAACCTGACACAGGAGAGGTAGGGAAATTTATACAAGGAGTAAAATATGTTATTGGGTTTAAATTTAGCAAATTTAATCAAAAAATTAAAAACAAGCAAGTTGAATTAGAAAAAAATCTTAATAATTATGATGTGAAAATAAAAATATGTCTTTCTTATACTGGTTCAAAACTAGGAGAAAACAATTTGGATTTATTATCAGAATTTATAACTCAAGAAAATAAAGCAGGTGAACTGTTTTTTTTGGAAATATTTTCTTTAGCAGAAGCTCACGGTGCTTTATCAAAAAGCCTCAATAAGTCTATTAACCATGAACTAAGATTAACAAATTGGGGTTTGAATGAAGAACCATATAAAACATGGTATGGACAAATTGATGCTGAACAATTAGCAAAGTTGTGGATTGAAAATAAAGAAAATTTATTTTCTAAAAATATCCGAAGCTTTGTTGGTTTAACAGATGTAAATGATGGTATTCAAGATACTCTTTTACATTCTCCAGAAACATTTTTATATTTAAATAATGGAGTTACTGTTTTATGTACTAAAATCCAAAAAACTGCTAAGGGTGGTTCTTCTGATAAATCTGTCGGAGATTTTTATTGTGAAGGAATATCTATTATTAATGGCGCTCAAACAGTAGGAAGTATGGGAACTGCTTATCAAACAAATTCAGAAGAAGTTAAGAAGGCAAAAGTTTTTATAAAGTTAATTTCGTTAGAAAATTGTCCTCCAGACTTTGCTTTAAAGGTTACTAAATCTACAAATACTCAAAATAAAGTTGAAAATCGTGATTTTATTTCATTAGATAGTTTACATGATAAATTACAAAAAGAATTTGCATACGAAGGAATTAATTACCATTATAAAAGAGATGAACATGAATACTCATCAGATGATCAAAACTGTACTTTAGATGAAGCTACTATAGCACTAGCTTGCGGTTTAAAAGACTTACGTTACGCACATATAGGGAAAGATAAAATCGGCAAGTTATGGGAGGATGTTAATAAACCTCCTTATACAGATATTTTTAATTCAAGAATTTCAGTAGACAAAATTTGGAAAATGATTAAAATAAGTCGGGTGGTAGATAATAAACTTTCCGAAAAGAGTTCAATAAACGAGGATTTCAGAGCAACTTGTATTTTTGGAAATAGATTCATTCTTCACATGGTATATCAATATATAGGTGAAAATAATTTATTTTTATCTCAGGCTAACTTTGAGCAATACTTTAAAGATGAATTACCGTTAATTAGATAAAGTTATTGAAAAAACCCTAGAAGCTGTTTATGCCGAGTATGCAGGTAAAATAATTTACCAAGTATTTAGAAATTTAGATAAGTATAGAGTATTAAAAGAGAAAGTATTAGAAATTTTTCCACCCAATATTTAAAAAGATGTGAGTTTCACGGGTTTAATTAGATACTTCTCCAAGTTGTTATTAGCAGATGTAGGAGGTTTATAAAACATATTGTTTTGTTGCTCGTCACCAAACATGACTTAAATCCAAAACAAACCCAAGTAGCAACAGTGTCTTAGGGTTATCTAATACCTCAACCGCAGGATTGCAAGGATAAATAAAAACTTGGCGTTCTTTTCTATCAATTAACCAACCAAGTTGCGTCCCATTATCTATATACTCTTGCATCTTGTCTTGCAAAACTTGTAAGCGATGCCTACGGCGGTAAACTACGCTTTCAGAACACAATTGAATCACAAACTAGTATAAACTTTTTTCGCAGTTCGAGTTAATGCATCCATTTTTTAGCTGAGGTACAAGTTATGAATATCACACTAAAGTCAGAAATAGAGCAATTTATTCAAGCGCAAATTGCAAGTGGTAGATTTGCTAGTGCAGAGGATGTGATCAATGAAGCTTTTAAGTTGCTTCAAGAAAGAGAACGGCGAATTGAAGAATTACGCCAAAAAATTGCTGTAGGAACTGAACAAATCGCTAAAGGACAAGTAACTGATGGCGAAGTTGTTTTCGCTAGATTTCAAGAAAAAATTCGGAAAATTGCTGAAGAGTCTGAAGAATGAGTAGTTATTCATTTTCAGATGAAGCAATTCAAGATTTAGATGAAATTGGTGAATATATTGCTCGCCGTAACGCAAAAGCAGCTAGTAAGCTTTTTGATGATATTCGTAAAAAGTGTAAGTTAGTAGCAGATTTTCCCAGTATGGGGAAAAGTTATAGAAGACTTGTAACGAATCTGCGCGGTTTTGTTGTGGATGATTACATTATATTTTACTATACCAGCGAGGATGGAATTTTTGTTACTCGTGTTGCAAGTGGTTATAGAGATTTAGAATCTTTGTTTGAAGATGAGGAATAAATTTTTAGCTATTTAACTGTTAAACACTATTAAATTCTTGAATTTATGACTTTAAATCTTCACGCCATGTAAAAATAATTTGCTCCTCAGCTTGCCTAAATTCAATATTAAATTTATCAAATACAACTTCTCGCCCTAAAAGCAATTGTTCTCCGCCTGTATTGGTTTGCAACCATGCTACTGGAGTAATAAAATTGTGTTCGTCAATTGTCATTTCGACATTACGTAAAACATACTCAACTCTACCACCTATCGTTTCTGCCAACAAAGTTGATTCTGAATCAGCCAAAGCATAGCCTAAATCTTGACCAACTTTCAATGAAATTAAACTTAATTCAGCACCAGAATCTACTAACATTGTTGTATTAGATTCTATATCTCTATGTTTTAAAATAACTCTATAATTCGGTTGCCAATCATGGCGAACGACGGTGCGGAAGCGAATTGGTAAAATTTCTATAGAAGCAGTGCGACGGGGAACTAGGTAAATTAAAAAAGGCTGTTTTGCAGCATTACCTAATGCTAAAACTTCGCGTAAGTTTTCGCTGTGAGCAATTATTCCATTTGCATTATAAGCGATATATTGATTTTTATATAAATCTAATAACATCTGGCGGTTACGATTTAACCACTTGAACATTTCATCTGTTTCTCTTTTAGAGGGTGTTGTGTTCATATATTTAATGTTTTCTGTGGATGTGAAATATCTCTGGCACTATTTTTAAGAGTCTGCTGCAAAATGTGAGCTACCAAACCTGACTTAAATCCAAAACAAAACCAGGTAGCAACGCTTCACCGCAAAGGGTTTTAGGATTATCTAATACCTTAACTGCAATATTAGGACGATAAATAAAAACTTTGCGTTGTTTTCTATCAATTAACCAACCAAGTTATGTGCCATTCTCAATAGACTCTTGCATCTTGTCTTGCAAAACTTGCAAGCGATGCCTACGGCGGTAAACTACGCTCTCAAGGTAAACACTTGGTTGAATCTGACCCTAATGTTCAACAAATCTGTGGATTAGAAGCTTGGTTTTCTCTTCCCGGTCAACCATTGAAGACTCCACCACGCTATAAAATAGCATTGCTAACTTGGGGAGCTGTATATGTGTTGATTAATTTGTTGAGTACATTTCTAGTCCCTCTGCTTCGTGGTTTACCACATTTGATTATTTCGCTGATCGTTACCATTATTATGGTTGTACTTTTGACCTACGTTGTCATGCCCAGAGTCAGCCGTTTGTTTAGTTGGTGGCTATATCATAAATCACGAAAAGTTTAGCGATTGAAATTACTCTAACTCAACTCTATTAATCAAGAGTGATTGGATTCCTTTCAACCCTCAGCCATATTAACCAACAGCGAACTCCGTAAATTGTCGTTTAAAGGGGGAGTGAAAAGCTAAAACGATGTCTTTTTTGGGTATACCTCGACTAATAAGTTCATTAGCGATACCTCCTTCGGTACCATCGTGTTGAATCCAAATTTTTTCGTTTTTAATATCTAGATGCAAAACGCAACCATATACACGGCGCTTATTTGACCACCCCGCGTGAACAAGTTGGTAGCGGTCGCGTTCTCTATCAAAAATAATTTCTGCTTCGACTTCTTCGTTGCTGGCTTTGATTTCGCTGTAAGCTAGCAACAGTTGTTGAATAAGTTGACGGTACTGTTCTACTTTTGCCATTTTACGTTCACGAAGTGTGCCGGAGGCATTCGCCTCTTCTTCTGGGTCGAAAACAATCAGCCGAACTTGGTAGCGTTGGATTAATAAGTGTGGCAGTTCTAAAGTAAAAAAAGTCAGCCTTTTTCGGTACTATAAAACTAGCTTACTGCCTACCAAACCTGACTTAAATCCAAAACAAACCCAGGTAGCAACAGTTCACCATAAAGCGTCTTAGGGTTATTCAATACTTCAATCGCAATATTAGGACGATAAATAAAAACTTGGCGTTGTTTTCTATCAATTAACCAACCAAGTTGTGTGCCATTATCTATATACTCTTGCATCTTGTCTTGCAAAACTTGCAAGCGATCGCTCTCAGAACGCAATTCAATCACAAATTCAGGACAAATCGGTGCAAATTTTTTTCGCAGTTCCGGTGATATAGCTTCCCAGCGATCGCGTTTTATCCACGCTGCATCTGGCGATCGCACCGCACCATTAGGCAAAGTAAACCCACCACTGGAACCAAACCCTACACCTGTACCATCTTGCTTTGTCCAAATACCCAACTGAACAATAACGTCAAAGTTATGTTGATCAGTTTCGGAACCGGTAGGGGGCATAATCACTAATTCTCCCCCAGCATTGCGTTCGATACGAAAGTCGCGGTTTAGCTGACAAAATTCATAAAACTGGTCTTCGGTTAGTGCGATCGCAGGTTGCAGCCGCAACACCATTGGTATAATTTCTGTAGCTATAGGTAAGTTAATGGTCATAATTCATATTTTGGGGACTTCACCTGTCTTCACCATATCTCTTGGTGAAAATTTTAAGAGAGGAATATAAATGGGACTTCCAAAAAAAGGGACACGGACAATCTCTGTAGATGAAACAACTTATCAATGGGTTATTTCAAATGATAGTGGCTATATGTGGCTGATCGTTGAGCAAAAGGATACTCAAGGACAGCGACTGTGTGCCGGATTCAGATACCACAATACTTACCTTGATGATGAGGCTGGAGATTGGCGTTGTGTCCTACAGCAACGTTTAATCAGTCCTTCTGTAGTGAAATCAGTTATCTTGTTGGCTCTAAAACGCGGTTGGAAACCAACTCAGGGTAGGCTAGGAATTTTTGGTTTTTGGGCTGATGAAGAGTTCCCGATCGCTCAAGTATCGACATCCCCAGCAGGTATCCCCCTTCAAGAAATGAACATACATTGATCTTAATGAGTACATTACCAATATTGACGGAACTCTCAAATTTGAATAATTTTCAACCACACGGTAGGGGCAATTCATGAATTGCCCCTACTTCAATTCAGTAATGCCAAAATTTTAGGGGTGGTTTCGTAACCACCCCTTTATTCCCCTAATAATTAGAATTTACTTGCAGCCCCCTTAATGGGAAGTTAATTTACTCAGAAATGTTAATCGAACTTTCAACTTGAGAATTAGCCAATGTTGGTGCAGAAAAAATCCGCGAGTACAGACTTGATGGTTGCTGATGGGCAACAACTGGTAAAACTTGACGAGCATGGGCGGCTAATTCCACTGCCTTCACATCATAAGTCTGCGTTGCTAATTTGGGATAGAAACCAATTCCGATGATTGGCAGCAGCAAGCAAGCGGTAATAAATATTTCGCGCGGTTTGACATCAGATATTACAGCATCCAAGTGCAACTCTTCACTCTGCTCACCGTAGAACACTTGACGCAGCATCGATAGTAAATAAATCGGTGTCAAAATCACGCCAACGGCTGATAGCAGCACAACTACAATTTTGAAGCTGGAACTGTAAACATCACTGGTGGCAATACCCAGAAATACCATCAACTCACCCACAAAACCACTCATTCCGGGTAAGGCGAGAGAAGCCATTGAACCAATGGTAAATAGAGCAAAGGTTTTAGGCATTACCTTGGCCATACCGCCCATTTTATCCATCATCAAGGTGTGAGTGCGATCGTAAGTCACGCCAGACAGGAAGAACAAGCTAGCAGCAATCAAGCCGTGGGAAACCATCTGTAGCACTGCACCGCTAATACCCAGTTCTGTGTAGGAGGCAATCCCAATCAGCACAAATCCCATGTGGGCAATTGAAGAGTAAGCCAAGCGCCGTTTGAGATTGGTTTGGGCAAAGGCACAGCAAGCACCGTAGACAATGTTCACTACACCCAAAATCGCTAATACTGGCGCAAAAGTTACATGGGCATTGGGCAACATTTCCACATTGAAGCGGATGAGGGCATAACCACCCATTTTTAACAACACACCAGCCAAAATCATCGAACCGGGTGCTGATGCTTCACCGTGAGCATCAGGTAGCCAAGTGTGTAAAGGGAAAATCGGTAACTTTACCCCGAAGGCAATCAAGAAACCTGCATAAACCAACAATTCCAAGGTTTTGGGGTATTCCTTCATTCCCAGAGCCGCCATATCGAAGGTAAAGGTATCTCCAGAGAAGACAAGTGCAAAACCGGCAATCAAGATAAATATTGATGCGGCGGCGGTGTAAAGAATGAATTTAGTAGCGGCATAACGGCGATTTTGTCCTCCCCAGATGGAAATCAGCAGGTAAACCGGCACTAACTCGATTTCCCACATTAGGAAGAACAGCAGCAAATCCTGGGCGATAAATACACCAAGCTGGGCGCTGTACATCGCTAACATCAAACCATAAAATAATCGCGGCTTGGTGGTAACTTTCCAAGCCGCGAATATTGCGAGGGTATTTATTAAGCCTGTCAGAAGCAGTAAGGGCATCGATAAACCATCAACCCCCACCGCCCAATGCAAACCTAACTCCGGTATCCAAGGATAGTTTTCTACAAGTTGGAGTCTTGAACTCTGAAAGTCGTACTTATACCAAAAGGCATAAATCATCAGTGCAAAGTCGGCAAAAGCAACTCCCAAAGCATACCACCGGATAGTTGTACCTTCTTTGTCTGGGATTAGGGGGATGGCTAAGGCAGCCACCAAGGGTAAGAGGATTATGGCTGTTAGCCAGGGAAATTCAATAGCATTCATCACTTCTGACAATCAATTTGCTTTCTCGCTTTTAGTTACATTGTATTAAGTAATTTGTACTTTTGTAACCTTTGTTGAAGTTTAAAAGATTAAATTTTTGCTTCCAACAGGAATATATACTCATCGAATCTGAATTTATCAGGATAAATAAGAATAAATACTTATCTGATTTTGCCGCTTTCAATTTTAAATGTAAACTTTTGCAACGTCAACAAAAAACAGCAGTTAAAGCCCAATACGCTTGGGTTAAGGGTTAATTCTTTGTCAAAGTCAATTTTTTTAACCAGCCGCCTTCTTTACGAGATGCTGCGCGATCGCGATCGCAAATCCAAAATTGTTTGACAATTGTCCAAACTTCCCCATCTGATCGGACATCGGGAACGGAGATTGTCTTAAACTCAGTAATAAACCAGGAGTCAGAATACAGAATTGAGAATTCAGAATTGGTGAATGCCCTACCCATAAAGCGATAGAGTTTTAATCAGGAAGAATATTTAATACTAGTTTCGCGTACCAAAGACGAAAGCGCGTAGCAGCGCGAAGTACGGTTTTAACCAGTTCTCCCATGCTAGGTTATGACTGGAATTGATTACTTCAGGCAAGCAAAATTATGTTCCCCGATCGCAAAGGGCAAAAAGTACCCAATGTCACTTTCCATACTCGCAATAACAACGACTGGAGGGATGTGACAACCGATGATTTATTTGCTGATAAGACAGTAGTTGTCTTCTCTTTACCAGGTGCTTATACTCCAACTTGTTCATCAACTCATCTCCCTGGTTACAACGAATTAGCTAAGATTTTCAAAGAAAATGGTGTCGATGACATTATCTGTATTTCTGTGAATGATGCCTTTGTAATGAACGAATGGGCAAAGGATCAAGAGGCAGAAAATATTAGACTAATTCCCGATGGTAATGGTGAATTTACTGAAGGCATGGGTATGCTAGTAGATAAATCAGACTTGGGGTTTGGGAAGCGATCGTGGCGCTATTCTATGCTGGTGAAAGATGGTGTAATTAACCAGATGTTTATTGAGCCAGATGAGCCAGGAGATCCTTTTAAGGTGTCCGATGCTGAAACAATGCTCACATACATCAACCCCCAAGCAGTGAAGCCCGAAGTAGTTTCTCTGTTTGCGAAAGTCGGTTGTCCTTTCTGTGCGCGTGCGAAGGCGATGCTCAAGGAAAATGGCATTAACTACGAAGAAATTACCTTGGGTAAGGATATCACCACACGCTCTTTACGAGCAGTTACAGGTGCGACAACAGTTCCCCAAGTGTTTATCGATGGTAAATTAATTGGTGGTTCTGAGGCACTAGAAGCCTACTTTGCTGCTAAATAGGTTTTAGTTGGAGCGCACAGCCGTTACCAAAGTCATGGTATTTTTTACCGCAGCCTAGCCACATCTCCCCGACTTGTCAAATAAGTCGGGGATCTTTTTTCTCAAAAGTCAGCAGTTAACAAATCTTTAGATAAGGAAATGTATTTTTGCCCAGTTACTAAGTACTGATGATATAAAATTGATTCGGATTAAATTTCCATTTATTTAAAATAAAATATGTTTGCCAGAATCCGCCGTCTTTTGAGTCAATTTTTTAGTAAATCAAGGACAATCAACAACGAACCACTGAATAAAGTGAGTTTGATTGTCATTATTTTAATTGATATTTTTATCTTGATTAATGTTTTTACGGGACTGGATGATATAAGCAGATGGTATCTCAGCCCGAACATGGCTTATCCATGTTATTCAGAGTGGCAAGATTACCGGACAAAAACCACTAAAGATAAAGACTATGAAATTGTTAGACTTTCGTTCCCAAATAACCCGAAGTATCAACTCAGTTTTCAGCAAAATTATCAACAAGTCGAAGCAGGACATCTGGGTAAGGTTTCTAAAACTTGCTTGCAATATGCCGATTACAAAGATAAGATTAACAATCCTGAAAAGCAGCAAATCGTCAAAACTATTGATCAGAAACAAGCGAAAATCAGTAGGCTTGAAGAAGACGATCGCACTATTAAAGCCCAATATGACTCAACGCTTTTAGAAAAAATTGCCGGTCAGGATCGTCAACAATCAATTAATCAAGTCAGTGCTGAAAAAGCTAAACAGGCATTAGAACAAAATAATCGCCAAATTTCTACCCTTAAACAGGAAAATTATACTCTTAAAAATGAACTGCTTACCAAACCGGAAAGTATTAGTTTTATAGCCTTTCTTAAAGATGACAATCAATTCCGGGAAGTTGATAAAGGCTATCAAAAGGCGTTATTTTGGTATCCAAGTATCCAGCTTGGTTTTCAGTGCCTCTTTCTTCTCCCATTGATTCTCATTGCCTTATCAGTTCACAAATTTGCTCAAGGAAGAGGATATGGACTCATCTCGCTAATTAGCTGGCATTTGCTAGTTATCTTTTTTATCCCACTCATAATTAAAATATTTGAGTTCCTTCAAATAGGTGCAATATTTAAATTTATATTTGATATCATTAGCGTCATTTTTGTTGGTTTACTTTTCCTGATCAATTATGTTTATATCTTACTGATTCCAATTATTGGTTTTGGAATTATCCAGCTTTTTCAAAAATTTGTCTTTAATGCTAAACTCCAAGCAGCTAGCAGAGTTCAAAAATCATGCTGTGTCAATTGTGCCAAAAAAATTCGACATCTTGATACTTACTGTCCGCACTGCGGTTATTATCAGTACATTGAATGTCAAAACTGTCATAATCTTACTTATAAACATTTGTCGTATTGTAAACATTGTGGAACTTCTCAAGCTTCCAGCAATTTGTAATCAGTGGAGTCGTTTATCAGTATTTTTAACTTAGATATGGAAAAAACGAAAACAGCCAATAAAGAGAGTCAGTCGCCTCTTTCTTTTCTCAAAAACCTGTTGATTGCGCGTTGGCGATCGCTATTATTCCTCTTGATAGGTGTATATTTACCTTTGCAGGTCTTTGAAATCCTGACAGTGAAGGTATGGGAAAATCAAGCTGGCTTTCCGTGGGATGTGCCGATTCTGCTAGCAGTTCATTCTACAGCAAACCCAGAACTGGATGTTTTAGCCGTGACGCTAGCGAGAGTTGGGTTGCCTTGGACGGCCATACCGATTTTAGGTGCGATCGCACTCATATTACTACTTCAAAAACGCTGGCGATCGCTAGCTTATTTACTCACCGCCTCAGTCGGAAGTGTAATCATCAACCGCACAGCAAAGGAATTAATGCATAGAGTGCGTCCGCAATTGTGGCAGTCCATTGCACCTGAGTCTAGTTTTGCATTTCCCAGCGCTCATGCCATGACGAGTGTAACACTGGTAGCAATTTTGCTATTCTTAACTTGGGCTAGCTCTTGGCGCTGGTTGCTTCTGATCTTCGGCAGCTTATACATAATAGCTATTGCGTGGTGTCGTCTCTATCTGGGGGTTCATTTTCCTAGTGACATTCTCGCGGGTTGGATGGTTGCATTAGGTTGGACAATTGGTGTCAGTCTAATTATCAAACCGTATGAAACTAAAACCAAATCTGTAGATGGCGATCGCTGCGCCAACGTCTCTGGCGATCGCCCTGAAGATGAAACTACCTTACTACCTGAAGAAAGAAAGTTGATAACTGAGGAGTGATATTATGTCCGCTTAAAAACTTATTATTTAGGCTGACGCACAGACACGGAAACACGAAAAGATTTTAATGATAAATTGTCCTTCACTAATAAGATAGATTTACATATACAAATTATGGACACAAGATCGCGTTCATTTCTCCTCTTCATTAATAGGGCTAGTAGCGAAACGAATGGAAAATCTGTACTACCACAAAAGTGAGTGTCACAAATAATTTCATTGTTTTGGCAATCACATTGAAGCACGTTAAAGTGAGAAATTGGACTTAAGGATGGATTTATATGCGCTTGCCAATCGCAATTAGTGCCATTTTAGTGGCATCTTTGGGTTTGAATGCACCTGTAATGTCTCAACCTCCTATACAGGTAGCGCAAACACCAGGATTTACTAGTTTCGCCTTTGAACAATTTAAGATTAATTACCGATTATGGAGACTGCAAAGGATCCCTAACTATCGCTATGAATTCACTAGAAGTTGCTATTGTTTACCCAAAGCCACAGAACTAGTGATTATTGAAGTACGGAATGGTGTCACAACTTCTATCACTTCTAAAGAGACTGGTAAACCAGTAGATTCACAATTGTTTCAAAAATACAATACTATTCCTAAACTCTTTAATATCATTAGAAATGCGCTGATTCGGAAAGCGGCAAATCTGACTGTACAATACGATCCGATAATCGGCTACCCAACTCAAATTAATATTGATTATGATAGTCGAATAGCTGATGATGAAATCTTCTTCACAATTAAGAATCTGCAAAAAATCAACTAAATATATAGGACTAACCACTCAACATTACAAGCTAACTGGCGATACAAATCTTTAATCCCTCTCCTTAATAAGGAGAGAGACAGGTTTTGCTATGCAAAACCAGGGTGAGGTTTCTCAGGGGCAATGAGACTTAACCGTAAATTGCCTCATCAAAGACTTGTGTATACACCGTAGATTCCCTAATAGGGAAAGGGCTGGGGGGTTAGGTTTGAGTAAAAGTATTGAAATACACCCAAAAATAAATTACGAGCCTTGAAAAAGGTCATTAATTGAACTTATACTCTGTTTAATTTGTTCTGTCAGAGAAGTTCTTAATAAGTCAAGGGTTTCGGCTGAAAGATTGAGTAATCCCAAAGCATATAATAGGCTCGAAATACCGATAAATAGAGCCAAAAATCTCCCAAAGCAACCGGGATTAATTTCAATAAAACCTAATTTAGATTGCCCAATTACAGCAATCGTTATAAAAACAATTCCTGCTATTAAAAATGTGCTATTTGGAGTTAAATCTGTCATTTTTCTCTTAAGATGCCTCAGCCGAAATTTCCTATTTTTGAACTCCAATACTAAAGCTTTTGTTCATAGTGAGCGGTTTTTTGCTTTATATAAGATTCTCAAGGGCTAGAGATGAGTCGATGACGGAAATGTTCAACGTATCGACTCAAATCGCTGTTAACGATCATCTCATCAGCATTTTTAAAACCCCTAATAATATCATATATTGGTATTAAACTAAAAACGGACGCGCCAGAAAAAAGCTAGATATTGATTTAGCATCTACCTGTTCTCCTTCCAAAATAGCTTTCTCTAATTCTTCGGGAGTCAAAAACACAGTTTCGATATCTTCGTCTTTATCTTGTGGTGGCGGTGTCTCCAGCTTTGACAAATCTCGTGCTAGAAAAGCATAGATAATCTCATCAGAATAGCCAGGAGCTAGGAAAAATTCGCCTAGTTTGTCCCATTTTTGGGCACTATAGCCAGTTTCTTCGGCAATTTCACGCTGTATTGTCTCTAAAGGTTCTTCATTTGGTTCTACAGTTCCCGCCGGAAATTCTAATATCCGTCCCTGAATTGCAAAACGATACTGGCGCACGAGTACAAGTTTACCCTCTGGCGTCACCGGCACTGCTAAAGCACCACCAGGATGACGAATACATTCCCATTCTCCTTCCGATTTATTCGGCAAACGCAAGCGATTTACTTCAAAATCAAACTTGCGTCCTTTATAAAACAAGCGTTGCTTTAGCAGTTGTGCTAATTCTCTACCTAATGGCATAGTAAAATCTGATTATCTGTGAATACTGAGGTGAAATCAGCGTTCTTTTAGATTTAAGGATGGTATTTTTAATTGCCCATCCATAAATGTACCTCAGAACAGTCTACTTGGTTCAGCAGTTCTTTAATAACACACCGAGAAACTGGTTCTATCCAATCTGGGGCAATTTCTGCCAGTGGTACTAATACAAAAGCTCGATCGCGCATTCGTGGGTGGGGAATCTGGAGGTTTGGTGTATCCAAAATTAAGTCATCATATAATAACAAATCTAAATCCAGGGTTCGTGGCCCCCAGCGTTCCTGACGCACACGCCCAAATTGTTGCTCAATTCCTAACAAAATTTCTAATAACTGCTGGGGTAATATTTCTACCTGCAATGTGACGCAGCCATTTAGGTAATCTGGCTGTGGTGGTCCGACGGCTTTAGTTTGATACCAATTGGATCTGGCTTCTAAGAGAATACCTGGGGTTTGGGCTAAAGTCTCGATAGCTGCTTCTAAAATTGTCTGTGAATCGCCGATATTACTACCAAGGGAAAGGGCGCTTCGTCTGGACTTTGCTTCGGAGTAGCCAGGAGTAGGCATTGCACCCTCCTTAAGTAAGCTGTTTTCGGGCTGTCTTGGCGGATACTTTGCTGTACCTGTTGTATAAAATGTCAATAGTTTTTATCTTCCAAATATTTATCATAATTACAGTATTTTTACAAAATTAAATTCACTAAATCTAAAAAACATTATTTTATGGTGAATTTAGTTAATTATTTATAGGATATTATACTAACAGAATGGTAGTACCCTAACCCCAAAGTTGATTGATGGTGCGTTAGATAGTTTTTACTACTTTGAGCGAGGAACTGACGTGGGGAAGCTTACCTCCTGGTTCAAGCGAAGACCAACTAATTTGTGTGACTCTGGACAAGGAGGAACGAATGAGAGCAGCTAACCACCAACACATCTGGCGCAGGCGAGGCAGTTACCGAGCAAAATGAAAATTTTCCCATCTAGGATTAAGTCCAATCAGTCAACTGGCGGTAAACCACTCTATCGTCGCTTATGGTTTTGGGCAGGTTTGGGTGTAAGTGGTGGGATAGTTGCCTTGATCTACGGCATCAGTTTAATAGATCGGACTTTGCCGGATCAGGCGGAGTTGAATGCCGTGTTGAGAGAGCAAACACTGACCATCAAAGCTGCTGATGGCACCATATTAAAACAACAAGGTGAAGCGACCAGAGAACAGCTAAAGCTGGAACAAATACCAGATAATTTAAAAAAAGCTTTTATCGCCTCAGAAGATAGAAGATTTAAACAACATAATGGAGTTGATCCGCAAGGGATTGTCAGAGCGGGTTTGAGTAATTTGCGATCGCAAGGTGTGGTAGAAGGTGGTAGCACCATTACTCAACAGCTAACGCGGATTCTGTTTTTGAAACAAGAACAGACAATCTGGCGCAAACTCAAGGAAGTCCGCCTTGCCCAAAAAATGGAGCAAGTATTAACCAAAGATCAGATTTTAGAGCGTTACCTAAATCTGGTTTATTTGGGAGATGGAGCTTATGGTGTGGCAGATGCAGCCTGGGTATATTTCAGTAAATCACCAGATCAGCTTTCTTTAGCCCAAATGGCAACGATTGCTGGATTAGCTCCCGCCCCCAGCTTATATGCCCCAGACAAGAATCCAGTAGCGGCAAAACGGCGGCGCGACTTGGTATTGCAACGGATGCAAGAAGATGGAGTTATTACAGCAGAGCAAAGGCAGGCAGCGCTTCAGGAGCCACTCACCCTCAAAAGCAGTTTGCCTAAGCGAATGCAAGCAGAATCACCCTACTTTACCAGCTACATCCAAAAAGAATTGCCGAAGTACGTTTCCCCGGATGTGCTAAAAAGCGGAGGTCTAGTAGTGGAAACCACACTAAACCCAACTTGGCAGAAGGTGGCAGACGAGGCAGTAGCTAAAACACTGCGAAATCAAGGACGCTGGGAAAACTTTAAGCAAGCAGCAATGGTGGCCATTGACCCCCGGAACGGTGAAATTAAAGCAATGGTTGGGGGGAAAGACTTTGGTAATAACCAGTTTAATCACGTTACTCAGGCACAACGGCAGCCAGGATCGACATTTAAAGGGTTTGTCTATGCGACTGCGATCGCTAGCGGTAAAAGCCCCTACGATAGTTACGAGGATGCACCCTTTGTTGTAGACGGCTATGAACCGAAAAATTATAGTGAAAACTTCCACGGTTCAATGAACATCCGCGATGCCCTCACCCGCTCAGTTAATATTATTGCGGTAAAGGTGTTGATTGATGTGGGATTTACGCCAACGATTAAACTTGCCCATGATATGGGGATAAAATCTGAACTCAAGCCCACCTACTCGTTAGCACTCGGCTCGAATGAAGTGAATCTCCTGGAATTGACCAGCGCTTATGGCAGTTTTGCAACTCAAGGATTGCATACAGAGCCTCATGGTATTAGCCGGATCATCAACCGTCAAGGCAAAGTTATCTGGTCAGCTAATTTCAAGTCTCAACGCGCCCTTGACGCTGATAGTGCCGCCATCATGACTTGGATGCTACGCAACGTCGTCGAAGAGGGGACTGGTGCTGCTGCTCAATTAGGTAATAGACCGGTTGCTGGCAAAACCGGCACCTCCGATGAAGCCCGCGATTTATGGTTTATTGGCTACATTCCCCAGATGGTGACAGGAGTCTGGCTAGGTAACGATGATAACCACCCCACAGACGGCAGTAGTGGCAGTGCGGCTTACACTTGGCACGAATTTATGGAAAAAGCGGCAGAGGGGATGCCTGTAGAAAAGTTTCCTAAACGACCAAACTTAGAAGACCGTAAAGGCACCATTAAAGCCCAGGCCATCAAGCCTAAACAAATCCTGAATCGTTCTATTCACTCTGATGATGACTCAGAAGGGGAAAGTTCGAGAAATTCTAATTCTGAGGATAGCGGCTCATCCAAAAGACGTAGAAGCAGGAGGAGCTATTCTGAAGATGAACAGCAATCTGGTGATTCTACCCCAAGACGGAGAAGGCGCGATGCCTACGGCGGGCTACGCCTACGCAGCGAAGAATCAAGTTCCAGTAACTCCTCTTCAGAATCATCTACTCCACGGCGGCGAACTAGAAGAGTCGAATCTGATTCTCCCTCGCCTCAAAGAACTCGGCGAGAGTCGCCTCCGGCAAATAGTTCCGGTTCTTCAGGTTCTTCATCACCACAACCATCCTGGCGGGATAGGCTTAGACCTCCTCAGTAATAACAATTTCAAAATTCAAAATGACAATCAAGGTTCTGACTTTTCACGGTATCTGGAAAACCTCTCTCTAAATCTCTCTCCTAAAAGGAGAGAGACTTTGAATTTTCCCCCCTGCTCTTTCCCATGCAATATTAAGTTGCTCAAACTAAACTCCGGGGGGATGTTAGGTGATACGCTCATCTTATATATAGTGTATTTAATACTGTTGAATAATCTTGGAGAATATACTCATGGATTTATTGATGCAAGTAGCAGCACCAGCTATAGATGCTGCTCCTCATTTTCCCTTGGCTTTCACCTTGGTATATGTCGTTGGTTTTATTGCTGCTGTCACCATTGGTTCAATAGCTTGGTACAACTCGAAACGCCCCGCAGGTTGGGAAAGCAAAGAGCGTCCTGATTTTGTGCCGAAAGTTGATAAAGAAGAAACTCCGGGTCTAGGTGAACCGAAGTCAAAGTAGTGATGTTAGCGGATAGCTAGGGTTTAGCCCGTGCTGAGTTTAATAACCAAACTTAAAAATCATCTAAAGACGCGATTCTTCGCGTCTTGTCAACTCATAACTAAGTGTTAGTTTTGCACTTCAACCCAACGGCGGTAAAGCTTTTGAATTTGTTTAAGAAGCAAATTGTGATCTGATTGATCTGAGTCATTCGGCTTCGCTATATCCTGCAATTTGGTCAGGAGTCTGGCTTCTTCGACCGCAACTTCACCATCGCTATAAATTAAGCCACTGATGGCTTCAATCAGATTTTCGCAATCTTCAAGGCTGGGGCGATCGCCTAAATACTCCCGCACCCAGTCATAGCACTCTTTTGGCTCTACAGGAACTAATTCGTACAGCCAAGGCTTAATTTCTGGATCGTTAGCCAAACCCTTTGCTTGAGCTATTTCGCGCAGATATTGCCGTTCTTCTGGCTGGATTTTGCCATCAATCCAGGCTGCTCCAATCAGGATCTTAACTAAGTTTTTTACATTGGAAGGGGAAACCATTACTGACTCCTCTGGTAGATTCAGTCCTCCACAAAATCGTACAATCCCAAACAGTATTCACGCGGAATTATTGGTTTTTCTTAAGCGCACCATAAAAAAGCCATCCATATCCTGTCGATGGGGCCAAACTTTAAACCAACCTTGAGGCGTGGTATAAGCAGAATCAGCAAACTCAAGACCTTTGGGAGACTCAATTTGCCAATCAGGTGACTCAGCTAAAAATGCCGAAATCACTTGTTCATTTTCTGCTGGATGCAATGTACAGGTGGCATAAACTAGTACACCACCAAGCTTGACAAAAGTAGATGTATGTGTTAATAATTCCTTTTGCAGCACCGAAAGTTCCCGGACAGATTCTGGTGTCTGTCGCCAACGCGCATCAGCATGACGGTGCATGGTTCCCAAACCAGAACATGGAGCATCGAGTAATACGCGGTCTGCGGTGTTTTGAAATTGGCTAAAATGACGACTGTCGCCAGTGCAAATTTGAATAGATTGTAAATTCAGCCGTTGAGAATTTTCTTGAAGTTTGCGAAGACGAGAAGGAGTGCGATCGCAAGCCCAAATTTTCCCTTTATCTGCCATTAATTCAGCGATGTGGGTTGTTTTACCGCCTGGTGCAGCACAGGCATCAATTACCACCTCACCTGGTTGGGGGTCAAGTAAATGACCTACCAATTGAGCGCTACTATCTTGTACAGTCCACCAACCCTCTTTGAAACCCGGTAGTTTTTGAATTGACCCAGCACTACCAATCAATCGTAAAGCTTGGGGTAAATGAGGAACGCGTCTCACCAAAATACCAGCAGATTGTAAAGCCGCCTCAACTTCTTCAATTGAAGTGCAAAGTGGGTTGATTCGTAAGTCAATTGTTGGTGATTGGTTCATCCATTCACACAGTTGTTCTGTCTCGGTCAAACCCAATTGTTCTAACCAAACTTGAATCATCCAGTCAGGAAAGCTGTGTAAAATGCCCAAACGTTCCACCTGACTTTTCACCTCATCTGGAACTGAACCTAACCCCCCAACCCCCTTCCCTTGTAGGGAAGGGGGAGAATTCAAAGCCTCTCCCCTTTTAGGGGAGAGGTTTGGAGAGAGGTTTTCCAGATCCCGTGAAAAGTCAGAGGGTTCCACTGGGTTTTCTGGGAGTCGTAACGGATCTGTTTTTATCTTCTCTGCAAGGCGGATGTACTGGCGTAATAAACCGTTAACAAAACCTGTGAGTCCAGAAAAACCGTTTTCTTTAGCGAGTTGGACAGTGGTATTAACAGCAGCTGAAGCCGGAATACGCTCTTGATAGCGCAGTTGATAGAAGCCCAGATGTAAGATAGTGCGGAGGTCTTGTGGTTGTTGATCAGATTTCTTTTTAGCGAGTTGATCAATGAGAGTATCAAGAGTGCGCTGCCTTCTGACACTCCCATAAACCAATTCTGTCACCAAGCGGCGATCGCAATCAGCCAAATTAACTTTTTGCAGCACTCTATCTAGGGCAACATCAGCATAAGCGCCCTTGTGAACATCTCGCAAGGCGATAAAAGCTAGTTGACGGGGGTTTGTCATGGAAACAAGAATCAGGAGTCAGAAGGCTTTTGTATTCTAACTCCTGTACAGACGCGATTAATCGCGTCTCTAATTTCCTATCGAGTCAAATACGGGTCTACAGTGGCGATTTCAAACTCACACGCTCTAGAAACTTGTTCTGCTGGTAATTTTCCAAAGCTGATTAATGGTAAATAACTGTGGTTTGCTATCAGTTCTTTTGCTAATAAGAACCCAGTAATTGTCCAAGTTTGATATTTCCTAGCTTGTTTCCCAATCAGTCGCCCTTTCTTGCCATCGTAATATTCTGGCCATTCATCTGCAATCAGGCGTGGTCGAGCAACTTCAATAGCCTTTTGTGCCAGACTTGTTTTATTAGTTTTTACAGCCGCCGCAGCCAACATCCACATTAAAACTGGCCAACTACCAGCATTATGATACGACCAGGGTATATTTTTGGGGTCACATCCAGTTACAATTCTGTACTCTTCATTTTGCAAAGCTGGGAAACAAATTTTCATTGGCATATCTCCCACCAAGTCATCCCATCGTTCCTCAATCAGAGTCATAATCGCTTGTGACTGTTCTTCGGTGGCTAAGTCTGAAATGATTGCCATTAAATTTCCGAGTGAAAAGAAGCGAGTATCTAACTGCGACGGACCGACATTACCTGCTAGATAACCACCTTTTTTGGGCAGCCACTTATCTAATTCATAATAGGGAACAGAATCTACATATATGTTGAACAAATTAACAGCACCCTTGCCATATTCTTCACTTTTGAAGCGATAAATTGCATTCAAGCGATTAATATCTATCCAATAATGCTGGCGAATATGAGCGCATAAAAGAGGCAACCGATTATCAATCGCTTCAACAATATCGGAATTTCCTTGACAAATTAGCAGTTCACGAGATGCACGCAATGCTGTGTAAAAAAGAACTTGTAGTTCTAAAGGATGCCCATAAATGCCCATACGACGGTCAATCATACAAGCACCATCTGGAACCAACAGCGTTGGGTACATATCAAAACGATTCGCCAAGCAGATTTCCATGATTAACCTGATACCATTTTGGAATTCAGGTTTATAGGCTAGAGAAAAATCATCTGTAGCGACTACATAAGCACGTAACAAAATAATCCACCATAGGCAAGAATCTACGGGTGTAACTCTAGCGATCGCATGTTCACCAAAATCTGCTTCTAAATATTCTTGCCCATTTTCTGATACAACTTTAAAGCTAGCTGGGATTAATCCTCGTCCCGGCTTATATGCATCTAATGCTCTTTCTTTAGGCTGTAACTTTAAGGTTTCTTCTAAGAAATTGCGAACAATATCTGTTCTACCTTTGATTAGAAAAATTAGACCTGAAGAGACAAAATCCCGGACAAAGCACTGATCATAATTGAGTGCCTCTACAGATGCATCATAAGCGGCTACCGTCCCAACCGGGCGTCCTTGATAGTAGAGAATTGACTTTTCTAAAGCTAGCCACGCTTCTTCCACTTCTTTTAAATTTTCAGTAGTTTCCAATTCGTTTGGGTGCATCGCCAGAATAACTCCATAAGGGTTGTGAATTTGCGGTAGATGCGTCTTCATTTATTATTTTTGCTCCTCTCAGCATAGCAAAAACGATTCTTTGAATAGCAAATATAATTGAGAGAAACATTAATCAACTAACAATGAATAAACCTGCTGACAATTATGCAGCTTTATTGTTAATTAATTTGTTTATAATCGATTACTCTTTTGGTTAATTTTGTTGTTCTTCAACGCAAGCAGTAAGATGATTGTTCAAAACAGTCACACAAGATATATTTTTAGATTATTTATTATTCCCTTTCATGTCTGGAATCTTTGCTTTACCAAACAAAAACATATCTTCAGTACTGTTTAGGGTTTGCGTGAAGTTAAAACTGGTTGCAGTATATTTACTTGAGCAGGATTAGTTTTTGACACTAAGATGTCAGATTATTCCCCCATAATCTAATAATTTATAACTTTTTATCAGAATATGCAAGATGAATGCTTGAAAAATTTGAGATATCAATACTTCTGAAGAGTTATATATTTTACCCTAATGAGAGTAGCTTGTCATCGGAGATTGTCCTACCAGTTTAATTTAGTTGGTAACTTATTTATCAAAGTTAATATATTCCACAGTTTTATTGTGGCATCTGTGCTACCACTAATAAGAGTTTGACTGTTAAGACTGATGGCAAGTGTATTCACTGCTCCCAAATGTTTGGTGAGAATGTAGCGCTGTTGCCAAGTTTTGACATCCCAAAGCCTAATAGTTTGATCAGCGCTACCACTTGCAAGGATTTTACCATCGGGACTGATGGTAACAGACAAAACTGCATCTGAGTGTCCATTCAAGGTGAGTTTTATTGTTCCCGTGTTGCGTCCCCAAATTCTAATGGTCTTATCAGCAGCACCACTAGCAAGAATTGCCCCATCAGGACTGTAGGCTACCGAGTTAACAAAGCCATTATGACTGTAGGGAGAGTTTAAATAAAATAATGTCCGGTGAAATTTTCTTGTGTCAATCTGCCAATTGCTGATTTTGCAATCGACACTACCACTTGCGATTTGCTGTCCATCAGGGCTGATAGCAACAGATAAAACGGCCTCTGCTTGTCCAGAGAAGGTGTAAAGCCATTTTCCTGTTTTCAAGTTCCACAGATAAACTTGTCTGTCATCACTGCCACTAACCAAGGTAGTACCATCAGGACTGATTGCGATCGCATTAACTGCCCCTAAGTGACCCTTGAGTGCGCGTACACATCTCCAGGTTTCAGGTAGCCGGGTTATCAGAGATATTCTTTCTGCTTCAATATTGGGAGTAGAAGGTTTAGCGGTAACAAATTCTGATTTGTCATATAACAAAACCCCCTAAACCTTATAGATTTAGGGGGTTTCTTTAAAAAAGACAATCACAATTCAATTTCTATACGCCAGGGTCATAACTCGGTTATACGAGACATAGGATGTTCTGGTGTCTACGTAATATAATATAGCGAATATTATAAGAGTTGTCAATGCCTCAGCCTAAACTAACAGATGATGAGCTAAAAGATATTGTGATGAATTTTTCAGCCGCACGTATGAAACCATATCTTAGCGCTGCCAATAGTAATCACGGCGATGCCATCAGAATATGCCAGATCAATACTCAACTTTGCGAGGCACTGTATCCAAGTCTACATACTTTAGAGATTGCCCTACGTAATACAATCAGCAATGTATTATCAGTTAAACATGGGAATAATTGGTTATGTAACGGAAAAATTCAATTAGAGAGTTTCGACCAGGGCAGTGTTAATACTGCTCTTAAAAAATGCACTCATCATAACTTAAATCAATTAATTCCAGAACTCAGTTTTGGATTTTGGAAAAGCTTAATAGAGAAAAAATATTATGAAATTCCGATATGGCGTCCTTTTTGTAAACAAATATTCAAATATGCTAAATCCTCGGATCTAAATATTAAACAAATACGACCAAAAATAAAAAATATACATTGGTTACGTAACCGAACTTTTCACCATGAACCAATTTGGAATTACCTGCAACTGAATAATATACATAGTTATATTCATTGTTTTCTGAATTGGATTAATCCAAAAGTTAGTGCTTGGCTTAGAGAATATGACCGATTTCCACAAATATATCAAAGTACATCGACACTACTTAAACAAATGAAGGTTTATCGAAATAAAAATCTTCCGTATCTTCATTAAATTCACTAATTGGAAAATCTTTTTTTGTTGATTGTTTATTTCCAGAAAACATACCAAACCGCATTATCTGCTTTTGAGCTTGAGATTTTTTTGGTTCTATAAAAGTGACAATAACACGGCTTTCTGATACATTAGATGGTAATTCTGAGAGTTGTAAGCTGTCGTGCGTATAACTTGCATTTTTTATGGTTTGAAACCCTTGTTGCAACGATAACACTCTGGAAAATTAAAGACGCGACAGCTTATCTTGCCGTTCTTATATACTCCTTCAATAGATTGCAACATTAGTATTTACCAAATTTGTACTCAGATAAATTATAAAGTTAATCCTAAAAAGATGCCGATTTGCTTAAAAACATCAAATTTTTGGGCTGCACTGGCGCTAGGTGCTGGTGTGCATTACTTCCCCATGTTCCAGCTTATCAGCCAATACACGCAGAGCTAATGCTTGAACTCTAGCAACTGCTTCTTCTTGTGTCTGCCCATAAGCCAGTACACCAGGAAAACCAATCACTTCAGCTTATTGCGTCCATCCTCTTCTTTTTCAATCTATATCGTGAAGTTCATAGCCAGTAAAGGTATTGTAATAAAAGCGATTCCTGAATAAAACAAAAAATTTATATGACTTCAGTTGATTCTAGCAAGCACAAAAAAGCCAGAGCCTTAAAACCTACCAGCCGCCGCCCTGCGAAAGAACTCTGTAGCGAGTGCGGACTATGTGATACATACTATATTCACTATGTCAAGGAAGCCTGCGCTTTTATTAATCAGCAAATAGGCGAACTTGAAGCAGAAACGCATACGCGATCGCGCCATCTCGACAACCCTGATGAACTCTACTTTGGTGTTCACCAAGACATGATAGCAGCGCGGAAACAGCAACCAATCCAAGGCGCACAATGGACGGGAATTGTTAGCAGCATTGCCATTGAAATGCTCAATCGCGGCTTAGTTGAAGGTGTCGTCTGTGTGCAAAACACCAAAGAAGACCGCTTTCAACCCATGCCTATCATCGCCCGAACCCCAGAAGAAATACTAGCAGCACGGGTAAATAAACCTACACTTTCCCCGAACCTTTCCGTGTTGGAACAGATAGAAAAATCGGGGATGAAGCGGCTATTAGTAATTGGTGTTGGTTGCCAAATCCAGGCATTACGAGCTGTAGAAAAACAACTTGGCTTAGAAAAGCTGTATGTTTTGGGTACGCCCTGCGTAGATAATGTTAACCGCGCCGGGCTGCAAAAATTCTTAGAAACCACCAGCCGATCGCCTGATACAGTTGTGCATTACGAATTCATGCAAGACTTCCGGGTTCACTTCAAACATGAGGATGGCTCATCAGAAACAGTACCTTTCTTTGGCTTGAAAACAAACCAACTCAAAGATGTCTTTGCCCCATCCTGTATGAGTTGCTTTGATTACGTCAACTCTCTAGCAGATTTAGTCGTTGGCTACATGGGCGCACCCTTCGGCTGGCAGTGGATTGTAGTCAGAAATAACACAGGTAAGGAAATGCTGGATTTGGTCAAAGACCAGTTAGACACCCAGCCAGTAATGTCTAAAGGCAACCGTAAGGAAGCTGTACAGCAAAGCATTCCCGCTTACGATAAAGGCGTTACCCTCCCCATGTGGGCAGCAAAACTGATGGGTGTGGTGATCGAAAAAATCGGCCCCAAGGGTTTAGAATATGCGCGGTTTTCGATTGATTCTCACTTTACTCGGAATTATTTGTATGTAAAGCGGAATCATCCAGAGAAATTAGAAGCGCACGTTCCAGAGTTTGCCAAGCGTATTGTTGAGCAATATAAGTTACCAGAGTAGTGTTTCGCGTTTTTGTGAAATATATCTGAGCCTGCTTTTGCAGGCTTTTTTGTCTAGTGGCAAACTTAGATACTAAAAGTTTCTTGTAAATTAACAACAATCAGAAGCTGATTGTGACTGAATCATCCACACCAAAATACCTAAAATTGGCTCTACTGGGGGAATTAAATATTCAGTTAAATCAATAGTTACAGTGCTGTCCTCTAACTTTAGGAACGTCCACAAGTTACCACTAGTAACACTACCGTAGATAGTAGCAATCGGTTTTTCGTATTTAGAATTAAACCTTTGGGCAGCGATCATTTCAGCGATACATTGTCCTAAACCACCTTTGAGATTTTCCTTCTTGGCTTCCACTATCACCACTGCTGGGGCTTCAATAAATAACTGTTCTGGCGAAAGGCTAATCAGAAAGTCGCAAAATCCCGCCAAGCCAACTTCTGGTTCAACATTAAATTCTTCTCCAGAAAAAAAACTGATTTGTCTGTTGAGTATTTTTCGGACTTCAAACAATATTGGGCTGATAATCAATTCTGATCTAGCTTTCTCAGAACCCATTGCAATTGCTAGCTGGATACTTTCTGCTAAAAATTCAGCCAGCAGAGGACTAGGTGAGATTGATTCTATAGCAGGTAAAAATCGCCCACCTTCTACTAGAGTGAGATTAAAATCTTGTTTTACTTTTCTTAAAGAAAACTCTCTATAGGACATCAAGTGTTTACGAGTGACATCCCCTCTCCGCACTGCGAAGAGGGGCTGGGGGTGAGATTACGCTGGATAAATCCGCAATCTTCTATTTGGTTCTTCGCCAAAACTATGCGACTTGAGGCGATAATGTTCTACCAACTCATGTTGCATTTTGCGGACTTGGGGAGAACGCGGCAATAACTCGACTGGCTGTCCTTTCGGAATCACAATTTGCTCAACAGCAAGTCTGGCTTCTTCCAAGGCATCCATCTCATCATCGCTACCATTGTGCAAAAACAGTTGCAGTTCTAAGTCATCGGCCATCTCTGGATCGTCGATGTTCAGCAACCGCCGCAAACCACGGGTAATTTGGGGAATAGTGCTGGACTTAATCATGTGGATCGGTACATGACGGGCTTTGGCCATTTGGCGTAATTTGGCGTGGTTTTTGACGTGCGATCGCAGCGCTAAAATTGCATCTGCACTATCTATGTCTTTTGTCAATACCACGGGTAAAGTTAGCACGCTAATTACCTGTTCCAGTTGGTGGCGGCTAACCCCGTATGGGTAAACGTGCAGTGGCAAATCTTCACCATTCGGCCCTGGCTGTCTGGTAGCAGCATCCAAATCAATGCTCTCAGAATAATTGAAGGATTCATCCAGCAAACGGTCAAACTCACTGCGTCCAGTCACCCGCTCTACAGGCAATTGCGGCAGTGCTACCATTTGTCCAGATGAACGCCAGCCATTAGATCCATTAGACTGTCGTGTCGGTGGAAAAGATTCCTCCACTGTCGCTAGCTGTCCACCGCGACCGTTGACAACAGCTAACTGCCTTGAAACCGCAACTTTGCCGTGGTCATCAACGCTTCTTGTTTGTGGGGTAGGCTGACGCCCTCGCAACAGATTATCTACTGTGTCAGCAACACTTTCGTGTACTGTCCAACGCTGCCGTTCCAACATTTCCACAGCAATTTCAAAGGTAGGAGGGGCTTTACGCTCCAAAACAGTCTTTTGAGAGCCTCGCCGTCTCGCTTCATCGTCTCCCAGTGTCACAGCTTGGATACCGCCAACTAAATCAGCTAGGGTGGGGTTTTTAATCAGATTTTCGATCTGATTCCCGTGGGCAGTACCTACCAACTGTACACCCCGTTCCGCAATGGTACGAGCCGCTAAAGCTTCCAGTTCCGTGCCAATTTCATCAATAATGATCACTTCTGGCATATGGTTTTCCACTGCCTCAATCATCACCTGATGCTGTTGATTTGGATGAGCCACCTGCATCCGCCGAGCGCGACCAATGGCGGGGTGGGCAACATCACCATCCCCAGCGATTTCGTTGGAGGTGTCAATAATCACCACTCGCTTATGCAGATCATCCGCCAAAACACGGGCTATTTCCCGTAAAGCAGTAGTTTTACCCACACCTGGACGCCCCAGCATGAGAATCGATTTACCAGTTTCTACCAAATCACGGATCATCCCAATGGTTCCGAATACCGCCCGACCAACACGACAGGTCAAGCCAATAATCTTACCCGTGCGGTTGCGGATGGCGCTGATCCGATGCAAAGTTTGCTCAATTCCTGCCCGATTATCTCCGCCAAAGATTCCGACTCGTTGAATGCAATCATCTATCTGTTCTTGAGTAACGGGTACTTCGCTCAGATACTCCGCTTGATTAGGAAAGCGAGCCTCTGGGCGACGACCTAAATCCAAAACCACTTCTACTAAACTATCTCGTTTGGGATGACTCTCTAGTGCTTGTTGCAGGTCTTCGGGCAAAATGTCTAATAACTTTTGGAGATCGTCTGTAATCGTCATGCTTTCTATGGTGACGTTTTTAGAGATAGCGAGGACATTTGCGTGCAGGAGAGCCCGCCCTGAGTAATTTTCAAAGAACGAGCGATTAACGCTCCTGCTGTGATTTGATCTGGGAAACGAGAGAATGGGCAAGTTCTACAGCTTGCCAAAGTAATGTATCATCTTCTTCTAGGCTACCAGTCGCTTTAATATTGGTCTTACTTCCCTCCTTATTCTCTAACTGTTCGAGAATCGGTGACAGCAGTACACGGGCGTAGCTACCGTAGGCGACACCAGAGATGGAGCAGGGGGGGGACAAGGGAGAGGGGGGAGACAAGGGAGAAATTCCCCCTTGTCCTCCTTGTCCCCCTTGTCCTCCTCCCTTCAGCAGTCCCATCGCCTTTAACTTAGCAACGGTATAGCTATTAGTGCCGCCTGCTAACTGCACATATCCCGGTAACTTAGCTGCCAAAACTTTTTGCCCTAATTTCACCGCCGCTATTGTGGTACCATCGCCAATATCACCACTCATGGGACGACCGTCGGTTTGCCAAATTAAAGCACTCTTGAGTGGGGCAATCAGGTCATATACTGCTCTCAGGTAGTCAATCATCCCCTCGCCATCGGGACAGCTGATAGCTAGTAACTTTAGTTGATCAGCCCACGGTGAAATTGCTTGCCATAATTGCTCAAATTCTGCCAACCGCCCGACTTTTGTATGGATTTCTACGGCATCTATTCCCGTTGACATTACCAATGACGCGATCGCTCCCGGCGTTGACATATATGAATTTGTATAAATTATATCATATGGACAAACTGGTATACAACGACCGCAGCCGTAGCACTTTTGTGATAATACTCCCGAAAATTCTTCTTTTATACTGTTAAACACGATTGCTTGTGCCGGACAAATCCGTTCACATGGTCTAGGGCAGTCTGTAGGACACTCAGTAGGATTAAATTCTGCTTTCCGAAAATGAGGATCTTCTCCATCGTTCAGGCTGACCATCAAAAACGGTGAGTTGCCTTGGTAGTCAAAGCCTCGCTTTTGGGCATCCTTAGCAAGAGTTCTGGCTACTTGCAGCGCTGCTTGCGCCGATGCAATCACTGCTGGATCAGCTGCGACATCTATGCAGTCAGCGCCCGCCAAAGTATAGGCTAACGTTAAACTTCTGACTGCCGGCAAATGCTGGAAACTGGCTCCGCAGATCAGCTTGAACCAGTCACCTTGTTTGAGAGATTGTAAAGGGGCGAACAAATCAGTCACATTTCTATTATGCGTTTATGCGACTAAAAATAGTAGTGTGTAATCAAGAAAAAATCCGGATTTCCTAATTAAGGGACTTCCAAGTAAAAAAATAGCCAATTTTGGTAAGCATACTACTGGGCGATTTCATCTCAAACTCAAGAAGAATTAACACAAGCGATCGCTCCTACTGCTCAAAGGGAGTTTTTCCGTTATATTTCTTAATATAAACTTCATCTAAGTTGAGAACCGTAGTTTTTGCCCTCACCCTAAATCCCTCTCCCAGATATGGGAGAGGGACTTTGAAATTCTGGCTCCCCTTCTCCCATATCTGGGAGAAGGGGTTGGGGGATGAGGGCAAATCTTTTTTATCACCGAAGAACTACAGGTTTCAAAATAGACCTGGTTTAGTTATGAATATTCTCACTTACCTACTTATGGAAACGAGATGTTCTCACTTAAGGCTCAGGTTGCTCTATGGGAATTTCGATCACAAATTCTGCTCCTTTGCCAACAGATGAGGTACAGGTAATATTTCCTCGGTGTTTTTGCACGATAATCTGATGGCTAATGGATAATCCTAACCCACTACCTTTGCCTACAGGTTTTGTGGTAAAAAATGGGTCAAATAAACGCGAGCGCAACGACTCTTCTATACCAGTACCATTATCAGCGATCGCAATTTTGACCATATTCAAGTCTGTTACCTCTGTGTGAATCCGAATTTGGGGAGTAAAAGATTGATTCCCCAGTCCCTCTTCTATTGCATCAATAGCATTATTCAACAGATGCATAAATACTTGGTTTAGTTGACTCGGATAACAAGTGATTAAAGGCAAGTTACCATAATCCTTCACTATAACAATTGCGGGACGATCGGCTACTTCCCTGAGTCGATGTTGTAACATTACCAAAGTATTTTCGATGTCTTCATGAATATTTACCCGCTTCATCTCTGCTTCATCATGCCGAGAAAAGTGTTGTAACGCCAGTACAATTTCCCGAATGCGATCAGATCCTCTATACATTGCACCTATCAGGTTTTGCAGATCCTTAATTATAAAATTCAGGTCTATATCTTTGGCTAGTTGCTGAATTTTTGGTGTAGGTTTGGGATATTCCTGTTGATAGACCTCAATCAGATTAACTAGGTCTTGCACATATTCACCAGCATATTGGAGATTACCATAAATAAAACTGATCGGGTTATTAATTTCATGAGCAATTCCAGCCACTAACTGCCCCAGCGCCACCATTTTTTCATTTTGAATCTGTTGAACTTGGGCGGCTTTCAAATTGTCAAGAGCCTGTTGGAGTAAAAAGTTTTTTTCTTGCAGTTTAACTTGCAGCAAACGTAAATTAATCTGATTTTCAATTCGCAACACAACCTCTGCCCCATGAAAAGGTTTGGCAATATAATCTACACCACCAACATCAAAGGCTTTTACCTTATCGACAACATCATCCAGGGCGCTAATAAAAATTACTGGGACTTCAGAAGTTTTCTGATCAGCTTTTAGTTGTTGACAAACTTGATAGCCATCCATATCTGGCATATTGATATCCAGCAAAATCACATCGGGCAAAACCATTTGACACGCAGTCAGCGCCATTTTACCATTTAAGGCTTTGCGAACTTCAAAACCTTGTGCAGTCAACATCGCCGATAAAAGCCGCAAATTATCTGGGGTATCATCGACCACCAAAATATTTCTTTTCTGATGGTTAGGTTGATTAAAATCCATTATTATCAAAAGCTAGGCGTATAATTATTGAGGATAGTAAATGCTTCTTTGAAATCACCCCAAAATTTGTTGATCAATTTCACCAAAATACTTATTTTTAATTTTGAATTGTTAATGTGGAAATATGTCAACCTCATCGCCGAGTTGTAAAATTTTTCCGGCTGACGAAGGGGGTAATTGAGTATTGACACTCAATCTGTAAAAGTGATTAAAAGGCGATGAATCAACCCAATTTGGCAAAGTTCTTTGTCGCTGGGTTGCAAATATTTTTTGAAAGTTTGGGTAAGCTTTCCCTAAGTAAGAATCGCGTGTTGGCACTATACAACGCTGACATGGGTTAACCCCAAAAAAATCCACATCTCCCACTCGAAAGGAGACGAAATCACCTTGTTCACTAAATAGTTGATCTTCCCAAAATGCTGGTACACCAGCAATCTCGATGTTAGCACGCATTCGACGGCGCATTTCATCTACACTTAAACCCGGAAACCAAGAAGCTACTTCTGCCAACGTTGCCGTACTAATTACCGTTGGGCCAAGTGAAAATGTATCGTCAGGAAAACCCATCAGAGAGTTTTGTCCCAATGTGACAGCAAACTCCAAAAAATCACTCAAAGTTGCTTCTAATCCTTGCCGTTCCTCATCCAAATGAAAAATTTTTTGGAAGTCGCAGCCTGGGATTTGCAACGAGATAGTTCTATTTAAAAGTGCAAATTGCGCCCTTAGTAAATGAATTTTAGCATAACGCTTGCCATTGACAAATCTACCCTGTTCATCAATAATAGCAAACTCGCGGTCATGCTGTAGTGCGCCACTGGCAAGAACTCTAGCGTTCTCAACTTCAAGACCATCCAATGACTTAACTGGATACAATAAAATCTTGGCTAGGTAAGGCATCATCGCAATTTTGGATTTTAGACTTTCCTGCGGAACGCTACGTGTAGCTTGCTTCCCCGGAGGGGTACGGCTACGCTTCCGTCGAGCGAAGTCGAGATGCTCAGTCGAACGATTTTGGATTTTGGATTAAAGATTGGTGATTTAGCAGTCCCCAATCTTAAATCTAAAATTCTTTTGTTACTTATCCACCTTACTAATATTGTTAATTATGGATATATTGGTGATTTATCTATTCCGCCAATATGATTTAGAGGCCAGAAGCGAACTACAGCACGTCCAATAATATTCTGGCGGGGGACAAGACCCCAACAGCGGCCATCATAACTGTTGTTCCGATTGTCACCTAGTACTAAATATGAATCGGCTGGTATAGTCTGGAGTTTCGCCAAAAAAGGTGGCTGTGGCCCTGATTGGCAAACATCAATGACTGTGCTTTGCCCAGAACTGAGGTAATTGGATTCTGGAAGGGGTTTGTTGTTGATATAGACTTTGCCATCCTTAAGTTGTACTTTTTCTCCAGGTAAGCCAATTACACGTTTAATAAAAGCATCCTGGTATTGTTCTTTTTGTAGTTCTTGCGTAGGTGAAAATACTACAATATCTCCCCGCTCCGGGTTAGCAAATTTATATTTCAACTTATCGACAATGATTTTGTCTGCCTCCCACTGGTTTGGCGTACCATGCAAAGTCGGTTCCATCGATCCAGAAGGAATCCAGCGTGCTTCAGCAACAAAGGTACGAATTCCCAGAGCTAGAACAATGCTCAATACAATTGTTCTACCTAGCTCTGCGATCCAGGAATTATCAGGTTGTTGACTAGAATTGTTATCAGACACTTGATTATGCATGAAATTACTTAACTGAAGGAAAGATGTAGGTAATTAACTCGCCTAGTGAGACTTTATCTGTTAATCTTAACGGGAAAACTTTAATGGTTACTCCGATCGCAACTCAGTTTAACCTCAAAGCATAGTTCTCTGTAATACATAGCTCTTTGCCTGAACTTTAATTATCCCTATGTCATCTCCACAAATTCTCCTGATTCGCCGCGCTCGCATAATCTTACCCAATGGTGAACTGATGATTGGGGATGTGTTGACGCGCGATCGCCAAATCGTCGAAGTTGCGCCAGAAATCTCCCAAACAGCACTAGCCACTGAAGTTGACGCAGAAGGGTTAACTTTGTTGCCAGGAGTCATTGATCCGCAGGTACATTTCCGGGAACCGGGACTAGAACACAAGGAAGATTTATTTACCGCCAGTTGTGCCTGTGCTAAAGGCGGAGTTACTTCCTTTTTGGAAATGCCCAATACGCGCCCCCTGACAACGACACAGCAGGCTTTAGACGACAAACTAGAACGTGCCTCCCAGAAGTGCTTGGTTAATTATGGCTTTTTTATTGGAGCAACAGCAGAGAATTTACCAGATTTGCTTTTGGCAAAGCCAACACCGGGAATTAAGATTTTTATGGGGTCGATGCATGGTCAATTGCTGGTTGATGGGGAAACAGCACTCTCTGCGATATTTGCTAAAGGCGATCGCCTGATTGCCGTTCATGCCGAAGATCAAGCTAGAATTAACCAACGCCGCCAAGAATTTGCCAATATTCACGATCCAGCTGTTCACTCGCAAATTCAAGATAATCAAGCGGCTTTGCTTGCAACCCAATTGGCATTAAAACTTTCTCAAAAATATCAACGCCGTCTGCATATTCTGCATATGTCAACGGCTGAAGAAGCAGATTTGCTGCGTCAGAATAAACCTAGTTGGGTCACAGCAGAGGTGACACCACAGCATTTATTGTTGAATACTAGTGCTTATGAAACAATTGGTACCTTAGCACAGATGAATCCACCGTTGCGATCGGCCCATGATAACGAAGTTCTCTGGCAAGCTTTGCGCGATGGCGTGATTGATTTCATCGCTACAGATCACGCGCCGCACACCTTAGAAGAAAAAGCTCAAGAATATCCTAATAGTCCTTCGGGAATGCCTGGGGTGGAAACTTCCCTAGCTTTGATGTTAACTGCGGCGATGCAAGGACAGTGTACTGTGGCTCAAGTTGTTAACTGGATGTCGAAAGCTGTAGCTGTAGCTTATGGTATTCCCAATAAAGGAGCGATCACACCTGGTTACGATGCCGATTTAGTGCTTGTAGATTTAAACACATACCGTCCAGTCCGGCGCGAGGAACTTTTAACCAAATGCCGTTGGAGTCCCTTTGAAGGTTGGAACCTAACCGGCTGGGCTACAACCACCATTGTCGGCGGTGAGATAGTTTATGACAAAGGCCAGGTAAATACGCAAGTGCGGGGTCAAGCTTTAACTTTCTTATGAGTCGTGATCGAGAATCGACCTCAACTTTGGTTGTAGCAATCCAGTCTGAGCAAGTTGATTCATTGATTGAAAAATCCCCGTCTCGAAGAAGCGGGGAGTGTCAAAACAAATATTTATTTAAGCTTATGTAGTAGACAAATAACTATACATCAAAGTCATACTTGAACTGGCAAGATTTTCATCTACCAGAGCCAAGACTAGATCAATGCGGTTTGGTTAAAGGTAAAACGCGAAAATTCTTGTTGTTCCTCCTTTACCCTTTTAAGCAAATGTCCTTCAAAATTTTGGCTTTAGACGGTGGCGGTATCCGTGGAATCGTTGCAGCACGAATACTTCAACAAGTAGAACAAGAAATTAGAACCCAGGGTAAAGGAAACTTTTTACATGAATACTTTGACCTAATTGCTGGTACTTCTACGGGTTCAATATTAGCAGGAGGTATTGCTGTTGGAAAGGAGAGTGATCAACTAATTAAATTGTATAAAGAACGGGCGAAAGATATATTTCCGCAGCAGAGAAAAGACCGCTATAAAAACTTACCGCCCATCATAAAATCGATTTTGGATGTACTTTCACCACCTAAATATTCTCATGATGGAATTATTAGCGTCCTCAAAGATGCGTATAAATCTACAAGAATAAAGGATATTGAAAAACCGATTATTTTGATTCTTGCTTACGATACGCTATATCGCAATACAACCTTTTTTACAAATTGTCATCCCGATCTAGGAGACAGATGGTATGATGACTGTTTTTTATGGGAGATATGTACCGCTTCTGCCTCAGCTCCCACTTTTTTCCCACCATATAAATTAGAACCTGTAGATAAAGAAAAATTTGGTGATTGGGAATTTCCACACATTGATGGAGGAGTTTCTGCTAATAACCCGTCTCTGGCAGCTTTGAGTCTAGTTATGAGGATCAGTCAGTCTTCAGTCTCTCCAACAATCAAGCAAAAATATAAACTGGAGAATCTACGATTGGAAGATATTTCTATCCTTTCTATTGGCACCGGTCAAACTGGTGAAGCATATCAATATAAGCAAATAAGCAAATGGAGAGGCTTCGACTGGGCAAAAAATCTTACTAATATCTTTATAGAACCTACATCTGAGATTGGTAGTACAATTTGCCGACAAATCATGGGTGGATACGATTCTAAACGTTACTTACGTCTTCAGTTTGACTTAAATGAGACATTTGAACCGAAGCCAAAAGAGACTTATAAAGATCCTCGGATTATATTAGCTCCAGAAGATCGAAAAAATCGATTTACAGGCGAAAAAGTCAGTGAAGAAATAGATAACACTAGTTCAGAGGTTGTTCAGCAGTTGATAGATACTACCTCTGCATTCATTGATAACGGTCGCACCTATTATACCAGAGACGACTCCGGGCCTCAGACAAAAAATGCGATCGCCTCTTTTATTAGAGATAACTAGTACATCCACGTAGGCATATTTATGTCAACTAATATATAGGACTCATATTTGATTTTTGAAAAAACTCAGTACACATCTATTCCCTTCTCCCCGTTAAGAGTTCCCTACCTACGCAAGTAAGTTCAGTAATCAAATCCGATTCCTATAGAATAAAACATCTCGTATTTCTACATAGCTATCGTAGAAATACAAGATGTTTTATTTAAAGCTTTATTAATATCAGTGTTAATTACAAATGTGAATAAAATAATTTATTACTATTTAAAATTACTTAAATTAATAATTTTTAAACATTTCATAATTCAGTATTTTTATGTATACATTATGACGTTAACTTGAGTATATTGAGTATAAGGAAAAGTTAGACAGCTTCTACAGAACTTGATGTTGTTTAAGTTTTCTCTACTAGCTTTGGCTGCTAAATAATCCAGATTAGTTCTCTTAATCACAGTAGAGAAGCAATCGGGTTAAACCAAGCTGACTAAGTTTTGTGAAAATTCTCATTTAACTCAACAACAGTTTACATTTTCTTAATTGATACACCATCTAAATCAGTTTTTTAACTGATTATTGCAGCAATAAAGCTGCTGTCACAAAATTTTTTCATTTATTTTGGATTGAGATAACAATGTTAGTAACTTACAATGGTGAGCGTGGTAGTGGCAGATAGAACGAGTGTGGAGTTCTCCCTCGACTGTTTGCAGAAATTTTTTCGTATAGTGTTCAAGAAATTAAATCGCGGTAATGACTTCGCTAATGGCACAATTGAATGGTATGAGTTCGACTTGACGAGTGCCCCCATGCCCATAAGTCAAACTCACACTTAAATAACTATCGGGCTTGTAAGGCAATCGTTCCGCCCATTCAACTGCCACAATTCCTGGTATCACCTCAACACCTTCCCAGTAACTTTCTAAATTCAGGGCTGCAACTTCTTGTGGTTCTAAGCGATATAAATCTAGGTGGTAAAGGGGGAGGCGTCCTTCTGTGTACTCATTAATCAGGGTGAAAGTGGGACTGACAATGGGTTCAGCGATTCCCAAACCCTTGCCAATACCTTGAACTAGGGTAGTTTTACCAGTACCTAAATCACCTTCTAGTAAAATTACACTACCAGGGGTCAGGGATTCACCGAGAGTAATACCTAAGTGTAGCGTCGCCTTTGCATCTGCAAGAAAAATTTTCATAATTAGTCATTAGTCATTAGTCATTCGTCATTCGTCTAAACAAAAGACAAATGACAAATGACAGATTTTCATCTTCCGCGATCAGCTCTACCGTACCACCGCAACAAAACTCGTGCTAGCTTCTGCGGATTGTGACGTACAAAACCCGTTTCATCTTCATACAAAACATTAGCTGGAACAATCTTTCGCCCTAGCTGAGTTACGGCTTCTCTATCCAGGAAAACGGGATGGGAGTTTTGTTGGGCGTAGCGGATGAGTGATTGCTCCGAGGGGGATTTGTTGTGTATTAGCACAGCATCAAACAGCCGTCTTTGCCCACAAGCAGCATCAATTGCTCTGATGTGATCGGCAACAGTGTAGTCTTCAGTTTCTCCTGGTTGAGTCATGATATTGCAGATATAAATCCGGGGAGCATCTGTTTGAGCGATCGCATCGGCAATTTCTGGTACTAATAAGTTAGGAATCAGGCTAGTATAAAGGCTACCTGGGCCAATAATGATGTAATCAGCTTCTTTAAGTGCCTTAATCGCTGCTGGCACCGCCGGAGGATTAGCTGGAATGCAGCCAATTTTGACAATTTTACCGCCAGCTTTAGGAATACTAGACTCCCCATTAATCCGGCGACCATCGGCTAATTCTGCCCAAAGGCGAACATCACTGAGAGTTGCTGGTAGTACTTGTCCGCGTACCGCTAGCACTTTGGAACTGGCTGCAACTGCTTGTTCTAAATCTCCAGTAATATCACTCATTGCCGTTAAAAACAAATTGCCAAAACTGTGACCCGTTAACCCATCTCCAGCCCGAAAACGGTATTGAAACAATTCTGTTAATAACTTTTCTTCATCTGCTAGTGCAGCCAAACAATTGCGAATATCCCCTGGTGGTAGCACTCCAAATTCTTCACGCAACCGCCCAGAAGATCCACCATCATCGGCGACAGTGACAATCGCAGTAATATTAGCGCTGTAGGTTTTCAGTCCCCTCAACAACGTAGAAAGTCCTGTACCACCACCAATTACCACTATTTTCGGGCCTCGGTACAATCGACGATGGGCTAACAAGACATCAATCAGTTCCTCTCCGCCTTCCGCTCTAAGTACCTTAGTAATTGAGCCGACAGTGCGAGTTTGCCCCCAAAGCACTAACAGCAAGCCGCCAAGCAGCACCAAAGGGCCACTGATATAGTTGGGTAAGAGGTTGGTGATTACTCCCAGGAAATTCCTAACCAACTCGATCATCCAAAAAATTGGAGTCAACTTAATCCAAATAGCTAACCCCAAACTCGCCAACACTACACCCCCAAGACTGATCAACAACCAACGTTTTACCGATAGTCCAGGGGATAACCATTTGAACCATTGGTTAACCCGATGTGAAGTACGAGAGCGCGACTGCTTTTGCAGGGCGTTGAGGGCTTGTCTGAGAAAACCATTTGACATACCTGATTTGGAGCAGTGCTACAAACAATAATTAACAGAAAATTTAGATCACTTGGTTTAAAACACCAGGCGTGAAACTATTATATTTGTCAATCGCATTAGACTAAGAACAAGTCGTGAAGATTGCCAGTATTCCTAGTTAAACAATAGCCTGGCTTGGTAAAAGTGAATTTAATGGAAAAACGAATTTTAGGATTAGATCCAGGACTGGCAATTTTAGGATTTGGGGCAATTACCTATACACAAATTTCCCACAAAGTACAAGAGACTACAGTAAATATGCTGGATTTTGGGGTAATCAGAACGTCAGCAGATGTCGAAATGGGACAGCGCCTATGTACCTTGTTTGATGATTTACACACCCTGATGGAGGAGTTGCAACCGGATTTGGTGGCGATCGAGAAACTATTCTTCTATCGGATGTCAAGTACAATCGTCGTTGCACAGGCGCGGGGTGTACTTATTTTGGTGTTAGGCCAGCGACGTCTTCCCTACGTAGAGTTTACTCCGGCTCAAATTAAGCAAGCTTTAACAGGCTATGGCAATGCTGATAAGTCAGAAGTGCAAGAGGCGGTGGCGCGGGAGTTGGATTTAGATGAAATTCCCAAGCCTGATGATGCTGCGGATGCTTTGGCGGTAGCATTGACTGCTTCTTATCAGCTGTAGGTGTTGGAGAACTTTATTATTCTTCTACATCAGCGCTTCCCGCTATTATGCAATACAGTTTTTCTTCTTGCCCCTCTCCTAGCATAGCTTTTAGCTTTGAGGATGTACATCATAGCTACCGGAAGTGTTGTATTTTAAAAATTAGCTGTGACTCGAACAATAAAAGACTTCCAAAGAATAAATTACTCAATAAAAATCGGTTTTACCGATGTAGAAGAACCATTTATGAATATGTTTAGCTGTGGTATATGATTATTCTTGTGATGGGTGTATCGGGTTCTGGCAAAACCACCATCGGAAAACTGCTAGCAGACTCGTTAAACTGGGAGTTTAGCGACGCTGATGCTTTCCATTCGCCAGAGAATGTTGACAAAATGCGGCGCGGTATCCCTCTGAGTGAAGCTGACAGGATGCCTTGGTTACAAGATTTGCAAACAGCCATAAAACACTGGCTGCAAGAAAACAAAAATGTGGTGCTGGCGTGTTCGGCTCTCAAAGATAGCTATCGGCAATTTCTGGTATTAGATAGCGATCGCATCAAGCTAGTTTACCTTAAAGGGTCTTATGAGTTGATTCAAATGCGGCTGCAAGAGCGTCATAATCATTACATGAGCGAAAAACTTCTCAACAGCCAGTTTTATACTCTTGAAGAGCCATTAGATACCATATCTATGGATGTTGCACAGCCACCTGAGGTAATTGTCCAAAACATTAGAACGGCTTTGGGAATTTAGCTTATTGGTTACAACCACAAGTTTAAATCGGTGAAGTTATTCAATCCCTACGATTTGTATTCAAAGAACCCTAATCCTCCAGATTGCCAAAAATTAAAGCCTTACTGATGATCAGAAATAAGCGCAGTTGACAAGCATATTATAGTCAACCCTGAAAATAAGGCAACAGGATTTAAAAGTAAACATTTCCCTCCTACGGTATTAAATTTTGTGAATTAAACTTAAGTAAAATATGTTAAGTTTTTTAACCTATACCTAAGCTGAAAACTACTTAACTTTCGCAAAGACTCCAGGAGGAAAAGTTTAAACTACATCGAGATGGAATAGTTTCCTTGACTTTGTAAAGTTCGATAAACGGGGATCATATTTGGAATAATACAGGTTAAACTAAAATTCATGTAAAACAGAATACAAATTCACATTGATAAGATCAGATTCTACTAATTTTAGTTAAAAGCCGTTTTTAACTCACGCACTTGCAAATGTATGATCACCAAAAAATGTGAGTTTTTGATGTATTGTAGTGTTACTACTATTGCTTGAAAAAACAAAACATCTAATTTAGGACAATTAATAGCGCTAACTCAAATCACGTCAAATTATAACACGTTTGAGAGGAGTTTAAATTGCCAAAATCAGCAGTGCTGCTAGGTGATATCTAAAGTTTTCAGACTTATCTCATATTGTTATAACTTGGCAATTTTATATTCTACTGGCCTTTTTAAAATATAAATATGTTGTTATAAATAGATGAATATGAAGAGAATTTTACTCATAGTTGGCATATTATGTTTCGCGGTTTTTAGTTGTACAAATGGCGCTCAAAATGACAACACCGCCATCAATACTAGTGCAGAAAATAAAATTGCCACTGGGAATAAAAAATTACGAGCGGTTGGCTTCACCGTTGGCGATCTAAGTAACCCTTTCTTCGTAGTTATGGGACAAGCAGTTGAGGCAGAAGCGAAGAGAATTGGCGGAAAAGATGTTACCGTTATTGTAGCTTCCAGTGCTTATGATCTCAACCAACAAGCTAATCAAATTGAAAATTTCACTGCTGCGAATGCTGACATAATTGTTTTGAATGCTGCTGATAAAAGGGGAATTAGACCAATAGTTGAAAACGCGAAACGAGCAGGTAGAATTATCATTGCCGTAGATACAGGTGCTGAGGGAGGTGTGAACGCCACCATCACTACTAATAATGTCCAAGCTGGAGAAGTTAGTTGCAAATATATTGCTGACCGCCTCCAAGGTAAAGGCAATGTAGTAATAGTTAACGGGCCGCCGGTGGACTCAGTAATTCAGCGAGTTAGTGGCTGTGAAAATGTATTATTCAAATATCCCAATATCAAAATCCTCTCTAAAAACCAGAATGCAGATGGTAGTCGGGATGGAGGACTCAGAGTTATGAGTGATTTGCTTACAACCTTTCCGAAGATTGATGCTGTTTTTGCTATTAACGATCCGAGTGGACTTGGCGCAGAACTAGCAGCAAAGCAAGCACAACGTAAAGATTTCTTTATTGTAGGGGTTGATGGTGCGCCAGAAGCAATTACTGCGATCGCAGCTAAAGATGGTTTATATGCGGCGACTGCTACTCAAAATCCACGAGGGATGGCTCAAAAAGCAGTTCAGGTTGGCAACGACATCTTAAATGGGAAAAAACCTAAGTCACCTACCATTTTGATTCCAGTTAACTTGATCACAAAAGATAATGTCAGCACAGAAAAAGGCTGGTAAATAATAAAATTTGTTAATTTGCGATTGAAAATTATGTCTTCTGATCTGAATCCTTTGGTGCATTTGTAAAGTTTTTGCACATACCTATAATGTACGGCGGTTTTCATTTAATTTAAATAAAAAACCTAACCCCCAGCCCCTTCCCTACTAGCGTTGGGGAGTAAGACTCAAAGCCTCTACCTTTTTAGGAGAGAGGAATGGAAGCAAGGTTAAAACTCTACTGCACCCAATTGAGAACCGCTATGTATGTGCATCAGCGAAAAGTCTGAGCGCCGATTTATAGCACTCAGAAATTTAAGAGACAGTCTCCATCAACTAACGTTAATAACAAACTATGAAAATATCTCTTGCCCATTCCCCACTCCCTATTTTCAAACTAGTATTCAGCTTTTAAAACATGATTTTGTGATCAGATATAAGTTGATTAATTCCTAACTCACGATGCCTATCTTGGGCTGCGCCTACACGATTTTTAAATTGTTTTTAGAGGCTTTGCTGATGACAACGACTATTGAAAATTCATTTCCTGATGCACCAACCAGCGCCCCGGTCTTAGAAATGCGAGGGATTACAAAACGATTTCATGGTGTATCTGCACTCCAAAATGTGAATCTGACGATTTATCCGGGAGAAGTTCACGCCCTTATGGGTGAAAACGGAGCAGGCAAAAGCACATTGATGAAAATCCTCGCAGGGGCTTACATTGCCGATGAAGGAGAAATTCTGATCAATGGTCAACCACTGAAAATTACTGATCCGGCGACAGCACGCAAATCGGGTATTAATCTCATTTATCAAGAACTGAATGTTGCACCTAATTTAACCGTTGCCGAAAATATGTTTATGGGTAGCGAGTTGCGGCGAGGTCAGTTTTTAGACCGCAAAGGTATGCAACTGGAAGCAGAGGAAGTGCTGGAAAGCCTTGGAGCCAATTTTACAGCGCAGACTGTGGTTGGTAGCTTATCGATCGCAGAACAGCAGCAAGTAGAAATTGCACGAGCGCTGAAGGATAAAAGCCGCGTTTTGGTGATGGATGAACCAACAGCCGCCCTATCTGACCGCGAGAGTGAGCATTTATTTGAGGTAATTCGCAAACTGCGGCGTGACGGCATTGCGATTATTTACATCAGCCATCGGATGGAAGAAATCTATGCCTTAGCTGACCGAATTAGTGTGCTGCGTGATGGTCAATATATTGGCAGTCTCACACGCAGTGAAATTTCTCCCCAGCGATTGGTGCAAATGATGGTTGGTCGCTCCATGCAAGACTTTTACGAACATCAACGACAAATGCATCCTGGCCCAGTGGTGCTGGAAGTCAGAAATATGAGCGACGCGCGTCAGAAGATTGAGCGGGCTAGTTTTGAAGTTCATGCTGGAGAAATTGTCGGTTTAGCCGGGCTGGTTGGTGCAGGACGCACAGAACTATCTCGGCTGATTTTTGGTGCAGACCGCAAAGCCAGTGGTGAAGTATTCTTGAATGGCAAAAAACTGGAAATTAATACGCCCAGTGATGCGATCGCGGCGGGAATTGGCTACGTCCCAGAAGACCGCAAAGACCAAGGTTTATTTCTGGAGATGAGCGCCCGCAAGAATATTGCTATCAACACACTCAAGCAGGATGCAAAAGTTGGAATTGTTAACTGGAGTTCAGTTAATCGGCTGTCAACAGAGGCGGTGGAAAACTTTAATATCCGCCTGGCTAATTTGGAAATTAGAGCGCTGGATCTTTCTGGTGGTAATCAGCAGAAGCTACTGTTAGCGCGGTGGTTAGCGATTAAACCGAGAGTACTGATGTTAGATGAGCCGACACGCGGTGTAGATATCGGTGCCAAAAGCGAAATTTACCGAATTATGAGCGAATTGGCAGCGCAAGGTGTAGCTATTTTAATGGTTTCCAGCGAACTAGCGGAGATTGTCGGCATGAGCGATCGCGTCTTAGTGATGCGAGAAGGACAGCTAGTAGGCGAACTGAATGGCAGTCTTGGTAAAGAAATCACCCAAGAAAAGATTATGCATTATGCAACTGGAGCATCGGAGGTATTAGCATCATGAGTCAAACAGTCAGACCGCCTGGCAAGAAATTAGCCAACAATCCCACATCCGGCAACCGCAAATCAATTAGCACTCTATTGGAAGTTGCGGGTATTCTGCCAATCCTAATAATTATCTGCATCTTATTTACATTCCTTTCTCCCAACTTCCTCACAGTCGGTAACATCGTTAATATCTTGCGTCAGTCATCAATCAATATTGTGCTGGCGACAGGAATGACCTTTGTGATTCTCACCGGAGGTATTGACCTTTCAGTTGGGTCAATATTGGGTGTTTCTGCCGTAGTTGCCTTGCTGGTATCACTACTGCCGGCTTTAAGTTGGGCGGCTGTGCCTGCTGCATTGCTGGCAGGATTGCTTTTAGGCTTAGTCAATGGCGCTCTGATCACCTTTTTGGATGTGCCACCTTTTATTGTCACCTTGGGTTCACTTACTGCCTTGCGGGGTGTGGCCTTTTTGGTTGCCAAAGGGACAACCCTGATTAACCCGGACATCAATTTTGCTTGGGTGGGTAATAATTATGTCGGTCCCCTGCCGTGGCTAGTGATAATTGCGCTACTGGCTATAATCGCTAGTTGGTTTGTGTTGCGGCAAACTGTTTTAGGAGTGCAGATATATGCTGTCGGTGGTAACGAGCGGGCAGCCAGATTAACTGGGATAAAAGTTAATCATGTGTTGCTATTCGTCTATGGTATTAGTGGATTACTAGCAGGTTTAGCCGGAATCATGAGTGCTAGCCGTCTTTATAGTGCTAGTGGCGTATTAGGTCAGGGTTACGAATTAGATGCGATCGCATCTGTTATTCTTGGTGGAACCAGCTTTACAGGCGGTATTGGTACCATTGGTGGCACACTTCTAGGTGCATTGATTATTGCTATTCTCAACAACGGTTTAACCTTGTTGAACCTATCTTACTTCTGGCAACTAGTCGTCAAAGGACTAGTAATTATTTTGGCAGTAACGATTGATCGGTTACGCAGACGTTCCAGACGGTAAAGAATTAATTTCTTTGGGAATTGGGCATTGAGAATAGAAAATGAGCCTTTGAACTCCATTAATGAACCTTGGAACTCCATTAATGAGCCTTTGAACTCCATTAATGAGCCTTTGAACTCCATTAATGAACCTTTGAACTCCATTAATGAACCTTGGAACTCCATTAATGAACCTTTGAACTCCATTAATGAACCTTTGAACTCCATTAATGAGCCTTGGAACTCCATTAATGAGCCTTGGAACTCCATTAATGAACCTTTGAACTCCATTAATGAACCTTTGAACTCCATTAATGAACCTTTGAACTCCATTAATGAACCTTTGAACTCCATTAATGAGCCTTTGGTTTCTACTCTCCTACCCCCCACTCCCCAATGCCCAATGCCCAATACTTCTCTACGAGAGGCTGCGCCAACGACTTCGCTCAGTACAAGTGCCCAATCCCCAATCCCCAATGCCCAATATATAAACTATGTCTTCCACTACTATTCGTCGTAAATCCAACACGTTTTATGTAATTTTGATTGCTGGTGCTGCTGCTCTCGGCGGCTTTCTGTTCGGTTTTGACACTGCTGTAATCAACGGCGCGGTTTTATCTCTAGCAAAAGCTTTTAACACCAGTAGTTGGGTAACAGGGCTAGCAGTGTCCCTAGCGTTGCTGGGATCTGCGGTAGGAGCCTTCTTTGCTGGACAGATTGCAGACCGTTATGGTCGAATCAATGCAATGGTGGTCGCTTCGGCGCTGTTTACTATCAGTGCCATTGGCTCTGGGATGGCCTTCACTATCTGGGATTTTATCTTTTGGCGAGTATTGGGTGGGATTGGAATCGGCGTTGCTAGCGTCATCGCCCCAGCTTACATTGCGGAATGTTCTCCCGCCCATTTGCGGGGAAGGTTAGGATCTCTGCAACAATTAGCGATCGTAGTGGGAATTTTTGTCGCCTTATTGAGCGACTACTTTATTGCTGTGTCAGCAGGTTCAGCAGACTCGCCGTTTTTGTTTGGGGTTGCAGCTTGGCGCTGGATGTTTTGGACAGCAGTCCCGCCAGCCGTATTCTACGGGATGATGGCTTTAACAATTCCTGAGTCTCCCCGTTACTTAGTTGCCAAAGGACGAGAGCCAGAAGCTGTTAACGTTCTCACCAAGATTTTGGGGGGTGACGTGCTGCCAAAAATTGAAGAAATTCGGCAGACAGTGCTTCGAGAACGCGAGCCTAGATTTTCTGACCTGTTGGGCAGAAGTGGTGGACTCCTCCCCATTGTTTGGATAGGAATAGGCTTATCTGTATTACAGCAATTCGTTGGTATTAATGTAATCTTCTACTACAGCAGCGTTTTGTGGCGTGCCGTCGGGTTTTCCGAAAAAGATTCTCTAACAATCACGGTGATTACAGGAGCCGTAAATATTATTACAACACTGATTGCGATCGCCTTCGTGGATAAATTTGGTCGTAAGCCCTTGCTCATACTAGGGTCGGTTGGCATGACCTTGACTTTAGGAACAATGGCTTCTATTTTTGGCACTGCTCCCCTGGATGCTGCTGGGAATCCCAATCTCACCGGAAGCGCAGGTACGGTAGCTCTCATCGCAGCTAACCTCTATGTGTTTTGCTTCGGTTTCTCCTGGGGGCCAGTAGTTTGGGTGCTGTTGGGAGAAATATTTAATAACAAAATTAGAACTGCTGCACTTTCAGTTGCTGCTGCGATGCAATGGATTGCGAATTTCCTCATTTCCACAACATTTCCTCCCATACTGCAATATTTCGGTCTAGGTTCTGCCTATGGACTCTATACAATTGCGGCAGCTACCTCATTCTTTTTCATTCTCTTTTTTATTAAAGAAACCAAAGGAATTGAGTTAGAAGATATGTAATTGGCATTCATCTAGTACCCCAAGGCAGAATTAAAAATTAAAAATCAATACAGTATCAGCATTTCATTGATTTGGAATGGGTGGTTTATTTACGCTGTACTGTACTAGTACAGTACGGCGTAATTTGTAATTCTGATCACCCAATACAGTTTGAGCCAAAAGTCATAGCGTGGCTTTAATAGGACTTACGCAAAAATTGCTAAAAAGCTTAATTTTAGGACTTACGCACTGTACAAATGCATCGTGATGTACATTAACGATTTTGAGGTTGTTTTAGGCTTTTCTTAATTATCCTGCGATCGTAAATAGGGCTTGCTGTAGGGACACAGCATTGCTCATTGGTGTCAACTTAACGTGAAAACCTTCCTAGAACCAGCTTTTATAGATTATCTCGTTCCCAGTCGGAGACTGGGAATGCCGTTCTAGAGGCTCCGCCTCCCTCGCTGGCGGCAGAGCCGCCAGGAGTAGCATTTCCAGCCAGAGGCTGGAAACGAGATTTGAAAGGCTTTTAGCTTAAGTTGACACCTATGAGCATTGCTGTGCCCTTACGAAAGATATGCTTTTTAACCATTCATATTTGGTATTTCTTGTCAATGCGTAAGTCTTCAATTATTTTTAAGTAATAAGCCAATGTTAAAAATTCTTTTTCATAGTTTTTTTCTCCTATGTTTGGCAATTCCAGCAGTTTGGGCAGTACCTCCAGAAGATGATTCTAATGGAGCAGATGCTAATAGGAATTTGCAGGGACAAGTCAATTCTGTTTCCCAGTTTTCCGATATTAAACCGAGCGATTGGGCATTTCAAGCGCTGCGATCGCTAGTGGAACGTTATGGCTGTATTGCAGGTTATCCTGACGTAACCTATCGCGGCAACCGTGCTTTAAGTCGTTACGAGTTTGCAGCTGGTTTAAATGCCTGCTTAGACCGGGTGAATGAATTAATTGCTGCGGGTAGTAGCGATTTAGTCAAGAAAGAAGATTTGGCAGTGCTGCAAAATTTGCAGACAGAGTTTGCGGCAGAATTAACAACTCTGCGTGGGCGGGTGAATACGCTGGAAGCACGGACAGCAACCCTGGAAAAACAGCAATTTTCTACTACTACCAGGTTGAATGCTCAAATTATTACTGCCATTAGTGATAGCTTTGGTAATCGGGTGGGTGGCGATCGCGATGAATCCCGTCTCTACTTTGCAAATCGCAGTCGTCTCAACTTTGAGAGCAGTTTCACAGGCAAAGATTTGTTGCGAGTTCGGCTAGAATTTGGCAACTTTGTGAATTCCAATGGTGCAAGCCAAATTGCCGCAGCAACGGGTACAGGGATGACACGCCTGAACTTCGATTATGACAGCAATGATACACTTTTCGTTCCGCACATTCGTTACTACTTCCCAGTCAGTGATTCTCTTAACTTCGTTGTTGGTCCCACAGGCATTGGTTACACCGATATTTCAACCACCGTCACTCCTGCCACAATCGCTGACGACGGCAATGGGGTTCTTTCACTTTTTGGGTCATACAGTCCCTTATTCCGGCGAGGTGGCGGGGGTGCAGCCGCTAACTGGAACATTACCAAAGACTTGATTCTCACCTTAGGCTATTTAGCAAGCAGTCCCAATGTCCCATCGGCTAGCAACGGCTTATTTGATGGCGGCTACAACGCCCTGGCGCACCTAGCCTATTACGGTAAGCAAGGAGCTATTGGTGTCGCCTACTCTCATGGCTATAGCCCTGCTGGAGTAATCGATCTCGCAGCTGGGACGGGTAGTGCCTTGTCAAACGCTCCCTTTGGCAACAACATTGCTACTTCCAACGATATTGTCGGCGCACAGGGATTCTATCGCTTCTCCCCGAATTTCCAAATCCACGCTTGGGGTGGATATATCTGGGCAAATGCCAAAAACTCTGGTTTGAGTGATATTTCCAATGGTAGGGGTGGAACAGATTCTCTATTTGTGAACAGTGGTGACAATGCCAATGTCTGGTTTGGGGCAATTGGGATGTCGTTTCCTGATGTGGGGGGTAGGGGTAACTTGCCAGGAATTCTCTTTGGTATACCGCCGCGTGTCTCTAACAGTGATGTCCGTCAAGACCGAGACAACGCTTACCATATCGAAGCATTCTATCGTTACCGACTCAACGATAATATTTCAGTAACTCCTGGTTTTTGGGTGATTCTCAACCCGGAAAACGACAGCAGAAATGATACGCAGTATGTGGGTGTGATTCGCACAACCTTCGATTTTTAACCGAATTAGGACTTACGCAAAACTACACACGGTAGGGGCAATTCATGTAGCTTTAGCTGACCGCAGGGGATTGCCCTTACCTAAAAATCGTTATTTTCAGCTATTGTTTGCGTAAGTCCTGATACAAATGAAGGGTTTGGAAATATAAAACTTTCAGGTACCCTGAAGTTGATATATAAAAGAGCCATTTTCAAATGACCATTTACTTTTATAAAGTTTGGCAGCCTTATGGCTGTTTTTCTAACTTTTCTCCCCACGGCATCCACATCCAGAATACTTACTGGCCAACGGTTGAACATTATTATCAAGCGCAAAAGTTTGTAGGTAGCACAGATGCGGCAATTATACCCCTCATCTATGCCGCCGCCGCCCCAGAAGAAGCTGCCGCTTTGGGAAGATGTAGCGATCGCCAACTTCGTCGAGACTGGAATTTAGTCAAAACTCAAATTATGCGAGAAGCTGTACTCAAAAAGTTTCTCACTCATGCTGATATTAGAGAAGTTCTCTTGAGGACAGGCGATGATATTTTGATTGAAAACTCCCCAACTGATTCTTTTTGGGGCTGTGGTGCGAATAAAACCGGTCAAAACCATCTCGGTAAAACTCTCATGAGTGTGCGTGAAGAAATCCGTAATTTACTATCTTTAACAGTCATTTACGAATAGTTTAATCAAAATAGTTAGATTCAACATAAAATCAGTAATTAGACGGGGAATGGTAAAATTACCTAGCCAAAAATATTTGAAAAATTTGCCAATAATTTAGTTATTTTTTTGAAAAAATCTTCTAGCGGTTCTCAGGTGTATGAAGTACATATCAAAACCTCACACCCAATCCCTCTCCTTACCAAGGAGAGGGGAGATATAGCCATTTTCAATTTGGTGAGGTACAGGTATGCAGACAGACCTAACCCCCTTCCCAACGCGGGAAGGGGGAAAAATTCAAAGCCTCTCTCCTAAAAGGAGAGAGGTCAAAACTGTACCTCACCCAATCGAAAACCGCTATAAACCACAGCTTTATCGGGATGAGGTTATGGTCTACCTGATTCTTATTAGTAAAGGCTATAATTAATTAAATGAATGGGCAAAAATGATCACAACATATTCTTATTTTAAAGTATTCATGAAGTAATAAATTGAGTGATATCACTGAAATAGGTTGATGATTGAGAATATAAAATTAATGGGTGTCTCTGATTAAGATTTTATGAATTTTAGACTTGAGAGGCTCTTTGGAAACTATTTGGTGATCTACTTACCAAAGGGTTTTAGATTCTACTAAATCAACTTTGTCAAGCTACGGCGATCAAGCAAAATCTCGGATAATTATCAAATATCCTCTGATCCATTTCCAAAAATATTTGCAACAGATGTACGCCCGTAGCAACGCATTTGTAACAGGAATTTTGGGAAATGGGATGAAAACCAAGGCAGTGACAATTACAAATAAAATTATACTTCCGTCATACTGCATACAAACAATGACAATTACCGATAAACCAAACAAGTTGCAGCAAAGCTTAGACCAAGAAAGTTTACTGCACAAGATGACAACACAGATCAGGCGATCGCTCGATCTCCAAGAAATATTAACGACTACCGTTAGCCAAGTGCGTTTATTTTTGGATGCAGATCGGGTGAAAGTATATCGCTTTGGTGCTGATGGTAGTGGTGAAGTCATTGCTGAATCTATTTATGAGGAACGTCTGCCATCCTTATTGGGGCTACGCTTCCCAGTTGATGATATTCCAGAAGCCGCCAGAGAGATGTTTTTGTTAGTCGGGCAACGTTCGATTGTGGATGTGGCAAACGGCAAGATCGGGCTATCACCTCTACAGTCAGAAGAAAGTGGCAAACGTCTAGAAACTAATATCCACTATCGGCAGGTAGACCAGTGCCATATTCAATACCTAAAAGCAATGGGCGTGCAGTCTTCGTTAGTAATACCAATTTTACATTCCGACCTCCAAGAACAATCGGCACAGCCTAAATTGTGGGGATTATTGGTAGCTCACCACACTCAACCGCGAGAGATTTTGAAGGGGGAACTAAAAGTATTGCAGGAAGTTAGTGACCAAGTAGGAATAGCGATCGCTCAAAGTAATCTACTCACCCAAGCCGTCGCCAAGCAAGAGCGAGAAGCTACTATTAACCGAGTTACCACACTATTGCATAAACTACCGACAATTCAATTGCAGAAAGCGCTAGAAGAAATTATTACTGCCTTGGGTGGAGTAGGCGCCAGGCTTTACATTGAACAAAGTCGGGAATTATACACTTGGGGCGACCAGCCGAAACTCCCCTATGAGGGAGATAACAGTATTATTGAACAGCATCTGATATGGCAAAACTGGATGGCTGAGTGTAAACAAGGTCATATTTGGGCAACCGATGACCTCTACAAAGAACCACGTTTGCGAGTTTTGGCTTTAGCGTTCCGTTCTACTCAAATTCGCGGATTCATGGTGATTCCCCTACATTACCGCGAAAAGTTTATTGGTGTATTAAGCATTTTTCGCCCTGAATTTGAAACAGAAATCTTGTGGGCGGGACGATGTGAAGAAAATCGGCGACAACTGTTACCCCAGCTTTCCTTTGAGCTTTGGCGAGAGCAAAAAAAAGGCCAAGCATCTGAGTGGAAACCGGAAGAAATCTTATTGGCGCAAGCTTTATCCGAGCATTTCTCAATGGCAATTCAGCAGCACAAAATGTATAAACAGGTAGAATCCCAGAATGCCAATTTAGAATTGCTGGTGCAAGAGCAAACTGCTGAACTCGAAAAATCATTACTGACTACCAAAGTACTCAAGCAAGTTACAGAGCAGATTCGCCGCACATTAGACTTGCAGACAACCCTGCAATCCATCGTTCGGGAAGTCCGTCCCCTGCTAAATTCAGACCGAGTGCTGATTTTTGAACTGAAGAGTAAATCAGTCATTGTGGAAGAGATTAATGGCAATTGGCAGTCCGTTTTGGGATTGAATGCACCAGCAGAATGCTTTCCTGATGAGTATACGCGTCTATCTTTTCAGGGCAAGGTACGGGCAAATAACAACGTTTCAACCGCTGCTTTAAGTGATTGTCATCGAGAGTTTTTGCAGAGTTTACAAGTGCAAGCAAACTTAATAGTTCCGATTAATATCGGTCTGGAACTATGGGGCTTAATAATTGCCCATCAGTGTGATGCTCCCAGAAATTGGCAGGATGCAGAAATTGATTTATTGGAACAGTTAGCAGATCAGGCAGCGATCGCCCTTCAACAAGCACAACTCTACGAACAAACCTCTTATGCCGAAACTGAAGCCAGAAATCAAGCTGCCCGATTAGAGTATACCCTACATGAACTCCAAGAAACACAGTCAAAATTGATTCAGACCGAAAAAATGTCCAGCTTAGGACAGTTGGTGGCGGGTGTCGCCCACGAAATCAACAACCCCGTTAACTTTATCTACGGGAACCTGTGCCATGCCAGTGACTACACCGAACAACTGCTAGAAATTTTAAGTCTCTACCAGCTACACTATCCGCATCCCCATAGTGAAATTAGGACTGCGATCAAAGAAATGGACTTAGAATTTTTGGTAGAAGACCTCCCGAAAATGATCACCTCAATGCAAGTAGGAACCGATCGCATCCGTTCAATAGTGCTGTCATTACGCAATTTTTCTCGCTTAGATGAGGCTGAAAACAAGCGCGTTGATATACATGAAGGCATTGACAGCACCTTATTAATTTTGCAACATCAGCTGAAAGCAAATGCTGAATTTCCCGGCATTAAGGTAATCAAAGACTATGGCAACATAACAGGGGTGCAATGTTATGCTGGCCAAATGAATCAGGTATTCATGAATATTCTTAGTAATGCCATAGATGCCCTGCGAATGGGGACGGAAGATAAGGGGGACAATGAGAATAACCCATGCCCAATGCCCACTATCCAGATTTCTACTAGAATCTCAGCAGACAACTGTCGTCTGTTGATTCGTATTAGTGACAATGCATCTGGAATGACTGAAGAGGTGAAAAAGCGAATTTTTGACCCGTTTTACACTACTAAACCTGTGGGCAAGGGTACAGGACTGGGACTGTCAATTAGCTATCAGATTATTGTCGAAAAACATGGTGGAACAATGGAGTGCATTTCCGAACCTGGCAAAGGTACAGAGTTTTGGATTGAGATTCCCACTAAACCTCCAGCCAAAATAGTTAACTAGATGATGCACCATCCTGCGGCTTTGAGTGCGAGGTTGATTTGGCTCACCCTTTAGTGTACAAATTAATCATGGTATGCTTTTAACAAAATAGGTCGTTTCCGGCTTTGATGATTTTAAAAGTTTGGGTGTTGTTGTGTTTAAAGAGAAGGCTGAAATAGGGACTCCTCTGGGTGTAAGATTATACGAAGTTGAATAGCGAGAAATAGTTTAAATAGCGCCTTATGTCAATTATTGCGCTCAGAGCGTGGTATCTACAGGATTACGAGCCGATTCCAGAACTGGAAAAACGTCCGCCAGACATTCGCTTAAGCAAAAAAAGCCTGCTCAAATCAGCCTTGCGAGCAGACTTTTTAGAAGAAAGTGATGAAGTTAACAAATCAACTTGGTTTGGGCGCTATCTGGAAGGGGAAAATATTGAATTTTATATTGAAGGTAGTGGTGGCTATTGCGTCGCTAACATTGATTTAATTAGCCATGAAATTTATTTCACCAAGCAGGCGGTGTTGGCTCAGTTAGAACCAACGATTTTTTTATCCTATCAAACTGAGTATGCCGCAGCGACGAATATTCTCAGAGAAGAACTGCGAAAAAGTTTAGATAGTTTAAACTTGCGATCGCGCCTTCCCCTAACATTAGTAGAATCCTCTCGTCCCAGTGGTGCTACTGTCCGAATTAACCGCACAATCATGCGAAAAATCCGTAAGAGTTTGTTATTTATCGCTGACACCACGCCCATTGCTAGCATTGATGGTAAAGAAACCCCTCAACTAATTCCGAGTCCGAATGTCTGTATTGAGATTGGCTATGCCATCCAAAGTAAACGATCTGAACAGATTCTATTAGCGCACATGCAACGCCCCGACTTTGAAGGGCAATTTCCCTTCGACTTACCGACACAGCAAATTTTGCAATTCCAAGACACCACAGAACTGAATCAAATTCTCACAGGAACCATTGAAAATCAGTTAGCACGATTCAAATTGTTTTTTTGAGCAAGATGATCGGGAGTGGGGAATGACAAATGCTCAACCTTAAAATAAACGAACAGGCTTTTTTTCCAGCTTAGAACTAATCGAGCTTACCCGATCAACCAGAGAAATCATGTATTTATAATCTGGTACTTGTCCATTGGGTACATACCCCACTTCTTCAGCTAAACCTGAAGGCGAATCACTCATTACTTTCCTGATCAACTCTTGACGATTAAGTTCTACATTAGGCCCAATCAAGACCACACCTAATGGTACATAGTGAGGGTCTTTAAATAGTATGCGGAATTCGGTTGGGTCTAACTGTGAACCGTAGAGACTTAATTCAGCCTCCGAGACAGCACAGGCGATCGCTTTTCCTTCAGCGACCAATTGCAGCGCGACTTTGGGTGTGGGTGCAAAGAGTATTTCTGCCAGTGTTGTACCATAAAGATTGTAAAGTGGAAAATAATATCCTGTTGCAGAACCTAACTGCCCTAAAGCGACTGTTTGACCTTGTAGTTGTTTCAAGTTGGTTATGGGATTATCTTTGCGAACAACGAAAACTGAACGTAAATTACTAATACCTATTAAAGGAAACAGAGGAACATATTGATAGCGTGCGATCGCAATAGCCGCTAAACCCGGTGGAGCAAATACCAACGACCAAGCACGAGCCTCAAGACGCTCAACCGCTCTATTTTCATTAAAAGCAGGCTCTAGCTGAATATAAGCATTTGTCTTTTCACCCAAGTAACTATTAAATTTAGCATATTGGTTAATTATCTGTTCGCCTCCACCATAGTTGATCACACCAACAGTTAACGTGCCCTCAAACTCCTTTGGTGATTGGCAAGCAGCAAATGTCAAACCTAACAGATTAAACAGAAATAAACGACGGGGAAATCGCAAAAACATCACTAATTATGGTTAAAGAAATAACTTAGCTTTCAGGAATCATTTAGATCAGCTTGACTACTGCCTAAATAGGTTATACTACAGAAAAATATTAATATTTATTTAAATATTGTTGAAGTGCTTTCTAACAAATATAAATAAATATTAGACCAATTCACATATCACCTTCGTTGCTTAGGTTATGTTAAACAACATTACGTTAAAAAACTTAAAAATAGGTGCTAAATTTAACTTACTTTTAATATTAGTTTTCATAGCCAGTATTGTGGGAAGTGGCGTTGCCTTATCCAGTGTACTTCAAAAGGGAGCGCAAAATGAAGTGGCTTCTCAAGCGCAGATTCTCATCCAAATGGTGAACTCAGTTAGAGATTATACACAAAATCGGATAGATCCCCTATTAGAACCTAGACTAGACACTAACGCAACATTCATGCCTGAAATAGTACCAACTTTTTCTTCTAAAGAGGTTTTTGAGAATTTTCGGAAAAAGCCTGAATATAAAAACTTTGTTCATAAGGATGCAACACTTAATCCAACCAATTTAGCAGATAAAGCTGATAATTTTGAAACTCAAATTGTAGAGCGTTTTCGCAACGAACCTAAAACTCTAGAAATTACAGGGTTTCGTAACTTCTCAGAAGGTGAAGTATTTTACATTGCACAACCATTAAAGATTACCCAACCGAAATGCTTGCGATGTCATTCTACACCAGATAAAGCTCCTAAGAGTCAGTTGGTAAATTATGGCTCGGAAAATGGTTTTGGTTGGCAACTCAATCAGATTGTTTCTGCCCAGATAATCTCTGTTCCTTCTCAAGATATTTTTGCTAATGCCAAACAGACTTGGACATTGATAATGGGGCTTTTAATTACGATCTTTGCGATCGTAGTTTTCTTAATTAACTTCTTAATCAAAAAATATGTGATTCAGCGCATCAGAAGAATAGAGAAAATAGCCCAAAAAGTTAGCATTGGTGATATGAGCGCTGATTTTGAAGAAAGTTCTAATGATGAAATTGGCGGGTTAGCAGAAGCATTTAATCGGATGAAAGCTAGCTTAAAAATAGCTCTGGAGATGCTGAATAACCAGAGCTAACACCATTTTAGATTTTAGATTAAGTAAGTCGGCAATAAAATTTCAATGTATGCAAACAAATGTTTTCCAAAATTGGGATGAGTGAAAAAATTAAGAAAGTAGGCGCTGCTGAAATTGCAAAGCTTTTTGAGCTTCAGGAATTTGTGATGCTAAAACTTTCACAAATTCTGCACGAGAAAGTTGTCCAGAAGACCTAACAGCTTTTTGGATTAGGAACGTAGCTATTGGGCCAATTAAATCAGCTAACTCCTGCTCGCACTGATCCACAAAGCTATCGCTGATTAATTGAGGTTTCTGGTTTGATAAATTATTTGACTTAATTTCAGATTTAACAGTAAGTTCATCTATTAGAGTAGATTTCTCTAGGATAAACATTGTTTTCTTCTTAAAATAAATTTGTTGATTTCCTCGAAGATGAAAGGCTAATTGATTAATTAATTCTTCCAAATTGGACGCTGAAGCCGTAACTTGTCGTAGTAATCTTGGGGCAACGGGGCCAACAAATTCTAAAAGAATCATTTCTAAGCGGCTGTAATTTTCCGCAGACAGAATAAAAGGAGGCGGATACCCAATTGAGTTTTGTTGAGAAAGTGAAGTTTGAGGCGGTTGTGTAAAAGATGGTGGTTGAAGTGATTGTGATTGGGCTTCTACTTTAGTATCAAGCTCCTTAAGCACCCCCAGAACTTCAGCCGCAGACTGATAGCGGTGTTTAAAGTGGTGTAGCACCATTTTAGATAGCACAGATGCTAACTCAGAACTGACGTTAGCTTGATGCTGCCAATAAATTTCTCCTGTATCTGGGTTTTCCTCAAAGTTTATCGGATGTAACCCCGTCAGCAATTGGATAGCAATCATGCCCAAGGAATAAATATCGCTATTGGGGCGCGGCCTACCTTGCCCCTGTTCTGTAGACATATATCCTGGAGTGCCAATGATAATAGTAGCGCCCATTTGCCCTGGAACTGTAAGCAGTTGACTTTGGACTTGTTTGACAGCACCAAAGTCAATCAGCACTAGCTTGCCGTCTTGTTGCCGCCTAATTATATTGTCCGGCTTAATATCTCGATGAATAACATTCTGGCTGTGGATAAATTGCAGAATACCCAACACCTGTTGGAGCAGTTGAATTATTTGATTTTCTGTCCAAGGTTGATTGGGGAACAGTTCTGCTTTTAGAGTATGCCCTTCAATTAACTCTTGCACCAAGAAGAACTCTTGGTTGTCTTCAAAATAGGCTAAAAGCCGAGGAATCTGGTCATGGTTGCCCAGTTGTTCTAGTGTTTCTGCCTCACTGTTAAATAGCCGTCTAGCAGTTTCGAGAAATTTAAGGCTACGAGTGACGAGCTTAAGATGTTTGACAACGCATTTCGGGAAACCTGGCCGATGATTATCTTGGGCTATGTAGGTTTGACCGAATCCCCCTCTACCTAAGACCTGGAGAACTTGGTAACGTCCGTCTAATAATTGTCCTAACATTGTGTAACTTGCCTAAGTCCTCAAATTAATCTTGGCACAACTACCAGCTTTGACAAAGTTTATTGAGAAACAAAGTAAGTAGGTAGTGCTGAAATTCCAAGGTTTTTTGAGGATTATACTACAAGTTCATGACTTTCTAAACTTGAGACCGGCTTGCTGCCATATTATTATTGAAGCTTTAATTCCTCAAAAATCGGTATTTACCCAATTTTTGAAGTACTTGCCGATTAAGAGACTACGGTAACTTCTTCCTGTGCAGTTTTATTTACAAAGTAGGTAATTTCCCTAAAGCTCAATTTATCGGCTAGTGGTGGTAGAGGAACTTCCGCCATTTTGGAATTCGGATCAACACGATAAGTAACGCTACGGTAGATTAAATTATAAGCTAGCCCAAGTTGAGGATCAGGTAGGTGGGTTTTGTCTCGTGTAGCCAAGCCAGTGTAGAAACATCATGCTGAATTCTGTTTTGATAAATTAGACTTTTCAAACAGATTTACGGCTAGGACATTTATGGTGTCCTAGCCGTAAATCTGTTACAAACCAGTTTGTATTACTAACAGCTTTGCTCATACCCGAAAATGCGATCGCATTCCCTAGGGGCGCTGTTGTCCATCGCAGACTTTTAAGGGCGAATGCATTTCCGGGCGAACAAAGAGCTGACTAGACAAACTTGAAGTCTCTGGAGAAGCTGACATTAGTACTGTCTTGAACGTTAGCAATTAAGTCATTGCCATAGTAAATTTGTGTGTCTAGAGCCGAACTGCCACTATAGTTTGCATACCCAAAAGAGTATTGACTAGAGTTACCAATGGTTTGAATGTAATCAGAAGTGTCCCACTCAACAAGGGTAGCGTAACCCAAACCTTGGTATGAAAGACCCCAGGAACCGCCAAGAATGAAAGTATCAGAACCAGTACCACCAACCAGAGTGTCGTATTCTATGCCACTAGTTGCATAGCCGTCAAGGCGGTCGTTGCCAGCCCCACCATAGAGGATATCATTGCCAGCCCCACCATAGAGGCTGTCGTTGCCAGAGTATGTTGGATTCAAACCGCCATAAAGGACATCATTACCTTGTCCGCCGTAAAGGTTGTCATCCTGATTGCCGCCGTACAATGTATCGTCGCCATCATAACCATACAAAGTATCGTAGCCGTCGTAGTCATTGTAGCCAGAGCCAAAGCCGGAACTAGGATAGCCGTAGATCAGGTCGTTACCGCTGGTGCCATAGAGTGTCTCGCTGTACGAGGTGCCGTTAATAGCCATTTGAGTTTATCCTGAGAATTTGTGTTTTTGATTTGTCAATAGATTTAAGTCTGCCCTTTCAACCCATTCAACTCAACCGAAACTTACAAACTTAAGAACGAACTTAAAGACTTCTTAACCTCAATCTTCCTAAGCTAGACACAGCAATTATTTGAGCCACTGCCAAACTTAATTTAACTTCCTTAAGATCGGCAGAACCCATCTTAACTTCAGTATCTACAATTACAAAACTTCACCGACCCTCTCGCAAATATCCTGTTGAAGTTGTAACGAACAGAAGAATTGCGATCGCTTTCCAGAGAATTTGTGGATAGGGTTGATCGCCGCAATGAAGAGTGCTGAGTTCCTCGGCTTAGAGTACTGAGTTAAAAGACCACCCGCTTTCTTGTGGGGTATCAACCTACCTCTTGAGTCAAGAAGATTCCGCCACGCCACTTGCGGGCGGGGCTTGTACCAAGTACATAAGTGCTGAGTAGTTTTTTTACTTGACTCAACTCAGCATTTAGCACTCAGGACTGAGTGTTGTCAATGTTTCAATATCAGCGATCGCGGGTTTAATCACCATCCGTAAAATTACTTAACATGGATGGGAGAAGAAAGCAAGTAACATAAAATTAGCTGAATAGATTCGCTCCATTCAGTCTTTTAATTCTTACCTGCTTGCGGTCTGAAATAGTGTTTTACATCTAGTCATCTCCTATTTGTTGCCGGATCTTTCCGATGCACTACAGACGGTCATGCTTATCCATAAAAAATACTATCTATATTTATAACCTGTGAGGTTTCCCATGAAGTCCCAACAAAAGACCCGTAGACGTGGTGTAATGCTAACGCCCCAAGGATTGCAGAAACTGCAAGATGCAAAATCTCAATCAGAAAGTTATGAAAATTTCGATAAACATTACACTTGTGAAGTCTTAGGCTTTCGCATGGGGTTAGACCCAGATACAGTAGCAAAGGTATTTGCCTGTGAAGTGGGGGTAGATCGGCAAACCCTGAAGTCCTGTTTCCAAACATTCAACCTACAACTAGAACCTAATGACTATCAGTTCCTGAATCCGCATATCAAGCCCCAGGAAGGCTATACAAAAATTCAAAATCGAATTGATTGGGGAGAAGCACCAGATGTATCCCTTTTTTGCGGACGCACCGAAGATCTGGCAACCCTGAAGGGCTGGATTTTAGCTGAATCTCCTACAAATCAGCCAATACCCTGCCGTCTCATTACCCTATTGGGCATGGGTGGGATCGGCAAAACCTGGTTATCAGTGAAGCTCGCTCAACAACTTCAAGATCAGTTTAAGTTCGTGATTTGGCGATCGCTGCTCCCAACTTTTCCAGTTAACGATCTCCTAGCAGACCTGATCGGCGTTCTATCCGATAGAAAAGAAACCGATCTGCCAGAACCATTCAATCACAGAATTTCTCGGCTGATTCATTATTTGCAACGTTATCGTTGCTTACTGGTTTTAGACGGTGCTGACAGATTTCTCCAAGAATGTGCTACCCCAGAAATTATTTATAGAGACTGCATCTGCCTCCACCACACAACCACCGGGGAGTACTGCCAGTTGTTAAGGAGAATCGGAGAAGCTACCCATCAAAGTTGCTTAATCTTGACCAGTCGTGTCAAATCCCATCAGATCACCCCGCTTGAAGGAAAGACACGACCTGTGCGAGTATTCTGTCTCCAAGGATTACAGGTTACAGACATACAAGAACTTTTCAAAACAAAAGGAACCTTTAGAGGAACGCCAAACGCCTGGAATCGATTAATCAAATCCTACGCAGGGAATCCCCATGTTTTAAACTGCATTGCCACAACGATTCAACAATTATTTGATGGCAGCATCACGGAATTTTTAAAACAAAAAGTTACAGTTTTCGGTACAATTCTCAAGGATTTAGACCGAGAATTTGAATACCTGCCGGATGTAGCCAAAGCAACGATTCAATGCATGGGACTCAATCCTCAACCCATTTCTTTTTCACAGCTACGAACAAAGATACCATCCTCCGTTTCATCCCAAGAACTCCTGGAAACGTTAGAACTACTACAAGTGCGATCGTGGATTGATACCAAATCAGGTTTGTTGTCTCTCCATCCGATGATGATTGAATATGTCAAATCTTTTATTATTGACCAGAAGATCACCAAATTTCCGCCGAGCGTATTTCTGGATCAAGAACATCAACGTCAGGTAGCAAGCTAGACCTGCCAGGGGAACATTCCGTCTAGGGCTTGCTTCTTTGAGTTCATTACCCCTTTTTTCGCAAATTTTTAAGCACTATTACTTATTGACAAATTATTTATGACCTTAAGCTGTCAAGGATGCCCTCCAAATCCCCTGCTCCCGTATGCTTACCCTTTTCATTCGGGGGTTAGGTGGTTAACAATGGGTTGAATGTTTTTTAAATGATTCAACCTTATGACTAGAACTGCAAATGAATATGCCGTATTCCTCCTACTGGAAAGCGGCCACCGGGAAGAAGTACGTTTTCCGACTATTCAAGAGTTTCAGAAGTGGTATAGCGGCGAACTTGTGCCAAAGTCTGCTTCTAATGACTTTATTAGCGTCCCGATCAAAAATATTCAAGGTGAGTATATGGTAGTAAGACCCTCTCGGATCGTGGCAATCCGGGTAGAACCCATTTTTAGTTCCAGTGTTGAAAGATTCAACGAATGATCAGAAAAACCCTTACTTTGCTTTCCTTGAGTCTGGGAATTGCCGTTATAAACCCTCTCTGGGCGGCTGTTGCTCAGGTTCCTAACTTTCTGCCGTTGCCAGTACCCATAACTCCTGGTTTCCCACCTCTGCCAGTACCAAGCACTCCTGAGTTAACGCCACCGCTAAAACCAATCGCGATCAGAACCGATTGTACGCTCCGGCCGACTTGTTTGGGTTGGGATGACCAAATTTGGGGTCAAATAGGTAAAACAGGCGTTGGCGCTTCGCCCACCGGAGGCGATCGCAATGCGTTGTTGGCTTCCATTGATAACAGTCTGTTTTACCTAACAAAGAGTGGGGCGATCGCAGCATATCAAAATTATCCAGTAAAGGAAATTACCCTTGATCGCGTCCGCCGAAGTTTGCTACGTTTCCGCCAACTCGTTCTCAGTTCTAAGTCAGCAGCCCAACTACAAGCCGATGTCCGCCGTGAGTTCGTCTTCTACCAATCGGTGGGCAACGATGGCAAGGGTACTGTTAAGTTCACTGCTTACTACGAACCTGTTTATACCGCTAGCCGTGTCAGGACTTCAATATATAAGTATCCCCTTTATCGCCTACCACCTGATTTTGACCAATGGTCTAAACCGCACCCAAAACGAATTGATTTGGAAGGGAAGGATGGTTTACAAGGGAATAAGAGCAAATTACGCGGTTTAGAACTGCTTTGGTTCCGCGATCGCCTTGACGCATACATGGTACATATCCAAGGTTCTGCCCAAATTAAGTTAACTAATGGCAAAACAACGTCAATTGGCTATGCAGGTGGAACTGATTACCCCTGGACTAGTATCGGCAAAGAACTAGCAAAAGATGGCAAACTTCCCCTGAATGGATTGACGCTACCACGGATGATTGCTTATTTCCGGCGATACCCGCAGGAGTTAAACAACTATCTGCCACGCTGGCAACGATTTGTTTTCTTCGAGGAAACTGGTGGTACCGGAGCTGCTGGTAGTATTCATGTGCCAGTGACAGCAGAACGTTCCATTGCTACAGATAAATCTCTCATGCCACCCGGAGCGCTAGCGCTGATTTACAACTCATTTCCCTATTTAACCAGTCGTGGCAAACTAGAGAATCGTACCGTCAGCCGCTTTGTGCTTGACCAGGATACAGGAAGCGCCATCAAAGGCCCGGGCCGAGTGGATTATTTTATGGGGTCTGGTAAACTAGCAGGCGATCGCGCTGGCATCACAGGCGGCAATGGTTCATTATATTATTTGCTGCTCAAAGAATAGGTATTGGGGCATTGGGGATGAGGGATTCCCCTTGTCTCCCCACTCCCCACTCCCACCTAATACGGCGGATAAGCAAAATCATCTTCATCAGCATAAACGTAAGAGTTGGAAACTCCTGCCATTGCCAATTTAGGCGTTTCTGATTTGACAGGTTCCTTGCCAAAATCTTTGTATTCTTCAAAAGTCTTGCAAATCATTGCAGACTCAAGAGAATCCGAAGCAATTAAATATTCTGTTAAAGTGCCTACCGTCGGATGTTTGTAGTCTACAGTTGAAGCTACCAGAACTGTATTTGGTTCAATACCTCTTTCTTCAGACTCAATTATCGGGCAAAAAATCCCGTGAGCATGGAACAAAGGACCTTTTGGTGTCAAAGGTTGCTTGCGGTAAACAGCATAAGCTTTTTCTAGTTCAGCGACGAATCCACTAACTACTTTGCCTTGTTGATATTCGCAGTAAGTTTTGCTGAAACTCGCTCCGGCGGCACCATTAAGAGTTAGTTGTAGTGGTGATTCATGTAAAAACTTTTTATTCTCTCCCACTATAAAAATTAAATAGCGAGTAAAGGTTTTAAATTTAAGTTTGTCTGCTAAAAAAGCATCATAATTCTCTTTGAGCGTACCCAGTTTTAGACCACTTTCCCGGTCTTTGACAGACAATGGCCCCCGACGCACTAGAACCAAGTGTGGAGTAGTGGTAATAAAAACCGTTTCGACTCCAGAGCTAAATTCATGCTCCACTTGCTGCCAATTATCATCTGGCACAAAGCCGACAGCATTGGCATTATCTACCTTAATTGCCAAACCGTGAGATTGTATACCATCTGTGCCATACCGAGGATTAATCATCTGACACCAGGGGATGACTTGAGAAGGCGGTGCATTAAATTTCTCGTCTTCAAAGTCGAAATTAGCAGATGCTTTCATCGTTTTAGGCTATCAAAGTGTATTCTTGAACAAGTTTATCGGCTGGGTGCTGAGGAAAGGAGAGCCAGTTATGTGCTGTGGTTCCCAAAGTTTAGGAACTCAAACTGGCGTAGTAGTTTTTCCAGAGTAAAGCAGAATCAATCTATCTTGCAATCCCTGTTTCGTTTTTTAACAACAGATTTTCACTTTGGCATCCTTAATTTCAGTGCGTTGAAACGCACTTTAGCTATTAGCCCGCAATTTATTGCAGGGCGGGAAAGCAACGCAAAACGAGGTTATGAATACTTTTTGCTCCTCCGGTGATTAAATTAAGATCAGCCAACTAATTTAAACTCAAAGCGGCGAGAGTCTTTAAATCAGGCACTTCTAAGTCAGGTTGACTTACTGCTGATCCGGTGGGACTAACTCCTTTTTGATCTCCGCGACGGTTTACCCAGACTGTTGATAGTCCCACAGATTTAGCTGTAACGATATCGTGATATACACTAGCAGCAACGTGTAATATCTGCTCTAGCGGCAAATCAATTCTCTCAATAGCCACTCTGAAGTTGTTTAAAGAGGGTTTGTAGCTTTTTGCCTGTTCTGCTGTGATTATCTGGTCAAATTCTACCTCCAAGTGCTTTGCCGAGAAAGCAAAGAGATCGTCATCTACGTTTAAGATAATTACCAGTTTAAACTTTTGCTTTAAAGCTCTAAGTGCTTCAAGTGTATCGGGGAAAGGCAGCCAATGCTGAATCGAATCAGCAAGTGAATTTAGTTCGTCAGCAGTTGGCTCAAAACCAAATCGCTCACCAAATTTTTGGACTACTCTGTTCAAAACTTCTCGATATTTGATATATTCTCCTTTTTCCAGTTCTGCTTCAAATTCAGTAAAAAGTTCTAGAATTTGCTCGTCATCAAAATTAGTGTTATGTGCTAGCAGAAGTGGCTTTAGTACCCCTAAGATGCCGTTCTCCCAATCAATTAGGGTTCCGTAACAATCGAAAGTTAAAGCCTTGTACTGATTAAAGTTAATCATATTTTTATACTCCACAGCTTGATTAATTGTGTTCAGTTTTCACAAATCAAAAGACCGATGAACTCAGCTGCGATCGCCACACTGATAAATATTCATTCTTTGCGTCGCTCCCTACCCATTAATTGTTAATTGATAGCCGATTATTATGGCATTTAGTTAATTCTATATCATCAATATTTTTCCAGATCTCAAATTAATTGTAAACTCGCTTTCTTTACCTCGATAACCAAGATTATATTGGCGTCATGTCTATTTTATTGTTCTGATTAAATTCATAATTTAAGCTTAATTACAATCAATTTAAAATTAACAATGTTTAAGAAAATCTTAACCTAAATTTGTACTAACTTTAACTCAACCTTTGCTTACGCTGTATGTCTTAGTAAGAAGATTATGTAGTAACTATAGTAAAGTACTGTATTACTATCGGGTTTTAGATGTATCGTTACCATTAGCCCAGAGTCAGAAGTCAAATTGGAGGTTCTTACGAGTTGGTGTTGACTGCATTAAGGATTGGAGATTTATGAAACTGCAAGTGACCCAATTACATATACTCTGAGCCAAATTAACTGGAGCGTAGACCGATGAGACGCACAGGTGCTGCTTGGATAGCGGAAAACTAGGTGTCTACGCCGACAGCATGACATTTGGGTATTTTCTGTGGAGTTTTCTTAACTTACTTGAGGAGTAGAAATGCTTGAGGCGATCGCTGTTGCTTGGTTATTACTGTTTTTTGGCGATTTTCTATCTACATTCATTTACCACGTACCCGAGCACGTTTTTGGTAGCCTTCATTTAAAAACGCACCACTCCTGGAAAAAGGACTTCCGCCACTACGCTATTTTGACTTTTAATCCCCAGGTTCTTTTAGATGGTATCTTGGGAGCTTTGCCTTATGTACTCATAGCAGTAGCCCTGTGGTCTTTCTCTCCCATCGGCGTGATCTCTGGATTACTGCTTGGTCAGTTTCATGTTTGGTGGAGACACATAAGTGTATTGGGTTGGCAAACCCCAAAGCCGATAAATATTTTATGTCAAATTCTATTTATTACTACTCCTGAGAGACACTGGTTACACCATCACAAAACTAATTTAGGTTTCGGTGATATTTTCACCTTCTTTGAACAACCTGCCCAAATTTGGTTACGGTGGCTTCGGTTACTCAGACTTCGTTTTCGCTACTCTCGGATCTAACTGAAGCTACCGCTTACCTAAATACTTTTAAGGTGAATTTTAGTAATAAATTTACCATAGCCGTTGGTTGAGCGGAGTCGAAACCAACGTAGTCAAAACTCGTCAAAATAGGTATTTTTTTAATCCGAAATCACCTAAAAGTAGCAAAATCAGCTGCGATCGCCGCTGATTTTGCTACTTTATTCTATGTTTTGCCAGAGAGGGGATTATTCAGTCTCAAAAAAGTTTTACACTGAGCTTGTCGAAGTGCTGATTCCCAATTTCCGAGTAGTAGCAACAAGAGACATCAATTGACCATAGATTTAAATCTATGCCTTTCTCGAATTATGAAAGCTTTATTTATAGTTTTTCTAGAACTAATCAAAAATAGGACTTACGCACAATTCTACGGAATAACGTAGACGCTTCGGCTTGCCGCAGGCTACCACAGAGGCGCAGAGAAGGCAGTGCATTGCGGGGGTGGAGGAGTTTGTAGCAACTGGCGCGACACAGAGAAATCAGAGTTTGAGAGATATTTTGCGTAAGTCCTAAAAAAGTAAGCGAGTTACACAGACAGAACGACGCCTCTGGTAAGGAGTTTAAAGGTATTTACTACCGATCGACTTCGCTGTTATATCGCCAATGTTTTTGGGAAAACTAATCTTAATTAGTAAATTATTATATTGCTAGATTTTTATGACAATTCCTTTCTTTTCTGAAGATACTGGGCGTAGCTTGCTGATCCAAAGGGGTACGGATAGCTACGGTGAAGAAGGCAGGAGGTGGTCACTGAGACACGTCGAAGTGCAGGAGGTGGTCACTGAGCCACGTCGAAGTGCAGGAGGTAGAGGGTTGCAATACAGTGTAGTTAACTCTTGGAAATACTATGCGAACGGGCTTTATCAACAGACGCGATCGCAACTGGTACAAAGTGAGAAAATGTCTGTCTTGGGAGACTTAGCCACAGAGGTGGCAGATAAAATTAATAACCCGGTTGGCTTGAATGCGGTCAATTTGCAACCTGCTGCTTATGAGGTGTTTTATGTCCGCAGTTAGTCTCAGAAAGATTCTCAACAAAAAAGAGTTGCCCTCTCTCCTTCATAACTTAGTCTACCAGCTCAACATGGCGATTGATGTTGAACTGTTAGACGGCACGAAACTAATTAGCATTGGGGAGCAAACTGGGCAAAACCGATATCCAATCGAGGTGCCAGGAGAAATCATCGGTTGGGTTGTTGGGGGAGAACAGGTAACTCTACTTGCGACTTTGCTCTCATTTCTGGCAAAGCAGGAAGCTGAGAAGAAAGAACTGGCTATAGAATTGCTGGAGCGATACCAAGAAATTGATTTGTTTGAGGATATCTCGACTAAACTCACAACAAGTTTAGATACGCGACAGATTGCCCAACTTGTGCTTCAGGAATTGAGTAAATTAGTTGAATCCTCTGCGGGGATGATTCTGCTCCTCGGTCCAGATGCAACTGCATTTGAAATCATTGCCGAATTTGGAGTTTTTTTTGACCACAGTCAGCCGGAACCGGGTAAGGGGATTATTGGCAACATTGTGCAATCCAACCGAGCAGAACTCATCAATGATATGCAAGCCGATCCTCGGTTAGAAGGGCAAAAAAACGTTAACGCAATGATTTGTGTACCGTTGCGAGCCAAGGAGCGGGTACTGGGAGCGATCGCTATTGGAACCTCCAAAACTGACTCATACAAGGCAGAACACCTGAAACTTGTGAGTATCTTTGCCTCTCAAACTGCGATCGCGATTGACAAAGCTGTAATTTACGAGCATAGCATTCAAGTAGCCATCCAGGCAAAAGCCCAGACACAGAGACTTCAGCAAGCTCTCCATGAATTGCAATTGGCCCAAACCCAGTTAATCCAAAGCGAAAAAATGTCCAGTCTAGGACAACTCATTGCCGGAGTTGCCCACGAAATCAACAACCCGGTTAACTTTATTTATGGCAATTTAAAATATGTTGCCGAATACACCAATGACTTGTTGCACCTGGTGCAAGAGTATCAGAAATTCCTACCTGTTGCTCCTTTAGAGTTGGAATCAGAGTTAGACAAAATCGATCTGGAATTTATCATGGAGGATCTCCCGAAACTACTGAATTCGATGAACGTGGGCACTGATCGCATTGTGGAAATTGTGCAATCTCTGAAAAACTTCTCCCGCCATGACGAAGCCGAAATGAAAGCCGTCAACATCCACGATGGCATCGACGGAACGCTGATGATTCTTCACCATCGCCTGAAGGCAGATGCTTGTCGTCCGGTAATTGAAATTATGAAAGACTATGGCAAATTTCCCCTAATTGAATGCTACCCCGGACAGTTGAATCAGGTATTTATGAACATCCTGGCAAATGCCATTGATGCTCTAGAGGAGGGAATGATCAATAAAAAAATATCTCCCCCTACTGCCCAAATCACTATTCGTACTGAAGTCCTTGACAACCAGTTTGTAGTGATTCGCATTGCCGATAATGGACCAGGGATGAAGGAGGATGTGATTCGATGCATTTACGATCCCTTCTTCACCACAAAAGAAATTGGCAAGGGAACCGGATTGGGTATGGCAATCAGTTACCAAATTATTGTGAACAGACACCGGGGATTTCTCAAGTGCCGTTCTGCGCCAGGTGAAGGGACAGAATTCTGGATTCAGATTCCAATAAATTGTGCATTGGTGGACGCTGTTGAAGAACAGAATAGCACCTCTGCCTCGCCAACTCCCACTCCCGATGCCGACGGCTTCATTCCATCAACAACTCCAATGCTCAAACCGAGGGATTTGCTAATCCGCCATAATCAACTGATTCAGCGACTTTCAGAGCAGAGTCCAAACCTGGGAGCTACATCACCAGAGCAAATTTACCAGATGTTTCAACGTAACCCAATTTCCTTAAAGCTTTACGCCACTTTGTTGTCGTGGTTCAGTTGTCCTAACCATACCCACATCGACGACTAAGGAAACTTCAATCATGTTTAAGCAACTTGATGAATATAACAGTCAGCTATTTGAACAATGTCCTGTTGGGCTAATACTGTGCCGAACAGATGGGACACTAATTAACATCAACCCCGCCTATGCTGCCATTTTAGGGCGCACTGTTCCAGAAACCCTGAATCTTAGCTATTGGCAAATTACTCCTGAAAACTATGCCGCCGCTGACCGAGCTACCCTAGAGAACCTAGAACAAACTGGTCGCTACGGTCCCTATGAGAAGAAGTTAATCCATAAAGATGGGCATCTGGTTTCAGTCAGGATATCTGGACTAATAATTGAGAAAGATGGGGAACGACTGATCTGGTCTAATGTGGAGGACATCAGCGACCTTCGACAAGCCCAGCAGGAACGCCAACAGACTGAACAAATCCTGAAACAGAGTGAAGCCCGATACCGCTCTCTAGTAACCGCTACTACACAAATTGTCTGGGTATCTACACCAGATGGAATTTGCTTTGAACTGGCAAGCTGGATAGCCTATACAGGTCAAAGTCTAGCGGAAGCTGAGAATGGGGGCTGGATTGATGCCGTTCATCCTGACGATCGCGCCTATACCGGAGAAGTATGGAGTGCTGCTGTGGTAAACCGGAGTATGTATCAAATTGAATACCGAATTCGTGGCAAGGATGGCAACTATCGCTACTTTTTGGTCTGGGGTGCCCCCGTCCTAGAAGAAGACGGCAGTGTTCGAGAATGGATTGGTACCTGCACTGATATTCACGATCGCAAGCTGGCAGAAGCCGAAAAGCAGTATCTCGAACAACGGTATCGCTCTTTAGTAACTGCCACTTCCCAAATGGTCTGGGTGGCTACACCTGAAGGACTGGCGGTGAGCCGTGAAATGCCTACCTGGTTAGCATACACAGGTCAGAGTGCAGCTGAAGTCGAGGGTTTGGGCTGGCTCGATCCGATTCACCCCGATGACCGTACCCACACAGCCCAAGCCTGGAATAATGCTGTGGCGAATCAGAGTCTCTTTCAAACTGAATACCGGATCTGTGGCAAAGATGGCATCTACCGCCATTTTTCTATGTGCGGTACCCCCGTCTTGGAAGCAGACGGTAGCATCCGCGAATGGATTGGTACCTGCACCAATATTCACGATCGCAAACAGGCAGAAGCCGAAAATCAGCGTCTCATGGATATGTTGAATCATTCCAGCGATGCGATTATTGTCCGCGACATGAGCGAGAAAATTTTGTACTGGAATCAAGGTGCAGAAAGGCTCTATGGCTGGACTCGTGATTTTGTGAAAGGCCAATACATCCACACACTTCTGAAATCAATCTTTCCAAAACCTTTAGAAGAAGTTTTATCAGAGTTTCTCCGGCAGGGTACTTGGGAAGGAGAACTGGAACACATCACACGCGATGGCAGAGCGATCACCGTTCAAAGCGGCTGGACTTTGCAACGAAATTTATCCGGTCAACCCTGCGCCATGCTGGAAATCAATACCGACATCACTGCCCGCAAACAAGCAGAAATCGCTCTGCGGCAACTGAATCAAGAACTGGAAATTAAAGTTGTCGAGCGGACGGCTGCCCTGCAAAATACCCTAGCAGAAGCGCAGGGATTAAATGCCATTTTAGATAACTTAGCAGATGGTTTGTTAGTGGCAGACACCGCAGGACAAATCACCCACTTTAATCCTGCCTTTTTAGCCATGTATGGATTGACAGCTACCGCCCTCAAAGCTAACTACCGAGAACTGCCCATCGCCGGGTTGGCAGGCTTGATTGAACAAACCCAATCCCATCCCAAAGAGATGTTTTCTGCCGAAGTTGCACTGACGAAAAAACGCATTGGTCAGGCAGTGGCGACTGCCATTTTCAAAAAGACGGCAGAAAAGGAACCCTCTGCCTGCTTCGGTTCGGCGCTGCTGATCCGCGATATTACGGCTGAAAAAGAGATCGATCAGATGAAGACCGACTTCATCTCCACAGTTTCCCACGAGTTGCGGACGCCACTAACTTCTGTCCTCGGTTTTGCATCGCTCATTCAAGAAAAGCTGGAAACAGATGTGTTCCCAATGCTTTCTACCGAAGACCGCAAGCTTCAGAAAACGATTAAGCGGGTGGGTGACAATCTCAACATTATTGTGTCGGAAGCAGAACGGCTGACGTCTTTAATTAATGATGTCCTGGATATCGCCAAGATGGAAGCAGGTAAGGTGGAATGGCAGATGCAGCCTCTCGAACCCAGCAAATTACTCGATTTGGCAACCAATTCCACCGCCGGGTTATTTGAAACCAATGGCTTGCAGTTGATCAGTGAGATTGAACCTGGACTGCCTCAGATAGTAGGCGATCGCAATCGTCTGCTGCAAGTTTTGATCAATCTGATTTCCAATGCCGTTAAATTCACTGAATCCGGTTCTGTTACCTGCCGCGTTAAACAAGAGAACGAAGGTGTTTGCATCAGCGTCATCGACACAGGCATTGGCATTACACCTGAAGACCAGCCAAAAGTGTTTGAGAAATTCCGCCAAGTTGGCGACACCCTCACCGACAAACCCAAAGGCACAGGGTTAGGACTGCCCATCTGTAAACAAATCATCGATCATCACGGCGGTAGAATCTGGGTTGAGAGTGAACCAGGTAAGGGCAGCATATTCTCCTTCATCATTCCCACTTACGCCAGCGATCCAAAAACCACTGCTAATCTGAATCTGGATACGCTAGTCAAACAACTCCAAGAACACGTCATCACCCCAAAGCCTGTGCTGAACCAAAACAGCAAAACCATTCTGGTTGTAGATGATGACGCTAACATTCGGGAACTGCTCCGTCAACAATTTGAGAAGGAGTTGGAAAATCTATTCTTTATTATGCTGTCTGAACAGTAATTCCTATGACCCATAATTTGATTTTGGTTAAAGGTTATATCATGTCCGCCAGATTACCCATAATAAAAGAACCCCACCCCCAACCCCTAAGAGCTTTTCAGGAGGCAGGGTGGTTTCATACAACGAGAGAAAAACTCAAAGCCTCTTGACCTTTCGGGGAGAGGTTTGGAGAGGGGTAAAAAGCCATGTCACAAAACGAGAATCAAGACTTATCTATTTTTATTTATTCGTATGAAACCACCCTGCTGCTTTTTAAGGGGGGATCTGAAAAGCCCCCTTTTTAAGAGGGTTGGGGGATCTCTTCTGCGTAAGTCCTAAAGCAATCAAGCGGACATGATATTAAAGGTTTTTTCTTCCCCTTTCCCCACAAAACCCGACAAGATGACCTGAGCAAATTTACCAGATGTTCCTACAGTATCCAATTTCTTTTTTTATTGATGTTTAGAACAATGAGACAAATGAATAACAATTCGCCAGGACAAAAATACAAGTATTTTTATGAAGAGTGCTGAGTTCCGAGTTCCTCGGCTTAGAGTTAAAAGACCGCCCACAAGGGGCGGAGTATCAACCTTCTCCCGGATACAAAGATTCCGCCACGCCACTTGCTCTTACCATAGTGCAAAAGTACTGGGTACTCTTCTTACTCAGCACTCAGCACTCAGTACTGAGTAGGGTAAACAAACTTAATTTAAGAGTTATCAAGAAGAATGCGAAAAAACTCTGAATTCTTGAAAATCGCTGACCAAGGAATCCTCAAACGATTCCTGATCACTTTCTTACCACTGTCCGTCCTGGTTGGGGGCGTGCTGATGATCATTCACCAGGCAGAGAGTAAAGCTGAACGGGGCGCAATTTCCATCAACGAAACCCGTAACGTTGAAATGCAAACTAAAATAGCTGCTAGAGACTTTAATTTAATTAAGTCAGACTTGATGTTTCTGACTACTCAAAACGAGCTACAGTTCATGCTCAACCGACCTGTGGATGCAACTAAAACACTGGAGTTGAGGCAGGCGATCGCTAAAGAGTATTTTTCCATGTCTGAGCAGAAGCAAGTTTATGACCAGATTCGCTTTCTGGACACAACTGGCAAAGAAATTGTCAGAGTCAACTTGAATCAAGGTCAGCCCAACATTGTTCCTGAGGAAAAACTGCAAGTCCAGGCAAAGCGTTACTGGTTTAAGGACACCTTACCCCTCAAATCAGGCGAGGTCTTTGTTTCGCCCCTGGATCTAAATATTGAGCGGGGCAAGATTGAACAACCGCTCAAACCAATGATCCGTTTTGGCACTCCTGTATTTGATTCTCAGGGGCAAAAACGCGGCATTGTTGTGCTGAACTATCTAGGTGAGAAATTTATCCAGAATCTGAAAAAAGAAAACTCGACAACTTTAGGCGAAATGCTGCTACTCAATGCTGATGGTTACTGGCTTAAAGGACTAAAGCCAGAGAATGAGTGGGGCTTTATGTACAAAGACCGCAAAGACCTGACCTTTGCAAAAGCCTTTCCTAAAGTGTGGCAGCAAATAGGCACAACAGAGTCAGGACAGTTTCAAACGGCTGATGGGTTATTAACTTTCAAAACCCTGTATCCGCTACTGGAAGTTCAAAAAGCTCAATCCAGCACGGGGGCGACCAGCGCCTTTGATTCCAGTCAATGGAAGGTGGATGCCAAGTCTTACCATTGGAAAATTGTGACTCTTGTTCCCTCTGCGATCTTAAATGCGCGATCGCAAAGTTCTTTTAATCGACTCCTGCTTTTCTACATTATTTTGACTGGGTTGATTGGGGTGGGTTCCTGGCTGTTGGCCTTATCCCACTTACGACAGCAACAGGCAGACACAGAACTGCAAGCAACATTTGCTGACCTGACTGCGATTATTGACAATCTAGCAGATGGGTTATTGGTAACTAACACCATCGGCCAAATTACCCGCTTTAACCCGGCGCTGCTAAAAATGTTCCAGCTTGGCGACATTGACATCAAAGGAAAAGACTGCGGAGAAATTTCTCAAGCTGAAATCGCCAATTTGGTAAAGCAGACCCACAAACAGTCTCGAGAGATATTCACTGCTGAGATTAATTTAGCAGCAGGCCGGGTCGGTCAAGCTCTAGTAACCACCATCTTCAAAGAAGCTTCTAAAGATCAGGCGGCGAGGTGGCTAGGTTCGGTAATTCTGATTCGGGATATTACGGCTGAAAAGGAAATCGACCAAATGAAGACCGACTTCATCTCCACGGTTTCCCACGAGTTGCGAACGCCACTAACTTCTGTCCTCGGTTTTGCATCGCTCATTAAAGAAAAGCTGGAAACAGATGTGTTCCCAATGCTTTCTACCGAAGACTGCAAGCTTCAGAAAACAATTAAGCGGGTGGGTGACAATCTCAACATTATTGTGTCGGAAGCAGAACGGCTGACGTCTTTAATTAATGATGTCCTGGATATCGCCAAGATGGAAGCAGGTAAGGTGGAATGGCAGATGCAGCCTCTCGAACCCAGCAAATTACTCGATTTGGCAACCAATTCCACCGCCGGGTTATTTGAAACCAATGGCTTGCAGTTGATCAGTGAGATTGAACCTGGACTGCCTCAGATAGTAGGCGATCGCAATCGTCTGCTGCAAGTTTTGATCAATCTGATTTCCAATGCCGTTAAATTCACTGAATCCGGTTCTGTTACCTGCCGCGTTAAACAAGAGAACGAAGGTGTTTGCATCAGCGTCATCGACACAGGCATTGGCATTACACCTGAAGACCAGCCAAAAGTGTTTGAGAAATTCCGCCAAGTTGGCGACACCCTCACCGACAAACCCAAAGGCACAGGGTTAGGACTGCCCATCTGTAAACAAATCATCGATCATCACGGCGGTAGAATCTGGGTTGAGAGTGAACCAGGTAAGGGCAGCATATTCTCCTTCATCATTCCCACTTACGCCAGCGATCCAAAAACCACTGCTAATCTGAATCTGGATACGCTAGTCAAACAACTCCAAGAACACGTCATCACCCCAAAGCCTGTGCTGAACCAAAACAGCAAAACCATTCTGGTAGTGGATGATGAAGCTAACATTCGGGAGCTGCTTCGTCAACAACTGGAAACCGAAGGTTATAATGTTCGGGAAGCGAAAGACGGCGTGGATGCGATTCATCAAATTAAAACAGCCCGTCCCGACCTGATTCTCTTGGATGTAATGATGCCCCAAATCAACGGCTTTGATGTGGCAGCCGTCCTCAAAAATGATCCCCACACCGCAGACATTCCGATCATCATTCTGTCAATTATTGAAAACAAAGAACGGGGCAACCCCATTGGCATTGATCGCTATCTTACCAAGCCCATTGACCCAGAAAAACTCCTCAACGAAATTGGCTCATTGCTTTCCCAAGGCACTTCTAGTAAAAAGGTATTGGTTGTGGATAAAAATGCCTCAACCTTAAAAACCTTATCAGATGTACTGCGAACTCAGGGATACAGCGTGATTGAAGCCTCCGATCCGCAAGAATGCCTCCATAAAGCCCTGTCAACCAAACCTGACATGATTATCATCGATTCGATCTTCTCTCAAGATGCCGATTTGGTAAAAACCCTACGCTTTGAGAAGGAGTTGGAAAATATATTTTTTATTATGCTATCTGAACAGTAATCCCTATGACCCTTCAAAATTCAAAATTCAAAATTCCCACCTACGTCAGCGATCGCAAAACCACTGCTAATCTGAATCTGGATACGCTAGTCAAACAACTCAAAGAACACGTCATCACCACAATGCCCCCGAATTTAAACGCGAGAATAATTCTATTATCCAAAGATCGTAAATTAAATGACAGAGCCAATGACTTGATTGCTATGAATCAATCTAAAATCTAAAATCCAAAATTGTATGACCCAGAAAATTCTGATTGTTGACGATGAACCCAATATCTTGATTTTGATGGAACAAGCCCTAGAAGCATTAGAAGATGAGGGCGTTGAACTCCTAACTGCTAGAAATGGAGAAGAAGCTCTCGAAATTATTAAAGCTGAAAAACCAAACTTGGTTTTTCTCGATGTGATGATGCCTAAAATGAATGGTTTACAAGTCTGTCACATTGTTAAACACGACTTGCAAATGACTGATATCTACATTGTGATATTAACAGCTAAAGGGCAGGAATTTGATAAAAAAAAAGGAATTGAGGTTGGTGCAGATTTATATCTAACGAAACCATTTCGCCCCAAAGAAGTACTTGAAAAATCAAAGCAGGTGTTGGGTTTTTCAGGAAAGTCCTGAATGCGTTTCACCTGCTTTCCCTTCCAGTTTGCTGGAAGTGAAAGCAGCATTTGGTAGTGATAATTCATCCGCAATGGGCGTAGCTTGTTCTGATACTACGCTATTTTAACCTTCAACTATCAGGTTATTTTAGATGGAATTAAATACTTTTTAAAAGTACCAAAAACAGCTGCTTTTGTCAGCTATTTAGTTGGCCAATATTCAGGATTTTTGACTTAGCTTAGGTCTTTTATACAATCAATATAACTCTAAAGTAATGAAGTCCCATAAAAAGATTTCAATTTTCTGGACGATGCAATCCTCAAAGCTCACTAAATTTTATTTAAAACCTGTAAATTTTATGAAATTATAAGCCGAAATACTTATGTAATTATGTGTTTATAATCTCACAAAATAATAATATAAGTCAACAAGATTAGTCAGAAATTCAAAAATTACTCAATATTACTATTGACAAGTTTATATTTGCTTAAAATTCTTATCCAGAAAAGCAATTTTGCGCTAAAAATACGGACAATACAGATAGCTGCGTAGCATAAGTCAATTTTTAGTGACTCAAACTCACTTAAGTAAGTGGGTCAAATTAAATATAAAACCTCACCCTGCCTCCGGCTTCCCTCTCCTTAGTAAGGAGAGGGATTGAGGGTGAGGTTTGATCTTATATTTAATTACGCCTACCTACTTAATTGAGTCCGTTTGAACTGACTTAGGCTCTATAGCAACGAAGTTGTTAGTTTGGTATTTGTTGGTAATGACAAGGCTTGAAGAGTAGGCATACAGGTTAGCAGAGCCGACACAAGGAAAATTACCTCTCGCCCTACCCCTGCTTATTCAACCAAAAGGTAATTCTGGGAAACCTTAATTTGTGAGAGCGAGAGCTTTTGCCAGAAGGAACTAGAATTAGGAAACACCTAGCTGGGTTCTTCTGACTTTTGAAATTAGGAGTGCATGTGTGCCAAAATCCCCTAAATATTTGCTGATTGGATCAACCGAGACTTATAGCGGTAAATCTGCAACTGTTCTGGGTTTGTCTGATCAGCTACAGCAAAAAGGACTGGATATTACCTACGGTAAACCACTCGGTACGTGTTTGAATTCGTCTAGTGGAACCGTCATTGAGGAAGATGTCCAATTCATTGCTCTTAGCCTCAAATTGCCGGAAAACCGCGTTGCACCGACAATGCTCGCTTTGGATGAACTAAATGTGCAAAAGCGCTTACTGGGGGAAGACAAAACCGATTATCAGCAGTCCCTAATACAGCAATATTTACAAATGTCCCAAGGAGATTTGGTGTTACTGGAGGGGCCTGGTGATTTGTCCGAAGGCAATTTGTTTGACTTGTCTTTGCTGCAAATCGCTGAAGTATTGGATGCGGCTGTGCTGTTAGTAACCCGCTATAAATCGTTGCTTTCGGTTGAGGCGCTATTAGCTGCGAAAGGGCGTGTGGGCGATCGCTTGATTGGAGTTGTGATCAATGATATCCCTGTCACCCAACTAGAAGCCGTTGACACTCTCTTGCGCCCATTTTTGGAACACCAGGGGATTCCGGTGCTAGCAATGCTACCGAATAGCGATTTGCTCCGCAGCGTCAGTGTTAGCGAACTAGTCAAGCAGTTAAAGGCTGATGTTCTCTGTCGCAACGATCGCCTAGATTTGTTGGTGGAAAGTTTAGCAATTGGAGCGATGAATGTCAACTCGGCTGTGAAATATTTCCGCAAACGCCGGAATATGGCAGTAGTAACAGGAGGCGATCGGGTGGAAATTCAGCAAGCTGCTTTAGAAACTTCTACCCAATGTTTAATTCTCACCGGGCAACTACCCCCACCGCCGTTCATTCTCAGTCGCGCTGAAGAACTAGAAATCCCCATTTTATCTGTTGACTTAGACACCCTCACCACTGTAGAAATTGTTAACCGCACTTTCGGGCAAGTCCGCCTCCACGAGCCGATTAAGGTTCAGTGCATTCGCCAGTTGATGTCTGAGCATTTTGACATTGAGCGCCTATTATCTAAACTGGGTTTAACTGCTATATAAACTCTAGATATCCTTGGACATCCTTCCTTTACTTGACGTTTCATCGAACAATCAGAAAAATTGTAGCAATGTCTAACTCAGGTTTGCCTCGCACCTACACGCTGTTTGGTAAAATATGTGGGTCGTTTAATCGGATTATCTCCATCTTTGACCCAATCAACAGACCTTATTAGCCTCGATACATTAGCGCAAGAACTGGCAACAATCCAGCAAACGGGTTCTAAAAGAATTGCCTTGCTGGGTTCTCGTCACGTCCCGATTACGCATCAGAATCTTATTGAAATGATGACATATGCCCTAGTTTTATCGGGTAATCGAATCATTACTTCTGGTGCTACAGGTACAAATTCAGCTGCCATCCGGGGAGCAACGCGGGCCGATCCGAATTTGTTAACGGTGATTCTACCCCAAAGCCTGGAACGCCAGCCTTTGGAATCGCGCCAGCAACTAGAACAGGTAATGCATTTAGTGGAAAATTCCAGTAATGATAATCTGTCCCTTGCTGAAGCTAGTTACCTGTGCAACAAAGAAATTGTCTCTCGTTGCCAGCAACTGATTTGTTTTGCGTTTCACGACAGCGGCACCTTGTTGCAAACTTGTCAAGATGCAGAAGAACAAAGAAAAGTGGTGACTCTCTTCTACTTTGATTAGTCATTTGTCATTTGTCTTTTGTCCTACCCTGCGGAAAGCTGCTGACGCATCTATGTGTTTGGCGAATCACCAATGACTAACGACCAATGACTAATGACTGATGACTAATAACCAATGACTAATAAGTAATGATAATTTTTTTGTACTCGATCGCTGCTGCTGCCGTTCTAATTTATGTGCCATTTTTGGTGGTAGCTTATGCCCGTGTGCGTATGGGGTATGAAACGTTTTCTACTCCTCGCGCTATGCTTGATAAATTGCCACCTTATGCCCAACGAGCAACTTGGGCACATCAAAACACCTTTGAAGCGTTTATGATATTTGCTGCAGCTGCATTGATGGCATATGTAACTGGTGTAAATTCTTCTACAGCAATAGGAGCTGCGATCGCCTTTGTCGTAGCCCGTTTGCTATACTCAATTTTTTATATTTTGAATATACCCCTTTTGCGATCGCTGATGTTTGGCATTGGTACCATTAGCTCTGCCACTCTCATTCTATTGAGCATCATTCAAGCTACTAGTTAATTGGGGCATGGGGCATAGGGCATGGGGCATAGGGCATATGAATAATTACTAATGTTTTATGCCTAACTCCAATTCCGAAATCCAACATCTAATAACCCAACATTTTCTATGGCTTCTACTTTTTCCTTTGACATTGTGAGCGACTTTGACCGACAAGAGTTGGTTAATGCTGTCGATCAAGTTATACGAGACATCAAAGGTCGTTATGACCTAAAAGACACTCAAACTACTGTCGAATTAGTCGAAGAAAGTATTAACGTTAGTACTGACAGCGAGTTTACCTTAAATTCTGTACACGACATCCTGCGGGAAAAAGCCGCCAAGCGTAACCTCTCCCAGAAAATCTTTGATTTAGGCAAAGTTGAATCAGCTAGTGGTAATCGCGTGCGTCAAGAAATCAAACTCAAAAAAGGCATTAGTCAGGAAATCGCCAAACAAATCTCCAAATTGATTCGGGACGAATTCAAAAAGGTACAAGCCTCAATTCAAGGTGATGCTGTGCGGGTTTCTGCCAAATCTAAAGATGACTTACAAGTTGTCATGCAGCGAGTGAAACAAGAAGACTATCCGGTAGCTTTGCAATTTACAAATTATCGTTAACAGATTCGTAATTCGTAATTAAGAATTCAATTACGAATTACGAATTACTTTAAGTTCTTCCGGCAATACTTTTTTGAAATGCCGGACGCTCAGATAACTGCTTCATATAGTTCAACACCTCTGGGTAGGAACTAAGGTCTAGCTTCAGGATCATGGGAATGTAATTCAGAATAGACCCCACTGCCACATCAGCAACAGTGAACTCATTGCCAAGCAAGAAAGGTTGCTTACTGAAAATTTCATTTAAGGGAGTCAACAAACGGGGCATTTCCCGCTCCCGATTCTCCTCTCCAAAAATCCCTGGAGCAAGGGTAGCATTGGCAAACAATACCCACTGGGAAAATACAGCACGTTCCTCTGGTGAAAGTGTGCTTTTACTATACTTATCGGCAAGGTATAGCAAAATTGCCCCAGATTCCCAAAGTTTAAAATCCCCATCAACAATTGCTGGAACTTTACCAACTGGGTTAATTGCCAAATATTCCGGTTGGAGGTGTTCACCCGCCTGCATATCGAGCTTGACGAATTCGTAGGAAACTCCTAATTCCTCTAAATACCAATGAACAATTGAGGCTCGACTACGAGTACTGCCGTAAAGTTTTAGCATAATTTAAAGAACTTTGTGAGTGTGAGAATGTTGTTTAACATTGTCTTCTTTTGTGACAACTCTAGCGGCATTTAACACTCGTTTGCGCTCAATGGAATACTTAAATTCAGTGTAGTTTGTACCTAAGGGAATTAAAGATTTTGCAGATTCACGACGTTTGTAGGTACGAGCTGCTGCAAATGCCCGTGGCATAAATTCCTCTCCAAACTGAGCCGACTCTGGGAAGCCATCTGGCATCAGTTGTGAATCGTCATGCAGTACAGTTCCCAAAGTCGTTGCATGAGCCAGCTTATAGGAGGTAGGGATGCCCTTTAAAAGCGCTTCCAAAGCCGCAGAGGGAATCGGTTCTATAACTTCGATTTGATAAACTTCTCCATCTTCTTTGACGAAGCAGGTTGCCAAGCCGATAACAATGTAATCATCGGTTGCTAAATCAGGAGCATTGGGATAGGAAATTGCAGTTGTCATCGGAAAATTTCTCAAAACTTAAAAATTAAATCTAACGATTGGGGCATTGGGCATTGGTTATTCTCCTTGTCCCCAGTCCCCGTATCTAATGAACGGCTTCTTGGCATTCTACCAATTTGTCGCTCTCACTACTTGACTAGTCTTTGAGATTGACATCTGCTATTTCTGGAATTCACCTTCGGGATCAAGTATCCATGATTATGTTTAAGGAGCAATTGTTTATTTAGGGCATAGATTTCTATTTGTGCGATTAGGTTAAGTTCTCTCTTCAGATAGCTTTCAAGTAGCCATAAATACCTTAAAAATAAACACAGGGGTAAAACCACTAGCAAGAAAAAACTAGAATTTGATTTCACAAAGCAGGGATTTCAGGCAGGGAAAGATGAATATTCACTCCTTTTTAGCTGACGATGACCAGCAAAGTAAAGAATACAATTTTGTACTAAATAGTACAAAAAAAGCCCAAGAACATCGGAAAAACGATCGCAGCGAATCGGCTTTAGGGGATAACTACTTACGCTCTTTTGCTTTCAGGTTGGCTCAAGAAGGAGATTATACTGAGGCGATCGCACTTTTAACTCAACTAATTTACCGCCATCCCTACAATGCTGTTGATTACAACAACCGGGGGCTGATTTATTTCCAAAGTGGTGAAACGCAAAAAGCGCTTTCCGACTATAATACCGCCCTTAAATTTAATCCCAATTTAGCTAGTGCTTATAATAACCGGGCAAATTACTACGCTACTTGTGGAGAATTAGCAGCAGCACTTGCCGACTACGATCAAGCGATTGATTTCAATCCTTGCCATATCCGGGCGTGGATTAATCGAGGCATTACCTGGCGTGACTTGGGGCAATATGAAGAGGCTATTGAGAATTTTGAGGTAGCACTGCTTTTCGGTCAACTAGAAGGTCATATCTGGGCTGAACGCGGCAGGACTTACCATCTTTGGGGTGACTGGAATTATGCGATCGCTGATTATCGTCGCGCCCTGACTCAACTACCCTCTATCGGCAACAGTAAGGATATTACTGGTTATCGTTTGCGTTTACAACTCGAAAATTGGCTAAACGAACTCCTATCTGATCAGCGTCCTACTTGGTAGATTAGTCCTTCTGGGAAATTCAAAATTCAAAATAAATTATTAAATTTTGAATTAGAGTTTAGCGACGCTGTATTACTAATGACTAATAGATGATAACTACATAGCTATTCAAGAATTAGCTATTAACCATTATTTATTAGCAAGAATATAAATTAACACCCGGTTTATACGTAGCCAGAATCACAATAAGCCTAAATAATCCCAAATTCGCTATTTGTCTTAGGGTGATAAGTCTGTTTGTTCATCTTCTCGGCGATCGTGATTCATCAACACCACCCGACGTTGGCTGGGATCAAATCGGTATCCTTGTTGTTGCATAATAGTTTTAGTTTGCTGAGGATCGAAGTTACGGCTAAATTCCGACTGCAAACCATTGACATGTTCTTCCATCAGCTTGACTTCAGTACTAATTTCTCCTAACTTTTGTTGCTGTAACCACTGATAAGACAAAAGTTGTGCTAAAGCAGATGCCGCAACAGCTGTAATCACAAGATTAACCGCTATTTTAGCTGTGCTTTCTAGTGCCATCACCTGGTAAGAACGTTGACGAAGATGCCGTTTTGGTCGAGGAATAACCCGGCGTTTTTGTATAGGTTGTAACGGTGGTCTGGAGGGTTGAATCGCGTTCATGATGCTAAAAAATAACCTCGCTTTGTGAAGGGAAGCACTGTAAAAGCGCTCTGGCGGTAATTACTGCTTGATTTAGCTGTCATATTACTTCATTTTTTGCAAATAGCTACAAGTATTGCAATAATTAAAAAATAACCTGGCTTACGTAAGTGCAAGGTTTCTAACTACTTATGGCATAAAGCCACAAGGTATAAAAATTGCACCCCGTACTGCCAGGATTATTAGCTTTTTAACTGTGTCACATCGTAGCGTTATTTGTAAAGTTCTGTGGCTAATCGCCAAGCTAGAACTCCTGGGATCAACGCCACAACTAGAGCGATGTAGACTTGAGTATCTGAGATGGAAGACACCTGAGCGATGTACAGAGTATCTAAGATAGGCATGGCTGAAAACCTCCTAACCTGAATAGATTTTGAACAGTTCGTTTACTACTTTTCCTTGTTTTGCCTAGATTGGGGAATATCTTGTTACAAGATGCAACAAAAGCAGTTAATAGTCAGTAGTCGTTAGTTGTTCTCCCAGGACTTATGCAAACAATATCTGAAAAGAATGATTTTTAGGTAGGGGCAATACCCTGCGGTCAGCTAAAGCTACATGAATTGCCCCAGATGCGTGTAGTTTTGCTTAAGTCCTATCTCTATTAAAAAAATTTATAAAAAATATGAATTTGTATTTAGGTATCGACTTCGGCACATCTGGCGCACGCGGTATGGTGATTGACGAGGAAGCTGCTTGTATCCAGGCTGAGGTGCGATATCCCTTCCAGGATTCACCAGCCGCTATTATGCCAAAAATTTGGCAGGAGGCTTTGTTTGTGCTGGTGGAACAAATACCTGAAGAATTGCGGCGAGAAATTAAAGCGATCGCAATTAATGGTACTTCTTCCACCGTCTTACTGGTCGATGCTGCTGGCAATCCTGTAGATGCACCACTTTTGTATAACGATGCGCGGGGATCATTGGTGTTAGAGCATTTGAGGAGTATAGCACCCCCTAACCATAACGTGTTCAGTGCCACCTCTAGCCTGGCCAAACTTTTGTGGATGAGGCAATTACCTACTTTTAATGAAGCTAGATATTTCCTGCATCAAGCAGATTGGCTGGGGTTTCTCCTACATGGGTATTTAGGGATTAGCGATTACCATAATGCTTTAAAGCTGGGTTATGACGTAGAAGAGTTGAAATACCCAAAATGGCTAGAAAAGTTGCAAATACCGATTCAGCTACCCAAGGTTTTAACTCCTGGTACTCCGATTGCAAAATTGCGCCCTGAAATTGCGGATAAGTTCGGTTTTTGCAGTGATTGTCTGGTATGTGCTGGTACAACTGATAGTATTGCCGCTTTTCTCGCCAGTGGGGCAAAATTACCTGGTGAAGCCGTGACTTCCCTTGGTTCAACGTTGGTATTAAAGTTATTAAGTCGTACCCGTGTAGAAGATGCGCGATACGGAATTTACAGCCATCGGTTGGGTGATTTGTGGCTGACTGGTGGTGCTTCTAATACTGGCGGTGCAGTACTGAAGCAATTTTTCACAAACGCTGAGTTAGAAAGCCTTAGCCGGGAGATTGATGCATCAAAAACCAGCGAGTTAGATTATTATCCATTATTGAAGGTAGGCGATCGCTTTCCGATTAATGATCCCAATTTAGCCCCACGCTTGGAACCACGCCCAGATAACCCAGTGGAATTTCTGCATGGGTTGTTAGAAAGTATTGCCCGCATAGAAGCGCGAGGGTATGAATTATTACAAAAAATGGGCGCAGATAAGTTGATCCGTGTTTATACTGCTGGCGGTGGCGCGGTAAATGACACTTGGACTGCAATTAGGGCGCGTTATTTGCAGGTTCCTGTAGTAGCGTCAGTGTATACCGAAGCTGCTTACGGGACTGCGCTATTGGCGATGGGGGATAGAAAAAGCGGTGAACAACAGTAATTGTCTAAGCTAATCGTCATTCATTTTTCCAGAATGATTCGCTTGTAGTAAGGGCTTCAGCCCTGCTTTTATGCAACTTAAATGCTGATTAGCTTAACTATCTTTTCGTAGATATCTTGAAAATCAGTATCTATCCCAGTGACAATCGATATATCCCGGCCGATACTTGGATGATTAGATACCGGTTCATCATCTGGGCAGCTATTTGGGGATGGGTGCTTCGCCACAAGCGAATGTCATCCATCCCCTTTACTAATTATCGGTGTGAATTCTAAGGCGATTAGTAGAAAAGAAAAAGGTTTTTTAAAAAAATTTGACCTGCGCGATCGAGATTATCATCCAGGGAAAAGGTGAGGCTACGGACTTGGATTTGATCACTTTTAATATCTAGTGGCTGTGTCAAGTCTTTGGGGTATATCAAAAAGGCTTGCTTGCATTTTGTTGTGTTGGCGTAGCTGATCATTTGATGAATATCTGTATATCCTGCCCGTTCAGGGGCTTTATACTTTGTATCCAAAACTGCTATTGTTTTGCCAGTAGCAGCATCACACAGTAATATATCTATACTGAAGTGCCGATTCTGACTAATTTCTATTTGATGTTGCTGTTTAAAAAAATAGCCTTGTGGCGTGTTGTGCTGAAGCCATTCTGCAACAAAAAGTTCATATAAATGTGCCATATCGACGAGAAAGGGTAGGGTTTTATAAATTCCTCTCTCATGACTGGGACTAATATTTTCTAAAAAGAATCGGCATAAATTATGTAATAGTCGATAGTCTTCATTGAGGCGATTATACTGTATTGCAATACAATCTTTTGCGCTATAAGGTTGCAGTGTTACTAATCCTTGTAGAGCGTGATAAGCTTTTCGTACTGTTGGTGATACTCTTTCGGAACATAAACTGCTACGGCCAATTATATAAAGTGTCCATGCCAATATTTGATTTTCTTTAATATCAGCCGTATGTTCTTCGTAATCGCATTTAAGTTTAACATTCCACGGTTTTTGAATTATCTGTTGCACATCTAGCCTTCCCCGCACATAAGAAAGCTGCTGTGTTTTAGGCAAGTAAGTACGATATAATCCTTTGCGACACCGTTCTAAAACCTTATGGGCTAAGATATGAGCCAGATTATTATAAAAGTCCTCTAGAGATTCACTATCCATCAGCCCTTCGAGAAAGCGAAAACCTTTCAAATTGTAGGCATATTCCAGCATTCCGAAAATGTTTTGGATAGGTACTTTCGGATTTATTTTTAGATGCAATTCAGGAGTTACAGGAATGTAACCTACCCATCCTTTAGCTTGAAGTTTCCAATGTCCTCTAGTTTTATAAGTAGGAAATTCTATATCTACTTGTATTTTATATTTATCATATAACTCGACACCGGCTGAATCGGGTATTTCATCAAGCGTAAATAATTTGCTTTCGTATTCTGTAAGTTCAATAATTATTGCTTGCGCTGGGTTTATATCCATAGTTTATTTTTGATTTCATCCCAGCGAAACTCATCTACTTTTTTTAGCTGGTTAAAAAAGTACTCTTCTAAATATGGCTCAATTTCCATGCGCCATATATCTTCTATGTCTTCACGTAAATTGTCTGTTAAAAAGAAGGAAATACCAATTTCGTAGTTTTTATCTGCGATCGCTTCATTTAATTGCTCTAAAATGTTAATTAATCCCTCTACTGCAAAACCTGTTTTTAGGTGATACCGTCGCAGCACATCATAGTTTGGGCGAAGTTCGATAAACGCAAAGCGGCGGCGTAGTGCATGATCTATATTGGCGATAGACCTGTCTGCTGTGTTCATTGTGCCAATAATGCGGACATTTTTCGGGATGCGAAACATATTACCGCCAGCTAATGGAATTTCTCTATCTCTGTACTCAAGTAAGTACATTAATTCACCAAAAACCTGTGCAAGATTAGCACGGTTTATTTCATCGATAATTAGAACACAAGTATCTTCACGAGACTCAGCTTTTTTACAAAATTCTAAAAATCTTCCTGGAACCAGTGGATATGCTAATATTCCATTTTGGCTTTGAGGACGAATGCCTTGAATGAAATCTTCATAAGAATATGCTGGATGAAATTGCGCCAGTTCTGAAAAACCATCACCACCACTGATTAAGTATTGAGCAAGTTTTTCGGCAAGATAAGTTTTTCCTGTCCCAGGTGAACCATATAAAATTGCTTGACCTTTACGATTAATTGTGCGTATCCAGCGCTCTAAGTCTGCTTCTATCAAACCAATATCTTGAGCAAAGTTATTGAAGCTATAATTAGGATTATTGGAATTTATATACTTGCTAATAGAGGGTATTAGTTCATTAGATACTGCTAGCCATAATAAGGGGAGATAATTTTGAAACCATTGATTAAATTCATCAATTAAATGTTTCCAAGAAGTGTTTAAAATTTTATCTTTCCTCCAAAAATAGCTATTGTCATCTATATCGCAAAGATCACGAAATATATATATATCTTTGGCAACTATTTTGGACATTATTAGAGGGTTAACATATCCAATTTTTTTGGCTAAAATTTCACCTGTTTCCTCTATAAATCGTATTCGTATACCTCGCTCTGTCATTTCTATATATAAAGTTGAAAATATATCTAAATACCTATATAAGCTAGGTGTATTATAATAAGTTAACAGTTCTTCTTTTACTTTTGTTACTCCATGAAACTTATTAAAAGCAATTTGATTTG
>NZ_JBALCE010000085.1:0-107933 GCF_036919815.1 Nostoc sp.
ACCTACATGGTCATTCAGTTGTCAAGGTTCTGTTTTCCCTTGCGGCTAATCCCCCTTATCCTTAATAGGATTGGTTTCTAGCCAACGATTCGCACTTCAATACCAAGGTCAAGACCAATGACTTCTTTGCCTTAAATATCCGTCAAACAGTGTTGTTCTGCAAAGATGATCGCTCACTTCCACCGGGAACCTATCTCAAGATGGTACAAAGCCTTGGCACGTATGAGCTAATTGAATGCCCAGGAGGTCATGAAACGCTGTTCATTAATCCCAAAATTATTGCAGATGCACTGACAAAAATTACCACTAACCCTACATTTCATGCGATCGCATAGTGTGCTAGCAACTCAGAGAGCATTCGAGAAATATCGTGAATGAATGTAGGGGTTTAGTATTGCTTAACCCTTACGTTTTAGGTATGGGTTGTGCAGTGCGCACGCTAGCAAAAACCGCAGCATCGCTCTTTGGTGTGGTTATGAAAACAGCAGAGGCTACAAACCTACCTAACCGAAAATGCCTCGCTGAACCGCCGTGTCACCGGCTCAGTGATGAAGGTCAAAATTGACTTTTTACGAGTGACAATTTCACCTGTAGCACTCATCCCTGGTGTAAATTCTACTTCTTGACCGCGCACGTTCACTGAGTGTCTACTTAGCTTAATTCTTGTCGGAAAAACTAAGCCCAATTCTTTATCAACAATTGCATTCGGACTAACTTGCATGACTTCGCCCTCCACAATACCAAATTCCTGGAAGGGGAAAGTTGCCATTTTCACTTTTGCCTTCATTCCTTGACGAATAAACCCAATATCGCGGTTGAGAACTTTTACCTCTAGAAGCATTTCTTCCCCTTCCGGCAAAATTGACACCAATTCTTCACCCGATTGTACTGGTCCCTTGGTGGCTTTGACTCTGTAAATCGTACCAGCAACGGGAGCCTCAATCGTTTCCAAAGCTTGCTGCTTTCTTGCCTGATCTAATTGACCTTGAATAGTTGTCAATTCTTCTTTACGCTTGTTGAACTGGGTCAAAATTTCACTTTGGCGTTCTGATGCTACACGCTGGGACTGACTGAGTGCAGCTTTGTAAGCTTGTTCTGCTTGGCGAATTTCCTGTACTTGGCCAGCAATATCTTTTTCTAATGATGTGACTTTATCTTGAGCTTCTGTGATTTTATTATGGGCGTTAGTAACTTCATCTTGTGATCTAGTGATTTCTGTCTTTGCACGAGTTAATTTTTCTTGGGCATCCAAATAATCAACACGAGGTATAGCGCCAGGAGTAATTAGAGTGCGTAGGCTTTTTTCCCTTTCTTGTGCAAGGGCTAAATTACTTTCAATTTTAATTCGGATACTATCGGCGTTGACAAGGTTGGTTTTAGCATTCGCAACGCTGCTTTTAGCATTAACTGAGTTGTCTTGCAATCGAGTCAAGCGGACTTTGGCTTGATTAATCAGTGCTATTTGGCGATTTGCTTCTGCTTCCGCCGCAGCTTGACGCGCTTGGAAGTCTTGCAGGCGGGAGTTTAAAAGTTCATCTTGCACTTTCGTACCAGTCATTTTACCTCCGGTACGTTCTGCATCCAAACGTTGTAAATCGTCTTGAATTAATCTAGTAGATTTGGCTAGGCGGGAAACATCAGTTTTCTGCAAGTCTGGATCTTTTTGAATCAGAATTTGACCTTTAGTAACGCGATCGCCTTCTTGCACTTTCACGGCGACAATTGATCCCCCACCCAAGGATGTCACCGGTCTTACCTGTGTGGAAGCAATTAATTCCCCTGGTGCTGTTGCTACTTCGTCTATTTGCGAGAAGTGCGCCCAGGTGATCGTCCCAAATACGATCACGCTCATTGTTCCCGCTAATAATCTGGTGTACAGGGGTGGCAATTCCTGTACCGCTTTACCCAATTCATAAGTGAGTTGTTCCTCTGGTTGGGCGAATCGCTCTTTTGTCTGACGTGCTTGAGCAGCATTTGCAGCTAGGGAAGATTTCATTTTTGTCCTTTGTCCTTTGTCATTTGTCATTAGTCATTTGTCCTTTATGATTCACTAATGACTAATGACTTATGTTTAATTCAAACTGCTAGATAGCGCCGCAAAAAATTTTCTAATGTCTCTAACTGGAAGTTAAAAATCCCCTCCAAATTGGCAATTTCATCTTTTGTACAGAAAAATTCATTTGCTAGCAATGTGCGAAAAGTTCCCAAAGTTTTTTGCGTTTGGGGATTAAATAAACCTAATGCACTCTGTAACCCATCAATGACAATTAGTGGTGAGTTAATTATTACTGGTTCTTTGGTGAAGATCCGACCAAAAATTCGGGGAATATCTTCTCGTAATAAAATCTCCGGCCCTCCCACTGGTAAAATCTGGTTACGAGCGCCTTCAACTGTTACAGAATCCACCACTATCTTTGCCAAATCATCGGTACTGACAATTGAAGTCCGATTTTTGCGATCGCCAATCAGCAGATACAATCCAGTTTCCCGAAACCGTTCTACTAATGGCAGCAAGTTAGATGCTAATCCAGATGGGCGTAAAATAGTGTAATTCAAGCCACTAGCTTGCAAATATCGCTCTACTGCTCGTTTGGCTTTGAACACAGGAGCGTCTTCATATCCGCGATCGGCTCCCAGTACAGAAATGAAGACAAAATGTTCTACGCCATTGGCTTTTGCCTGGTCAATGAGTTCAATATTAGCGCGGTAATCTAAAGATAGAGCATCACTATCAGAACCGTGGGCGCTGATAATATACTGGACACCTCGACTAGCTTTCTGGATATCTTTTTCCTCTAGCAAGTCACCGATGAAAATTTCTGCACCCCGATGTTCTAACTCGCTGTAGCGCGAGCTAAGGCGGACAAATGCCCGCACAGAATATTCTCGTTGTCGTAGGAGTCGCACAACTCTGCGACCAATTCCTCCCGTTGCTCCAGTTACTAGAAACATATAAATACCTAAATTGAATAGTTACAGGGTTTATAGTTCTCAAAATGCTTCGTATATGCTCAAAATCATTGAGCAATACTTAAACAAAAATATGAGCATATTTTTACACTGAGTAATCATGCTCAAGATATCCTCACGTCAACTAAGCCAATAGGTCACACTTTATTTATCTTAATCTCTAAAAATTATCCCCCATATTTTTAATAAATGTGCAGCATGGAGTAATTTCAAAAGGATTAGTTGTCACAATTAGGTAAATTACTGGAATGAGTCAGCAATACAAGCATATTGCTATCTCAATATGCCATTTTGCTTACAGAAAACACCGAAATGAGAAAGCAAACACAGCTTTTGAGTAAGTCAAATGCCATTTTGCTTGCGGAAAACACCGAAATGAGAAAGCAAACAGACCTTTTGAGTAAGTCAAATGCCATTTTGCTTGCGAAAATTTTTGTTTAGTCCTCTTGAGAGGACTTTGGCTATTAGCCGTAGGTTTCTAACCTATGGCGGCTGATGGGTTGAAATGTGAGATTTTAGTTTAGTCTAGAATTTCTGTATCAGTGAGTTGTAGACGCGTAGGCGTAGCCCGTACTTCTCTACGAGACGCTGCGCGAACGACAAAGCTCAGTAACCATCGTAGACATCGCTTACCATTACAAACTTTCTGGATCAACACCAAGCCCTTTCAACCTTTGAGTTAACATTTTCACCTGTTGTTCTGCTGCGACACGTTGCTGTTCTTCAAAAGTTGCGCGTTCTTCCGCTTCCCTGATGCGTTCTTCTGGTATCAGCAATCTTTGCCCTTCCTCGTCATACCAGTAAAGCCATTCCCGCACGATACCTTGATAAATTCCCCGTTCTCGCCCAATCCCTAAACCAATCTCTGGTAGCCAAACGGGATTTCCTGACATTAAAATATATTCCCCATCAACTAGGTGATACACCTCCAAAGGAGGATTTTTACGACGAAGGGGACTATACACAACGTAGTACAAAATTCCTAATTCTTTGGCATAAAATTCTTTCTTGGTAGTATATTCTTCCCGATATATTTGGGAAACAACTTCTAGTGCTAAAAATGGCGGTTTATTTTCTTCCCACAACACATAACTTAGGCGTAAGTCCTCATCAATGAAGCGTTTAACTCCTAAGCTGAGAAACCCATCAGGGACAATTGCTGATTTCTCTGGGTGATAATAAATACCCATATCAACGCCAAAGAACCAATCCCAGCGATCGCACCAAACCAAAGCCAGTATTGTTTTCAGCAAGCTGGGAATTAAATTTTGTAGTTCATTATCCACAGAGGTATCATCTGAGTCGGGTAGTTCTTCGGAAGATGGCAAACAATGCAACGGATTGTAGTTTAACATGAGCGGTTTTGCCAAATCTGATTGTACCTTGATTGTAGGAAATGTATCGATAATTAAATAGGTATACAAGGGTAAAATGATTCTGGATTCCAGTATCCACATTAATCTGACAAAAATCAGTCTCTTGGATAAATATGACAAATGTTAGCGATGTCTACGATGGTCTACGCCTACGCGCTGATTTTGATAGCCCTTGGAAAGAAATTATAGAAGCTTATTTTCCCCAAGCAATGCATTTCTTTTTTCCAGAAACTTCTGCATTAATTGATTGGGAACGTCCCTACGAATTTCTCGATAAAGAATTTCAGCAAATAGCTCGTGAAGCCGAACAGGGCAAGCGATATGCTGATCAATTAGTCAAAGTTTGGCAAACCCAAGGGGAAGAACTTTGGTTATTAGTCCATGTTGAAATTCAGGCACAAAAAGAAGATAACTTTAGCAAGCGGATGTTTACCTACAACTTTCGCATATTTGACCGCTTTGATCAACCAGCAATCAGCCTTGCAATTCTCTGTGATCCAAACCGCGAATGGCGACCAAGCAATTACAGTTACAATTATCCCGATACTCGCTTAATCTTTGAATTTGGCAGTATTAAACTTTTGGATTACGAAAATCGCTTTCAGGAGTTAGAAAATAGCGATAATCCATTTGCAACTGTTGTCATGGCGCATTTAAAAACGCAGCAGACACGCTCATCACCCGAAGAACGCAAAATATGGAAGTTTCGCTTAATTCGCAGGCTATATGATTTGGGCTTACAAGAGCAGGATATTCGTAATCTATATCGATTTATCGATTGGGTTATGATATTACCAAAGGCATTGGAAAATCAGTTTTGGGAAGATTTTAAACAATTTGAGCAGGAGCGGACTATGAGATATATAACGACAGGTGAGCGCATCGGCTACGAGCGCGGAAAACAAGAAGGTAAACAAGAAGGTCAACAACGGCTTATTTTAAGGTTACTACAAAGACGAGTAGGAGAATTATCATCAGAATTACAAAAGCGCATCCAATCTCTTTCTTTAAATCAATTAGAAACTCTTGGTGAAGCTTTGTTAGATTTTACTGCTATGGAAGATTTACTTCACTGGTTGCAAACAAATCAATCAGCTTAAACAATTTGAGCAGGAGCAGACTATGAGATATATAACTACAGGTGAGCGCATCGGCTACGAGCGCGGGAAACAAGAAGGTAAAAAAGAAGGTAAACAAAAAGGTCAACAACGGCTTATTTTAAGGTTATTACAAAAACGAGTAGGAGAATTATCACCAGAATTGCAAGAGCGTATCCAATCTCTTTCTTTAAATCAATTAGAAAACCTTGGTGAAGCTTTGTTAGATTTTACTGCTATGGAAGATTTTCTTCACTGGTTGGAAACAAATCAATCAGTTTAAAATCTATTTTTATAATAATTCTAAAAAAACCTATCTACTCACTTACCCCATACAGTATTTTTTAGACTCAGTTCGATGAGTTATTTTTACTTTAACCAATCAAAAGTTACGAGTGAGTAACGAAAAGGGCAGGTACAAAACCCGCCCTCAAACTAAAAAATATTTAAACTAAATTAGCGATCACAGCTCAATTACCAATTTCCGGCGCACTCAAAGAAACCTTTATTGCTTCTTCTTTTTGCAGTGCTAATGTCGGCACGGAATTACGCAATCTTGCCGTCAATTGTACAGTTGTAGTGTCGTACATTTGAGTTAGCAATTTTGGATAAAAACCAATACCAATAATTGGCACCAACAAACAGGCAATGATAAATACTTCACGAGGTTCAGCATCTATCAAAGCTTGGTGAGAAACTAATTCTTTGTTCTCTTCTCCGTAGAAAATTTCCCGCAACATCGACAGCAGATAAATCGGAGTTAAAATTACTCCCACTGCCATCAAAAACACTACAATGACTTTGAAGGTAGAGCTATAAGCATCGCTAGTAGCAAAGCCCACAAATATCATTAATTCTGCCACAAAACCGCTCATCCCTGGCAATGCCAAAGAAGCCATCGCACAGGTAGTAAACATTGCGAAAATCTTCGGCATCCTTTTACCGACACCACCCATTTCATCCAACATTAAGGTGTGTGTGCGATCGTAAGTTGCACCGACAAGGAAGAATAAACTCGCCCCAATTAACCCGTGGGAAACCATTTGCAATACTGCTCCACTTAACCCCAAATCTGTGAAGGAGGCAATACCAATCAGGACAAAGCCCATGTGAGAAATTGAGGAGTAGGCAATTTTTCGCTTCAGGTTGCGCTGGGCAAAGGATGTCAAAGCAGCGTAGATGATATTAACTACCCCCAAAACTACCAACACTGGTGCAAACAAAGCGTGGGCATCGGGCAGCATTTGGGCATTCATCCTAATTAAAGCGTAACCGCCCATTTTCAGCAGAATCCCTGCTAATAACATATGTACGGGGGCTGTCGCTTCACCGTGGGCATCAGGTAGCCAAGTGTGCAAGGGAATAATCGGCAACTTGACAGCGTAGGCAATTAGGAAGCCAGCATAAAGTGCAAGTTGGAAATTCAGGGCGAAATCTTTGAGGGCGAGCGATCGCATATCGAACGTCACCGTATCGCCATAAAATGCCATTGTCAGGGCAGACAGCAAAATAAACAGCGAACCGCCAGCAGTGTATAAAATAAATTTGGTCGCTGCATATTGTCGTCTTTTGCCTCCCCAAATCGACAGTAGAAAGTATATCGGTACCAGTTCCAGTTCCCACACCAGGAAAAATAACAGCATATCCTGGACGGCGAACACGGCAATTTGACCGCCATACATCGCCAAAATCAAGAAGTAAAATAGCTTGGGCTTGAAGGTAACAGGCCAAGCTGCTAAAATTGCCAGCGTAGTAATGAATCCAGTCAAAATAATTAGGGGCATGGACAAGCCATCTGCTCCTACTGACCAATTCAAACCCAATTGTGGTACCCAAGGGTAACTTTCTACCAACTGCAAATCGGGATTGGAGAAGTCGTACCCGGTAGAAAAAGCGTAAACAATTAGTGCAAAATCTATCAGCCCTACGATGAGGGAGTACCAGCGCACTGTTTTGCCTTCTTTATCGGGGATGATGGGAAGAAGTAGCGATGCCGCTATCGGCAACAGAATAATCGTCGTCAGCCACGGAAAATTAGCTGTATTCATCACAATTTGTCTGCTATCAAAATCATGTTTGGCAAAAAGTCACTAGTAATTAAGTAACAGCTTTTTGGTGATTTAGTCTTCCTCGTTAGGTTGATTTAATTAAATTGGCAATTCCCCATTTTTTCTCTTGGGAGTCTCTTTTGACACTTGGTGGTGCGGAATATGGGTTGTGATACTCCCAGTTAAGTCAAAAATTTACCCTCAAAAAGCCGTTAAACTATAATTCTAGTGATGCGATGTCTACGACAAGCCGCTCCGCGTCTACGCGTAGCCCAACTCATAGCTAAAAATACACGATGCTGCTTGGTGGTTGTTGAAAAAAGCGATTTGGTACAAAAAAAGCATGACAGCAGAAATAACCCTATGATAATCGCACAAATTGAAAGTCAGATTCGTTATGTCACCAACGTAAATGGAGAAACAACAGATGTACTCGTCCCTGTAGAACTTTGGCAACAGCTTATAAGCTTCATAAATTCTGATAACGTCAGTGGTTTAGCTTGGATTGATGAACAAGAGCCAAAAGCACAAATATTAGCCCACCTGCAAGAGTCCGTGCGACAAGCAGCAGTAGGACAAACTTTCCCAGTTTCACAGCTTTGGGACGATATCGAAGCCTAGATTTATGGCAGAAGTTCGCTTTACACCTCCCTTCAAACGCCGTCTCAAAACTCTGACTAAACGTTAGCGCCAAATTCAAATTGACATTCAACCAATTATTGATCAGCTACAGGCTGGAAATTTTATCGGTGATCAAATCTCTGGCATAGACTTGACCATTTTTAAAGTTCGAGCAAAAAACAGTGATATCCCGACGGGCAAAAGTGGTGGATATCGGGTAATCTATCAAGTTGTCTCACCTGAATGTGTCTCAATACGGTTCAGTTAAGGCTAAAACTCTTTGTCAAAGTCAATTTTTTTAACGAACCGCAAAGGACGCAAAGGACGCAAAGGAAGAGAAGGAAGAGAAGGAAGAGAAGGAAGAAATGCTTAACTGAACTGTATTGGAATGTGTCTTACTTTTACTCATTGATGCAAAATCGGATCAGGTAGATGTCAGCTTAGAAGAGATTGAAAATGCAATTAAAAAGACATAGCCATATTGTTGAGATTGCGTAGGCATTGCACAAAAATTGCTTTTTAATAGAGAAAGTGCGATCGCTGGCAGTAGCATATCATTTATTTACTGCCTCAGGACTCAGCGAGAAGGTTGAGCTAAGGCTTGCTTAGAATCAAATCTTCTCCCAAGGGCGAACCCTGACTCAGCACTGATTCAGGATTCAGCACTGTTTCGGTAAAAAATGAAAAAATGTAATATTGACAGGCATCCTGGGTATCAAATAGATGTAAATTAAAGTAAGGGCAGCTTACCTTGCTTGAGCATACAGGCAGTATCACCCCGTTATTAAAAATATTTAGATTGGTAGCAGTATTATGTTGGCTCAATTCCAGAGCTTGTATCCCAAGGGCAGTCTGATTTCAGAATTAGTGCAAATTTATCAAGGAAAATATATTGTCCGGGCAAGCGTACAAATTGAAGGCGTAACCCGTGCTACGGGTATGGCCGCAGCAGAAACAGTAGAAGCAGCAGAAGACCAAGCCAGAACTAGGGCGCTGATAGTTTTGGGTATTACAAATGCGCCACCAGAATCAGTGGCATTTACCTCAAATCCAATTTCCCCGGCGCAGTTAAACCCTTCCTTAAATACCAAAAGTGGATTAAATGAATCTGCTGCCTATTCCTCTGTAAAAGATGAGGATTTTGTCGGTAGTCAGTGGTCAGTGGTCAGCGACAAAGAAATATCTCTGCCGCCTTCCAAAGTACGCAACATCAAACCAGAAGTAGTAACAAGCAATAACGAAGAGTACGGGTACAGTAATGCTGTGCCGCCAGTAAGCGATACCTATAGCCAGGATTTAGGTCAAAACTTTCCTGTAAGTGCCAACCGGGAGCTAGAATTTGATCTTCCAGTTGAAAACTTGGAAATGCCCTCTGATAACCAGATGGAAAATCAAAGCTTTCCAGCAATTTCTGTGAATAATGTCACACCATTTACACCCCGGAGTTACAGCCCTCAAGAGGATATCGCCACCCCGTCAGGGAAAGGAAAGAGAAACAAGAAAGCTGAACCCGTGGATTTATCGGATGTAATTGCTAAAACAGATGTCGAACTTCAGCGTTTAGGCTGGACACCAGAACAGGGACGAGAGCATCTAATTAAAACCTACGGCAAGCGAGGGCGTACTTTGCTAACTGAAGAAGAATTACATGGATTCCTCAAATACCTCCAATCTGAGCCAGACCCAATAGCGGGATTTTGATTAGTCATTAGTCATTAGTCATTAGTCATTAGTCATTAGTCATTTGTAAGGACTAATGACGTAGACTGTTGAAAGAGTAACGAAGCTATAGAACCTGTAAATTTTGCTGAAGTAATTTTTCAAACAGATGTCCAAATGCAGCGATTAGGCTGGACACCAGAGCAAGGACGGGAACATCTCAAAAGAAATTATGGGAAGCGATCGCGTTTTTTGCTGACCGATGAGGAATTACATGAATTCCTCCAATATCTCCAATCTCAGTCACACCCAATAGTAGGATTTTGATTTCCAACTCGTAAATCTAGTTTTGAACAGAAGAGATCCCCCAACCCCCTTAAAAAGGGGGCTTTCAAGTTCCCCTCTTTTTAAGGGGAGCCACTGCGAGAACAGGGGTCTCCCCAAGTGGAGCAAGTGGCGTGGCTTAGGGGGGATCGAGGTTTCAAGCTTTGATTGCGTAAGTCCTGATAAGTAAACGAGGGGTTTAAGGGAATTAAAAGTGGTAAATCACCATTTGCCAATCGTGACTATTAATTAACAAGAGCAACTGCTGGACGACTACCAGCAGCATGACGGTCAATCACTTGGTCAATCAAACCGTAGTCCCTAGCTTCCTCTGGCGACATAAAGAAGTCACGTTCAGTATCTTCAGCAATCCGCTCAATTGGTTGACCTGTATGTTCAGCTAGATAGTCATTTAGCCGCCGCTTGTGGTACAGAATTTCCCGCGCCTGAATTTCAATATCAGTCGCCTGTCCTTGAGCGCCGCCTAAAGGTTGATGAATCATAATCCGAGAATGGGGTAGACTCATCCGCTTACCCTTAGCACCAGCACTGAGGAGGAAAGCGCCCATACTCGCCGCCAATCCGGTACAAATTGTACAGACATCAGGGCGAATATGTTTCATAGTGTCAAAAATGCCCATACCAGCTGTCACCGAACCACCGGGAGAATTGACATACATATAAATGTCTTTCTCCGGGTCTTCAGCATCCAAATACAGCAGTTGGGCAACAATCAAGTTAGCAATGTTGTTATCAACTTGTTGTCCCAAAAAGATGATGCGCTCACGTAACAGCCGTGAGTAGATGTCAAAGGCGCGTTCACCTCGACCCGATTGTTCAATAACGATAGGAATCATGGAAGCGTGTTTGTGGCTACTTATAAATACATTTTATCGGTGACAGCACGAAACTGGGGCTGATCTCTACTCTTCTCAGGTAGATAGAAGTAAATCTTTGCCATTCTGCCTTATGCAACAAAGGGCAAAAGGTGCTTATGCAATAGATTCAACCCCTAAGGGCACTTTTTAGCGGTAAAAGCTGTCTAAGAGAATATCCCAATTTAGGGAAGAACAAATCAAAAAACTCCAATTGTCGCCAATCTCATGTCTCGGCCTTTGCTGCACAACCTTGGCGATGTGCTGATTAGACCGATTACCGAAATCCGACTTGCTTAGGGAATTACGTTAAATATTCAGTAATATTTGAAACATTTTTTTAAGATTTCCCTCAGCAATTATTAAGTTATTTTTGTTAAATTCGGTAAATCGATAGTACGAGGTGTATTTACAATAACCAGTTTTACTTGAAATGCTATCCACTCAGAGAGAGACGTGCCATGTTGGAAAAATTTGTACAAGCCGCCATCATCACCTTCTTGCTCTACCTGATAGCAGGACTTAGCCCAAATACTTTAATTCAGACAAAGACAGCATCACCTGTGCGAGAAACACCAGCAAATATTGTTAGTTTAGTATTGCGATCTTTTCACTAAGAATGTTTCATAAATTGTACAGGTGTAAGTAAGTCGGCGCAAATAAACCCAACTATAGCGTTTCTTTGTTGAGTTCAATATAGACCAGTAAGATTCCTGCGAACAAGGTAGACTGAGCAAATAAGGCAACTATTTGCATTTGATCATGACTAATCGCCTTGCTGAAGCTAAGAGCCTCTATCTCCGCAAACACGCCGAAAACCCGATTGATTGGTGGACTTGGTGTGATGAAGCACTTGCAACTGCAAGGGCGCAAAATAAACCAATTTTTCTCTCCATTGGCTATTCTAGTTGCCATTGGTGTACTGTCATGGAAGGCGAGGCTTTTTCTGATATTGCGATCGCACACTACATGAATGCCAATTATCTTCCCATCAAAGTAGACAGGGAAGAAAGACCTGACCTCGATAGCATCTATATGCAGGCTTTGCAGATGATGAGCGGTCAAGGGGGTTGGCCTTTGAATATTTTTCTTTCCCCAGAAGATTTAGTGCCGTTTTACGCTGGTACTTATTTTCCTGTAGACCCGCGCTATGGTCGTCCGGGATTTTTGCAGGTGTTGGAAACGCTTCGCCGTTATTACGATACAGAAAAAGAAGATTTACAGCAACGCAAAGCTCTAATTATTGAGTCTCTGCTCACGTCTGCGGTGCTGCAAGACGCTACAACAACCGAGCTTGAAGACCATGAATTACTCCGCCAAGGTTGGGAAATCAGCACAGGTGTAATTACTCCTAGTCAATCTGGCAACAGTTTTCCGATGATTCCCTATACAGAATTAGCACTGCGGGGAACTCGATTTAATTTTGAATCTCGCTATGATGGCAAGCAAGTTTGTACCCAACGGGGACTAGACTTAGCGTTGGGAGGCATTTATGACCATGTGGGTGGTGGTTTTCATCGCTATACTGTTGACCCGACTTGGACAGTACCCCATTTTGAAAAGATGCTCTACGACAATGGACAGATTGTGGAGTATCTGGCTTCTTTGTGGAGTACAGGAGTACAAGAACCAGCGTTTGAGAGGGCAGTTGCTGGTACTGTACTATGGCTAAAGCGGGAAATGACCGCGCCTGAAGGTTACTTCTATGCTGCTCAAGATGCCGACAGCTTCACGGAATCCACGGCGGTAGAACCAGAAGAAGGAACTTTTTACGTCTGGAGTTACAGCGAACTACAACAACTGTTAACACCTGAAGAACTAAGGGAATTAGAACAGTTTACGGTGACACCTAACGGCAACTTTGAAGGTCGTAATGTGTTGCAAAGACGTTATTCAGGGCAACTGAGTGCAACGCTAGAAACGGCACTGAGCAAGCTGTTTACCGCTCGTTATGGCGTTAGTTCTGAGTCACTAGAAACTTTTCCCCCGGCTCGTAACAACCAGGAAGCAAAAACTGCTAACTGGCCGGGTCGCATTCCCTCGGTGACAGATACGAAGATGATTGTCGCCTGGAATAGCTTGATGATTTCTGGGCTGGCTAGGGCTGCTGGGGTTTTCCAACAACCGTTATATCTGGAATTAGCAGCACGAGCAGCGAATTTTATCTGGGAAAATCAGTTTGTCGATGGGCGTTTCCACCGACTCAACTATCAAGGAGAACCAAGCGTTTTAGCGCAGTCTGAAGATTACGCCTTTTTTATTAAAGCTCTCTTGGATTTACAAGCTTCCAACCCTGAGCAGAAGCAATGGTTAGAAAAAGCGATCGCTATCCAAGATGAATTTAATGAATTTCTCTGGAGTGTAGAGTTAGGTGGTTATTATAACACATCTAGCGATTCGAGTCAAGATTTAATTGTGCGGGAGCGGAGTTACGCTGATAATGCTACACCATCAGCTAATGGAATTGCGATCGCTAACCTTGTGCGTCTGTCCCTACTCACCGATAATCTAGATTATTTAGATCTAGCCGAACAGGGCTTAAAAGCTTTTAGGAGTGTCATGCATCGCGCTCCCCAAGCTTGTCCCAGTTTATTTACAGCTTTGGATTGGTATCGTAATTCTACCTTGATTCGCAGCACAACTGAGCAAATAAACGCTTTGATACCCAAGTATTTGCCGGCGGCTGTGTTTGCCGTCACATCTGATTTACCAGAGGGAAGCGTTGGGTTAGTTTGCCAAGGTTTGAAGTGTCTTGCACCAGCAGAAAGTGTGGAGGATTTATTGCAGCAAGTGCAGGAAAGTCAAAATAGGGGATGATTTTTAACAGGGATTGGGCATTGGGCATTGGGCATTGGGCATGGGGCATGGGGGAAAGCTGAAGGAGTTGTTGTTCGAGTTCTTGGATAGCCATGATGGGGTTTAAGTAGAAGATAAATTTATTCTACTTTCAGCGTCAGAGGTTAATCTAGTTTGACTTTTGACTCGTTTTTTACCCTCTATTTTTTTGACGAATGACTATTAACTCATGTAGCAAATTAACTGCCATTGTTTTAGCTGGCGGTAAAAGTTCTCGGATGGGTCAAGATAAAGCCTTAATTCCCATTCAAGGAATACCTTTGTTACAGCGAGTTTGTGCGATCGCTCAAAGCTGTGCTGATACTGTTTATATAATCACTCCCTGGCCAGAACGCTATCAAGATTTGCTTTTGCCTAGTTGTCAGTTTATCCGAGAAGTGCCTTTGTCTGGAGAATCTCTAGCCCATGGGCCTCTAGTTGGATTTGCCCAAGGACTAGCCGAAGTACAGACAGAATGGGTGCTGTTGCTAGCTTGCGATTTGCCGAGGTTGCGGGTTGAGGTGTTGCAAGATTGGGTAAGTAGACTTGATAGCGTGGGAGATGATCCGATCGCAGCTTTAGCTCATAATCTTAAAGGCTGGGAACCTCTATGTGGTTTCTATCGCCGTCGCTGTCTGCCACAACTCCTAGAGTTTATCAAGCAAGGGGGGCGATCGTTTCAACAGTGGCTTCGGCAATATCCTGTAGAAGTTTTGCCCTTATCAGAACCGGAAATGCTGTTTAACTGTAATACACCTGAGGACTTGGCTTTAAGTTAATTCATGTCAAAAAAGCTAAAAACTTAATCGTGAACGGAACCTGCGGAAACTGTGCTGATAAAGTCATTTTTCCTGTGTTTACGATATTTGGGATGAATTTGTGAGAGTTGAAAGGGAAATTCGATCCCTTTCACTACTTCTGCAATAAATCTACTTAACCCGACAGAATTTGCGATCGCTATCACTCTCAGGATATTGCCAAGAATAGGCAAAATGGCTAACTCCCTTGAGTTGAGGGGCAAATTGTCGAAGTGCCTGCATTTGTACTTCTAGCGATGGACGATTACTGACGGATTTTCCCCACTGACCAGCTAAGGCCGGGATGATCTGCGTACCCGGTTTTGCCATACTCAAAACCCGTTGCACTTGCGTCACAATACAACTAGGATTACCGCAAGTCGCATATAACATGGGATGCCACTCTAATGTAGTCGGGAAGCGATCCCAAGGTTGCAAACGGGAATCATAGCCTTGTCCTAGAGTTTGGTTGCCTTCAGGAAAAAACACCACTCCTGTAGGAATACCTTGCTGCTTTGCGGGATAACTAGCGATGTTAACAAAATCTAGAATTCCTTGCATAGCGTGGGCAACGGCAAGCTGCCACAACTCCCATTGTAAAAGTCGCTGTCTATCAGTTGCAGGCAGGATTGGGTTTTGTGCTGGTGGGGGAATGCGTCCTTGCCAGAGGGGTTCTGCTTCCTGGGGATAAAGTTTATCGATTTCCGTTATATCTCCAGCAGTGACGTATCCCTTACTCAAAAAGCGGCGAATCAAGTCTAGCCCTTTATAATTCTGTGCCCGTTTAAATAAAGCTTCTTGGGTTGCGGGAGTAAATAGCCATAAATCTGAAACTTTGGTGGCGATGGAATCACTTCCAGCTTGTCGGGGATAGCGCACGTAGTCCAATAGCAAACCATCTGGGCGACGGCGCAAAACTTGTTGTACTAATTGGTAGTAGTCGCGTTTTGCTTGCAGGTTGTAGGGGTCGATAAATACTTGAGAGCCGTTATCTACAACATATAGGCTCGTTTGACCTTTACCATTACGAGCGATCGCACCTTCTCTATCTCGGCGCTGGGCGTAAGTATAGCCGAAATTTATGGTAAACATCCAGGCGTAGACCTTTAAACCGCGTTGCCGACCTTTTTTAATTGCTGTGGCGAGTATATCCATGTTTTCTGCCCCTGGAGTGCGAATCACAGAAGGCCAAACCGTCGGGTTAGCTCTTGCTGGCAATAATACCTGTCCGTCGTAAAATACTTCCAAATAAACTTGGTTATAGCCACGGTTAACAATCCGATCCATAATCTGATCAATTGTTCCTGGGCGAATGTCACAGGGATACAAGCGCAACCAAATGGCTTGGGTTTGAGGCCAAGTCCGAGTGCGGCACTCCTGTAATTCCTCTGCCTGTTTTTCTACCATATTTTGGTAGCGCGTTTGAGCATCTTCATTGCCTTTGAGGGCTGACAAACGCAACTTTTCTTTTTCTTGCACTGCCGTTGATGATAACTGACAATACTCAGTTCCTTGCGCTCTTGCTGGTTCGCTTCCAAGGTTGGGGAGTAACGAACTACTAGTGAAAACAACAGCGAATAGACACCGCCAAAATAATGTTGCTCTTGCAACGTTCAAGGAATGGTTAGACATACCTACCAGTAGATGGACACATTAACAATTCAAAATCCAAAATTCACCCATTGTTCCCGTGGTCACTGAGCAGTTCGACAGGTCTTACCCTGAGCTTGCCGTTGGCGTAGCCTCTCGTAGAGAAGGGCTCACTGTGCCACCTTGCCGTTCGCGCAGCGTTTCGTAGACAAGAGAGTTTCAGACTTTTATTTAAACTCCGACGGTTCCTGAGCTTGTCGCTGACTTTTCACGTTATTTAGAAAAGCCTACGAAAGACCTAACCCCCTAGCCCCCTTCCCGACACGGGAAGGGGGAAAATTCAAAGTCTCTCTCCTTTTAAGAGAGAGGTTTTCCAGATAAGAGTGAAAAGTCAGAGCTTGTCGTACCACTTCCCTACGGGACGCTACGCGTAGCTTGTCCTCCGCAGGAGTACGTGGAAGCAAGCTACGCGTAGCGTCCCGCAGGGAAGGACTGTACCTTACTTCCTGCAGGATAACTGAAGGGAGTTTGAGCCTAACCGTTCAGGACGAGCTACGTGTTGACGTTCGCGCTTAAACCCTTTAATTTACGATAATCATCGACTCCAACTCAGATAATTGTGGACAACGTGTATCGAATTATATAGTTAAGTAGTAAGGGTTTTAAAACCTATTTTTCAAGACTGCCAAACACCTATTTGTGTTGCCGCATTTTTTTTTAAAGATATAAAGGCATACAGGGCAGTATAAAACACTTGAATACACAGCAAGCTATATGCTTCTTAGTCCATTTTTACCCCAGAAGGAATTTTAATATGCCTCGGCGTTGGCTCTTATCTGCTTTAGCACTTTTGATGAGTATAGTTTTAGCTGCTTGCACGACTACAAGCACTCAGCAGGCACAAACAAAAGTCATAAACCCTACTGAGACGACAAATATAAATTTTCAGCAATTACCAAAAGGATCAGCCAAAAGAGTTGTTGCTCTATCTTCTCTTTCTGCTGACATTATCTCTCGACTTGATCAAACAAAAATTGTCGGAATCACTGGTAGTAGATTATTTAAGAATGACTCAAGATTCAAGGATATTCCCCGTGTTAGCGAAGGTCAAAGTCCGCCAAATTTAGAAAAAGTGGTAGCACTCAAACCAGATTTAGTTATTGGTGCAGAAGGTTTTTCTAACATTCCAATTCAAAAACTTCAGCAGCTAGGAATCCCGACCTTTCTCACTAAGGTGAATAACTGGGAATCTCTAGAAGAACTTACTAAAACACTTGCTAAATCAATTGATGCTGATCCTCAGCCTTTGTTAAATCGCTACAAAACTTTCTTGCCAGAAAAGCCAACTCAGGGTTTTTCTACTCTAGCGCTGGTTAGTCGTCAACCAATTTTAGCACCGAATAAAAATAGTTGGGCAGGGGATTTACTGGCGAAATTCCAGGCGAAAAATATAGCAGCAGATTTACAAGGAAAAAGTCCAATTGCTGGGTATGTGACGCTTTCGGCTGAGAAAGTTTTAGAAGCAAATCCAGAGGTGATAATTTTGGTTAATCCCCCGCAAGGGAATTCGGAAGTAGCGCTTTTAGATTCGTTGAAAAAGGAAGCTTTTTGGCAGCAACTGCAAGCAACTAAAAATAACCGAGTTTATGTGTTTGATTATTATGGTCTGGTGAATCCAGGTAGTATAGATGCAATTGAAAAGGCTTGTCAGCAGCTTAAACAAGCGTTTTCAATTGCATCATAATCATTTAAAATCTTGTTTCCAGTTTATAAGTAAGTGGGCGTGAATAATTAAAGCTTACTTCTTATATATATTGGGGAACTGTGATTGCAGTTGAGCCAACTTCGGCAAGTCATTTACTACCACGTAAGGGTAATTCGGATTGCGGTCAATAAAGTCTTGATGGTACTCTTCGGCTTGATAAAAACCATTCAAGGGAAGTAGTTGAGTCACTATCTGCTTATGAAAGATGTGTGCTTTGTTTAGTTGATTGATATAATAAAGGGCGACCCGCTTCTGCTCGTCGTTAGCAAAATAAATCACTGAACGATATTGCTTCCCTGAGTCAGGGCTTTGTCGATTCAACTGTGTTGGGTCATGTGCCACCAGAAAGTAAATTTTCAAAAGCTGCTCATATGAGATTTGTGATGGATCATAAGTTATTTTTACCGACTCAGCATGACCAGTCAATCCAGAACTGACAAGTTCGTAGTTTGCGGTTGTTGCACTACCACCAGAAAAGCCGGAGACAACATCAGAAACACCTTTGAGATGCTCAAAAACCGCTTCCATTCCCCAAAAGCATCCTCCTGCGAGAACTGCCGTCTGTTTTCCCTTAACTGTAGAAGTTGAGATATCGGTAGCAGGATTAAAAAGTATTGCATAGGACGCACTACGCATTATTACAATAGATGTCAGCAAAATGAGCGACAAGCAGAGTAATAAGTATCGGGATAGAGTAAAACTGCGAGTTGACATCAGACTTTAAAGCCCTCTGTTTATTGAATTGTTATCAGTATCAGTATAAGATTCATTTCTGAAAGCAAGATTAAAAAGATATTAGAAGTTGCGTGAGAAGATGGTGAGAATTCTCGGACTTAGAGCGCTGCTGATGGAAATGCTTGCTGGGGTTGAGATTAGGGACTAACAAATAAAAAAATATCCAATTATTTATTGTGGGGTGGGCGTCTCGCCCGCCCAGTAACCAAAGGCGGGCAAGATGCCCACCCCACAAGATTGAATAATTTATTTGTTGTCAGTCCCTTATTTAGTTATATATACCAGGATTGAAAAATGCAGATTGCTAAACTTATCAAAAACTTTTGGCGATGGGTTCGTTGGTTCTTGATAAGTAGACTTGATAAACCTTCAGACAACCTATTTGTTATTGTAATTACTCTAATACCACTCATTTTGAACTGGGATGGAAATTGGTCAAGTAAAATTATTTTTGAGTTTGATCTATTCAAAAAAATTACCAATTTCCAGTCATAGAGTGGGAACAAGGGAGACTCTTAACCAGGCAAAAATCTCAAATTGTCAAATTGACTGTGCTTTTAATCCTTTGCAGAACTAATTGGTTTTTGGGCAAAGGGGATATTTTTTTTACCTTCAGGAGAAGCACCTCCAAGGCTGCGGAAATACAGCCCGCCAATGGTGAGTAAAAAGGTCACATATCCCACTGCTTGCACAAGATAGAGATTGTCTCTGTAACCAAATAAAGATTTGAGGATAATGCCAGGAAACTGTTCGTCAGGCAAGATTGGGGAAGTATTTGAAACCATTGGCCCCAAAATACAGGAGTGGACTTTAGTAAAGCGTTCGTAATAGAAACAAAGATTTTCTGTAGCCCGACTGCTAAGGGCAAGGTTAGCCACGGCGTCGTCAAAATGTTTCAAGGCTGAAACTACTAACCCAGCGACAATCAACACTAATAAAACGCCCATTACCTGGAAAAACTGGCGGATGTTAATTTTGACACCCCATTTAAATAGCAGCACCCCAATGGCAGATGCCGCTACCAAACCACCAATAGCACCCAATGCTGGCATTAATCCCTGTTGAAAATTAGCCGCAACGAACAGAACAGTTTCAAAGCCTTCGCGGACAACGGCAACTAAAATTAAAGTAAAAACACCCCAACCAGCATTTGAATTTTGTGTCAGCGCTTCTGTGACTGCTCCTTCAACTGTAGCTTTCATGAATCTGGCTTGTTTAGTCATCCAGATTAGCATCCAACTGAGCATGGCGATCGCTAGCACACTAAAGACACCTTCTAGTGCTGGCTCAACTACGGAGCTATATTGAGGATTAACTGCTCCCAGTCCTTGAATTACCCAACTGAATAGCACACCTATTAAGGCGCTGACGACAATGCCAACGCCGACACCAGCATATACCCAAGAGTTCAGTCGGGATTGTTTAGCTTTTTTCAGCAAAGCTAGCACAATACCAACAACAAGGGCCGCTTCCACTCCTTCTCGGAGTGTGATTACAAAAGTAGGTAGAGCAGTACTAAAATTCATCTTTTGTCCTTTGTCTTTTGTCCTTTGTCATTAGTCCCTAGCCAAGAATTAATACTTCTCTACGAGAGGCTTGTCTGCGACACGTTGCGCGTAGCTTGCTTCCACGAAGTGGTACGCCAACGACAAAGCTACTTCTCTACAAGAGGCTGCGCCAACGACGTCGCTCAGTACAAGTCAGTACAAGTGACTAATAACTAAGGACTAATGACTATTAACTAAAATCGCGTAGCATCTTTTTCAGTTCGAGATTATGCATCTCTTCTTGCCCAATCATCCCACGAGCAAATTCTTCCAGATAAATGCTGGCGTTAGTAACAGTTTCGAGCAGATTTTTATACAAATCCAATGCCTTTTTTTCATGGGATAAGCTTTCTTCCAAGATATCCTTGACTTTATGCTGGTAGGTTTCTTCCATTGGGGCAATTTTCAGCGATGGATGCCCATCTAAACCGGTGAGAATTTCTCCCACTTGTTCGGCATGAAGTAAAGATTCACTCGCCTGTGCTTTGAAAAAGCCCACAATTGGAATACGGTTAGGGCCAGTTACCATCAAAGAATAATGTGTATAGCGGACTACCCCTGCTAGTTCAAATTCCATGATGGCGTTCAACAGGTCAATGGTTTTTTTGTGGTCAAGTTCTTGCATCAGTTGTTAGTTCAAGTAATGAATGGAGTGTAATTAGTTAGGAGTTGGAATAATAGTTAGAAGTTAGGAGTTGGAAGTTAGCAGATCAGATTCTTAACTCATAACTCACAACTCCTACCTAACTCCTAACGATTTCCTCATTTTAAACTCTTTACCCTATGCTTCCCATTAAATCAATGTGTTGTCGCTATGCTTGGGTATTGGATTTGTCAATCACTTTTTGAGAGTTTTCCTCAATGGTTTTCACCAGCTTGGTAACATCATTAGGTGTTTTGACTGCTTTTGCTGGTGGAATGGCGGCAGGCCAAACTGTTATGAGTTCAGCGAAACTAGTATCGATCGCTTTGTGTGCTTCGGGATCTGCTTGAGCTATTTGACTAGAAATTCCTTTGTATAATTCATTGGCGTAAAAGACAAAACCACGGGAGTCTTGATACTCAATTGGGGCGGTTATTTTACCATCTGCGATCGCAGCGCCATATTCGGAGTTAGCTGAATCTAGTAGTTCGTTAATTACCTGTAACCCAAATCCTGGTTTTGAGCGTTGAGTTTCTGGCAAAGCTGCGATCGCAGAATCAACTGCTTGCATTGAAGAAGCAAAACTAGTTTTAACTTTGCTATCCTTAGCACTAGATTTCACTAAATCTTGCAAACTCACTAAAGTTGTCTTAAATTCTTTAACTTTACGCTCATTCAACTGTTCTTCTACATCAACGTAAATCTCCTCAACTGGATGTCCAATATGAGGTTCTGCTTGTTTCGGCTGATTCTGATCCAGGAGTTCTTTTGCTACTAAAAGATGCCCTTTCATTAAGCCTAATTTAGTCATATAGTCAATATCTTTGGCCTCACCTGTTAGTACCACTTCTTGAACACCAACCTGGTCTTTAATTTGATTGAACTGCTCTTGGGTGACAACTTTCTTCGTAACTAAATCTTCTGGGCTGCCATAGGGACGATTTGCCTGGATTTTGTTCGATAAAGCCGGAACGCCTAGTTTAGCTTCAAACTTATCCAATTCTGACAATATCGCAGTGTTAATGTTAATTTTTTCTTTGCTAGCGTGATTACTATGACTGTTATTACTTACTGCCTCTGTAGCTTGAGGGCTAACAACTGGTGCTGATGGATTTTCTGCAATTGGTCTACTGGTACAGGAACTCAAGGTAACTATTAGAGCTGCTGCTGCTGTTAAACAGATATAACGAAGTTTTATCATCTTTAGTCCTCACACAAAGAAAAAGGTATAAATTGAAACATTTAAAACTATTACTAGAAGCTAGTTATGTTTGACACATTGTCATAGATTTTACTGTCGCACATAATGATATTTTTTATCAAATAGTTGTTTTAAAACTTTTTGCGAATTATTAATTATCTGGTTAGGAATTTTTAACAGGGTTTTGAAAGTTACTCTCAGCAAGTACTTCAAATTGACCCATGCAACCGTTTTCTGCGATCGCATCCTGATGGGGATGGAACATATACTTACCTGGGTAGCGAAAAGCAAATTCCAAGATGTGCCTTTCTGCTACACCCATCGTAATCACATCAGTTTTCTCGCTAGCAGTCATACTCATCCCGTAGCGATAGACATCAAAGAAGTTGGCGTGGAGATGAAACGTCACTGCCGGATCGTATTCAATGATGTTGAGGACATACAGCCGAATCAACTGATCTTTGTAAATCTGAATGGGATGATCCATGTAATAGTGGGGCAGACCGTTGAAGGCGTAATAGTCATTATGGCTATCATCATTCACGTCATAACCACCCATAACTAATACAATTTCATCAGCCGGGGGACGGGGAGTCGGTGGATCGATGATAAACATCCCGTACAACCCCTTGGCGATGTGACGGGTCACTGGTTGAATATGACAGTGGTACAAGTGTACACCATAGGGTTCAGCATCAAATTCATAAATTGTCGCACTACCATTCCTGATGGGGCGAACTCCATCCATTTCTGCCGGATGAACCCCATGAAAATGCAAAGAATGAGAATGTCCCGCGTTGTTGAGAAATAGTATGCGGATGCGATCGCCCTGTTTTGCCCGTAGCGTTGGCCCTGGTATGCGACCATTTAAATCCCAAATGTTGTAAGAAACAGCACTATTGAGTTTTATAATGGAAGTACCAGCAGTTAACTGAAATTCCCGGATAGTCCGCCCATTCTCTTGCTTCACCGTCCCATAATCAAAATTCCTTAACATCTTCATCGGGTTAGTAACGTCGTCTGGTGAGTCCATATCCAGTGGTGGCACTTTGACGATTGACTGACTTTGTAGATTTAGCATCTGCCAAAGTCCAGCTGCACCAGTTACTCCAGCACCTGCTAGTCCCAGCTTCAATAATTGACGGCGGCTCCAAGGTTTTTCGTTACCTAGAGCGAAGTTGTTGGGCATGAGATTTTGTTACGGTTAGCGCCAAAAAAAAATTGCAAATTTTTTGCAATTGCTTTTAAATCTTAGAGGAATTAATAATTATTGTCAATAATTTTAGAGTGCTTAAAAACTGCTACTGAAGTTATCAAATCTAGAGCAAGCGAGAATCAGTCCCTGAACACTCCAGGCAAATTCCTGATTTTTAACGGTATTTGTACTTTAATTAGTGTATTAATAATATCAATAGAAAACTAATTGTTTTATGCCTATTCCTGATAAGTAGTCAGGCAAAATTATTTAGAAATTTATTTAACCTATAATCAAGGTTTTACAAGCATTTCAGGCGATGTTAGTATGAAATTAATTTTGCACAGGTACTTATGCTTATTGCTTTAGGAGTACTTGGAGTAGAAAGAGTGAGTATAATAGCACCTTGGATATGGACGCAAGTAAGAAACTATCAGTAATCTCTGGCGTATTTAATTGGCTTAAAAATAATATAAATTGCATTTCAAGGAATTTTGGATGCTTGGCAACATGACTATTTTTAATTTTTATCTGTTACCTTTGTGTGATCAGCGTTGAAAATGCTGTCACTCGAAACCATGTGTGATTCTTTTGTTATTTGTATGGACTTTATGTGTAGATTTCTGCATCGTGATCAGCCGATGTTCAAAGAATAGTATAGTATTCACTAAAGCCGATTTACATAAGACATTTGATACACACTTGCCAAATACAAAGTTGATCGTATATCTTTTTGCAATCAGGCGGCATCATCCCCTTTGATTGATGAATCACCCAAAGTTATTATAGGAGGTCAAAAATGACTACTTTTTCTCATATCCCAGTATTGCAGAAGACCGCAGGTATTACCTTATCCAAGCCTGTGCAGGTAACGCTCTATATGCTGCTATCTTCTTTAGTTATCTGGACTGTGTTGTTTTCTACTTATCCTGCGGCTCATAACACAACACACTCAGCGCGTCACCACACATTAGGCGTTGCATGTCACTAAATTCTCATAATCCCCAGATTTTTTAGGTGAATCAAGCTTTGCTAGGTAACATAACAAAGTTACGACGCTAAAATAGCGGGGATTTCGTGCCAGTGTTTTTGCTTGGAAATAACTTTTAGGTTTTGTAGAGATGTTTTGTTTACCATCTCTACATCACCTTAACTTTATGGCTAATTCTTTGACTGGAATTCTTCTAGTTAGTAATAATAATCTTGAGTAACTTTCATCCACTGCAATTAAGGTTTCAGTTGTAGAAAGTACATGAATTTCACATTTACCATCAGTTTTTATGAAAAAATATCGACTTTTTGGAGTTATCAGCGCTGTTTGCATCACGTTGTCAATTTTTTATTCCTTTGTGGGGAGTTCTCAAATTCCTACATCCAGAGTGCTACTCTCCACCAACCCACCTTTAGAACGTATTCTCCCCTTTGAAGCAGAGGCAAAAAAACCACAATCTCCCGTTACTCTGACGTTACAAGCTGTTGATGCTGGGGGTAAACCTTTAGAAAATTCCAAAATTAGTTTACAAATTCTGACGCCGCCGCGTAATCCTTGGTTAACAACAGATTTTCCGATTGTCGAGGGAACAAAATTGTTGCAAATAAATGCCACTGCACCTAATGGTAAGCTGGAAATTCAGCAGATGTTACCGATCCGTGGTAATTATCAACTGCGGGTGAATGTGTCACCTTTGGTAGCAAATGCTTTTGCTCCATATCAACAAACTTTAAATCTGAATGTCCGGGAAAATCCGATCAAATATAAATATTTTGCTGTGATTGCAGCTATTTTAGTATCACTTGGATTGTTGGGTGGTTGGGTTATTGGCGGACAAGAAGAAATACAACAAGGTGAAATTGCACCACAGTCAGTACGGCTTTTATTAAGTGCATTGACAGTAGTGGCTATAGTAACTCTATTAGTTATTAACATTAGTGCAGAAGTTGCCGATGCTCATGGTAGCGAACACCACTCAAATAGTCCCGAAGCGATTGCACCATCATCTGAAAAATCTCAGGGATTGGAAATTAGCCTTGACGGAGATAAAAACGCAACTGTCGGAAAACTTGCAAATTTAGGGCTACAGGTGAAAGATACCGCAACCGGACAACCGATCACAGATGTAGGATTGCAGGTAAAAGCGATCGCCACAGAACATAATTTAACAGTCTTTGACTACAAAGGTATTCCCGACGAACAAGGTAAGTTAACATGGCTTGAACAATTTTTTGATGGTTCACCCCACAAAATTGAGGTGGAAGCAACTCCTCTACCAGGATCTAAGCGTCAATTTTTACCAGTGAAAGTAGCGCAAGAAGTTGAAGTTGAAGCGATCGCACCACCAATTTATATCCGATTGATTGGTTTATTCTACTTTACAGCCTTTGTCGGCATTGGTATGGCGATTGGATTGCTAATACAACATCGACGAACACCACCAGCAAGGGTAAATTAGTAATAGCAGAGCTTTACTAAGCATTCCCGCTAATAAGTAAGTGGGTCAAACTAAATATAAAACCTCACCCTGCCTCCGGCTTCCCTCTCCGAACTCACGGAGAGGGATTGAGGGTGAGGTTGGATCTTATATTTAATTACGCCTACCTACTTACAAAGATGTGTATTAATAAATCAAAATAGTTGTGGTAAAACCACACTATTTTTTTTGTTAATGGGTTATATAAACTATAAAACTGAGAAATTAACAAAGTAATGCTGACAGAAATTGCTGTTGAAAAAATTCTTGAACGTGCATTGATGGGATACGACTTATCTCTGGAAGAGGGAGTCGTATTGTTACAACAAACTGACGCGGAGGCAATCGCCGCAATACGTGCTACATCCGACACACTCCGCCACACTCAAGCAGGCGATACGGTTACATACATAATTAATCGTAATATCAACTTTACTAATATTTGTGAGCAACACTGTAGTTTTTGTGCATTCCGTCGAGATGATGGTGATGCCGATGCATACTGGTTAGATTCGGCACAAATTTTGGAAAAAGCGACAGATGCGGTGCTACGGGGTGCGACGGAAATTTGTATGCAGGGCGGATTAAATCCACAAGCGCAGATAAATGGCAAATCTTTGCCCTACTATCTCAAGGTAGTAGAAACCATTAAACAGGAATTTCCCCAGATACATTTACATGCTTTCTCTCCCCAGGAAGTAGAATTTATCGCCAGACTTGATGGACTTGAATATGCTGATGTGATTACTGCTTTGCGCGATGCTGGTGTTGGCTCAATGCCGGGAACAGCAGCTGAAGTGTTAGACGATGAAGTTAGGCGAATACTATGTCCAGAGAAAATTGACACAACCACTTGGCTAGAAATTGTTAGTACAGCTCACAAATTAGGCTTGCATACCACCAGCACCATGTTATCTGGGCATATTGAAACCCACGAACAGCAAATCGGGCATTTAGAAAAATTGCGATCGCTCCAAAAAACCGCCATTAATCAGGGATATCCAGCAAGGATCACAGAGTTTATTTTATTACCTTTCGTTGGACAAGAAGCGCCCAAATCCTTACGTCGCCGTGTCGGACGCGATCAACCAGTTTTAACGGATGCACTGCTGCTAGGGGCTGTGGCGCGGATTTACTTAGGTAATTGGATTCCTAACCATCAGCAGAGTTGGGTAAAACTGGGGCTTGTTGGTGCAACCGAAGCGTTAGTTTGGGGTTGCAACGATATCGGCGGCACATTAATGGAAGAACATATTACCACAATGGCAGGTGCTTTGGGCGGTACGTGTATGGAAGTGGAAACTTTGCAAGCTGCGATCGCTTCTTTAGAAAGACCTTACCAACAACGCGATACTCTTTATCAAAAAGTTAGGAGTTAAGAGTAGCCCTTTTAAGGTGGGTAAAAATTTTGGTGAAAAATTCCTCTTTAATCTCTTGACTCTGTAGATAATTTAGAGGTGGAGCATTATGAGAATTTTGATAGTTGAAGATGACGATCGCATTGCAAAGCCATTAGCCGAGTTTTTAAGACGACAATACCATATTGTGGATATAACAACTGATGGTTTAGAAGCTTGGCAATGGTCGCAATCAGGATTATATGAGCTAATTTTGTTAGATTTAATGCTTCCTAAATTAGATGGAATCACTCTCTGTAAGCGTTTACGCGATGCTTCATCTAATGTTCTGATTTTAATGCTGACGGCACGAGATACAACAGACGATAAAATTATCGGACTTGATGCTGGTGCTGATGATTACTTGGTTAAGCCATTTGACTTAAAAGAGTTAGCAGCACACATCAGGGCTTTAGCTAGAAGAACTCCAGAGATTCGTCCCCAGATTTTAATCCACGGTGATTTGCAACTAGACCCAGCAACTCAACAGGTAACTTATAGAGGAAATATAATATCATTAACTCCTAAAGAATATCTGATATTAGAATATTTTTTGAGAAACCCAAATCAAGTTGTGACTCGTTCTGTAATTCTTGATAAACTGTGGGACTTTGATAAATCTTCGGGAGAAGGAAGTATTAAAACTCATATTACAAATTTGCGGAATAAACTTAGAGTATATGGAAGTTCAGAGGAATTGATTGAAAATATCTATGGGATTGGTTATCGTCTAGGACACAAGTAGAATAATTCGTAATTCGTAATTCGTAATTAAGTTTTGTAAGGGGGATTTAGAAAAAGCCATAAAACTTGCCGTTACTCGATAGAATGCTCGCCGAATGTCTTGTTAGTTGCTATGGAACTTAAACCACCATAATTGATTAATATTAGTCAATTTTTAATTTAATAATTAACAATTTAATAGTAGAAAATAATGTGTTTCAAAGAATCAGATATCGTTTATTGTTGTCTTACTTAGTAGTGTTTGCATCGCTGCTGGGAATATTTGCGATCGCAGTCCGATTTGCTTTCACTCGCAGTCTGACTGAACAAATCACAGATAAACTCACAGCCATAGGGAAAGGTGCTGCTGCAAATGTCGAGTTTGAAAAAGGTCGCCTGACGATTGAAAGCGACTTTCGTCCAAAAGACTTAATTGCTTATCATCAAGCATTACAGTGGTTTGATACTCAGGGAAATTTGATTAGCCAACAAGGACAAACTGTTTTAGCTTTACCCTTGTTACCAAACAAAATGCTACAAGTTCAGATTGGCAAAATTCCTATTCAAGCAGTGACTGTACCAATTATCAAGAGCGATAATGGTAAGTTAGTTGGGTATGTGAGGGTGAGTCAATCTTTAGAAGAATTTGATGAAACCCTCCAAAAACTGGACTGGGGATTAGGCGGCGGGATTATTATAACTTTGCTTCTTAGTAGTATTGGCGGAATTTTACTAACTCGTCAAGCAATGCAACCCATTGAAGAGAGTTTTGAAAGACTCAAACAGTTTACTGCTGATGCTTCCCACGAACTACGCAGTCCGTTAATGGCAATCAAAATTAATGCTGAGTTGCCGTTAGAATATCCAGAAGAAATCGGGCCAAAAGATGCAGAAAAGTTTCAGGCGATCGCTAGCGCTACTAACCAGATGACTCGCCTCACAGAAGACTTACTGTTCTTGGCACGTACTGATAAAGTTCCCACTCAGAATAGGGATAGTCTCAATTTAACGTCAATATTAGAGAACCTAATACAACTGTATAAACCTCAAGCTGAAGCCAAGCAAATTAACTTGAAATTTCAATTAATTGCTAATCTTCAGCTAATAGGTGATTCAGTTCAATTAACCCGACTGTTTACTAATTTAGTTGAAAATGCACTTTACTATACACCATCAGGAGGCGTAGTTCAAATTAAAACTAGTCATGTCGGTTCCCAGCTTTATGTGAATGTGCAAGATACGGGCGTGGGAATTGCACCAGAGTATATCGACAAGGTTTTTGAGCGTTTTTGGCGAGCAGATCAGTCTCGTTCTTATTGGTCAGGTGGTTCTGGTTTAGGGCTAGCGATCGCTCAAGCCATTGCTCAAAATCATGGTGGATTAATTAGTATTACAAGTCAATTAGGAGTTGGTAGTTGTTTTACTGTGCGTTTATCAACTTCTTGACAATGTGATTTTAAGTTTCCTGGTTATTTGCCATCATCATTGGTTTCACGATCGCCATCACTACTTTCTTTAACTTGAATACTACTCTTGGGACGAGTGGCTTCATTCTTCTCATCTTGTTGATTGGCATTTTCAACATAGAGAACTTTGCCATTACCAGCATCTACTGTAACTTCTTGCTGACCAATTTCTACAGCATAAATTAAGTTGCCATCTTCATTTTCGATTTTGATACTTTTGGCTTTACCTCCCACAGATGTTTCAGCTGCTTGCTGTGCTTGTTTTGCTGTAATTTTAGCTAGCGGTTGCAGTTTTGCTGCTTCTTGCTGTTCTTGTGCATCGCCTTTGGTTTCACCGTCACCATCACTAGCTTCAGCAACTTGGGTAGCGCTATGATCCTGACGCGAAATTGCTACGAAAGATTGTGGTTGTTTTGCAGACACAACCCTCGACAATCCAGCAAATCCCAAAGTACCAACAAAAGCTGCTGCCAAAATGATTTTTGTTGAAGTTTTCATACTTGTAAAATCCCTGTAATTCTGGGTTTGTATTTTCATAGTAGGTAATAAAAGTCAAGAAATAGTCAAGATTATTTTGATTTCAATAAATTAAATATCAAATGGTGAAATTAACTTTTAAGTAGATATTTCAGCTATAGCATTTCCTAATGACATGAAGTACATCATAGCCCCCTCCCTCGCTTGCGGGGAGGGGGTTGGGGGTGGGGTTCTTGTACTTCACTCAACTGAGAACCGCTATATTTTTAGTGCCTATATTCTAATAAAATTCCGTTTTCAGTCAAATCTTGACTATTTCTTGACTTTTGCTGTGTAAAGTACAATCACTCACTAATTTCTGACAACACAGCTAACTTTAAGATGTGATGTAATCTCACTTCTACGGAAAAATCAAGAAGGAGAAAGATTATGAATAAGATGTTAAACAGGGTTCCAGAGGTTACAATTTACTTCTGGATTATTAAGATTCTGGCAACCACGGTAGGTGAAACCGCAGCAGATTTTTTATCAGCAACCCTGCACCTTGGTTTAGGCGTTACATCCTACATTATGAGCGGCGTGTTACTGATTGCGCTGTTGAATCAGTTTAAGCTTAAACACTATATTCCAGCAAGTTTTTGGTTTGTAGTCGTTTTGATAAGTATCGTTGGCACACTGATCACTGATAGATTGGTAGACGAACTTGGAGTTAGTTTGGTGACAACTACTGTAATTTTTAGTATTTCTTTGTTGGTAGTTTTTGCGCTCTGGTATTCCAACGAAAAGACATTAGCCATGCACTCCATAAATACAGCTAAAAGAGAGCTTTTTTATTGGGTAGCTGTTTTGTTTACGTTTGCCTTGGGCACTGCAACAGGAGACCTCTTAGGAGAGTCTTTGGGACTGGGTTATGCACAATCGGCACTGATATTTGGCGCTTCAATTGCAATTATAGCGATCGCTTATTATTACTTCCGCATGAATGCAGTTTTGGCATTCTGGTTAGCTTACATCTTGACTCGTCCGCTTGGAGCATCTATGGGTGATTTACTATCTCAATCTCCTATAAATGGAGGCTTCGGTTTTGGTACGGTCGGAACCAGTATGCTTTTTCTCTCTATAATCGTAAGCCTGGTTATTTACTTAAGCCTTAAGCAGAAGAAGCCAGCCTTACTGCCGATTGACCGACAAGACTAATTAGCGATTGATCGCCTTCTAAACTTGGGCATTTATCTGTTTATGACCTAGTAATTTGGTGGTAATTTGCGATGCTTGCTGCGAGCAAAGCGATCACAGTAACAGTCAGCACTCTCTAGGATGACTTACTATTTTTTATTGTGAAAAAGAAATGAACAAAGTTGCAAAAGTCACAATTTTCTTCTGGATCATGAAGATCATCGCCACGACGCTTGGCGAAACGGCAGGTGACTTCATCTCAATGTCTCTTGGACTAGGGTATTACATAGGCTTTGCCGTAACGTTCACCATTCTGGCTATTCTCCTGTTTTTTCAAATTCAATCTGACAGATATCGTCCAGCCCTTTATTGGGCGGCCATCATTGCGACAACCACAGCCGGAACCGAAGTTTCAGACTTGATGGATCGATCTCTTGGGCTGGGCTACGCAGTGGGATCGCTTATTCTGGTAGCCGGTCTCCTGAGCGTTCTTACCATCTGGTACTACCGCGATCGCGATCTGAGCGTTTATCCGATCATCAGGAAAGATGCAGAAACCACTTATTGGCTGGCTGTCGTGTTCTCCAACAGTTTGGGAACAGCCTTTGGTGACTTTCTGACAAGCAACTTGGGACTAAGCTATATTCAGGGCGCATTTGTGACAGCCAGCGTCATTGGTGTTGTCATTGCCCTTCACTACGTAACAAAGTTGAGTGATATCCTCCTATTCTGGCTCGCGTTCATCTTCACACGTCCCTTCGGAGCCACCTTCGGAGATTTTCTGACCAAACCAGTCAAAAGTGGCGGTCTATCACTCCCAAGGGAATATGCTTCAGCGATCGCCTTTATCCTGCTGGCAGTTGTCCTATTCTTTTCCGTGCGAAAGGAGAAAAAAGTGCGTCACCCATTTGAGTGATTGCGTTTAAGCATATACTCGATTTTGGTACTATCGGCTCATCTTTAGTTCTTGTGTCAATACTTGGAGTTTGTTATCCTGTTCACAACTCTAAAGCAGAGAAGACTAACGGTGGCTGGGTTTTTTAAGGATGAATGACATTAAACTATGCTCCGACAAGTTTCTAATTTCTGGTTGCGTTATATACATCCTCGTTTAGCTCCCTTAATTGCCACAATTGGTATTGTCGGACTTGCTAGTTGTCTGCTCATCCTTTTTGTTTTAGCAAAACTGGTTGAAGAGGTTTTAGAGCGAGAAGCTTTTGCATTTGATACTACTTTTTTGTTATGGCTACATCAGTTCGCCAATCCAAATTTAGATAATTTCATGCTGTTGATTACAAATTTGGGTAATCCTAATACAGTAGTTATAGTTGCAGGCGTTACCGTCTTGTTACTTTGGTGGCGACGTTACCGAGAAGAAGCAAAAGTTTTTGTAATTGCTTGCTTGGGAGCTTTAATTTTAAATACAGGGCTAAAGTTGTGTTTTTCTAAACCTCGCCCTGAACTGTGGCATCAGTTAATTTCTGAAAAATCTTTTAGTTTTCCTAGTGGCCATGCACTAGGTTCTATGGTGCTTTATGGTTTTATTGCTTACGAATTGGCAACTCACTATCCTGATTTGGCCAAAGTTATTTATAGTTTGACAGTTATTTTAATTGCTGCTATTGGTATCAGCCGCTTGTATTTAGGAGTCCATTGGCCTACAGACATAATTGCAGGTTATGGAGTCGGTTTTTTGTGGCTGATGATATGTATTACGATGCTTAAATTGCAAAGATTGAGGTAGGGAAAGTTAGATGACTCTAACTCACAAACTCTTGACAAAGGCTCTCCAAGAGTTGGCGTTGCAATGATAATTGTCCGATCAAATTTTTTAATCACCTGATTTTTTGCCCAAGATGCTTGTAAATGAGCGCCTTTTAGTGAATGAAACAGCCCTGTCCCCTCACCTACTCCTAACTAAATTGATCCCCAAGATACCAATTCAAGTTACGATGGACATTAATTTACGTATTCTTTTACTTAATGCATATGAAGCGCTATTGGTCGCGTTTGCTTGCGCTGGTTTTGGTTGTAGGTATCGGCTTAATGGGCTGTTCTGGCAGTCCAGATAGTTTGACTGGGGATTATCGCCAAGACACCTTAGCTGTGGTCAATGTTATGAGACAAGCTCTGGATGTATCACAAGATTCACCAGACAAAGCAGCAGTTCAAGCAGAAGCGCGTCAAAAAATTACTGACTTTTCAGCTCGCTATCAGCGAGTTAACTCTGTTTCTGGTCTTGGCTCCTTTACAACCATGCGAACAGCCCTCAACTCCCTAGCTGGACACTACAGTTCTTACCCAAATCGTCCTGTACCCGAAAAACTCAAAAATCGTTTAGATAAGGAGTTACAGCAGGTAGAGATGGCGCTGAAGCGTGGCGGTTAACTCCAGCATCAATATTCAAGAGTCAAAAATATTAACTCTTGATTAGGGATTTCCAACAAATAAATTACTACTACTTGTGGGGTGGGCATCTTGCCCGCCTTGGGCTACGAGACACGCACCCCACAAGAATTACTTCGTCTCCATCCAATTTTCACCAACACGCGCATCCACCAGCAACGGTACACTCAACTGGACTGCATTTTCCATCACCGACTTAATCTGCGGTTGTAATTCTTCCCACTCTTGAGGAGGAATTTCAAACACTAATTCATCGTGAACTTGTAACAACAAACGCGCCTGATAGTTCTTCAAAACCTCATGCAGTCTCACCATTGCAATTTTGATAATATCAGCATTGGAACCTTGAATTGGTGCATTAGCAGCAGAGCGTAGTAAACCTGCATCATAAGCACCTAAATTCTTCAATTTACTTAGATCAATATCTTTTGGGTTACTACCTTTTAATTTGCGTAAACTGTTATGAGTAAAGTCAAAGTAACGACGGCGACCGAGAATAGTTTCTACATAACCAAGAGCGATCGCTTCTTTTTTGACTCGCTCCAAATATGCAAAAACTTTCGGATATCTTTCATTAAACCGCTTAATGAACTCGTTGGCAATGTTTTTATCTATTCCAGTTGAGCGCGAAAACCTTAGAGAACCCATTCCATAAATCACGCCAAAATTGATAGTTTTTGCCATCCCTCGTTCTTCTGATGTGACATTTTCTTTTTCAAACACTAATCGCGCGGTAACAGTGTGAACATCTTCATTTTGCTGATATGCTTGCAGTAATATCGGCTCTTGACTCAAATGAGCCAAAATCCGCAATTCAATTTGTGAATAATCAGCAGCCACCATTAACCAGCCAGCTTCTGGCAAAAACGCCTTCCGAATTTGGCGACTAAAAGCTGTACGAATGGGAATATTTTGTAAATTTGGATTAGAAGAAGATAACCTACCAGTTGATGTTGCTGCTTGGTTAAAATCAGTATGCACCCGTTGGGTATCTGGACGCACCAATGCTGGTAATGCATCAACATAAGTAGACTTTAATTTAGATAGGGTGCGATACTCAATGATCGCCTCAACAAATCCAGTGTTATCATCTTCTTGGAGTCTTTCTAGTGTTGCTGCGTCTGTAGAGTAGCCCGTTTGAATTTTACGAGAATGTTTGGTGCTTAACCCCAACTTTTCAAACAAGATTTGGCTCATTTGCTTAGGAGAACCCAAGTTAAAATTTTCCCCAGCTATTTCAGTTGCTTGCTCTTTTAACCTGGATAACTCAGTTTCTAAATGCTGCGAAAGTTCTTGTAAATAAGCGGAATTAATGCGGACACCTGTGTATTCCATTTGGGCTAAAACTGCTTCTAGCGGTTGTTCCACTTCCACTAATAATTTAGATAAAGCTGGAAATTTATCCAGTTCCTCACGCAATTTAGCCACTAAACCAAAGGTAGTATAAGCATCCATACCGCAGTAATCTGCTACGGCGGGAATATCTATATCAGCAATGGTTTTACCTTTAGGAACTAAATCTAAGTAACTTTTTGCTATCAATCCCAAATATCGTTGCCCCAAATCCATCAAATTATGGCTAGAATCTGGATTTATAATGTAACTTGCCAGCATGGAATCAAACACTACTCCCGCCAAATTAATTCCTTGACACTTTAGAACTAAGCGGTCAAATTTGGCATTTTGTAAAGCTTTTGGATAATCAGCACTTTCGAGAATTGGGCGTAATGCTTCTAACGCCAAATCTTTATGCAAATTTTCCCCAGTTTTGTGTCCCACAGGAATATAGGCTACCTCATCTGGTTGCGTTCCCCAACAGCAACCAATTCCTACTAACTCAGCATCTCTTGGTTCTAAATCGGTGGTTTCAGTGTCCCAAGCAACGGGAGTCTCTGAGTTAGTGAATTTTTGCAAAAGTTTGACTAACTCAGTAAGTTTGGCTTCGGTATTGATGATGCGTGGTGTAATTGGGGAAGTAGATTGTTGTGGAACTGCTGCTGTATCACTAGCACTAAAAAACCACAAATCCTTATCTTCATCAGCGCTAAATTCTGAGTTAGTATTGGGATTAATTGCATCTGTTTTAGCTTCTTGATTTTCTTCAACTTTGCCACCAAAACGTTGCTGGAGGTCGTTAATTTTTCCTAAAAAAGACTTAAATTCTAATTTTTCTAAAATTGGTGATAAGACGCTTGTATCAAACCCTTTTAATTTGCAATCTTCTAAATCAAATTCTATTGGAACATCTAAAACTATGGTTGCCAAATAGCGAGACTTATCAGCATCTTCTTTACCACTTGCGAGTTTTTTCTGATTTGCGCCTTTAATTTCATCTAAAGCAGCATAAATATGATCAAGAGAACCATAGGTATTTAGCAGCTGCACTGCTGTCTTTTCACCAATTCCCTTGACTCCAGGAATATTATCTGATTTATCACCACAAAGAGCTTTGAAATCGACAATTTGTGAAGGTAAGACGCCCATTTTTTCTTTGACTTGTTCTGCTTCAAATTCCGTGATGCTATTTGTAGAGCGTTTTAGGGCATCTGGACTAAAATTTAGAACAGTGATTTCTTTGTCCGAGTCGATCAGTTGAAATAAATCGCGATCGCCCGTAAGAATCTTCACCTTATACCCAGCAGCAGTTACTCTTTGTGCTAAGGTTCCCAAAACATCATCTGCCTCGAAACCAGGGGCAGTAAAAAATGGTAAATTGAAGCCATTTAGCAACTCATGCAAGTTTGCTAAATCGGGAATGAAGTCTTCTGGCGTTTCCGGGCGATCGGCTTTATAAGTCTCGTCAGCTTCGTGGCGAAAAGTTGCTTCACCCAAATCAAAAGCGATCGCCATTGCTTGGGGCTGTTGTGTTGCCATTACCTCTAGCAGGCACTTCACAAAACCAAAACATATACTGGTAGGAATCCCCGTTTTGGTACGCAGTCCTCCATCTCGTCCTTTGGCGAACGCAAAGTATGAACGATAAGCGAGGGAGTGTCCATCGACGAGGATGAACGTGGGGCGTGTTGCGGTTGCAGAAGTGAAAGTTTCAGACATAGCCCTATTTTAGCAATTTCAGATGCTTGTTCAGCTTGGCTTTGGCGACAATAGCGCCGTTTTTGCATACGAATTTCTCCTGCACATAATTTTAGACAAAGTGATGTCTACGTATTTACAGCTTTAGCACGGAAGCCCAGGAGAACCAACTTTTCGCAGGTATGTATAAGTACGTAAGTGACTAGAGAACCGAATTTTTTCTACTACTCCCCACTGCTTGCTAGAGCCTGTTAACCTCTTATTGAAACTTAAAATCTAGGAAATTATGCAGAAAGCATCTGCTACACATTTGGCATCTACTAATAATCAGGCTGCTGCAAAAGACATTAAACTACTAGTTTTGGATATAGATGGCACGATCGCCGGAGAGTCTAACAGCATCAGTACAGGTGTAAAAAAAGCTATTATTGCAGCCCAAGCACGAGGAATTCAAGTGGCGATCGCTACAGGTCGAATGTATCGTTCCGCCTTACGCTTTCACCAAGAAATCGGCTCTATTTTACCATTAATGGCTTATCAAGGAGCCTGGATTCAAGACCCGATCACCCAAAAAATTCATCGTCATTGGGCTGTTTCCAGGGAAATCGCCCACCAGCTAATCGACTATTTTGAACAACCTGAGTTGCGATCGCTTCTATCTGTCCACTTTTACATCAATGATCAGCTATACGTCCGTGAGTTAACTAGAGAAACCCAAATTTATGCAGAACGTTCTGGTGTTATCCCGATTCCCGTGGGTGATTTGCGCCAAACCTTAACGAATGAACCGACAAAAATTCTCGCTTTATGTGATGACACTGATGTGATCAACCAGCTATTGGGGAATTTGCGCCGTCAATACACACCTGCTGAACTTTATTTAACAAAATCTGTTGCTACCTTTTTTGAAGCAACTAACGCCTCTGTGAATAAGGGAACTGGTGTGCGTTACCTAGCCGAAGAATTACTGGGATTACAGATAGCCAACGTTATGGCGATTGGCGATAACTTCAATGATGTAGAAATGCTGGAGTATGTTGGACTTGGTGTAGCTATGGGTAACGCACCACCGGAAGTGCAAGCGATCGCGCAGTGGGTAGCTCCTAGTGTAGAAGAAGACGGAGCAGCCGTAGCAATAGAAAACTTTTTGCTGTAGTGAAGGTACTTTTTCAAACCTAACCCATACAAATCAGAAAGGACACCGACGACTGGCCGTGTTTCGTCTCGGTGCCCTAGCTGGTTCGCTCCTCACACACTTGCTAATGTAGCCGAGGTGATGCTTTGAGTCAATAGTTGTGATAAAAGTTTTTATTTTCTGGTTAAGTACAGAAGTTCATAGCGAATTAAAGTTGGCAAAACTCAGCGCCCCTCTGCGCTTCCCTCAGCGTCCCTCTGCGTTTAAAAAAGCTCCGAATTTCCTAAATGCTCTACTAAGCAACATTACCGACTTATAACTCCAAAGGCGCAAAAACCCCCAAATTTTCCTCTAACACATATCTTAATACTGACTGAGTAGCCATCAGCAATCCAAGTCTGGCTTGGGCTACCTCTGGTGAGGTAATTTTAACTTCACCCCAAATTCGGCAATTAGACCAGAACTTTTCAAAAGCTTGGCTCAAATTCAGCGCTACTTTTTCCCATTTTACAGAACCGCTAACATCAGGGCATTCTATGTTATCTACCACTTGTACTAACTCGGCAATTAGCTGACGCTCATCTGGATGATTTAGCCGCAGTGTTCTATCACAGTTGAGCCAAGGTATAGGGTTGGGGGCGATAACGCTCCAAAAAGCTGGACTAGTATTTGGAACAGGTTCTCTAAGTTTAATCAATCCCTCTCGGTGAGCCAGCAACACTAGCGAACAGCAGCGTGCATGAGCGTATTGAACAGCAAATAACGAATTGGGCATTGGGCATGGGGCATGGGGCATGGGGCATGGGGCATCAATTGTGCCTTCATCTCCCCCTAAACTCCCCACTACCAGACTTTGTAACCAAGTCGCTAACGTGGAGTGAGTCAATTCAAAATGTATCCAACCAGGGGGAACTACTTGGATACTAAAAATGCCCCTACAGATCCCTGATACATCTGAGGCGATCGCACTGGCAAGCTCCATAGCTTTTCGATTCTGAGATTTTGACAGTCGCAGAGCCACACCTGAAATATACAAAACTCTACTATTATCTCTATCTTTATATAGATTCTTTTCTTCATCTTTTATGCATATCTTTTCTAATTCATAAGTATCAATACTTAGGAATTGTCTTAAATAACTACATAGTAGCTGTTCTATTGACGTGTATTTGCTATCTAGTAATTTATGATGCACGTAATTTTATTTAAATAATCATGTAAAATATATTTTTAAAATTTTTTTCATCTATCTTCCGGTATAAGTTAAATTTAGATGAAGAAAAATGAGAGGAGGATAAAATTTGATGAATAATCGATGAATAGTAAGTAAACTTTACTACCATCATTGTACAGTAGGAAGTATAACAAAAGAGTAGAGAGTAATTTGCTTTCTATTCTTTGGATTGGCTGGCGCTGTTAGGCGTTAAGCCTGCCTCGCCAACACAAAGACACTCCTTGCACCTTTTTATTTACACGTCTTTGTTTTCAGCCGAACGCTCTTTGTTACCTATGCAATCTCAATCCTCCTTTTCTGAGGCATCACGGCCTTTTTTGACTTGGCAACGCATTCTTGACTGGGCTCAAGAACACTATCGCTGCCGCACCTTTAGCAAAGATGAGCGCATTCCAGCTCGACCTGGATTGCTATATTTAGTGCAAAGGGGTGCGATCCGCATGGTAGGAACCGCACAAGTTAGTGCGACTGCTAGTCAGCTAACGTCTCGACGAATCAACAGAACCCCAGAAGAAGCGTTCTTGGGTTTTGTGGGAGCGGGACAGCCATTTGAAATTGTTGCCCAATCACCATTCACACTTCAGGCTTACGCCCATGTTGACCAAACTGCGGTGCTGTGGATGTATTGGCACGACCTAGATAATTGGCCTCACTTCCGTCGTGAAGTTATGGATGCCTTTAGGTATCAGCACCAGCGTAAGCTGCTGTGGCTGAGTGCCTTGGGACAACGCCGCACAATTGACCGACTCTTAGGATTTCTCACATTGTTGATTGAGGAATATGGAGAGCCAGCAATGAGCGACACTGATCCAGATGTGATTCGCGGTTATTGTTTGCCTTTTCCCCTCACCCATGCCCAAATTGGTAGCGCGATTGGTTCCACTCGTGTCACCGTCACCCGCTTGATGGGCAAGCTGCGTCAACGTGGCTTAATCCTGACTCAAGGCGATAATCTAATATGCTTGCCAGCAGAGTCAATTAATAGAGCTGGTTAAAGCACAGTTCAGAGCGGCGATTTTCGCCACTCTGTCTGAGTGGATCGCAGTGTCAGCGAATTTTGACAAACCCAGCTTGGGTAATCAGTTCCTGTCCCTGCTGAGTCAGCAGTAAGTTGGCGTAAGCGACACCTGCTTGCTGCTCAGTCTGACCATTCTGTTTGACCACCACAAACAGATTGCGGGTAATCGGGTATTTTCCTGATTGGAAAGCCTCAATGTTCAACTTGTTCCGTTTACCAGGACATTCCGACGGGAGGACAGAAGGTTCTTGGTAAGGAGCAATGTATGTCCCTTGCGTCCGCCCCAACGGCAAGGCTTTGATTAAGCATTGAGGAATCACCTCTGGGGCAGAAGCGTAATAGATGCTACCAGGACTACCAGCCAATTTTTGCAAGGCTTGGGTGGTTGTGGAGATAAATTCCACATTGGAGCTGAAAGCTTGACCACCCAAAATGTCTTGGACAAAAAGCTCAACCGTACCGCCATCAGCAATACGGCGGGAATAGGGCTTAATCGGAATATTGGGGCCGCCCACTTGGCTCCAATTATTAACTTTGCCTGTGTAAATTGACTTTAATTGGTCTATCGTTAGTCCTGGGATGTTGAGACTGGGGTTAACTGCGATCGCCAAACCATCAATTGCCACAGGAATTTGTTTTAAACTGAACCCACGCTGCTGGGCACGGCTTAATTCTTGATCTAGAACTGGCCGGGAGGATTGGGCAAAAGCTAATTGACCGTCTATGAGCGACTGGATACCAGTGCCAGAACCAGGAGATGCATTACTAGGTTCTACATAACGTAGGCGAAACTCTGGTCGCGCCGCTTGAATTGCTCGATCAACTACTAGTCGAATCGGCGCCCAAGATGTACTGCCTCCGTAATTGAATAATCCTGTAGGAACATCCTGTACTGAGGTAAAAGTCTTGCCACTAGGTTGTTCTGATGCAGTTTGGGGCGTTTTGGTGCCAGGAGAATTAATTGTATTTAGCTCAAGACCAGACTTTCTGGTGAACCACCAAAAACCGCCAGCTACTAGCCCGACCGTGATTAGGATGGATAAGACAAGAATAGGTATTTCGTTTTTTTGGGACATAGTAAATTACCCACGCGTCCATTCAATATAAGTGCTTGACTTGATAGGTGCTTGCTACTTGAGATTGTATTTGGAGAACGGGTGTTTTATTAACGAATCCTGACAAATCCTCATTTGTGACTACTTTAAAAGCCAAGGTATAATAAATTTCCCCTGGATTATTCGTCTCTTCTCTCAAAGCTTGATTGGTGGCGAGGATAAGTTGCTAGTTGACACTAAAATTTTTCCCATCAATACCTTCGCCAAAAACAGAGGTAGTCTAACTTTTGCCGAAACAGCGCAACACAAAAGCCTGCTTGACTATTAGGGAAAATGTAAAATCCACGCCTAGGCGGACAGCACAGTATAAGGCAATACAGTCTAAGAAATAAATTATCCATCTTGTGGGATGGGTGTCCGCACCCGTCCCATATTCAGGGCGGGCTTTCCTGCCCACCCCACAAGAAAATTTGGGATGTTTTTTTATTTGTCAGTCCCTTCCTTAACCCAAGGGTATTGCAGTATAAAGAACTGTAAAGAAAGCGAAGATATTGGTTAAAAACAGTTATGACTTACGCAAAATATCTCTCAAACTCTGATTTCTCCGTGTCACGCCAGTTGCTACAACGGGGAGGCAGCGCGACGCGATCTTCTCCCAAGAGGAGACGCTAAAAGCGATAGCGCAGCGTTAGCGAGTCATCGTTCGCTTTTAGCGTCTCGTAAGAGAGCGTCTAGGAGTTTCCCCCATGAGTGACTGCCGTGGGAACCCCCGCAATGCACTGGCTTCTCTGCGCCTCTGCGGTAGCCTGCGGCAAGCCGAAGCGTCTACGTTAATTCCGTAACTCATGCGTAAGTCCTAACAGTCAAAAACTTTGCCCGACACCTCTATGCTTGGTTGAAATTACTCAAGGAACGGGCTTAGAAGAAGTCCTCCGCGAAAATGGTTCGCATTTAATCCGCGATCGAGTTTAAGTAGAGAGCCTTTCCCCAGATGGCGATCAAAGATGTCGCCGTAGTTGCCTACAGATGTGAGAACGCGGCGTTGCCACTGCTTATCAAGACCGAATTCTGGTGCAGAAATCGGCATCGCCCTAGCACCACCTGCATACGAGGGTGTTTCCGGTCTTTCGGCGTTGATTAAGGTATGTACTGTCCACGCGACGATCGCAGACCACTGAGCATCCTCGGTTCCGGTGGCAGCGATTACCGGAAAAGTCGTCAGCGACTCCGGGAGGATGCGGCTCGATAATCGGTTCACCCCAGAGTCAAGGCGGATATTTGCCAGGGTCGTGATCTCACCGGCGATCGCATGGCAATTTTGCACGTTGTATGTATCGATCATCTCCCCATCCTCAGAGAACGGCCGACGTAACCAGTTTTTCTGGAGCGTACCAAAGTAAGCCGTGAGGCTGCGCTCGACTGAACTGCCAATCATGAAGCAGATGCCTTCTCGGTCTAGGTCGCTGACATGGTGTGCAGCCGAGGTGGACGCCACCATCACCGCATTCGATTCTACGAAGACAGTCGGACCAGGCAGCAGTTTACCAGCCAGCTTCTGCTCCTCAATCTCCGATCCTGTAAGGAAGTATACATCATCCTGTTGGTTACGCACGGTGTCGAAGTCCTTCGGCGTCTCGTACTTGTGATATTCGATGCGGTCAGAAGATCCCAGTACGGCGGCGGCGATCGCACGGCAAACATCGACGTTTAGACCACTCCAGCCACCTGGCTTGGCTTCAATTGCCAGACCTGTCCGCTCGACGCTGCCACAGCGAACTACATTGTGTTCCTTCACACGTTTGATGACCGAACCTGCCTGAGCGGGGGAAATCGAGCCGCAGACACCAAGCAGAGTCACGAAGACTAACACAAAGCGCATGAATTCTCCTTAAGGAATGTCGAAAAACGGGGATATGAAGAGTGTTGAGTTCCGAGTAGCGATCGCTGGGTAAAAAATATTATTTTTTACCCAGCGATCATTTATTTAAGGGTTAGCTGCTGGATAAGTGCTTGGTAGTGGGTTGAAGCCCTTGGGGATTTTGTTGACTATCCCCTGGCGCTTGTCCTCCGGCGTGATCCCGATCGCTCGGCAGCCTTCACCACCGTAATGCGGTAGTGTGTTCACAACGCTATCTGGAATCTTCGCAAAGGAGGCTGGCAGTGGGGGCGAGATACCTAGCAGGCGCTTCGGATCGAAGCCCGACAGGAGGCTGTCGGTGATCGGCGAATTGATGTCCCGTGGTCCGAGGTACTTCTGCTCAAATCCTGGCGGCCCGAACTTGTTAAATTCCGGGGAGTTGCCAGCAGCGAGTGCCTGTGCCTCATCGGGCAGGCTGGCAAGCGCAGGCAAACCAAAGATTGTGTTGATCGTCTCAATCACCGAGTTGTGATCGCCCTCGACGTGGGAGACAGCGTGCGTCCGCCCATAGGGTGAAATCAGAATCAGTGGCACACGGACACCACGAGAAAGCGGCAGTCCGTCGGGGCCATAGGATAAAATCCGGGGTGGCACATGGTCGTAGAAGCCATCCGACTCGTCGTAGGTAATGATGATAGCACTCTGCTGCCAAAGCTTCGGATTTGAGGCGATCGCATTGATCGTCCTGGCCGCCATCGCCTCGCTGAGTTGGCGATCGGTGTAGGCCGGATGGTCGTCATCACCCGACTTCGCCGCATTAATCGCCGCAATTTCATCCGCAGGCGTATTGGGGTTGGTAATCGGCGGCTTCAGTCCCTGCTGGTTCGTGTAGCCGCCACGGATGTAGAATACGCCGCCTTTGGGCAGGGTATCTTTGGCTATGTCGGTGAAGAAGTCACCAAGCCCGCGAAGATTTTTGCTCACCTCCGGCGTGTTGGCGATATAGCCGAAATATTGCGCCCCGTTGTGATGGCTGACATAGGCATTGTGGGAAGCGATGCCGTTGGTATCGGTCGGCTCCAGATTGTAGCCTTCTTGATACCAGCGCCAATTGACAGGCTCAGTTCGGAGTTTGTGGATATAGGGGATATCCTGCTGGATATCGGCTAGATCAAATAAAGGATTTCTGTTGCCAGCCAAGACTGACCGAATATTGCGCCCCTGGAAGGTGAGCGGCAGACTGGCGAAGGTCAGGTTGGAGGCGATATTACCATCGGCGTAGCTCTCTTTTGTGCCAGCAGGTTGCTTGTTATCTGTGGTTGTGTCGAACTGGGAGCCATAAAAGGGCTGTGGATCGTTAACCAGGGGTACACCCTGCGTCGTCCCTGTGTGGCTGCCCACCGTGTAAGATTTGCCGCTCGAACCGTGCTTCACCCACTGCGTTTCACCCGCCTGCCCCGCGAGCATCGCCACCGCATTCGGGGTTGAGGGGGTGTCCTCGGTTGCAAAGATGTTGTCGAAGACCGTAAAGCGACTAGCCCATTTCCAGAAGAAGGGAATGGTGTCGCAGTCGATGTGCGACATGACAAGGTGTGCGAACTGCTTGCCCTCAGCAATGTTGGCGGCTCCACCCTTGGACGCGAAGCGTGTATACTCGTCGTTGGCAAACTGATCCATCTGTGGCTTGCCGTCCACAACGTGGATCTTGTTTGCGAGTCCGGTGTGCGAGTGGTCAACGCTATCAACGACAGTGGCGTTCTGCCCAGGCCCAATGCGGAATGGCTGGACTGTGACGGTCATGCCATTGGCATCCGTGTAAGTCTGGGTGAAGCCCGGTGTTTTCTCTGGGTGACGAGGCTTTTGTCCATCTGAGTAGAGTCCGTTAACACCGGGCAAGGTGCCATACTCGTTGTCGAAGGAGTGGTTCTCGTTAAAGATGATGAAGACGTACTTGATCCGATCCTGAAGCAGCTTTTTAAGCACCTTTGGCGGCAGCTTGGGTTCCTGACTGGGATCATTCAAATATCGCGTCACATCTGGCGTTACATTTGGCTGGGTTGTGACGGTTGACTTTGTTTGCAATGCTTCGTGTCGAGAGGCTTCCTCTGCGATCGCCGAGCCGAGAAACATCGACGGTATGAGCGAGGATGGTAATAGCAAAAATGTTAGAGCAAAATAGAACTTTGTAAATCGTTTCAAAGCACATCTCCTTAGTAATTTTTATCTAGCTAATATCGCTATGCGTAATTTGTAATTCGTCATTCATCTAGCGCAAGCGTTTCATTGATTTAAAACAGGTATTTTGGTGATGCCGTTCTTTACTAATTCCGAAAAACTTAACACCGTTGAGCAGAAGCAAAATTATGCCGCTATTTAAGCTTTTTGCTTTCTTTTCAGCCACAAACCGATAGTACCAAAAACTACTATTCCACCAAAATTTCCCGGTTCAGGAACAGGCTCACTTTTAGCGAAAGTAACGGCAGTAATGCCGGAGCTTTGCAGACTTCCAAGGTTGCTGTTGTCCAAAAATTTTCCATCAGTGGTACTACCCGTACCTGTGAAATTCCTGTCAAAATACAGTTCAAAACTGTACAAATTATTGTTTTGCCCTGTTAATAAGCCTGCGTCTGAAAAAGCAAGTATGTTCTCTTGAATGTAAGCTGTATTGCCAGCCAAACTGTTGGATAATGTTCGCAAAACAGTATTATCATTGACTAAGTTGAGAGTCCAACTTGTTAAATCTACAAAAGAACTAGAAGCGGATAATTGTTCCACATCCACTGTGTAAGTCCCATTAAAAGAAGCATTTGCTAAATTCACAGGTAGCCCTACTGAACCATCAACAGGCGCAGGAGCAAAATTTCCGGAAATATTAAATGTTTTCAAATTGACAGCCTGAGCAGGATCTGTGCCAATAACTGCAAGCATAGCGAAACCAAGTACTGTGGTGGCAGTTACTTGCGATAACCTTTTTAAAGGTGTTGCATTCAGCATAATTTTGCTCTTAATTCTTGATTTTCCCCATAAGGGACAAGATATTAAACCACTTGTCCATTAGCCGTCTGCGTTCGGCAGTTACTCACTTGGAAAAACCTCAAGATTGCACTACCTCACCAGCTGCTAAAAATCCCTATTTCTGTATTTTGTTACGTGAAAATTAATGACAAGTTAAGGAAAGGCAAAGTTTATTAAATAGTCAGGGCAGTATTACCCGGATTTCTCACTAACCATACAAAATTTTATTGGCTCAGTTTTTTGCCTGATGGCAAAAACAAGCGTGTAAAATCTTAGGTTTGCTCTATGGTAATACTCGTAAAGAAAGCGAAAGTATTGCCCATAAAGCTGAATTTCCCATGTTGAGAGTTTTTCCAGGTTAACTATTGGTTAATTTTTAATTTTTTATTGCTGATGATCGCACTGGTTCAAAGTCATAACCAGTACGGGAGCGAGAACCAGGAACGATTTTTACAAGTTGGACTGGCGCATTGCGATCGCCTGATGCTAAAAACCGAATTGTACCAGAAGCGCCAGTGGCAGAAAAGTCAGAGGAAGTTAGTGCTTCTTGGACTCCAGATCGCGTGGGATTGCGTTCTAATGCCGCAATCAAAGCTACAGTGGCATCATCGCTGAGGGCGCTTCGCCAACTCACATCAGCGCCCCATAACTGCCGAGATTTCTGGGGAAAATCTGACTTGCGATCGCCATCAATATGCCAGGGAACTGCTACTATCATCCCCGCAGCTTGCTGTCTGCCAATTTCTAAAGTTTTGGTGGTGTAAACATCATCTCCAGAAAGCAGAATTAACCGTTTCTGGTTAATCTGAACTACTTGCAGCGCTTTATCCAAAGTTTCAGTGTTAGCAGCTAACATCAACACTTCTGCACCTTGTTTAGTTGCTTGTTCTACACTTTTAGCCGCACTAAAATCCGCATTGGATAAGTCAAATTCGCTGGATACCTGTCCACCCTCCAGCAAAACAGATGAAACAAACTCAGACTTTAAAGACTGGCTATAGTTACTCTGAGAATTAAAGAAAACTGCTGCATTTTTTTTCTGCAAGGTTTTCACCATATAGTTGGCCAAACTTCTAGCAGCAATAAAATCACTGGGAACCGTGCGAAAAACGTAGCGGCTAAAGTTAGAAATTTTTACAGATGTGCTGGTAGGGGAAATTGCTACAAGTTTTCCAGAGGTATAAATAGTACCTGCGGCTAAGGTGGAATCGCTAGTAATCGGACCAACTACACCTAATACTTCTGAATTGCTGATTAGGCTGGAAGCGATTTGCTTGGCTATTTCTGGATTGTCGTTGTCGTTAGCTATCCCTACCTTCAAGGGCACTCCTTTGATTCCTCCAGAGGTATTAATTTCATTTTGGGCTTGGGCGATACCACGTAAAACTTCTAAAGAAGTATTGGGGTCAGTGCCTATTGGTACAGAAGCCACAATGGTGTAGCTCTTTGAAGATTTAATTCGGGCATTGTTAAGAAAGATCAACGCTTCTGGATCGTTACGGTTGAGTTTTAGGGCAGCTGTCAAATTGGCGATCGCCTGATCATAACTTTTAGCAGCGATCGCCTGTATTCCCGCTTTTTTAACTGGAGAAATTTCACCCGGGGTCAAGGATTTTTCCCCAAAACTAATGCGGTCTTGTAAGGATAGATTGCTGCCTGTTTCCTGATTTGGAGTATTACTAAGTTTGAAACCAGAGTTGTTAGTAAACCACCAAAAACCACCGCCAATTATTCCAACTGTCAGCAACAGAGCCAAGGCTAAAATTGTGGTTTCATTCTTTTGGGACATGAACAAATTTGAATAAAGTAAAAATGTTTATTATTTGTAGAACTTAGGTCTTGAGATAAAAAACGAACTACTCCAGAGGCAGAGAACACTGATAAATAATACTTTAAGAGAGTTTTTGCGTAAGTCCTAATTTGATTATTTTGCTAAATCTAACCACTTTGATCATTTAAGTCTAACAAATCCAGCTTTTTCGATCAGTTCTTGACCTTGAGGTGTCAGCAGCCAATTTGCATAAGCAACGCCTGCTTGCTGATCTGTTTGATTATTTTGTTTAACAATTACAAATAAATTGCGGGTAATTGCATAGTCTCCACTCCGAAATGCTTGACTATTCAACTGATTACGTTTATTAGGACATTCAGATGGAGGTACAAATGGTTCTTGGTAGGGAGGCACAAATTGACCGCTTGTGCGCCCTAGTGGTATGGACTTAATCGTACACTGAGGTACAATCTCTGGGGCAGAAGCATAATAAATTCCGCCAGGACTTGCAGCTACTTTTCGTACCGCTTCAGTGGTGGTGTTAATATAACTAACATTGGTACCAAAATTCTCTTTATTTAAAACATTTTCGACAAAAAACTCTGCTGTACCCCCAGCTTATTTGCTGCGAGAGTAGACTGTAATTGGTAAATTTGGCCCACCCACCTGTTGCCAATTAGTAATTTTGCCTGTGTAGATGTCTTTAAGTTGGGCGACAGTTAAACCAGGGATATTGAGACTCTGGTTAACTGCGATCGCAATACCATCAATTGCCACCGGAATTTCTTTTAAACTAAATTCTTTTTGTTTAGCTTCTGCATTTTCTTCAGCTTTAACTGAGCGAGAAGATTGAGAAAAAGCTAGTTGATTATCTATCAACATGCGAATGCCAGTTCCCGATCCTGGTTTAGCTGACGGAGGTTGAGTGTAGCGTAAAATAAACCGAGGACACAGGCTTTGCAGAACGGAGTCTGCCTCTTTACGGATGGGTGCCCAGGTTGTGCTACCACCATAGTTGAATGTCCCCTCTGGGAGATTTGCCACGTTACATCTGTTGACAAACTGGTTTAGGGGATTACTTGTGTTGCTTGTGTTATCAGTCTTTGAAGGTTTAGGAACAGTTCCATTTATTTGCGCCCACCGTTCCATGAAAAACCATAAGCCACCAAAGATAAAGCCAATGGTGATGAAAGCGGCTAAGAAAAGGCTAAGTGTTTCGTTTTTGTGAGACATAGATGGCTGTTAGCACCAGGAGTTTTTTTAAAGGAAGACAGATAATAATTTATAAATAAGTCGAAATATGGCTGTTAATGAAATAGTTACTAAGCCTGCTGCAACTGCTAAAACAACTACTGCCTGAATGCCAATACCTCCTTGTAAAAAGGGGATAAAAAAAATAATCGCAAAAGTAATTGCCGGAATAATTAATAAATCGAACTTTTCAATCCACCGCCTGGTTTGGACAAATATCAGTATCCCCAAAATTACAGATGCAACAATGAAAGTAGCTATTGGTGATTTTACTAGACTAAAGAGGGCGATCGCGATCAATGCACCCTCAAATCCACTAAATGCCGCCCCACCTAATAATTCCAGTGTAGAAAACGCTGGTTGAGTTGATGAACGGTGGGGGACGACGGGACTAGAACCTTTGGCTGGTTGTGGTTGTGGCGGAAGTGTTACAGAAGGCGAATTAAGTTGTGTAGGGGCTTGAGGCTGTGAGTTAAGTGCATCTAAAACCTCTTGGGCTGACTGGAAGCGCTGATTAGGAGCAGGTAGCAGCATCTTGTCTAAAATGTCAGCGAGGCGAGGGTTGACAGTCACTTGGGATCGCCATTTCCACTGGTTGCTATAGGCATCAAATAATTCAATTGCTTCCTGATTTGTTAACAAAGTAACAAGAGTTACAGCCAATGAGTATAAATCTGTAGATGGGAATACTTGACCCCTAGCCATCTGCTCAGGTGGTGCAAATCCCATAGAATAAATTCCTGTGGAAGAAGCCGCAGAACCAAGTGCAGCGTTTGTTACTTGTTTAACTGCACCAAAATCTAGTAAAAAAAGTTTACCATCACGACGACGCATGATGTTAGAAGGTTTGATGTCTCTGTGGATAATGCCTCGATCATGGACAAACTTTAGCACCTTCAGGATTTCTTGCAGCACCTCCAACACTTGCTGCTCAGAAAATTTGCCATTTTGAATTAATTCTTCCTCTAAGTTTTGCCCATCAATGTATTCTTGTGCCAAGTAAAAAAATTGGTCTTGCTGTCCTGCTTGCAAGCCATTAACTATCACTGGAAAGAAGGCAAACAAATCAGGAATTTGCTCGTGATCGTTACCAAGTTGTGCTAAAACTTCTGCCTCTCTCTCAAACATCAGCTGTGCTTGTTGCAATTGAGTTGGGCTTAAATTCCCGGCTGGTTGAAACTGCTTAACTACGCATTGACGCATTCCAGGTATTCGGCGATCGCGTGCCAAAAAGGCTGCTCCAAACCCGCCCCTTCCAAGCAACTTCGTTGTCACGTATCGACCATCTAGCATCAGTGGCATACCGCAGGTAGTACAGTACTTCTGCTGCATTGTTCTCAGCGTCGTAATATCATCTAAATCGACAAAATAGTTTTGTGGGCGTGGGCAATGGGGACGAGTGCAGTAAACTTCCATTTTCGTGATTATTTAAAATAATTCCTAATTGATAATTCGTAATTACTTCATTCAGATTACATAGAAACTAAATTTCTTTATCAGGAACAGGAAACTTTTTTAGTGATGTCTAAGCTCTGGCTTGCCTACAGCACTCTGCACGAACAGCGATGGGTTAATAATTACGAATTACGAATTACGAATTACGAATTATATGGTCATTAGTCGTTTACCAAAAAACAAAGGACAAATGACCTGATTTTAGCTTTCGCCGGATGAGATGGGCGTTGCTCCATCCAAGGTACTTATCACGATGCTTTTTTGTGCCAATATTAACACATCTTGATTCCATCCAGGATTAGCAAACTCGGGCAAAATTTCCCTGCTAAAAGCTTCTGCGGCCTTGGAACGATACCGATTAGGATTACAAATCAGCCACAGTGTCCGTTTAACGACGACACCTTCAATGTTGGCACAGTGCAGAACGCCCATTTGTAACTCTTTAGCGATCGCACTAGTTGAGACAAAGGCAGCCCCCAGACCAGATTGCACAGCATTCTTAATTGCTTCAATGGAATTTAGTTCCATTTCAACTCTAAAACGTCTGGTATCAATCTCACAGCGTGATAGCACTTGGTCAATTACTTTGCGAATAGTCGATTGGGAATCTAGGGCAATGAATTGTAATTTATATAGGTCTTCTTTGTGGATTTTTTCCAGTTTTGCAAAGGGATGAAAGACAGGTAAAATCAGTGCTAGTTCGTCTTCAGCGTAAGGAATAACTTCTAAAGATTCTGATAGTTCACCCGGAATTTCACCGCCGATAATTGCCAGATCAACTTGTCCGTTAGCGACACTCCAAGCAGTCCGTCGAGTAGAGTGGACGTGTAATTGCACTGCCACATCTGGATATTTTTGTCGGAACATCCCGATCATTCTGGGCAAAAGATAAGTGCCGGTCGTTTGAGAAGCACCGACAATCAAAGTACCGCCTTGGAGATTTTGTAAATCCTCGATCGCGCGGCAGGTTTCTTGACACAGACTGAGGATTTTTTCGCCGTAGCTTAGGAGTAAATGCCCTGCTTCGGTTAATTGGGCGCGTCGTCCTCCCCGATCGAATAAGGGGACATCTAGCTGCCGTTCGAGATTTTGAACTTGCAAACTCACGGCAGGTTGGGAGACGTAAAGACTATCGGCGGCACGCTTGAAGCTTCCTTCTTGAGCGATCGCTTTCAAAATACGTAATTGATCTAAAGTGAAAGGAAGGTCAGACATAAGGCTCAAACCACAAACTTTAAAAGGAGCGGATGCATACAACAAATCAGCTTGGGCAACAATCAGCTAGTGATGATTTGTTGCATATTAAACTTGAAGGCTTGACTCGAAAAAGACAGTGGCACAACATCTTGACTAAAGTCTCCTTTGGAATACTTTGTGGTATTGGTTGTACTGAGTTCAATTTTATTTAAATTATTTCACCCGTGTAATATGCTGCTGATTTCTTGGTTGACACCTAGTCATTTTGTCATACTGGCGTTGCAAATAGTTTTTGTGATCGCTCACAGTGGAGGCGCTGCTTTACGCCCTTGGGCAGAAAAATACATCGGACCAAGGCTTTATCGCATTCTGTTTGCATTAGTTAGCCTCCCGTTGGCTGTAATATTAATTATTTACTTTTTTGGACACCGCTATGATGGTTTGCAACTTTGGCAGGTACAAGGGGTGCCAGGAGTGCAAGAATTTGTTTGGGTGCTGTCAGCGATCTCGTTTTTGTTTTTATATCCTGCTACCTTCAATCTACTAGAAGTTGCTGCTATTCAAAAGCCCCAAGTTCATCTTTACGAAACAGGAATTATTCGGATTACCCGTCATCCCCAGATGGTAGGACAAATAATTTGGTGTGTTGCCCATACTCTGTGGCTAGGTACTACCTTTACCATTGTGACTTCCATTGGGTTGGTGTTGCATCACTTGTTCGGGGTTTGGCACGGGGATCGCCGTTTAAGCGAGCGCTATGGCGAAGCTTTTGAAATTGCCAAACAACGGACTTCAATTATTCCCTTCAAAGCAATTATCGATGGACGTCAATCTCTCAAATGGCATGAATTTCTCCGCCCTGCCTATTTGGGAGTTGCGATTTTTATCGCTTTGCTTTGGTGGTCGCACCCTCTGTTGCTGGAAGCAACTAGTAGGATAAAATGGGAAATCTAGGCGATCCCCAATGTCAGCATAAAATCACAAATAAATGAGAATTTCAGCTGATCAATTGCCCCAAAATCAATGTAGGATAAGTTCAAGGATCTATCAATGGAGGTGCGTTGAGTCAGCTAAAGATTTTATATTGGTAGTTGTTGGTCGTTGCTTTGACTTGGGAGTAAGTGGCAGATTCAGTCAAATTCTCAGGTGGAGACGGTAATCAGGAGTTTAAGATTCAAAAAACCCACCGTGAAAGTAGCGCTGGCTTTTTGATCAGAGACACATTAACACGCTGAATTTTTGCCTAATTATTCTGTGTCCTGAGATTTAGTTCCTAAAAGCATCTATCGGCAGTTACTTACTTGGCAATCCTTCACTTTAGAGCTGATAGGTAGTTTCATATAAAAACCCTATAATCCAAGAGGCGTCATGGTTTTGTCGGTTAGTGAGCGGACATTTACTCAAGAAGTTTTAGAATCTCCTATTCCTGTTTTAGTTAATTTTGAAGCGCCTTGGTGTGGCTTGTGTCGGATTATCCACCCATTATTGTTGCAATTTCAAGCCCAATGCGGGGAGGAAATTAAATTAGTCACAGTTAACGCCGATCAAAATTTTAAATTGTCTACTACTTATAGGCTAAAATCACTACCCACTTTACTATTGATTGAAAATGGCACAATTGGCGATCGCTTAGAAAGCTTTCGCGGCACAGAAGATTTACGTCTAGCTTTAGAAGACATTAAAGCCAGGTACAGCAGTTGCCCCAAAATTTACAAAAGTTCAAAAACAGTAGACTTAGAGTATCGGTCAGCTTGATGGGCATTGGGCATTGGGCATGGGGCATGGGACAAATGACCAATGACAAATGACCAATGACCAATAACGAAATCTAAAGCCATGCTTAACACCCCACCCAATCATCATTGGGTGGGTTATTTTTATCCTAAAGGGTGTGTGTCACAATTATTAACAGTTCCGACACGTTAGTTAAGAATTCTAAAAGTAGGCGTCAGTGATGGAAGTAATCTATCAGTATGCCTGGCTGATTCCAGTATTACCTCTTTTTGGGGCAATGCTGGTCGGTCTAGGATTAATCTCGTTCAATCAGGTGACAAACGGCTTACGGCAGCTTAACGCTGTAGTGATTATCTCCCTGATGGGAGCAGCTATGGGGCTGTCGTTTGCCTTGCTATGGAGTCAAATTCAAGGACACGCGACTTATAACCGCACCTTGGAGTGGGCAGCAGCAGGTAATTTTCACCTGAACATGGGCTACACTATTGACCACCTGACAGCCCTAATGCTGGTGATTGTTACCACGGTAGCCTTCTTAGTCATGGTTTACACCGATGGCTACATGGCTCACGATCCCGGTTACGTGCGGTTTTATGCTTATCTGAGTTTGTTTGGTTCTTCAATGTTAGGTCTGGTACTCAGCCCCAACCTAGTACAGATTTATATATTCTGGGAACTGGTCGGGATGTGTTCCTACTTGCTGGTCGGCTTTTGGTACGATCGCAAATCAGCAGCCGATGCCGCTCAAAAAGCCTTTGTGACCAACCGCGTCGGTGACTTTGGTCTATTACTGGGCATTTTGGGGCTGTACTGGGCAACAGGAAGCTTTGAATTTAATGTCATGGGCGATCGCCTGTCCCAACTAGTCCAATCAGGTTCTATCAGCAATTTTCTCGCTATCCTGTTTGCGATTTTAGTTTTCTTAGGGCCAGTGGCGAAATCTGCCCAATTCCCCCTCCACGTCTGGCTACCAGATGCAATGGAAGGCCCCACCCCAATTTCTGCCTTAATCCATGCAGCAACAATGGTGGCAGCAGGTGTTTTCCTGATTGCCCGGATGTATCCAGTATTTGAACACGTTCCAGCAGCAATGAACGTGATTGCTTTTACTGGGGCGTTTACGGCGTTTTTGGGTGCAAGCATTGCGATTACCCAAAACGATATTAAGAAAGGCTTGGCTTACTCCACCATTTCCCAACTCGGTTACATGGTGATGGCAATGGGAATCGGTGCTTACAGTGCTGGACTATTCCACTTGATGACCCACGCCTATTTTAAGGCGATGCTGTTCTTGGGTTCAGGTTCAGTAATTCACGGCATGGAAGGTGTTGTCGGTCACGATCCCGCTTTGGCGCAAGATATGCGCTTGATGGGCAGTCTCCGGAAGTATATGCCGATCACGGCAATTACCTTCTTGATTGGTTGCTTGGCAATTTCTGGTATTCCGCCCTTTGCTGGCTTCTGGTCAAAAGATGAAATTCTGGGTAAGGCTTTTGAGGCTAACCCACTCCTCTGGTTCATTGGCTGGCTAACTGCCGGGATTACGGCTTTCTATATGTTTAGGATGTATTTCTCGACATTTGAAGGCGAATTCCGGGGGAATAACGAGAAAATCAAGCAAAAACTCAAGAAGGCGGCAGCGACAATTGTCCTGGAATTAGAGTCAGAAGAACCAGCCCCGAATTTTGGGCCTGGGGCGATGAAAAAAGGAGAATTGGCTGCCACTGGTGAACACCATGATTCCCATGACTCCCACGACTCCCACGGGCATCATAGCGATTCTCCTCACGAGTCGCCGTGGACAATGACTCTACCGTTGGCACTGTTAGCTGTGCCTTCGATTTTGATTGGTTTGCTAGGAACTCCCTACGCGAATTATTTTGAAGAGTTTATCTTTCCTCCTAGCGAAACTCTCACCGAAGTTATAGAAAAGGCTTCCGAGTTCAATCCGACGGAATTCTACATTATGGCGGGTGCCTCAGTGGGAATTTCCTTGATTGCAATTACCTTAGCTTCACTGATGTATTTGCGAGGGAAAATTGACCCGGCGGCGATCGCTGCTAAAATCAAACCACTTTACGAGTTATCCCTCAACAAGTGGTACTTCGATGACATTTACCATCGCGTTTTTGTCCTCGGCTTGCGTCGCCTAGCTAGACAAGTTATGGAAGTTGACTTCCGTGTTGTCGATGGTGCTGTTAACCTCACAGGCTTTTTTACCCTTGTCAGTGGTGAAGGTCTGAAGTACCTAGAAAACGGTCGCGCTCAATTCTACGCCTTGATTGTGTTTGGGGCTGTTTTGGGCTTAGTAATTGTCTTTGGTGTCACCTGATTTCTGTAGTTTCAACTGCGACAAGCAACTGGCGGTTAGTTAGAAACCGCCCTTTCACATGAAGTTAACTTAGGAGCCTAATTTAGACTCCTTTTTTTTTGGCTGATCAGCTGTCCTGACAATTCAGGTCATGCGGAAAAGCTCACGAAAGACCTAACCCTCTAGCCCCCTTCCCGTATCGGGAAGGGGGAAAATTCAAAGTCTCTCTCCTTGTAGGCTACGGTGTACACACAAATTGAATTCCCCCCCTTAGAAAGGTGGGAAACAGGAAATTTAGTTCCCTCCCCTTTCCAAGGTCCGGGTTAGGGTGGGGTAAAACCTTGGTTAATCAGCTATTTCAGACTTGTGTGTACACTGTAGCCTTGTAGGAGAGAGATTTAGAGAGAGGTTTTCCAGATACCGTGAAAAGTCAGATCATCTGTCACGCCTTTAATTTTTCAGAGTGTTCTGCTTGCAACAAGGGTTCCAGACCATAAAAAGTCCAAGTTAGGAATTTCCAACAAATAAATTATCCAATCTTGTGGGGTATTTTTTTATTTGTCAGTCCCTCATACGCGCGATAGCTTAGTCAGCAATTAAAATAATTCCTAATTTGTTAGGACTTACGCAAAATATCTCTTCAACTCTGATTTATCCGTGTCCTCTGCGCCTTGGCGGTGGCCTGCGGTAAGCCGCTTCTCTACGAGACGCTCCGCGTAGCTTGCTTCTCCGTAGGAGTATGCGTCTACGTTATTCCGTAACTCGTGCGTGGTCTATCAAGGTAATATTCTTGCTTTGTCTTGTGTCCCAATTGTAGCAGTAGCTCTTTTTTGAGGAAATTTTTGGCTAGTGCTAACTGACCTGAGTAGTCTTGCCTGCAATGCTATACTAATTACCCAAATGGATATCTAGAACTATTTTCTGGAAATGCGCTCTAAATCTACAATAATGAAGATAAGGTTCGCCCTCACTGCTTATTAACCTGCTCACCTAATTGTTACCGATTCTACATGTGGGAAAATTGGGTTCACCGGCAGTTCCTCCTAGTTAAAAATCAGAGTCTAATGGCGTAAAATTACCTTCACTCTAGACAATCAAACACCTGTAGTTTCCACGCCACTTGCTCCACTTGGGGAAACCCCTCTGAGCGCAGTGGCTCCCCTGCATAGCGCTTTTGGGCAGCATGGAGAGTTCTTTAAACCCAGCTAGCTTCTCAAAAACCCGTCGCGTAATTACCTAGCGGGGCTAAATTTTAATCAGGCGTGCTTCTTAAGTTTGGTTAGGTGAAGAGATTTGAACGCAGGCGAACTCTGAGAGCATCGTGCAGTGAGAAGTTCGGATACGCTCAGAGTTGTCCGTGAGTCGGCTTCCTTTGCTCGGAACTGCGGGAGTAGTTTTCCGCTCTTGCTGAGTCAGGCTTCCTTTCCTTAGAACTGAGGAAGCTTTGTCTCAGGGTAATTCGTTTCCAGCTTGTTTCTGTAAGCCGTGAGGGTATACAGAAAAGAACCAGATTAAACAAAAAATGATGTTTTGACCAAAGGTCGGTTCACTGCATGGAATTTTCAATCGCTACACTCCTGGCCAATTTCACCGATGATAAATTGGTAGCTCGGAAAGTTTTAGAAAAGAAACTTGGCTGTGAAGATGAAAAAAGTTTACAAAAACTTCACATTGCTTTAGATGTTCTCGAAAAAATCGGTCTTTTGGTGAAAGAACGGGGCAAGTACCGCCGTGTCTCAGAAGAGGGAATAATCGAGGCAAAACTCCGTTGTTCTAGTAAAGGCTTTTGCTTTGCTATTCAAGATGTGGAAGGAGCTGAGGATATTTACATCCGCGAAAGTCATCTGAGTAATGCTTGGAATGGCGATCGCGTTTTGGTGAGAGTTCTCAAAGAAGGCAGTCGCCGTCGCTCTCCTGAAGGGGAGGTGAAGCTGATTCTAGAACGTTCTAACCACACATTACTGGCACGAATTAAGCAGGTGGAAAGTGGTTTCCGGGCAGTGCCTTTAGATGATCGATTGCTGTTTGAACTCAAAATCCAACCTAACGGGGCAAAGTTGGAAGAAGCGATCGATCACCTGGTTCATGTGGAAGTTTTGCGTTACCCCTTGGCACAATATCCTCCCCTCGGTCGAGTTGTGCAAATTCTCGGTAGCGATGCTGAAGCAGCTGCTGATATAGATTTAGTTACGTGCAAACACGACCTTTCCCGGACTTTTCCAGATAATGTCCTAGAAGCAGCCGTCAAGTTACCCAAAAAGCTGCTGAAAGCAGACCTGAAAAATCGCTTAGATTTGCGTAATTTGTTTACTCTCACGATTGAAGGGGTAAATGGCGGCGACACCAAAGTTGTAGAAAACGCTTTTAGTTTAGAAAAAAACCTAGCCGGAAATTGGCTTTTGGGCGTTCATATCACCGATGTTTGTCACTATGTCCAACCTGACGAAGCCCTAGATAGAGAAGCATTCAAACGCGGCAAATCAGTGTATCTAGGAGAATTGGTACTGCCAATGTTGCCCGCAAGTGTGGCAGAACGCTGTTCTTTAGTACCTGGGAGCGATCGCTTAACTATCTCTTTTTTAATTACAATTGATCCCCAATCGGGAGAAGTGTTGGAGTGGGAAATTCAATCCAGTGTGATTAACGTAGAAACCGCGCTGAGTACTGAACTTGCCCAAGCAATTCTTTTAGGTGAAGCGGAAGATCAATCACCACAGGTTTCCCAAATGCTGCAAGACCTCCAAGCCTTGCAAAAAGCTGTCAAACAGGTACGTTTGACTCGTGGTAGCCTCCAGTTGAATCTGCCGCCCAGTCAAAACGCCTACTATGATGAGGGGATTCTGGGGACTGTAGCGGTGAATGATTTACCAGTGCGATCGCTACTCACGGAATTAGTGCTGCTAGTTAATCAACTGACTGCAACTCACTTAAATGCCCTTGGTGTTCCGGCTATCTGGCGAGTCCAAGGCACACCCGATGTCGAAGATGTCCAGGAAATGCTGAAATTAGCAGTCAATTTAGGCGTTGACCTCACACTAGATCCAGAAGTTGATATCCAACCCTTAGATTATCAGCATTTGACCACAGCTTTTGGGGAATCTCCCTCGGAGCAAGTTCTGACATACTTGTTACAAGATACACTTAAAACCTCTGCATACAGCACCACCAAAGGATCTCACTTTGGTCTGGCATTACCGCAATATGTTCACTTTAGCGCTCCCTTGCGGCGTTACCCAGATTTGCTCATGCAAAGAGTGTATTACACGCTACTCGAAAACGGACGCGATCGCCGCAATACCCGTGTGAGAGAGCGCGTTAACCTGCGCCACTCCTCCAGTCACGAGGAAATTAACTGGAACGTTTTACCCCCAGAATTGCAACAAGAACTCCAAAGCGATTTAACTAGGGTAATTGTCCAAATCAACGACCGAGAAAAAGAAGTCCAAGAAGCTGAAGCCGATTTAGCCGGACTCCAAAAAGCCCAACTGATGAAGCAGCGCATCGGTCAGGTATTTCAAGGCGTGATTACTGGTGTCCAATCCTACGGTTTCTTTGTGGAAATTGAAGTACCAGCAGCTGAGGTGGAATCCAACAGTAATCCTGGTGTGCCTTTGCGCGTGGAAGGATTGGTACACGTCAGTTCTCTTAAAGATGATTGGTATGAATATCGCGCCAGACAACAAGCACTATTTGGTCGCAAAAATCGCGCTTCTTATAGACTAGGCGATCGCGTCGCCGTGCAAGTTAAAAGTGTCGATTACTACCGTCAGCAAATTGATTTGGTAACAGTCGGCAGCGATGGTCTAGCTAAAGGTTCAACTGGCAATGGTTCCCATGAGGAGCTTTCAGACCTCTACTTACCAAATGACATTGAGCCTGATGAGCTAGATTCTTACTCGGAGGATGAGTAAAATTCAGTAAAACTTACGTGTCAACTAACACTAAGCCTTTAATTTTAGGCGTATCGGGCGCATCTGGTCTGATTTACGCTGTTCGCGCGATCAAATTTTTGCTAGAAGCGGAGTATAGTATTGAATTGGTTGCCTCTAAATCAACTTACATGGTTTGGCAGTCAGAACAGGAAATTCGGATGCCACCAGAACCAACTCAACAAGAACAATTTTGGCGAGAGCAATCTGGAGTAGCACTTTTGGGTAAACTGCGTTGTCATCCTTGGAGTGATGTTGGAGCCGGGATTGCCAGTGGTTCCTTTGCCACTCTGGGGATGATGATCATTCCATGCAGCATGAGTACAGTGGCAAAGCTAGCGGTTGGCTTGAGTTCCGATTTACTAGAACGGGCAGCAGATGTCCAACTCAAAGAAGGGCGAAAGCTGGTCATTGTTCCTCGTGAAACGCCTTTTAGCCTCATCCACCTACGTAACTTAACCTCTTTAGCAGAAGTCGGAGTTAGAATTGTCCCCGCTATTCCCGCCTGGTATCACAATCCCCAAACCATCGAGGATTTAGTTGATTTTGTAGTTGCCCGTGCTTTAGATCAACTAGATATTGACTGCATCCCAATTCAGAGGTGGCAAGGTCGTCGCTAATGCCCTCAGTGGATTTATCATAAATTTCACAATAGTCTTAAAAGGGTAATCATAGAGATGGCTGTTAGTGTCAGTAGTCAGTGAAGAATAATCAGACTCATAACTGATAGCTGACAACTGACAACTGACCACTGATAACTGACAACTGACACAATTGCTATGGCTGTAATTCGCTTAATTCTATTGGTGGCGGTACTAGGAGGACTAACGCTGTTATTACTCCAAAATTGGTCGCCTGCCATATCGCTAGTATTTTTGGGCGTGCGAACTCAACCATTACCACTAGCGATATGGATTTTGTTCAGTACTGCCACTGGTGCTTTCACATCTATATTGATTGCTACTTTGTTTAACTTATCCAATTATTTTGTCGGAGGACAACGCCAAACTCCTAACAAAGCAACCGCGACTTCACCTCGTGCAAAGGCAACCCGGAGAGAAGAACCTACATCTCGCCCTGCCAATCCTCCACCACCAGCTAGTAAAAAACAAGAGCCTAGCAGTGATGTATTTGATGATTGGGAGACAAATAGCAGTAAAGATGATGATTGGAACTTTGATGAAAAATCAGAGTCAGCGCCTAACCCTAATCCTCAAACTCAAGAACCTAGAGACTCAACAACTTACGAACGTCAATCAGAAGCCAAAAGCAATTCTCAATCTGGTTCAGTTTATTCCTACAGCTACCGTGAGCCAAAAAATACGGCTGCGGGAAAAACTGAATCAATTTACGATGCTGATTATCGAGTAATCATTCCCCCTTATCAGCCACCGACTACCAATCAAGCGGATGATGATGATTGGGAATTTTTTGATGATGATGATGATTTTGAAAATGATGGTAAACGCCCCCGTCGGTGAGATGTAGCAGGCTACGTCTCTACTTGATGCCACACCGCTCTCTAGACTCCTGCTTGACCTCACCAGTCATCGCAGCTTCCTGCAAAGTCATGAAAGCATTAAAATCTTCCAAGCCATATCGGGTAGTCAACAGTTGTCGTAGTTGATTTTCAGCTTCCACTGTCAAATAGCCAGTTGCTAAGGCTTTTTGTACAACGTCACGAATTCGAGTCATAGTTGATGCCTCATTCATCCTACTATTTATTAATTCAGGCTTATTGGGGTGAAATATGCAGTAGTTTTTGTGTCAAAACTTCAAATTTGCATGATTTTTTGGGCGATCGCAGTAGATAAGTCATCATTTATACCTTTATCAGCAAGATTTAATTGCTCAGTGCTTGTCATAACAAAACTTTTAGAATAACGACAATGTGCTGTTCCAAACACAGTATTTTGTATACTTAAAATGACCCACCAGAGTAAAAATCCGAATTATTTAGATAGACAGAACTTGTTTGAATAAAGTTTCAAACAAGTTCTGTTAATTTTTTCATTAAGTCTAAAAATACCTAAGCAGCAATTGTCAAGTCACCTAAAAAAAGTTATTAAATTTGTGATAAATTTACGGTTTATTATTTATGTTGATTTCACAGAAGAATCGTTAATGTATTGCCTGAGTAATTTTAAATACATTAATAACAGTAATTACGGCATTTAATCTAATTAAAATAGAAGATGAATTTATCGGATCTGAAAATAATTGAGAGTTATAAAAATTATACGTAAATTTGATATCCGCAAAGGAAAAAGCCTTGACATCCATTAAAAACAGATTCTTCGGAGGTTTACTTTGTGGTTGTATTCCTGTGGAAATTACTAATGTCAGTTATCAAAGTCGTAGTAGCAGTACTGTTAGGTTTATCTTTCTAATGTATTATATAAATATATAGAAGAAATGCTGAGTAACCAAACCAGATACTCAGTCAAGGTGAAAAACTGGAGTCGCCCCAGGATGCATTAGCGTACCCCTGCTGTTAAGCAAGCTACGTGTAGCGTCTTGCACCAGAAGGTATCGCTTTTTTTGATTTAAGTAAAACAATAAAAGCTTTCTGAGAAATTCAAGTTTATATATCATTTCTTCTGGCTCAAGAACTTCCCAGATTAAAATTAAACGCCTCAATATTTCCCCAATTGAGTGGCGGTTCTGAGCGCAGTAAATAATTCCTGCGTGCATAAACATACCACCACCTCCATGATGAATTCCCACAAAATCATCATGGGTGAAAATTACCCAATTCTCAGACATTGCAAAATAAAGCTGTTCTCCATCTGATATACCTATCAGTCGTGTTTCCGGTGTAGTCGTCACATCAATACCACGACGACGTAAGCCTTCTGCTATAGCATTACTGACATTCTCATCTAGGTGGAATCGAATTTTTTGTGTCGTTTCGATTCTTTAGTTTCTCTTGCAGAATCGAAGGAGTTTCAGCCTGTACTTCTCTGGCAAAGGCTTCTCCTTCTGCAATTTTTTGCCTGATCTCATCTCGATGATCGTGGTAATAAGCTAGAGCAGCATACACATCAGCTAAAGTGATACTGGGATAATGATAAACGATTTCGTCAGGGGAAAGCCCCATACGTTCGTGCCAAATAACAATATCTTGCACTGTAATTCGGTGTCCAGCAATGCGCGGTTTACCTCCGCACACACTTAGAGTAATTTCAATGTGTTCTGAGATTACTGGTATTTTAGACATTTTATCCAAGAACACTCCTATAAGAAGAAAATTATATTAGTAAGTTATCGGTTTATTAGCGATCGCCTATCAAGTAATTTTATCTGGTTGCGCGATCGGTGAGAAACTCCATATTTTTAAATCCGAGATTAAGTCGTTGAGTTTATAATTGGAAACTGTGACTCACAACTCATAATTGGAGCGAAGTAACTGGTGAGCAGCTTATTACAAGGAGTCAATCTGTACTTAATTGGGATTATGGGCGTTGGTAAGACGACAGTAGGGCGCTTACTCGCAAAGGAACTGAGTTATGGGTTTGTGGATACCGATAATGTGATTGCCCAAGCAACAGGTAAATCTATCAATCAGTTATTTGCACAAGTTGGTGAAGCCGGGTTTCGCCAGTTAGAAAGCGACGTACTTTCACAAATTTGTGCTTTTACAAAGTTGACTATAGCAACTGGTGGGGGCATTGTACTGCGGCGAGAAAATTGGGGTTACTTGCACCACGGTTTGATAGTATGGCTAGATGCGCCAGTGGAGATAATTTACAGCCGTTTAGCTGAGGATACCACAAGACCACTCTTGCAAGATGTTGATCCTCAAGGTAAATTGCGATCGCTCCTCGAACAACGAACACCACTTTACTCTCAAGCAGATTTGCACATCACCGAGCGAGAGGGAGAAACACCTGAAGACCTTGCCAAGCGAGTACTTGAGGCAATTCCTAGCGTTCTGAAAACACAAGTTTCTCATTAGGAAGACTCAAATTACCAAATTTTGGACATCCGTAGGACAAACCCTGGTAATTCTGGATTGCCAGTAACTGCTCCGGGATTTTCCAAAACTTCAAGTTCTCGATTCGGACGGTAAATGCAGACTTTTCGATTCTGCCGATCAATTAACCAGCCTAGTGATGCACCGTTATCGATATACTCCTGTATTTTGTCTTGTAATTTTATCAGCCGGTCGCTAGAGGAGCGTAACTCAATCACAAAGCTGGGACAAATTGGTGCAAATGAGGCTTTTTGTGCATCTGTTAAGGCGTTCCAGCGCTCGAGTTCAATCCAAGAAGCATCAGGGGAACGCATCGCTCCATTGGGTAGCGTAAAACCTGTACTGGAGTCAAAGCCTATGCCAGTCCCATCTTGTTCAGTCCAATACCCAAGCTGTGCAGCAATGTTAAAGTTACGGTTGCCCGTATCTGAAAAAGCTGGTGGCATAATGATGACTTCCCCATTAGGAGTACGCTCAATTCGTAAATCTCCATTGGCTTGACAAAATTCGTAGAACTGCTCATTTGTCATCTGCACAAGGGAGGGGAAATTTACCGTTAAGGGTGTGCTTTCAGTTTGAATTAGCAGCGTGGTCATTTTCATACCCTAGCTTCAGCCGAATGATTTCAATTTTAGAGGCTTGAAGGTGCGATCGCTTGCTTGTTGTGTTCGGTAATGTGGGAATATTGATTTATTTAGTAACAGTGATTCCGAACACTACCATCAGGCATAATAGTTCTACAGAATATTGCTCCTTCCAGATTTGCTTTATCTAAAATCGCGCCTTCAAAATTGGCATTAGTTAGATTAGCATTACTGAGATTTGCATAACTTAGGTCAATATACTCTAAAATTGAGTTACTTAAGTTTGTGTTAGATAAATTAACTCCACCTAAATTAATTTTTGTAAAAGAGATATGAGATAGATTTGCGCCTGAATCAAGATATATCGCTTTTGATAAATTAGTACCAGTAGGAAAAATAGTTTCCGAATTATAAAATGCTCCCAACAAATTTGTATTAGTCATGATGCTATAGCTTAGATCAGCATTACTTAAATTAGCACCACCTAAATAAGCATTAGTAAGGTTAGTACCTATTAAACTTGCATTTTTTAAATTGGCACTACTGAAAAAAGTATTGCTAAGATTAGATTCACTAAGGTTTGCACCACTCAAATTTACATCATTCATGTAAAGACCGCTTAAGTTAGCTCTACTTAAATCAAGAGAGTGTAAATCTCTGCAAGATAAAAGAGATTTTGGATGTCCAGATAAATTTACTCCAGAGGTAATGGGGATAGCTTGAGATAAATCAACATTTGCAGGAAAAATTGTTTCTGAACAGTAAATTGCTTCACTCAAGTTAACTCCAGTTAAATTGGCTTCGCTGAAATTGGCACGCATTAAATCAGTCTTACTTAGATTTGTATTTATTAAGTTAGCTCTAGTAAAATTAGCTTGACTCATTATAGATCTTACTAAACTTGCATTACTTAAATCAGCTTCTGTAAAGTCAGGATCTGTTAAGTTTGTCAATGCACAACCATGTTCACCCACGTCCAATTTAGCACCCTTTAAGTTTGCTCTTCTTAAATTAGTTGATTTAAAAGATGAGCTACTCAAGTTGCTTTCTTCAAGATTAATACCTTCTAAGTTGGCATTTTGGAAAAAAATTTCAATTAACCAAGCACCGCTCAAATTTGCATTACTTAGATTTACGCCTTGTAAAAGACCATTCCACAGTTTTATACTTAAACCTCCAACAAAGTTGGGAACTGTATCATGTATTGAAGGAAGAAGAAGAGGAGCTAAAAACCATTTTGCAGTTCAGAACTACAGGATAAATTCCGAGAAAATCAGGGAACCTCACCAAAAAACAATTGTCTTCTTCAGACCATTGAATCAGCTTTTAAATCGCCAAAATATTAACTAAACTTACTTCTTTTCTCTCGCCTCTGGCCTTATTGTTACAGGTTACAAAATCTTCTACACTGACTGAAATAGGTTTTAACTCTTAACGGCGGCTCCTCATGACGGTCAACGATTCTGAATACATCAGGCAAACTGAAGCCACTCGTGTACGTGTACTAAGCGAAGCACTACCTTATATTCAACAATTCGCCGGTCGCACTGTTGTTGTCAAATATGGTGGTGCAGCGATGAAAGAAAGCACCCTTAAAGATAAAGTCATCCGCGACATTGTATTTTTATCCTGTGTCGGCTTGCGTCCGATTCTAGTACACGGCGGTGGTCCAGAAATTAACAGTTGGTTAGATAAACTGGGAATTGAACCGCAATTTAAGGATGGTCTACGAGTCACCGATGCCGCCACAATGGATGTGGTGGAAATGGTTTTAGTTGGTCGAGTCAATAAAGAAATTGTCTCGCTGATTAACCAAGCTGGAGGCTTGGCTGTAGGACTTTGCGGTAAAGACGGTAATTTATTTACAGCCCGTCCCCAAGGTCAAGAAGGCATCGGCTTTGTGGGAGAAGTTAGCGGTGTTAATATCAAGATTTTGGAGACACTATCTAGTAATGGTTATATCCCAGTAGTGTCCAGCGTTGCCGCAGACGAAACGGGGCAAGCTTATAATATTAACGCCGATACTGTAGCTGGGGAAATTGCTGCTGCATTAGGAGCAGAAAAGTTAATTTTACTGACCGACACCAGTGGAATTTTAAGAGATTACAAAGACCAGTCTACTTTGATTCCGAAAGTAGATATCCGCGAAGCCCGCGAGTTGATTGCCAATGGTATAGTTAGCGGTGGGATGATTCCCAAAGTCAGTTGTTGTGTGCGATCGCTTGCTCAAGGAGTCCGTGCAGCACACATCATTGATGGTCGCATTCCTCACGCCCTGTTACTAGAAATCTTTACTGATGTTGGCATCGGGACAATGATTCTCGGTTCGCAGTTTACCTCTTAGAGGGAGATGAGGGAGTCCTACGGTGTATACGCAACTCATCAAATTACCCAAAACAAAAACCTCACCCTGTCCTGACTTTAATCCCTCTCCTTAGTAAGGAGAGGGACAGGTTTTGCTACGCAAAACCAATCTTTGAGGTTTCTTTGGGCTATTCGATAAACCCTAAATTGCGTCCGAGAGACTTGTGTGTAGGCTGTGGGCTGCGATCCAAAGGGAACAAGAGAAAACAAAACTAAAACCTCTACTAAACGGCTCTGCCTCCTTCAACTCTTTCAGATTGCCAGCGTTTGAAAAGATTCCAAAAAGATTGCTGGTATTGGCAAAATAAAAATAGTGCTGATTTTTTATATAAGACGTGAGTGCAGAAAGTTTAGAAATTGCGAAAACCCGCTACCAGACTGGGAAAATTGCCTTTGAAAATGGGCAATACCGCCAAGCCGTAGAAAATTTAGAAAAGGCCAGCGCCCTGTTAGCTGCTAATTCTCGCCTTGGGGGCGAAGTAGAAATTCATCTGGTGACAGCTTATGAAGCAGCTGGACGCACGGATGATGCGATCGCTCTTTGCGAAAGACTCAAACGCCATCCCCATTTAGAAACCAGCAAACAAGCGCGACAGATGCTTTACATCTTAAAAGCACCAAAGCTGAAAAGACCCAGCGAATGGATGACTGAAATTCCCGATTTGGGCGCATTATCTGAGAATGAACTCAAAATTAGTGTCGCTGCTAAGTCTACGAAATCTTCTGTCCAGCAGAAGCCTAAACTTGCCCAGCCAGAATTAGTTGACCTCAGTCAGGTCAATACCAGAGATAATCGCTTTATCTGGGTGGCGCTAATTGCCATTGGTTTAACCATCTCGTACTTGGTTTGGTTGAGTTTTTCAGGAACCCCTGGCTGATCCTAACAAAAGGATATTTCCGTGCTGGCGTTCCTTCCTGCCCTTGGAGAACGTCCGTCACTCAGCAATATAGTTCGGATCAGATCCCCCCGCCTGCGGCGACCCCCTTAAAAAGGGGGTAGAGGAAATAGCCCCCTTTTTAAGGGGGGTTGGGGGGATCTTCGAGAGATAAACAAGTTAACCGAAACATATTGCGCCGCCCAGTGGTAGAAGTCAAGATTGGTTAGAAAGTTTGACTTTTGGGGAGATTTATGGTTTCAACTTCTTCAATTTTCGGAAAGATTTTCTTGTGGTTCATTAGACCATTTAGTTTTGTGTTGGGAAATCTGAAATTTCTCTCACCACTGAATGGTCGAAATCGAATCAAGCGCGTCTTTCCGATCCGAAATCCGATTTTGTGGGTAGTGCTGTTAACATCCCTGCTACTATCTGGCTGTGTGAAGTACGATGTGGGGGTTAATTTTGATAATTCAAATAGTGGTGAACTAGTACAGCATATTAAGTTGGGAGAGCGGCTAACCAGTTTTAGTGGCGATTCTGTATACGAATGGTTGAATAGCATAGAACGCCGCACCCGTCAACTTCAGGGTAAAGTGCAACGAGTTTCCCCTGAAGAAATCATCGTCACAATTCCTTTTAGTAGTGGTAGGGAATTGCAAGAGAAGTTCAACGAATTTTTTAACTCGCGTGCGAATCAAACCTCTGAGACTGTGCAGGGCAAATCTGACTCAGAACTGCCGAAAATTGAATCAAACGTACTGTTGGAGCAGAACAATTTTTTACTTTTAGTCCGAAATCGGTTGATTTATGATTTGGATTTGCGATCGCTCTCTCTAATTGCCAGCAAAGGTAACGTTCTGGCTAATGCTGGTTCAATTCTCGATTTAGAATTTAACTTGAAGACTCCTTGGGGAGCCAAAAACATTCAACAAACTGAAACTGCGATGTCTAACGACAAGCCGCTAGGCGTCTACGCGCCAGAAAAAAATGGCAATCAACTAATGTGGAAACTCCAGCCTGGTGAGCTAAACCACATAGAAACTGTTTTCTGGCTTCCTAGTCCACTTGGTATTGGTGGGTTGTTAATTATCCTGTTTGTCTGGGGAGGATTGTACTTGAGATACAATTTCATGCCAGATCCCAGAATTCAGTTTGGTTCCAAAGCCGCAGCCATCCAAGAACAGTAGACTATTCATCTAATCAGCGAAGCCGATGGAGAATACATCGGCTTTTTACTTCACCAATACTTAGGGAAAACCTCTCTCCTAAAAGGAGAGAGACTTTGAATTTCCCCCCTGAGAGCGTCGGGAAGCGGGTTAAGTTTTCGTGGGCTTTTCCAGATCACATGAAAAGTCAGACATTGACAAGTTTCTTAAAATTGTCGAACAGTTACTTTATGGTAACTACTTTACTTTAGTAACTACTTACTTTTAGTATCTGATGTAATGCTTTGAAATTGAGACTCAAAAACAGTAAAAGCAGAAATCTTAGCTAATCAGGAGATATTTGTGGTAAACATTCTACATATTGATTCCAGCCCCCGTGCTGAACGATCGCACTCCAGAGAACTATCTAAAGAATTCGTCAGTGCTTGGAGGGCAGCGCATTCTGAAGACGCGGTCGCCTATCGAGATTTAGGGCATCACCCAGTTCCTCACGTTAATGAACCTTGGATTGCGGCGGCATTTTCACCACCAGAAACCCATACTCCAGAATTAACTGAGGCAATTAGGATTTCTGACGAACTGGTTGATGAGTTTTTGGCAGCCGATCGCTACGTCTTTGGAGTGCCAATGTATAACTTTAATATACCTTCCACTTTCAAGGCTTACATCGACCAAATCGTTCGCTCTAACCGGACTTTTGCTATAGATGCTCAAGGCGGTTATAGAGGTTTAGTTGAGGGTAAAAAGGCAATCATCATCACATCTCGCGGCGGTGACTTTAGCGCGACATCTCCTGCTGCTGCTTATGACTTCCAAGAACCATACCTGCGGGCGATTTTCGGCTTTATTGGGCTTACAGACATTCAATTTATCAACGCTAATAGTATGAATGAAGGTGATGCTGCCCGTACCCAATCTTTATCAGAAGCACAGGCAGCAATTCAAGGTGCGATCGCTCAATGGTAATGTATTCCCATTGATCATAATTACGAATTAGGAATTAGGAATTACGAATTGTTCAAGGTGACAATCGCTCAATTTTCCAAGTGCAATTGTCTAAACGGCTATAGAGCAAGCGATCGTGCAGACGGCTAGGGCGTCCTTGCCAAAACTCAATTTTTGTGGGGATCACTCGTAAACCTCCCCAATGAGGCGGTCGAGAAATCTCCTCATTTTCATATTTGCTCTTAAACTCCTGCAAGCGTTCTTCCAAGACTTCTCGGCTTTCTATCACCTCGCTTTGATTAGATACCCACGCACCCAGGCGACTGCTGGCAGGGCGACTGTTAAAATACTGATCCGACTCAGTTTCGGAAACTTTCTCCACATACCCACTAATTCGGACTTGACGCTCCAGTTCTGCCCACCAGAAGACTAAAGCCGCTTGGGGATTTTCTGCTAGTTCTTGTCCTTTGTGACTGTTGTAGTTGGTGAAGAAGGCAAAGCCCCGTTGATCAAAATCCTTCAGCAGCACCATTCTGGCTAAAGGCTTACCGTCTAGTGTGGCAGTGGCAATGGTCATGGCATTGGGTTCAGTAAGTTGCGCTGCTAGTGCCTGATCGAACCATTTTTTAAATTGCATAAAAGGATTGAGGTCTACTTCGAGTTCACTCAAACCTTCCAAGGTATAGTCTTTGCGAAGGTCAGCTACGGTTTTGTCCATTATGATTTGGTTTCTTGCGATCAGATACGCTTATAATTGTCTTTGTTAAAAATATCTATGATGATAATCAGCACGAGCAAGGATTTTAAAAATTCTTTCAAGGAATATCTAAAATAGGTTGCATAAAATGCGCCGTTCGTCCCTTCAACGTTTGTTAATTTATGGTCTAGGCGGTCCAATAATCGCTCTCAATGTCTGGCTGCTGTCTGTGCTTTTTCGCTATTTCCAGCATCCCATTACCGTCTTGAGCATTGCGGCGATTCTGGCTTTTCTCCTAAATTATCCGGTTAAGTTCTTTGAACGTGCCCGCATCACCCGCACTCAGGCGGTGATCATAGTTTTACTTGCAACATTAACCCTGTTTGGGATTCTGGGTGTCACCCTAGTACCGTTGATCATTGACCAAACAATCCAACTCTTAAAGAATATCCCTGATTGGTTAGGCGCAAGTCAAGCAAACCTAGACCGATTTGAGATGCTGGCAAAACAACGACGTTTGCCAATTGATCTCAGTGTTGTGAGCAGTCAAATCAATGCCAACATTCAAAATCTAGTGCAACAGCTAGCTTCTGGTGCAGTAGGATTTGCTGGAACACTGCTGTCAGGATTACTTGACTTAGTGTTAGTCATCGTGCTTGCATTTTATATGCTTTTATATGGCGATCGCGTGTGGAATGGTCTGATCAATCTTTTGCCCTCTCATATTGCAGATCCTCTCAGCAAATCCTTACGCCTAAATTTCCAGAACTTCTTCCTTAGCCAGTTGTTGCTAGGACTATTCATGGTGCTAACCCTGACGCCAATTTTCTTAGTAATGAAGGTGCCGTTTGCCCTGTTGTTTGCCATATTAATTGGTATTTCAGAACTGATTCCCTTTATCGGGGCGTCTCTCGGCATTGCTCTGGTGACGATTTTAGTACTGCTGCAAAATTGGTGGTTGGCAGTTCAAGTTGCGATCGCGGCGATTGTCATGCAGCAGGTTAAAGATAACCTGTTAGCTCCCAGGTTACTCGGCAACTTTATTGGACTAAATCCCATCTGGATTTTTGTGTCTATTTTGATGGGATTTGAGATTGCTGGGTTGTTGGGAACACTTGTTGCTGTTCCCATTGCTGGTACTATTAAAGGCACTTTCGATGCCCTCAAGAGCGGCAAGCCGAGTGACTTTGTATCAACTGTCACTATTGCCCATGATCCCCCCCCCCATTAAGGAGGCAGAGGGAGCAGGGGAGGATGGGGAGGATGGGGGAGAGAAGAATAACCAATACTTCGGCTTCGCTCAGTACAAGTGCCCAATGCCCAAGTCAAAAGTTGCACAATCTGATCTCACAATTCACAATGGTGATTGATTACAAATTTCCCAGGATACTGCCAGTAGGCAATGGCTGATTAAAAAAAGCGCAAGCAAATGTATAGAGTACACGCTTTGCTAATAGTCAATGACTTTAGTGTTGAATTTACGCTTTTTTGATTCTGATTAATTAACTTAGAACCCATTGATGGAAGCTTCCGAGCTATTAGAAACAATCACACTCCTGATTTACCAAGCCCAGCAGGGGGAAATTGATCCTTGGGATGTCCAAGTGATTGAGGTGATTGACCGTTACTTAGAACTGATGGCACCGGAGGGAATAGGAAGAGGCTATGAAGCGGACTTGTCTCAATCTGGACAGGCATTTTTGTCAGCATCAATGCTGGTATTATTCAAAGCCAATACTTTGATGCAATTGTCAACAGTCGGAAATGCACAGGATGGTGTAGAAGATGATGCTCTATTAGAAGATGAAGACGGTGTATCACATCAGGGTCATCGTCTACCATTAGAACGGCAATTGCGGCGTCGTCGAGCGGCAATGCCGCCACCAAAGCGCCGGGTGACTCTGCAAGAGTTAATCAAGCAATTGCAAATCATGGCGAACCAACTGAAACTAGTAGAAAAAGTCAGCAAACCTATCCGTCCTAGACGTCAGCCTAGCATCCAAAGTATGCGGGAGGCGCTGGAGTTAGCTCACCAGGAAAATCTGACAGAAGTCGCTGGGGAAATAGAGCAGGTGTTGAACTTGTCGGCAAGAGAATTAAGTTTAGAACAAAGTTGGTTAAATTTAGAAGAACTTGTAGAGTTGTGGACCCAGACAAAGCTTCTCAACCAAAATGGCTCTGGACATGAGTCTAAAGACAGTCAACTAGTTAGCGTTTTCTGGGCGCTACTACTACTCTCGGCTCAATCGAAAGTAGAGCTATTTCAAGAAGAATTTTACCATGAGATTAAAATCCGTTTACTTAGAGATTCAGCTAACTCCTGCAAACCTCTTGAGCATCCAATGAACTAAGAAAGCGAAAACTAGCTCTACAGATAATTTAGAGATTTTTGCTTCCGCCGTAAAATCCGAGTAAATTGAAAAGATAAGCGATCGCTTCTCATCTAAGTATACCTATGGTTGCAACAACCACTAAATTCCTGTTATCCCTGTTTTGAGAGATAACTTAGAGCAGAAATAAAAACTGATGATTAGCTTATCACTCGATGAAAGTAAACTGGCTAGTGGTTAAGGAATAAATTTTTATGAAAGCGATGATTCTCGCGGCTGGTAAGGGTACTCGCGTGCGTCCGATTACTTATACAATTCCCAAACCGATGATTCCCATCCTGCAAAAGCCAGTGATGGAGTTCTTGCTGGAACTGTTACGCCGACATGGATTTGACCAGATTATGGTTAACGTTAGTCATTTGGCTGAAGAAATAGAAAACTATTTTCGTGACGGTCAACGGTTTGGGGTAGAGATTGCCTATTCCTTTGAAGGGAAAATTGATGACGAGGGCAAACTTGAGGGGGAAGCAATAGGTTCAGCTGGAGGGATGCGGCGCATTCAAGACTTCTCACCGTTTTTTGATGATACCTTTGTGGTTTTGTGCGGTGATGCTTTGATTGACTTGGATTTAACTGCGGCGGTTAAATGGCATAAAGCTAAAGGTGCGATCGCTACCATTATTACCAAACCTGTCCCCAAAGAAGAAGTTTCTAGCTACGGTGTAGTTGTGACTGATGAAGATGGTCGCGTCAAAGCTTTCCAAGAAAAACCTTCAACTGAAGAAGCCCTCAGCACTAATATCAACACAGGTATTTACATCTTTGAGCCAGAGATTTTTAACTATATCCCCTCTGGTGTGGAATACGACATTGGTGGTCAATTATTTCCCAAATTGGTAGAAATCAAAGCTCCCTTCTACGCCATCCCTATGGACTTTGAATGGGTCGATATTGGGAAAGTACCAGATTATTGGCGAGCGATTCGCGGTGTCTTGCTGGGCGAAATCAAAAATGTGCAAATCCCCGGTCATGAAGTTGCGCCTGGCATCTACACTGGCTTAAATGTCGCCGTCAATTGGGACAAAGTGGATATCACAGGCCCAGTTTACATTGGTGGCATGACCAGAATCGAAGACGGAGCTAAAATTGTCGGACCAGCGATGATTGGCCCCAATTGCTGGATATGTAGTGGCGCAACAGTAGATAACAGCGTGATTTTTGAATGGTCGCGCTTGGGACCCGGAGTCCGGTTAGTCGATAAGCTGGTATTTGGACGTTATTGCGTAGATAAAACTGGGGCTGCGATCGATGTTCAAGCTGCTGCTTTAGACTGGCTGATTACCGATGCTCGTCAGACAGTGCCATCACATACCCCTCTTGAGCGACAAGCGATAGAGGAATTGTTGGGAACAAACGCAGATTAGGGCATGGGGAATGGGGCATGGGGAATGGGAACAAGGGGGAATAATCAATGCCCAATACTTCTCTACGAGAGGCTGCGCCAACGACTTCTCTACGAGACGCTACGCGAACGCTCAGTACAAGTGCCCAATGCCCAATACCCAATACCCAATCCTAACTATTTAGATACGTGTATCTTGTGAGACTTTGCTCGTAGGTTTGTAGCAGTCGCTGAGATTCCGCTAGGGTAATCCGCTTTTCTTCTAATGCTTTCTCGCAACGCTGGCGAATTTTTTCCACCATATCTTCGGAGTCATACTGGACGTAGCTCACTACTTCGCTCATGGTGTCACCTTTGACAACGTGTTCAATCTGGTAGCCTTTGGGCGTTAATTGGATGTGAACGGCGTTGGTGTCGCCAAATAGGTTATGCAAATTGCCCATGATTTCCTGGTAAGCTCCATTCAAGAACATCCCCAAATAATAGGGTTCTCCAGGCTTGTAGGTGTGTAACTCTAAAACCGACTTGACATCGCGCAGGTCAATAAAGCGGTCGATTTTACCATCACTGTCGCAGGTGAGGTCTGCTAAAATTCCCCGGCGGGTTGGTTCTTCATCCAAACGGTGGATTGGCATAATCGGGAATAGCTGATCGATCGCCCAGCAATCTGGTGCTGATTGAAACACTGACATATTCACGTAGTAGATGGAAGCCATAATTTTCTCTAGGTCTTCCAGCTCATCGGGTACGTATTCTTGCTGTCTAGTGATGTTAAGAATTTTCTGACAACAAGCCCAGTAGAGGCGTTCGGCTTTGGCTCGTTCTCTGAGGCGTAAAATTCCTAAGTTGAAGCGGCTGATGGCTTCTTCTTTGAATTGTGCGGCATCGTGATACAACTCTTGGTAATTCTCTTGGTTGATCGATTGGTAGCTTTCCCAAAGATAATTAATAATTGGGGATTCTCCCTCTTGCGGAGGTTCTGGTGCGTCGAGGGGGACATCACTAGTACTGAGAACATCAAAAATCAGCAGCGACTGATGGGAAGCCAGCGCTCGTCCACTTTCACTAATCAGTGTTGGTACGGGAATCTGGCGTTCAGCACAGGTATCTTTTAACTCTGCCACGATGTCGTTGGCATAGTTCTGCATGTTGTAATTTTTCGATGCATAGAAGTTGGTTTGGGAGCCATCATAATCTACACCCAAGCCACCACCAACATCAAGGTATTTCATATCCGCCCCCAGCATCGACAATTCCACATAAATGCGGCTGGCTTCTTGGATGGCATCTTTAATCACATTAATAGCAGAGATTTGGGAGCCGATGTGGAAGTGCATCAACTGCAAAGAATCGAGGAGGTTAGCTTCCCGTAACTTATCAACAGCCTCGATGATCTCAGGCATTGTCAAACCAAACTTAGCGCGATCGCCACTAGAGGCTCCCCAACGTCCCATGCCTTGGGTACTGAGTTTAGCACGAACACCTAATATCGGCTTAATACCTAACTGGCGATTGGCATCAATCACCAAATCAACCTCTTCAATCTGTTCTAAGACGATGACTGGTGTTTGCCCTAGTCTTTGGGCTAACATTGCCGTTTCGATGTATTCTCGGTCTTTGTAGCCGTTGCAAATTAACAATGCTCCTGGTGTATCCAGGACAGCCAGAGCAATCATTAGTTCTGGCTTGGAACCAGCTTCTAAACCAAATTGATGGGGCTTGCCAAATTTCACTAAATCTTCAATCAAATGCCGCTCTTGATTGCACTTGACGGGAAACACGCCACGATAGACGCCAGGGTAATTATAGCGGGCGATCGCTTTATTAAAACAAGCGTTCAACCGCTCAATCCGGTCTTCCAAAATATCGGAAAAGCGAATCAACATCGGAAGTCCCAAGTTGCGCTGTTTCATAGCGTTGACCAATTCAAACAAGTCTAGAGAACCCCCGCGATCGCCCTTGGGTGAAACGGTGACGTGACCAGCAGCGCTAATGGAAAAATAAGGTTGTCCCCATCCTTCAATCCGGTACAAGGCTTCGCTATCCTCAATTTTCCAGGAGCGAGGTAAATCTCCTGTGGTAGGACTAGGTGGTAACAGTTTTTTGTGCTTATGATTTTTCACTTCAGATTTCTGTCCATTGGCAGGTACTTGTACCACCTCGTCTGATGTAGCAGTTGAATCAACACCCATTTCTTCCTGACCTCTGTTTTTCACCCACGAGTTAACAATTTAGCGCATTCATTTGGGAACGTATATGCACCCAAAGATAATTTCTGAGATAAACTCTGATTGGTCAAGAGTCATTGGTCATTAGTCATTGGTCATTAGTCATTGGTCATTAGCCATTGGTCGTTAGTGCAAAACCCTTGGACAAAGGACAAAGGACAAAGGACAATTGACTAGATAAAAACTTTATTAAGTTTTGGGAGATAGCTTTGGAGCGCACATTTTTAGCAATTAAGCCTGACGGAGTACAACGGGGATTAGTGGGGGAAATTATCCGTCGCTTTGAAACTAAAGGTTTTACCCTAGTTGGTTTAAAGTTCCTGAAAGTCAGTCAGGAATTGGCCCAACAACACTATGATGTTCACCGGGAACGTCCCTTTTTTGCTGGACTAGTCGAATTTATCACTTCTAGCCCAGTGGTGGCGATGGTATGGGAAGGTGATGGCGTTATTGCATCTGCCAGAAAGATTATTGGTGCGACAAACCCCTTAACAGCAGAGCCAGGAACGATTCGCGGCGATTTTGGCCTAAATATTGGTCGCAACTTAATCCACGGTTCTGATGCTCAAGAAACCGCGCAAGGGGAAATAGCCCTTTGGTTTAAGGATGAAGAATTGGTCAATTGGCAACCACACTTAACGCCTTGGTTGCACGAGTAATACAGTAGGGAGTGGGGAGTTAAAAATTCATAACTAACGTTGTCTGCAACTTTTACTCAAACCTAACCCCCTAGCCCCCTTCCCTATCAGGGAAGGGGGAAAAATTAAAGCCTCTCTCCTAAAAGGAGAGAGGTCAGAATATTATAGTTACACATCGCGTTAACTAATAACTCCTCACTTCTTACTTAGAGACTTCGCTCTTTTCCGGTTCTACTTGGGGTAATTCAGTGCCAACACGCTTGGAAAATCCCCAGCCTAAAATCAGGAAGATCGCCGGAATCATTATCCATTCTGGTGGAACTAAGCTATCGTTCACCACTTTTAATAACAAGCGCAAGCCCACTAAGGCGACAGTTACATAGCCTGCATCCTCTAGGTTTTCATATTCGTCTAACCAACGAATAAACAATCCTGCCATGAATCGCAGCGTAATAATACCAACTGTTGCACCCGTCAGCACCAGCCATTTTTCTTGAGAAACTGCGATCGCAGTTGTCACACTATCCAAAGAAAATGCCAAATCTGTAAATGCAATCACAGGTATCGCTTGCAACAACGAATTAAAACGCGGTCCGTGATGATGCTCGTCTTCATTTTGTTGAGAGGTAAAGTGTTGGAATACCAACCACAGCAGGTAAGCAGCGCCTAATAGTTCAAATTGCCAGTATTTTTGTACCCAGGTGGCAGTTAAAATCAGAGTGATTCGCAGTATATATGCAACGACTAAACCAAAGTTGAGGGCTTTACGCTCAAGTTCTTTGTCTTCCAGCCCTTGAGCGATCGCAGCCAGGGCGATCGCATTGTCGGCAGATAACACCGCCTCTAAAAATATCAGGATCAGCAGAACTATCGGGGCTTCAAGGCTGACATGAAAGTTGAGGTAATCAAAAATTTGGTCTAGCATTCCAGGTTTCTCAAGCAGAAAAAATTAAAATTTGACAGAAACAGAGATTTTCATGTTAAAAAGCGCAATGAATTGCTACTCTAATCCAGCTTAACGTGGTTGTGGTGGATTTTGAAGGGGGTTGAATGTATGCGATCGCAGTGCTACTACAGTAGATTAAGTGTTATTTAATACATAAGAACTTTTAATATTAATATTGCTCATCAGGAATTTTATGAATATCCTATTATTAGCAATATTCTATATATAACAAAGAGAACGTAATGTCTAAACCTAACTGTAACTTTCACACCGCCAAGAAAAATGGAACTATTATCTTAGACTCTAACCACTTAGGTGATGTTGTAGAAGTTCATATAGACAAAGTAAAACGTAGGTTTTACGGTATTCGAGAAGACGGTATTGTAATAGAAGATAGCGGTGATTATGGAAATGATTTTAAACAACCTGTGATGCTCTATAAAATCTACTATTCCTTTTAAAAGGATGCTTGGGGAATGAATTATATAACTAAAGATAACAACGAACATAAGTGGATAGATGGTTTTAATACAGCTAGAGAAGCTTGGTTATATAGAGAAGTATTAATTGCTGAAGGTATAGCTATAAGATAGATAACTGTATAATTAAAACAAGCTTGCTACATATTCATCCAGGTCACTGCGCTTAACCTGCCAACTTCTACCAATCATTTTAGCTTTTAGCGTCCCCTCATTGAGCGCACCCTGAAAATTGGAGATTTTTTACTGGTATTTGATTTGCTAATGATGCTGAATGAAACCAACTAATGAACAAGCAATTGAATTATTCAAGGTGTGTCAGGATTTAACTCAGATGTACCTACCAATTTACTTAGTGAGATTAGATGAACGGACAACACGCATTTACATTTTGGCTGGACAAAACTTTGAAGTAGAAATATTGCCAAATGGGAGGGTGAGATATTTATGAATAAGGCAAATTTTCAAGCGATGACTAAACAAGAGTTAAGAGCTTATGTGTTAGAACATCGAGATGAACAAGAAGCTTTTTATGCATTAACGGACAAACTTAGAGAAGAACCAGGGATTGAAATTAGCTCAACAGAGCAGATGCATGAGCTAATTGAAGCAAGGTTAGATGAGGCTGATGTCAGAGATGCTTATACAGCACTAGAGGAAATTGCAGGGCTGGGGACAACACCCTTTGAAGACATTAAAAGGGAGCTAGGGATATGAGCTACCAAGTAGCATTAGCACCTTCATCTGTACAGAGAATTGTAGAATTGGACTCAGAGGTGCAGCAACGACTAGCACAAAAGTTAGAGGAACTAGCATTAAATCCACGTCCAGAAGACGCTCACCCATTGAAGGACACCGAACGGCTGTATAAGGTTCGTTTGGGTGAATACCGGATTATTTACCAGATTCAGGATCAACCCTTACTACTAACAGTGATAAAGATTGCACATCTAAAAGATTATTAAAGCTTATCTGGAAAAGCGATCACCTATATGCCAATACAGTTCTGTTAAGGCTAAAAACTAACACTGGCGTAGGTTGGGTTTCGTTCTCCTCAACCCAACATTATCAAGACTTGGTTGGCTAACGCTTACGCTCAACCCAACCTACTAATCTTCTTAACGCAAGCGTATTGGCCTATATGCCACCTAATCGTAACCAAAATAAAACATCAAAACCCTTGAGTTCAAAATTTACTCTACCACTACGCAACTAAAAATTTCACAAAATCTCTGCCAGCTTTACCAGCAGAATATTTGCTAAATCCAATAACTTAACGTCATCTGTATCAACACTATTTCCTTCACTATCTAATAAGTTTCTCACAGCAGATAACCGATCATCGGTTTCAGAAATTCTCCAAGATTCTTCTAAGTTTACGGCAAAATCAAACAGCGATCGCTCTCCTAAATCCTCTCTTACCTTGACAGCTACACTATCATTACTTACCAAAAATTCTTTAATAGCATCTAATCGAGAATTATCTAATATTTCATCATTTGCCCACGTTTCTAGCCAGTCTCCATCTACATCTTCAACATAAAAATTCACAAAATCAACCCCGTAAGTTAGCCAGCTTTGCTGCATTTGTCGGGCTGTTGCTAAAGCTTCAGAAAAAGTATCCACTTGATTGTCGCACCTGTGAGTTTCTCTTTTGTTAGCCATAGAAGCTGTAATTAGCAGGTAAGTATTTAAGCTAGAATCCAAATCTGGAATATCAAATTCCCGAAATTTCACGAAAATTTTAAATATTTGCCCCCAGAAAGGTAATCACTGTTATACAGTGCCACGTTGACTAACTGGTTGACAAAATCAGCATCCTTGGGATTGTAACTTAAGAACAGTCCTCTCTCGATTTCCCACGATCGCAGTGTGTTTTGCCAAGCTTGGTACTTTTGGTAATTAAATTCTTCAGAGACACTAGTTACTTGAATACACAGTGGTTCATTGTTACGACTAACAATTAAATCTGTTGCCATAGAAAGGTCGGCAATATAACGCTGCCAAAAACTACCTTCTCGACTGACAATATCTTGAGCGATTAATTTAATGATATCATCATCAAGCTGATTAAATTCGCCTGCCATTAATTTTTGTTTCCAAATATAAAACTTGGAGTCACTTGCATTAAACCATCTCGGAAAGAGATAAGCATACCAATATCTCTCAATCGGTGTCATCTGCTCAAACTTTGCTTTTTGTTCTTCTTCTGAAGGTAAGGATTTGATTATCAGCCAAATTGTTGAATCCGTAATCACTTCTAGAAGAAAGGCAACGACAAAAGGTTTTGCAGTCAGGGAACCTGGCTTAATATTCTTTACCCAACGATTGATTTCATCTAATCTTCTCGCTAAATTCTGATCTATCGAGGAGGCTTGCTCGATAAGGGACTTTAGCTTCTCCTTAATCTCTTTAGCTTGCAAACGATGCCCTACTTTCAGAAGATAACGCTTTTTTCACACACTTCTAACTAAATTTTAACTTGAAAATGTCTTTACTTAATTTACTAATGTCATTAAATATTCTCTAGTTCGATGCCCTGTATACGTAAAACCTCCCGTAGTCGAGCAATTTCTTGTTCTGCTTGTTGGGCGCGTTCTTCTGCCTGTTGGGCGCGTAAAGTTTCTTCTTGGGCTACTTCTTCAGATGATAGTATTAATTGATTTTCAGTAGTGAATAATCTTAATTTACCTTCATAAACTCCCAAATAAAGTTCTAACTGCTGACTCCACAAACGTCCATCAGTGGTGCGTTGAATCTCTTGATACTTCCCATCTACTAAATGAAATCCCTGAAGTTCCATTGTTACAGGGTGAAACCAGAAATAATCTGGTGTACGGAAGGTATCCTGATAAACTTGTTTTTTTAAGCCTTTATCAACTGCTGCCGTTGAACTTGACAAAATCTCCACAATCAGATTTGGATATTTGCCGTCTTCTTGCCAAACTACCCAACTCTTACGGTCTTTTTTCTCGGTTCCCAAAACTACAAAAAAGTCTGGGCCACGGAACTTTTCTGATTTTTTCTGGTTAGGACTGTAGTAAATCGTCAAATTGCCAGAAGCATAGAAATCTTCCCTTTCTCGCCACCATAATTTGAGTATGCGAATCAGTAAATCGATTTGTTCTCGGTGCAGGTCACTTTACAAGGGTGGTTCGTCACTCAGTATATCGCCTGGAGGAAAAATAACTTCCTCCTCTGAAATTTCATCAGAGATAATTTCTATGGTAGCAGGTTCAGACATCAGCGATCGCTCCGCGATTTACGTTCATTTTACTGAAAACTCGGTAACTTGCAGATAGCTTTGAAAACTTGCAATAACTCAATTGCATCTGGAGATTGACTCAAATTTAATAATGGCATTAACTCATAAGTTGACTGGTTGTCATGTCTTAGATAAACAAATTGATAAAGCTGTCCATTAGTTACCAAACCCCAAACTGATGATTGTTGCTCTAAACTCTTAAAAGCATAAGTGAGTAATTGAGGTAAACCCTCAATCACATTGACCGAACTATTTTTTGTTTCAATCACTAGAACCCAAAATGGCGGCGCAATATTACTTTGAGGACTGTTGATTGCTAAAATATCCATCCGCCCGGTAATTCTTCTGTCTTCATCTTCGATTGCGATCGCAATGCTATCTTCCATTGTCAACCGAATCGGCACATCGTAAAATCCGGCTAACCGCATTAATGGTGCGATCGTTAAGAATTTAACTAAGCCTTCAGAAATTTTACCTGCGCTTAAATAACGATCAAAGTCGTTTCTGATTCGCAATAAATCCTGCTGTTCAAACTCAGAGAGTGGGTCTAGCCTTAAGAAATCTGTAAATGAACAATTTGAAAGCTTTTCTAGTTTGAGAAAGCGATGAACATCGTTGAGAGATAGGCTGCTAGCTTCGACGATGAGTGTCATAGTTTCAGGCTTTGTTTGTCAACACTACTTACATATTGCAACATTCCTGGTAGATAGGCTGCAAAACCTCTTTACATTTCTTGCTCGCTTGCTTTTTGTAGATGAAAATGAATGTAAACTAAATAAACCTCATCTAAGTTTATAAGCGTAGTTTTCGCCCTCACCCTAAATCCCTCTCCCAGAGATGGGAAAGGGACTTTGAAATTCTGGCTCCCCTTCTCCCAAATCTGGAATTCGGGGTTGGGGGATGAGGGCAAATCCTTTTCACCACCAAAGAACTACAGCTTTCAAGATAGACCTGGTTTAACTCGGCAATTTCTACCCAGCTTAACGAAAATCTAAACACTCTACAGCATAACTGGGTTAAAAATAGGTTTTAGTAACAATAGCGATCGCACTCATAACTATGTCTAAACCAACTATAGAATCAATCCTACAAGAGAACCGCCTCTTTTATCCTAGTTCGGAATTCTCAAAAAACGCCCACATCAAAAGCTTGGATGACTATCAGCGTATCTACGCTCAAGCCAAAGCCGATCCGCAGCAATTTTGGGCAGATTTGGCTGGAACAGAATTAGAATGGTTCCAAAAATGGGATACAGTATTAGATTGGCAACCGCCTTTTGCTAAATGGTTCGTTGGCGGTAAGATTAATATTTCTTACAATTGCCTTGACAGACATCTCACTACTTGGCGCAAAAATAAAGCAGCATTGATTTGGGAAGGAGAACCAGGAGATTCGCGTACCCTCACATACTCCCAACTGCACCGGGAAGTTTGCCAGTTCGCCAATGTATTGAAGCAACTAGGTGTAAAAAAAGGCGATCGCGTCGGTATTTATCTGCCCATGATTCCCGAAGCTGCGATCGCGATGTTAGCTTGTGGGAGAATTGGCGCACCCCACACTGTCGTATTTGGTGGTTTTAGTGCCGAAGCTTTGCGCGATCGCTTAATTGATGTTCAAGCTAAACTGGTAATCACGGCTGATGGTGGTTGGCGCAAAGATGCGATCGTCCCTCTCAAAGAACAGGTAGATAAAGCCTTAGCTGATGGTGCTGTTGCCAGTGTCGAAAATGTCCTAGTTGTCAAGCGTACTGGACAAGAAACTGATATGCAGTTGGGGGGACGCGATCATTGGTGGCATGATTTACAAAAAGGTGCATCAGCCGATTGTCCCGCCGAACCAATGGACAGCGAAGATATGCTATTTGTCCTCTACACTTCTGGCAGCACCGGCAAACCGAAGGGTGTAGTGCATACAACTGCTGGTTATAATTTATATACCCATATAACCACCAAGTGGATATTCGATCTGCAAGATACAGATGTATATTGGTGTACCGCCGATGTAGGTTGGATTACGGGACACAGCTACATTGTCTACGGTCCCCTTTCCAACGGTGCAACAACGTTGATGTATGAAGGTGTGTCCCGTGCTTCTAATCCTGGTTGTACATGGGATGTAATTGAAAAATATGGCGTTAATATTTTTTATACTGCACCTACGGCAATTCGCGCATTTATTAAGATGGGAGAAGAACATCCGAATGCGCGAAACCTGTCTTCATTGCGTTTGCTGGGAAGCGTCGGCGAACCGATTAACCCAGAAGCTTGGATGTGGTATCACAAAGTAATTGGTGGCGATCGCTGTCCAATTGTTGATACTTGGTGGCAAACAGAAACCGGCGGTATCATGATTACACCACTACCAGGAGCAATTCCCACCAAACCCGGTTCAGCAACTCTTCCCTTCCCTGGAATTATCGCAGATATCGTAGATTTATCAGGAAACACCTTACCCAATAAGGAAGGCGGTTATCTAGCGGTGCGACATCCTTGGCCAGGAATGATGCGGACAGTCTACGGCGATCCAGAACGCTTCCGCCGCACCTATTGGGAACACATTCCCCCCAAAGATGGTAATTATACTTACTTTGCTGGTGATGGCGCAAGACTTGATGAAGATGGTTACTTCTGGGTAATGGGTCGGGTGGATGACGTATTGAATGTATCGGGACATCGCCTCGGTACAATGGAACTAGAATCAGCCTTGGTTTCTCACCCAGCAGTTGCAGAAGCGGCGGTAGTGGGTAAACCGGATGAACTCAAGGGTGAAGAAATAGTTGCTTTTGTGACTTTAGAAGGCACTTATCAGGGAAGTGAGGAACTGAGTAGAGAACTCAAACAGCACGTTGTCAAAGAAATTGGTGCGATCGCGCGTCCGGGAGAAATTCGCTTTACAGAGGCTTTGCCCAAAACGCGATCGGGTAAGATTATGCGCCGCTTATTGCGGAATCTAGCTGCTGGAGAAGAGGTATCTGGGGATACTTCCACATTAGAAGATAGAAGCGTGTTGGATAAATTGCGGGGAGATGCGTAGCAATTTTAGCTATTTCGCCGTAAGCTTCCCATGATGTTTAGTTTTAGCGATGGCTACTTTATACCTAAACTGGGTTAAAACTGCGATGCCTTCTCTACGAGACGCTATGCGAACGGCGGGCGTAGCGATCGCTAGACTCTAAAAAAACAGCATAAATTTTTAACCCCCTTGCTCTCAGATATAACCAAGGTGCTACACTACATCCATGCTAGGGGTGCCTACATAACCAGGCTGAGATCACACCCTTAACACCTGAGTCTGGGTAATACCAGCGGAGGGAAGCTGTTTATCGAGGAATTATAATATGCGGACAGAATGGGTTGCTAAACGGCGTGGACAGGCTAATGTATCTCAAATGCATTACGCCCGCCAAGGTGTTATCACCGAAGAAATGCACTACGTCGCCCAACGGGAAAATCTCCCTGCGGATCTCATTCGTGAGGAAGTGGCGCGGGGACGAATGATTATTCCCGCTAATATTAATCATACTAATTTAGAGCCGATGGCTATTGGCATCGCCTCCAAATGTAAGGTAAATGCTAATATCGGCGCTTCTCCCAACTCTTCTAATCTTCAGGAAGAAGTTGATAAGCTGCATCTGGCGGTAAAGTATGGTGCTGATACCTTAATGGACTTATCTACAGGCGGCGGTAATTTGGATGAAATTCGCAGCGCTATTATTAAGGCTTCACCTATTCCCATTGGTACAGTACCCGTTTACCAAGCTTTAGAAAGTGTCCACGGCACAATCGAGAATCTGACTGCTGATGACTTTCTCCATATCATCGAAAAGCACGCCCAGCAAGGAGTAGACTATCAAACTATCCACGCAGGGATTTTGATTGAGCATTTGCCTTTGGTGAGAAACCGGCTTACTGGTATTGTCTCTCGCGGCGGCGGTATTTTGGCGCGGTGGATGCTACATCACCACAAACAAAACCCGCTTTATACCCATTTCCAAGACATTATTGAGATTTTCAAAAAATATGATGTCTCCTTCAGTTTAGGAGATTCTCTGCGTCCCGGTTGCACCCATGATGCCTCAGATGAAGCACAATTAGCTGAATTGAAAACCCTTGGACAGCTAACTCGCAAAGCCTGGGAAGATGACGTCCAGGTGATGGTGGAAGGGCCTGGACATGTGCCAATGGATCAAATTGAGTTCAACGTCCGTAAGCAGATGGAAGAGTGTTCTGAAGCACCTTTCTATGTGTTGGGGCCATTGGTGACAGACATTGCTCCCGGTTATGACCATATCACTTCAGCCATTGGAGCAGCTATGGCGGGATGGTACGGTACTGCAATGCTGTGTTATGTAACACCTAAAGAACATTTGGGTCTGCCAAATGCCGAAGATGTCAGAAATGGGTTGATTGCCTATAAAATAGCAGCTCATGCGGCGGATATTGCTAGACATCGCCCTGGTGCAAGGGATAGAGACGATGAACTTTCTAAGGCGCGTTACAACTTCGATTGGAACCGTCAGTTTGAATTATCACTCGATCCAGAAAGAGCTAAGGAATATCACGATGAAACTCTCCCAGCAGACATCTATAAAACTGCTGAGTTTTGTTCGATGTGTGGGCCGAAGTTCTGCCCAATGCAAACTAAGGTTGATGCTGATGCGCTGACAGAATTAGAGAAGTTCTTGGCGAAAGAGGCTGTGACTCAAAGCTAACAGACACAGTAGGGGCAATTCATGTAGCTTTAGCTGACCGCAGGGTATTGCCCCTACTTGATGAATTAAAATTCAATTTCAATCGTCAAGCTGCGAATCTTTCCTGTATCTGCCTCAGACTTATCTGCAACTTCCAGAGTCCAGGTTCCTTGGGGACTTTTACCTTTAAAGGCAGCAAGTTTAAGGGTATTTACCTCATCATAAGTTGTTTTGATATTATCTGTACCTCCGCCTTGGCGATCGTGCAGAATGATCGGAAGTACGCCTATTTGCACTGGGGGGAGGAGAGTAACTACAAGATCACCAATAAAAGTATGCTCAATGTCTACATTAACTTTGATGGATTTCACAAGGCTAGTATTAGCGATCGCCAACGATAATGTTGATGTTTGCAAGTCGTTAATTGGGATATCTTGGACTGCTTTGAATATGCTAATGGGCAATCTTTGAGCTGGCTTGGCCAATTCTACAGCTTTGAGAGCATTCATCCGACCGTAACCGTAGAAGGGGCTGCGACCATTTTTATCATATTTACCTTCAGATGGATCAATGCGATCGCTGGAGCGTTTAATAATGTCTCGCACTTCATCCCAACGCAGATTTGGGTTTCTGGCAATAATCAGGGCTGCTACACCGGCTGCACCTGGACAAGAACTGGAAGTTCCGCCGAATTCGTTTGTGTAGTTACCTGCGGCTTCACCCAGATTCCGATTACCCGAATTATAACCAAGTACACCAGAGCGATCGCTTGTCCAAATTCCAGGGGTTTGAGAACTGTCACCATTATTGCTGGGGAAGGCGCACCACACCGCCTGACCAAAGTCACTGTAAGGGCTTCTGGTGCCAAAGTCGTTACAAGCTGCCACCGCAATCACCTTTTGATAGCTGGCGTAGCCGTCGTTATCCACGCTTTCGTTACCATTCCCAGCCGCGAATAAAATTACACAGCCTTTGCCGTTACGCCCTTTATTGATTGCAAAATCTATAGCAAGTCGTGTAGAGTCAGGCAGAGGTACTTTCTGTTTGTGTACAGGATCGTTTGGTTCAAACCAAACACCATCTGCTGGACCCCAGCTACAAGAAATCACATCAGCACCATTTTGAGCCGCCCAAATAAAAGCATCTGCTTCATCCTGCGAACCCAGCGCCGAAGCTAAACGAATCGGCATCAGCTTTGCACCCGGTGCCACACCAGATGCACCAAAGTTCCCGTTTGCACAAGCTACTCCTGCACAGGCTGTCCCGTGGTTATTGTCGTTTCCCGGCGTGGGATTGTTAGTTTTACGTGTGATATCACGCGGGGCAACAATTTTTCCAGAGGAACGGAACTCTTCATGATCCAGATCCACACCGTCGTCGATAATTGCAATAATCGTCCCTGTGCCATCGCTTAACTTCCAAGCTGCCTCGACGTTGGCATGGGCGTTGATTACCTTACCATTAATTGTTGTTTGCTTTAAGTGCCACTGCTGCGGGAAAACCTGACGTTGGCGTGATTCACGCACTAGTTCAGGATGGCAGAGTTCAACCGATTCTTGATTCAGAAGTCTCTCGGCGATGTCAAAGACGGCTATACCAGTATTTGCAGGTGCATTGACAAAGTAAGCATTTCGTGCATATTCAAGTTGGCGTTTAATTGTTAAGCCGTAACGTCCTAATACCTCCTCGTAGACGCTTAACTCCTCTTGGTTATCGAATTTAACAAAGAGGTTTTCGGTGTAGACTACAGGTTGTTTGGATACTGGATCGATAAGAACACGTCCGGCAAATTGGACTTCAGACTCTTGGTTAAGAATTTCACGGGCGCGATCGCGTAAAGCGACATCCTGAGTCGGAACTTTTGCTCGCAAAATTTCCACACCCGCTTGCCGAAACCGCGTTACTAACTCAAATTGATTAAGGATGCTACGAGCTGGGGGTGACATCGGTGCAACTTCAAACGGTCTTGCACCGACAAGATTACTGCGGCTTTCGGTACGCACGACAACGTGTTCGTTACTAATCGCCAGTTCATACTGTTGGCCGTTCTGTCCACCATAGCGAACCTGAACCATAATTTAATCTCCTGGGATATTAACATAATTCGTAATTCGTAATTCGTAATTCGTAATTAAGTTTTGCAACGGGGATTTAGATGAGAGAAAAGCCAATGTTTTAATTACGAATTAGTCGTTTAAGCGATCGCCACAGCCGGGAAAACGGTAGAATTGCGATCGCTCTTAAGATTTGGACAAATTCACATAACCGATGTTTGCAGATAGCATGGGGAGTAGACTGGCGTTGCAGAATTGCTAGATTTTCTCGAATTGTTGCTGTAGTGGGATGATTAACCCCCAAAATGCGATCGGACATTGCCAAGGCTTGGGTGTAAAGGGGTTCGGCTTCACTGTACCGCCCTTGACTTTTATAGAGTAAAGCTAAATTGTTTAAGCTACTAGCCACATCGGGATGGTCGCCATCAAACAGCCGCCTATACATCTCCAAGGCTTCGTTGTAGAGGGGTTCAGCTTCACTGTACCGCTCTTGGCTATAGTAAAGTAAAGCTAAATTGTTCAAGCTATAAGCTACGTTGGGATGGTCGCCATCAAACAGGCGCTTTCTGATTGCCAAGGCTTCGTTATAGAGGGGTTCAGCTTCGCTGTACCGCTCTTGGCTATAGTAGAGTAAAGCTAAATTGTTCAAGCTATGAGCCACATCGGCATGGTCGCCATCAAACAGGCGCTTTCTCATTTCCAGAGCTTGGTTATAGTAAAGTTCTGCTAAATTGTTCAAGCTACTAGCCACATCGGGATGGTCGCCTGCAAAAAGAGCTTGGCAAACATTCACACATTCTTCACGCCAAGGTTCTGCTAATTGATATAATCTTTGTCCTTCGTAAAATCTTCCTATCCCCACAAATATCCAAATTACTTCATCACTGGGGACTGATGCTAGAGAAATTATTTGTGCCTCTCTTGCTTCCCTTATCTGGGCAATTAAACGTTTTCCCAGGTCTTCAAGATGAGGAACAATATCCCTCACGCCTTCAATATCCTCAGAAGTGGGTGAAGTGGGAAGGCTTTGGGCTTTGGCTATCATGGCAGTAGCAAAGGTTGTTTCCAAAACTGATTGCATCTCGCCAGACGCAGCTAACTGCTCTTGCAAAAACCTCCGCACTAAGGTATCAATTTTATAATATCCTTCTCTATCTTCTACCAGTTGCAGCAAGTTGCCCTTGTAAAGTTGCTTTTTGGCCTCGTTTAATTCATTTTCTGACCAAGTTAGCTGTCTTGCTTCTTCTTGATTCTTTTCTTTGCCTTCCTCATTTTCTCCTCCACTTGTCGCTACCCACAAAACCAAATCCCAAAGAATTAGTTGGGGAGAAAATAAACTTAAAAATATTCCTAGTTGTTGTGCGAGTGGGTCAAGTTCTTCCCAAGTTAAAGTAAGATTTTCAATATTTCCTGTCCCACCTGGCATGACAACCTGACCAATTTTATCTGCCAATTTCTCTAGGTTAGGCATAGCCAGAATTTCAGCAAGTTTAGGATTTGGTTCAGCTTTAGCTGCTGCGGCCAATTCCTGTGCAGCTTGTGCCACTTCAGGATTAGCTTTAGCAGCCGATTCAACCTCCAGTACAGCTTTGCCATAATCGAGTGGTTGCTCTGGTGCTTTCTCGATCGCAACTACAGTATAAGGAGAATGTTTTTTGAGCGTAACGAGAAACTTGCCAGTCTTATCCCATACAGCTTCACTTACTTTTTCGCCAGTTTTTTCTAAGGCTTTAGTGGCAATTATAGAGCCGATCGCGATCGCAGCAGTAGTTAAAGGTTCCATGTACTACTTTGACTATATGTATCGTCTTTACTTATTAACACATAGGTTTAGTTCTAAGCTCATGTACTTTTAAGTTTCGTAATCTGACTGTGCATTATGGCAATTAAGTTAAAAAATTAAGATTTATCTAAATATTTACGATTTTAGACCCCCCAACGCCGCTTTTTTAACCCATTGCGTCTTATATCTAAGCTTTGCGTCTTAAAATCGTGATTTTTTTCTTAAAGTCACGATTTTTTTCTTAAAGTCATGATTTTTTTCTTAAAATCGTGATTTTTTTCTTAAAATCATGATCTTTTGTTAAGTAAGTGGGTCAAATTAAATATAAGAGGATGTTTGAAAAGTATTTTTGGTAACATCAAAGCATTAAGAATCTAACCCCCTTAGCCCCCCTTCCCTACGTTCACGTAGCGGCACGAAGTGTGGGAATGGGGGTTTCAAAGCCTCTCTCCCTGTGGGGGAGAGGTTTGGAGAGGGGTTTCTAGTATACTTTACGACTTTTCAAACATCCTCTAAAACCTCACCCTGCCTCCGGCTTTCCTCTCCGTTAGCTTTAGCTGACCGCAGGGTATTGCCCCTAAGAAGAAAATAAGGGTTTCGGTTAGGGACTTCCAAATAAAAAAATACTCAACTACTTCTTGTGGGGTGGGCATCTCGCCCGCACATAGAGAAGGGCAGACAAGACTTCGGCGTGAGCGCTCAGTCGAACGCTGTCCACCCCACAAGATTGGATAATTTATTTCTTGGAAGTCCCTTATTGTTTGCGTAAGTCCTGACTATGAATAAAAATCAGGTTTTGGTAATTTATCATTTAATGCCCAGTTACCGATGTCTTGAATTTTGTAATCGACCGGATCGTGGAGAGTGAACGTGCGGAGATTGCGCCAGTAGCGGTCAAAGCCATATTTTGCACTGGTAGCGCGTGCGCCCATAACTTCAAAGATGCGGTTGGTAATGTCTAAACCGACTCTAGTTGCTGCAACTTTGGCAGTAGCAATGCAAAGCGCACATTCCCCACGTTGTTCGGCGGTGAGTGACCATTCTTTTCCCCAAGCCGCTTGTAGTAATTCTCCTGCTTGGTCAGTCAAGCTTTTCACTGCCTGAAGATCAACCCATATTTTGCCATAATGCTGGAGGATATAAGGATCTTGGGTTGCACTCTCTACACCTGATGTCAGCCAAGGTTTTGTACTGGTTTTAGTATATGTTTTAGCAGCTTCAAATGCTCCTTGTGCAATTCCCAGGTAAATATTAGCAAGATTCAATTGAGTTAAGCAGGCGCGAATAGTGCTGAAGGGTTGATTGGGTTTGTCTCTACTACTAAGAATTTCGTCAGGAGACACCAACACATTCTCAAAAGTAACACTACCACTGTCTGTTTGACGTTGCCCTATATTATCCCAATCATCATGAACAGTAACGCCTTGCCGTTGGGTGGGAATTACTACAATACTCAATTCACCAGTTTCTTGATGAGTGGCAGTGATTGGTAATATATCCGAGTCTTGAGAGCCAGAGCAAAAGCTTTTAATCCCGTTGAGACGGAAATAATTATTTTCTGCTGTCAGAGTAGTTCTTTTATCCAAAGGGTTAAGGGCATTGCACCAAAACCAATTGTTGTGAATAGTTTCTGAGTAATATCGCTGTTTCTGCTCTGTTGAACCAAAGATATGAGGAATAACTACACCTAAATGGTGATAAGAAAAGACGTGAGCAATGGAGCTATCAACTTTGGCAAACTCGCGGGTAATTTGCAGAACAGTAATCCAGCTTTGCTCCAAACCACCGTACTCTCTGGGTACGATCAGTTTCAGCAAGTTGCTTTGGCGTAAGCGATCGCGTTCATGCTTTGGTGTTCCCCCTTTTGCATCCCGTACCACAGCAGTCTCGGCAAATTCATTTGCTAAAGACTTAGTTATATCAAGATAATTTTGACACTCTTTAGTTTCGATTAATTGCATCCCTTGCAACTTCTCCTGTTAACCCGATTGTGAGGAGCAACTATAAATTTAGCTGGCAAAACTTTAAATATACAGTATTTCGATAAAATTACCGTACTAAAAATATATCATTGCACAATCTAACTAATAAGGCAAGTTTAAATGAAAAGAATTTTGCTAAAGTTATGGGTTGTGAGTACAATCTCAAAAAATAGTTAATTGAGAGTCAAGCAAAAAACAACTTTTGAGAATAAATTCTCTCATCTACTTGTTTTTTAAGAATATATATGCAATATTGTTAACTTGAATGCAATAATCTACGTTAAGTTGATAAATTTATACTATTTTATAAATTATTGGCGATAAATTCAGATTATTCTGTAAAACTGCAATGTTTGTTTTGACAGATAGAGAGACATTTTTTTAGCAAATAGAGCAGCTTGTGCAGGGATTTTACTTTTGTGAATTAAAAGTCTTTTCTACACTTAAATATGCAGATGAAAACGCCAGAGAATCACTGATATATCTGGATGTCTAGTGATATTAGTGAAACCTTTCGAGTGTTAAAGTAATTCAACATTTTTCAGGGCTAGTCATAAATTTTTAGCTTGACAAATCACTGAAATGTCTGATGGCTTTCACTAAATTTTTTAAACCAAAAATGTGAGGGGAGTGATAGAAATGTTCAATCGTTCATTTCATAATTTATTCATGGAATCAATGATTTTGGGTGCTACTTTGCTAGCCAGCACATCAGCTTATGCTGAAGAGAGGAATTTAGTGGTTGGGAATGGGACTCAAACAAATATATCAACTGGACTCACCAAGCTCACCCTACGTCTCAACCAAACTCCACCTTTCAAGGACAATTCTTCGGAAACAACCATTGCACAAACGCCTAAAATTCCTGCAATCAATAGTGATGGAAGTTTCCAACAGACAAACAGTATGTCTCAAGTAACATCTGTATCTCAGTTTTCCGATGTACAGCCAAGTGATTGGGCATTTGGCGCACTCCAGTCTTTAGTTGAGCGTTATGGATGCATTGCGGGCTATCCAAACAGTACTTATCGGGGAAACCGCGCCATGACTCGCTATGAATTTGCAGCAGGCTTAAATGCTTGTTTATCTCGGATAAATGAGCTAATTGCAACAGCTACATCAGACTTAGTTACCAAAGAAGACTTAACTACCTTACAAAGACTGCAAGCAGAATTTAGCGCTGAACTAGCAACTCTACGAGGTCGAGTTGATAATTTAGAAGCTCAAACTGCGGAACTAGAAGCCAATCAGTTTTCAACAACAACCAAACTAGTAGGAGAAGCCGTCTTTGCCGTCACAGATGCTTTCAGTGGCTCAGTTAATGGTAGCAACACAGTTTTTCAAGATAGAGTTCGCCTGAAATTCATAAGTAGTTTTACAGGTAAAGATACTCTCTACGTCCGTTTGACTGGCGGTAATGCTACTACTTTGAAGCTGCCAAATGCTACAGGAGAAGGACTTCAAACTTTTAATCTCTCTCCAGCCAACAACAATGATTTTCTCGATTGGCTCGCTTATTACTTCCCAATTGGAGACAAAATAGACGCTTATGTAGGAGCAGTAAATGGAGTATTTTTTGATTTCATTCCCACTCTCAGTCCCTATTTGGATAGTGCCACAGGAGCCGGTCGCGCTCTGACAGAATTTGCTTCATCCAGCCCTATCTATAGAATTGGTGGTGGTGCTGGTGCAGGAATCAATTACAAATTCAGTGACAAAGTAGTATTGAGCTTGGGTTATTTAGCAGGAGATCATGCCAGCGCTGAATCAGGTAGCGGTTTATTTAATGGTCAATATGGCGCGATCGCCCAACTAGCATGGAACCCCAACAATAACTCTGGCATTGGTTTAACTTATGTAAATGCCTACCAAAATCGGGGAGCGATATTTGATATTGGTAGTGGTGGAGCGATCGTTGGAACTGCACAGGCCAATACACCTTTTGATCAAGTAATTACAAACTCTTATGGAGCAGAAGCTTTTTACAAATTCAGTCCGAAAGTTGCAATCAATGGGTTCTTTGGCTACACGAACGCCAAAAATCTGGCAGGTAGTGGCAGTGCAGATATTTGGTACTATGCTCTGGGGTTGGCATTCCCAGATTTAGGTAAACAAGGTAATCTTGGTGGTATTCTTGTGGGTGCAGAACCTTATCGGGGTGGTAATCCTGCACCTGCAAATGATTTATCCTTACATATTGAAGGCTTTTACAAGTATCGGCTCACAGATAACATTGCCATTACCCCTGGCGTAATTTGGATAACGGCTCCTGGTCAAAACGATGATAATCAGGATGCGGTAATTGGCACTGTGAGAACAACCTTCACCTTTTAGATATTCAGTAACGTTATGAAGATCAATTCGGCAGCCTCAAAATTTTGGCGTTGCGGAATTGATCTAGTCACACCGCATATATCAACTTTCAGAGGATAGCGATCGCTACAAATCGCTACAAATCGCTATAAATTTAATTCCCAACTGCTTCTAACCAAGTCGGTAAATCAGCTAAACTGGTAAAATCTAACAGTGCTTCGCTCAAATCTTCGAGAACAGGTAAAGGTAAATCAAAAAGTGGCGATCGCATTTCCCCAGACAATTCTCCAAACCGCTTAGTCAACAATCGGATAATAAGGTTAGCAGCCTCTTCCCGTCGTCCTTCGTCTCGTCCTTCCTCTCGTCCTTCTTCTCGTCCTTCCTCTCGTCCTTCCTCTCGTCCTTCTTCCTTGATTTCTCGGTAAACTCTGGTTTCTTTGAGTGTTATTCCTAGCATAGACTCCGCCTCAGCTCGACTTAAATTTTCAAACTTGTACACCATAATTGTCGTGATTATCTCTATTATGGCGCGACTTGCCCCTTCAGGCACTTCTTGACTGGTTCTTTCTAATAAATACCTTGCTTCCTGCGGTGCTTGTTCTGACTCAACTGTAGTCAACACCATCAGCGCTACCCATAAAGGTAATTGACGAATATCTCCCAACTCATTCAAATACACTCGATGCATTTGTGCGCTGTTAAGCAATCCCCGATGGGGATGAATATCGCTTTGTTCAATACTACGTGATGGATAAATTATCACCGCCTGCCAATCGCTAAATCTAACACGGTTGCGGTAGAAATATAATGAGGATTCTGCAAAGACCCGTTCATAAAGTTGTTCATCCTTTTGGAACTGCACCTCGCAGAAATATACTATTCCTGCACCTGCGCTTTCTGGCGGTAGAAATACCCCGTCAATTTCAAACTTGGGTTCTTTGACAGCTACCGAATCAAAACGGTAATTTTGTGCATTTTTTGGAGGATTTGTCAATAGTTCAAATAGCAAAGTGGGGGATTGTTGAAAAAGCTTGTAGAATATTGAATCTCGGCGCATGAAGGATTCTATTTAATTTATTTATTCAACCTGCGGTACATTTAATCACATATTCCCCGACATCGCTATTATATTGTTGTGTGTAGACGCTGAAATAGAGACAGCAACATCACAACTATTAACGCTCTTCACGATTCAAGCTCAGAGATTGCTGTTCTTCAACTAGTGGCGGTACATCTTGCCAAAGGCTAATTCCGTCGTATAATCCTGGAGCCATCAAGAATACTTGAACCCAAAGGATATTGAACCACCAGTAAAGCCCTTGGATAATATTTTCTTGACCTACCAGGGATACTGTCAGCAGGTAAAACAAGACCGAAATTATTAAACTAGCAACAGATGCAACGATACCTTTTATAGGCTGTGATAGCTGTGTGAAAGGCCACATATTAAATTGCCACAGCAAGCCTAAACCAACTGTTGTCCAAATTGCAGCAAAAGTTGGGCCTGTGGTTGTGGTAAACAAATCCATTCCTAGCTGTTTGAGGAACAATTCTGTAATCAGAGTAAGTAATAAAACAATACCTGTATGCAGTAAACCCAAACGTGGCATTCCTAGTTCCAATTTGTTCAAAGGCCAACGTTCAAAGAAACTGCCGAATACTGTCGAACAAGGATACCAATACCAAGGAATGTAAAAAGGTTGAAGCCCCCACATTTGTGGTAAAAAGGTAAGTGCAGGGGCAATAAAGAAAACGGCAAAAAAGATATTGATCAAGCCGCTTACTGGATGCCATTCGCGTACTTTCTCGGTGGTGACAATCGTGTTGTCAAAGAAGAATAAACTGGCGGCAGCTGTAATAATTGCTATTTGTCCCCACAACCCAACAGATGTATCAGTGAGAATTTCTTTTGCAGAGATAAATTTCCAAGCTTCTCCAGTTATGTAAACCAGCGTCAATAGCACTACTAAATTCACTGTTTCTCGTCCAAATCGGGTAGAGGAAAAGCGAGAACCTGGATAGCCATTGAGGGAAAAACCTAGATGCCACCACCAGACGAAGCATATAGTGATGTAAGTCAACTTTGTTCCCACATTCAGCTGAATAATTTGGCCAAAGATGAGTTCAAAAATATAACTAATCACAGCAATTACAGCTATAAAAAGCAGTCCCTTAAATGGCTGGCTTTTCCAAATACTCCGACTCTGAGTTGGGTTTGCAACGCTCATAGTATCAACTTAAATAATATTGGATTTATCAGGGGCAAAGCATTCTGGTAAATATTACTAGGACTTACGCAAAAGTATACGAAGTAGGGGCAATACATGTAGCTTTACCTGACCGCAGGGTATTGCCCCTAAGAAGAAAATAAGGGTTTCGGTTATTGTTTGCGTAAGTCCTGATTACCTCTGAAAGCTTCACCGAATTTTAAATTTTGAATCTTAAATGCAAAATTTAAAAAGGTCTGAAAGCAAGCAAATTTATTTGTGGAATAAATCCAAAATCTACAATTCTTTATTCAGAGCAACTGCATTAATGCATGGGGTCAATCTAAAATCCAAAATCGTTCGATGGTTCCTGAGCTTTGTCGTACCACTTTGTGGAAGCAAGCTACGCGGAGCGTCCCGCAGGAAAGGACTGAGCGTAGCCGTACCCCTCCGGGGAAGCAAGCTACGCGTAGCGTTCCGCAGGAAAGTCCAAAATTCAAAATTGATTGACCCCAATAGAGAATGCAGCAATTACAGCCAAGGATGGCGTGGGGGGTAGACACCATTGAGGAAGTAGTTACCAACAGCGTAGTATTTCCAACGGACGGGATCGTGGAGTGTGTGAGCGCGGGCATTTCGCCAGTGGCGATTGTAGTTGAATTGCTCTAATGTGGACTTAGTACCTGCTAGTTCAAACAACTTGTTGGTAGCTAGTAATGCTGCTTCGGTGGCTAAGGCTTTGGCTTCCGCAACTGCGATTGATGCTTCAACTACCTTGGGTTCTTCTAAACCTGACTCGTTGGCGATGTCGAGAAACTCACCCGCACGTCGCAACAATGCTTCAGCAGCGTGAACCTGAATTTGGACATTGCCTAAGTTATAGAGCGTCAAGGGATCTTCGTATCCCTTTTCTAAATTGCTGTCAACCCAAGGGCGGGTATGGTTGCGGACAAAGTAGATGGTGTCACGAACTGCGGCTTTGGCAATTCCCACGTCTACGGCGGCTTGGATGATTTGCGCGATCGCACCCATTGGTGTTGCCCTCTCAAAGGCTAAGTAGTGCGGAATGACGTGTTCTGCCTTCACTTTCACATTTTCAATAATGGTAGTGCCGCTAGCAGTGGTGCGCTGTCCGAAGCTCGTCCAATCATCAAGTAGGGTCAATCCTGGGGCATCCCGTTCGACAAATGCGACCACTGTTTTACCATCTGGATTACTGGCAATGACAGGAACCCAATGTGCCAGTAATGCCCCAGCAGAGTAGTATTTGCGTCCGTTGAGTACGTAATCAGATCCAGATGGTTCTAACTTTGTTTGGACATCAGTAACAGACTTAGTGCCAATTTCCGAGAAGGCGTTACCAAAGCGCTTACCTTGTAGAGCCAAATCAAAGAAGAACTTCTTCTGCTCATCTGTACCATCCAAGCGAACTGCTTCCACCATGTAGAGGTGGTTTTGGGGAATCTGACCGAGGCTAGAGTCAGCTTCGGAGATGATTTTTATGACTTCTGCCAAGGTAGCACTTGATACAAAAGCCCCGCCATACTCTTTGGGGACTGTAATTCCCCACAATCCACTCTGGGAGAACTTTTCTACTTCCTCAGCAGGTAGACGCCGATTTTGGTCGCGTTCTGAGTCTCCTTTGGCAAACTCAGCTGCTAGTTCGTGAGCGATCGCGATCGCTTCTTTGTCATCCTGAATGATATGCGCCTTCTGTTCAGTATTAATTACTGATGTCATAATATAACTCCTTGATTGTGATCAGTATTTAACCAGACAATGATCTAAATACATTGGCTAGTGGTGATTTGTAGGGCTGATTGCAATATGCCAATACACAGATTGAATCTGAGTAAGATTCTTTGAATGAGCAATTTTTTGTCGGAATGGGCTTAACTATTGAACGACTTCCCAAATAAAGCCCGGATAAATTACACAACTACTTGCAGAAGTCGTTAACTGTCAAGAATCTGCTACACCACAACTAACTCATTAGCCTGACGACGATTAGCTTCTAGTTCGCGCACAATTGGAATTACCGTCTTACCAAATGCTGGCAAATCATCTGTGTAGTGTAAGAAGCCGCCAAGAATTAAATCAACTCCCACTTCATGGAACTGGCGAATCTTCTCAGCTACTTGTTCAGCCGTACCAATCAAGCCTGACCGGAAGCCATCGTTATACTGCACCAAGTCTTCAAAATTGGAATTTGCCCACATTCCCTCACGTTCACGAGTCGAAGATCCCGCCTGTTTCACTGCTTCGCCAAATCCTTTCACGGCTTCGACATCTGCTTGGGCAATAATATCGCGCAATACTTCATGGGCTTCTGCTTCCGTATCTCGCACGATGATAAAGGAATTCAGACCAAACTTAATTTTGCGTCCTTCTTGACGAGCTAATGCAGACACTTCTTCAATCTGCTCTCGCACACCTTCTATAGTGTTGCCATTCATAAAATACCAATCAGAGACGCGGCCAGCCATGCGCCGGGCTGCTTTCGAGTTACCACCTTGGAATATCTCCGGGTGTGGATTCTGATTAATTGGTTTGGGCTTCACCCAACCACCATTGATGCGATAAAAGTCGCCCTTAAAGTGAAACTCCTCCTCTGTCCACAAACCTTTGAGAACACGGATAAATTCTTCGGAACGACGATAGCGTTCGTCATGGTCTAACCAGGGTTCACCATAGATCGTGAATTCATCTTTGAACCAGCCGCTAACTACATTTAGTGCAAACCGACCGTTTGACAGAAAATCAATGCTGGCACCGATTTTAGCAACTACTCCCGGATGCCACAATCCAGGGTGAACTGCTGCAATTAGCTTCAATTTCTTGGTGACTGGAGCTAAGGCTGATACGGTTGTAAGCGCCTCTAGCTGGTATTCAGCGCCATAACTAGCGATAAATCTGGCTTGTGCTAGAGCATATTCAAACCCAACTTCTTCAGCTGTTTGAGCTAGTTGAGCATTGTATTCGTAAGTCCAATCTGTGCGTTGGGGGATTTTGCTTACTACTAACCCTCCGCTAACGTTGGGAATCCAGTATGCGAACTTAATATCTACCATAATTGTGCGTTTGTAATTGAAACTGCTTGGTTATTTGTCTAAGTTTGCTTGTAATCCAACAAAACCTAATTTTTGATCACTAACAAATTAGCTAAAATTTGATATGGCAAAATCTTAGTCAAAATCGAAATCTTGAAAGCGGCTGGAAACTACTCTGAGTTTACAAGTAGACAATCTCAGGATGTGATAGTGGCAATATACCATATCTTGACCGTGCTACCGTAGTTATTAATGAATCAGACTTTATCACGGCAATTTTTCCGATGTCGTGACTCGATATACTTAAATTCCATTTCCATATTCCATTTTGGAATACAGCCCAATTTTGCTGAGTGAATATTTAATTATTTTTAGGACTAGCCCTTTCAAGGTCAATGATAAAATCTCTGCGTTCTCCGTGCCTCTGCGGTTTAAAAGTTATTTATTGAACCACAGAGGCGCAGAGAACACAGAGAAAAGAGGAATTATTATCCAAAAATTTTACCCACCTTGAAACTGACTTTTCACTCTTATCTGGAAAACCTCTCTCTAAATCTCTCCCCTTGTAGGAGAGAGACTTTGAATTTTCCCCCTTCCCGACACGGGAAGGGCGTTAGGTCAATCGTTAGCTTTTCCACATGACCTGAATTGTCAGGACAAAGTATCACTATTATTCCATTTTGTGATACTAAACTGCTTTTCATGTGTCATCTGAAACTATATACAGCAGAAATAAATGTGGTACTGTGAACTACTAAACTACGGTAAAGAGATATTAATACCGTATTTTAGTTCAAATATCGTAAAAAAGGTACAGGAAAAAGATTTATGCCACTTCAGTTTGGAATTTGGTCGCCGGTGTGTGGTGGATGGTTGCGGGTTGTCAACCATGAGGCTAATTTATCAATTCAAGATTTAGTAAAGCTGGCAGTTCAAGCAGACGAGCTAGGTTATCATTTCTATTACATTCCTGAACATTACTTGAATGCAGTTCATGGGCCTAACTATAATGTTGCTGATGCTTGGATTACAGCAGCTTTAGCAAGTTTAAACACCAAAAATATCAAGATTGTTGCGGCTGTACAACCTGGTTTTAAACTGCCTGCGGTCGTTGCCAAGCTGAGTGCAAACATTCAAAATCAACTCAGTAATGGTAGATTTGCTCTGAGTGGGATTGCAGGTTGGTGGAAATTAGAAGTAGAAAGCTATGGAGATATTTGGCTACCCCATAGCGATCGCTACGCGCGATTAGAAGAGTACATTGATGTAATCAAGGGGCTGTGGACAGTTGAAGCCTTTAATTATGTTGGCAAGTATTACACGATCGCAGGTGGTATTCTCGCAGATAAGCCTACACCAATACCACCCATTTTCATTGCTGGTGAATCAGACCGGGCGATTGACTTAGCGGCTCGTCAGGGAGATTATTTATTTATCAATGCTGATGAACCAGAAAAAACGGCAGCACTGGTGCAGAAAGCGAAAAAATTGGCTAGCGATCGCTACGGGCGTCAGATTAAAGTAGCAATGAGTGCGTTTGCGATCGTTGATGAAAATACCGCCGTAGCCCAAGCCAGATTAGAAGCGATTTATCGTTCTGCCGATCAGCAGCAGATCAAGTACTTTCAAGAGCAAATTGATCCTCACGTAGTTGCTCACAACAAATTAGATATCAGTCAAACCATTGAAGCCAATCTCGGTTTATCTGCTCAACTCGTTGGCGATCGCTATACTATTATTCAACGTCTGAAAGAATACGAAGCCGTTGGCGTTGACTTAATAGTACTCAAATTTGAATCTATGTTAGAAGACACTATTCGTTTCCATAAACTAGTGATTTCCGAATACACACAGCAGAATAGCTTAATTGCGTTGTAATTAAAAATCTTGCCTTACTTAGCATGAATAAGATTAAACTCGAAGATATTAGCCTAAATCACATCAAAATTTTAAAAGCAGTAGATGACTGTGGCAGCTTCTCGAAAGCAGCACAAAAACTTGGGCATAGTCAGGCATTAATTAGCAAAAAAGTCAAGCAGATAGAGGATTATTTTGGAGTAATTCTGCTAAATCGCTCTCCTGGTTCTATATGCTTAACCAATAAAGGCAAGAAATTAATTTCTCAGACACTTAATGTAGTAGAAACTGTAGAAAATCTGCGAGAAGAATTTCAAGCAACATTTAGCGCTGAAGGTGAAGATTTGATATTAGGGGCTACTAATTTCATTTTAGAGGTCTGGCTAAAACAATATTTACAGCGATTTCAGCTTTGTTTTCCAGGTAGGAATATCAAAGATATAGCACTTGAAAATAGCATATTTTTCTCAAATTCTCAACTTCTAGAGATGGATCTCTTGCTCAACAGTTGCTCTGGATATAAGGAAGAACACCATTGTACTAGATTAACAACTCATAAAATGCTGCTGTTCTCTTTTGGGACAAGAAAATATCTCAATGAGCATAGCTTAATTAAAATCAATGATATTGATCTAGCTGAGGTTGTGCTTTTAGATGAGATTCATTCTGAACTATCTAAAAATAGATTTTTGATGAATAAATTAAGTGGTGTAAAGGTACTAGATAATTATCAAGATTTACTTAACTATACATCAGAAAATCAAAAAATAACGATTTTACCCGACTTTTGTCAAACTGATATAATATATCAATATCAAGTCCTAATTCTTCCTATTCAAGATATTAATGAATATGGCATTTATATTCATGTTCCTCGCTTTAGTGAGTTATTAATATCCGCAGAGAGCTTGGTGAGAAGTTTTAGACTCGATCAAAATAACTTTGAAAGTTTGCCTAATGTAAATCTAATTTTAGGTAGCTGTTCTCCCAAAGAAGAAAATGTTCTTCGGATAGGTATTCAGAATGATTCCATCGGGCAGTTTGTTGCTGGGTATGGGACTAAGTATATTTCTGACTTACAGAGAGCATCTTCATCATTGGAACAGCCTATTTTAAAAAATATTGAAATTAACCGAGATTTCGAGTTACAAATTCTACCGTTTACCTCTGGTGAACAAATGAATCGACAGATGAAACGGGGAGAACTAGATATTTGTATTTTAGATGATATTTCTCTCTTGAATAATGGTAGTCAATTCTTCGATGATTTAAGTTTTGGCTCTAAATTGATTGGGATTGCTTCGTATAATCTTTTAGGTCAAGATATAAATATTGTTCTGCATAAAGATTCTTCGATAAACACTGTTCAGGATCTGAAAGGGAAACGAATTTCCACCTTATTGGGTTCAAATGCTCATCGGTTCATCATTACTCTTTTTGAACTCCATGATCTGGATGTCAGTAAGCATTGCAGATTAGTGAATGAAAATCCTCAGAAAGCAAGTAATAGTTTGGCAAATAAAACTATAGATGCTTACGTATGTTGTCAGACTTTTGCTTCAATTTTAGAAGGATATGCTTTTGTCAGAAAGTTGCCTCTCTCTCAGACGGGTAGTTTAAGAATTCCATCAATTAGAGGAATTGTTTGTCGTTCGCAGTTCATTAAAGAAAACCCTAAAATCGTCATTGCTTATCTACATGATTTAGTAGTTGCTAACTATTGGTTTAATTCATCTCCAGTCAAGGCGGCAGATTTATTAAGTCAAGTGATTGATGTAAAAACAACTCAAGTAAACCAGTTTTTTAATCCTGTATTTGGTAATCGCATCGATCCTACTCTCAAACCTCAATGGTCTTGGTTACTGAAAACTTTAAATCGCAGGTTGGAAGGAAAATATGGCATTTCACTATTTGATGTAGATTTCTGGATAGATGATTATTTCTTAAGGCTGGTCTACAATTTGCTGAATTTAGATTATCACTTTCATCAGGTTTCTTTTGCAAGTGAATTTTCCAGCAGCTATTTTGTAGAGGAACAGTTTAGCCGACATATAAAAGTTCTCTATGATAAATATAATCTACCGCTACAAGATGAAGATAGCAGTCACACAATCAGTGTAAGATAAAATAGGAAAGCGAATTTTTCTATATTAAGGAATAAGAATTAAATAACATACAATTTATCGTAAAAAAAAGGGTTTAAGACCCACTCCGCCTCCGATCAGTTTAAGTCGGGGTTTAAATCCCCGTCTGTTCGCGTAGCGTGCCGTAGGCAAAATGTCTTTAATTACGAATTACGAATTACGAATTACGAATTACGAATTATTTATGTCCCTGGCTTACCTCACCCTCAATCCCTCTCCTTTATAAGGAGAGGGAAGCTAGAGATAGGATGAAGTTTTGCATTTTATTTAATCCACATTCCTAACTACTACGTAGTGTATAATGAAAAGATGTTTAATGACACCAATAACTCCCAAGCTAGTATTCTCTACAGACATGGCGACGTTTTAATTAGACGTATTGCTGGCTTACCTCTCGGTGTTCAAAGGCGTGTAGGTGCTACTCTGGCTCATGGTGAAATCACAGGACATAGCCATCGCATTCAGCAATCCAATACTGTTCAGTTGTGGGTAGATGGTAATGACCTTTTTCTTGAGGTTAAAGAAGCAAGTGCGACTTTAGTTCATGAAGAACATCGGGCGATTGAATTACCCCAAGGGCTTTACCGCGTCTGGAAACAACGTGAATATCGCCCTGATGCTTACGTGGAGGTGATGGACTAATGCTGAAGATCATGTCAAAGGGACGTGTGCCGAATAAACCAGTTAAGCAGCGTCCAAACCAAAGTCACGAGCCTGTATCGGCTGAACTTGCTCGAAAACTGATCCTTGAGCATCGCGCCTGGGATGGGATGCACGTTTTAGGTCATCTGGATTTAAGCGGTGCGTTAGATGTTTACAATCTACCTGAAAATCTCACCTGTGAAAGTATTGATATTAGCGACTGTGTAAACCTCATTACCCTTCCCCAAGGACTCCACATCACTTATTGGATCGAGTTGGCCGGAAGTGGAATTACTAGTCTATCTGCGGGGCATGGTTTTGTCTTGCGGTGGCGAGGCGTACAGGTGACAGATAAGATTGCCTTTGAATCCCAGTCGATAACGGGGCAAGATATCCTCAATATAGAGAATGTTGAGTTGCGCCGCGTGCTGATTGAACGTCTGGGATACGAGACATTTTTGCAGCAAGTGGGAGGGTTGATCCGCGATCGCGATCCCGATGCTGGTGGAGAACGTCAACTAGTCTACATTCCTTTTGAGGATGACGAGTCACTGATGGTTTTGAAAGTTACCTGTCCATCCACAGGACATATTCATATCTTGCGCGTTCCCCCTGATATGCGAAATTGCCATCAGGCAGCCGCCTGGATTGCAGGCTTTAATAACCCAGATGATTATAACCCTGCGATCGAGGCGTGAGTTCGACAAATCTTGTTTGACCTCTCCCCTAACCCCTCTCCGTTTCGGAGAGGGGAGTAAAAAGCTTAATTTTTCGTTACTCCTCCCTTTGCGTTTCGGAGAGGGAGGCTGTCCGGGAGAGGTTGATCGAACTTACTGCAAACTGCTATAACTTCAACTCAATTAGTACTGTTAGGCTGCACAAATCGCTTAATTTCACCACAGGCAATATAGGACTTGCCATCAGGTGCTGTTTTGATTTCATCAACGAGGTAAAGCATCCCTTCCTCACGAACCGATCGCGGAAAACGCATATTCCAATCTGGTTCATATCCATCGGAAACTACCCTAGCACGCAGCTTGCTGCCATCTTTGACACACTGAACTAAAATGCTGTCCCCTACACTGTCAGTTGTGATCAGATCGGCGGCACTGGCAGGGCCTTTGGAAGCTTTGCCTGTGTTAGTTTGATTCGATTGTCTAGGGGCAACGAAGATGTCTGCTTCACCCGGTTGAGCAAAACGGGTGATATTACCACGTACACGGTAGAAAGTCCCATCGCTTGAAACTTCCAGTCCTTCAACAACATAGCGAGCTCCCTCGGCACGAATGGCGCGGGGAAATTGGATGTTCTTGGTTGAATCATAGCCTTTGGACATGACTTTGATCCGCAGTTTACCCCCTTCACGAACGCAGTACAATTCAACACCTGAACCGACTTCATTCACAATCGGTATCGCGTAGACTTCATCGCCAGCAGTCACACCGCGACCCCCCAGATCGCTGCGATTGCGCGTCATCGTCTGGTAAGACTGATCCCGCATCTCTTTACGTCCGGCATTACCTAGAGCTTTTTGGGCGATCCGACCTGCGAAATACTCAAGCTGATCAATCTCCTCAGCAATTTCAAAATTCTCGTTCAACCCTTTATCCCGCAAATCTTTCACCAGCGCCCGCAGGGTTTGTTCAGCTTCCTGATGCTTGCCATGTTCAGCTAGATTCAGTCCAATTTCTTTGGCCTTTGCGATCGTCAGGCGACTCAGTTCCAGAGTGATCTGGCTGGTAGAGGCAAAAGCTGCTTCCTCAACAGTGCCAACTTTGGCAACGACATCTACTGTGCCTGACACGCTTTGAATCAGGTGATCTTGCACAACATCGGCACTGTAATGCAGTTTCATCACAGGTAACTCACCAATTTCAGCGCTTGATATCACCAAACTTAAACCGAGAAGTTTGTCTTCGCCCTCGTAAAGCTCTCCCAAAGTAAGGACAGCTTGAGAAGCATCATTCTGGCTGACTTTAGCAAGACTTAAAGTATCAACGAGGCTGACACCATTAGCCAACTCAAGTGTCACCTTGAGATTCTGTCCCACTACTGCTCTGAGACTGTCTAGCTCAATACTAAAGACTTCAGTTGCTTCATCGATGCTTTGAATAAAGTAGAAGTTGCCCGTGGCGGCTCTTGCCATACCAATCAGCAGGTCTTCATTGAAACCTTGAGCAAAACCTAACGTAGTTGTGATAATCCCTTCCTCAGCTTTTTGCCCCGATGTCGCCGTGAGTATCTTCGGGTCTTGAATGCCCATATTGGCGTGACCATCGGTAAGCAGGAGAACACGGTTTATTTTTTGGGGATCAAGTCCCGTCTTCACATGTTCACAGCCTTTAAGCCATCCCCCCGATAAGTTGGTAATCCCGCCGGCTCTAACCTTGCGGATAGAATTTTTCAGTGCGGCTTTGTTAGTCACAGCCTGGGGTGGCACAACGCTGTCCACTTCATCGTCGTAAACAACCACTGAGAGAATGTCATCTGGCTCAAGTTGATCTACCACAGACTCAGCGGCTTTGAGTGCATGATGCAACGGAGCGCCAGCCATAGAGCCGGAACGGTCAATTACCAGAGAAAGGTTAAGGTGACGTCGGGGAGATTCAGCTATGTCAGCCCGAAAACGTAACAGAATATTAGTCTTTAATGAAGATCCTGCGGGGAGGATAGATTGGTCAAATTCGTAACTTGTATTAATCATTTTTTATATCCCTCAAAGTAGTCTGGTATCAGCCACAAGCCAGATGATGTTTGGATAACAAGTGCTTTGCTTAGTTTACCCAGAAATAAGTTTATTCAGTGTAAAAATAGGATTATATGTCAAATTTTATAGTTATGCCATCTCACTAGCGATCGCATCGCCCATCGTAGACATCGCTGTTTCGGGAAAAGTTTGTGATTTATTGACTTTATGCTTTCCTACTACTGAAAGGCGATCGCACTGGTCACAATTGCGGGAAACTGAAAGCAGATATATTAGGAGAGGAGAACCTAATGAGCTGGACTAAAGTTCTTGCAGTCGAAGCACTTTCCCCAGGTGCGCGAGAAGTAGTGAAAGTTGGTAATCGGAAAATTCTGGTTTTGAATCACGAAAATCAGCTTTATGCTGTAGATAACACCTGTCCTCACATGAAATTACCACTGAAAAGTGGGAAAATCACTGAAAGTGGGACAATTGTTTGTTCCTTCCATCACAGTGCTTTTGACCTGCGGACTGGTGAGGTAGAAGACTGGTGTTCCTGGCCACCTGGTGTAGGTAAATTACTCTCTTTGGTTTCACAACCGAAGGCACTACCAGTATTTCCGATTCGTGTGCAAGAAGGTAGTATCTGGGTTGATGTGCAAGAGGAATAGCACCCTCTCTCGGAATTTAGCTCAACAGTGGTGAGTAAAAAAGCAATAAAAACCCCAGCCAATGAGTTTAGCTGGGGTTTCGATCAAACCTAAAAACCTAGCTTGATGAGGCTTTCCTCGTTCCCAGGCTCCGCCTGGGAATGCATTCATGTGGGCTGCTGACTCAATGTCTGACTGGATGCAGAGCCTCTAATCAGCCATTCCCATGCTCTGCATAGGAACGAGATAAACGAGAGAACAATGGAAATCGAGCTTTTTTTGACTTGTGTGTACACCGTAGCCTTAAAAAGGGGGGCAATAAACCTCAAAGTCCTCCAATTTATCGGGGGATTTAGGAGGATCTACACGATTTTGGTTTTGTTCATTGTGTACCTCATTTACTTGCAACCTGCTGTAGTTCACAACACAAGTCTGTTGGTTCACAACACAAGTCTGTTGGTTCACAACACAAGTCTGTTGGTTCACAACACAAGCCTGTTGGTTCACAACACAAGCCTGTTGGTTCACAACACAAGCCTGTTGGTTCACAACACAAGCCTGTTGGTTCACAACACAAGCCTGTTGGTTCA
>NZ_JBALCE010000086.1:0-60483 GCF_036919815.1 Nostoc sp.
AAATAATTAAATAAATTGCGATTAGTGGAGAAACTGTCCAGAGAATTATCAAAGCACTTCCCATTTCTAAAACTTTTTCTAGTAAAGCAGTTGAAAATCTTAAAGCACTACTAGTGATAGGTTCTATTTCTTGAGATAGACGTTGATCTGGATTATCTATATCAGATTGAAAATTTATTTTATAATAAGCCTGGTTACTCAAATATTTGTCTAAAATATGATTATTTAGCCATTTGTACCAGTCAAGAGTGATTTTTTTTCTGACATATCTCAAAAAAGTTATCAATATGACCATCACTAAAATAATGAGACTTGACAGCCATAAAGTACTAGTATATTTATCAAGGTCTCTCTCTTCAATAACAATATCAATTACATAGCGATTCCAGTAGCTATTTGCAGCATTTACACCTATAACTGAGACTATTAATAATACTAAAAGAATGAGCATTCCCCATGAACGAATCACATCTGCAAATACTCTTCCTTCTGCTTTTGTTGGATACCAATAAGGTTGAGCAACTACTTTCACATCTCCCCAAAATTGAGTTAACGCTGAAAAAGGATTTGTTGTGTTTTGCTCACGCGCAGATGGAGTTTGCATATTTTAAAGATGAGCCGTTATTAATTAGACTATTAATTTTGAAATGGCCTTTGAGAATTAAGTTAGACTCAGAGGCCATTTTTAGTTTTAGAAATTGAAGATTTTGAGATTCCCCTAAATCACCCTTAAAAAGGGGGCTAGGGGGGATCGAATCGAATGCACTAGATTACTGGTTCCTCATCAACAATTTCGACTGTCCTCGGAGTAGGCCCTTGTCCAGGCTCAGTAATGACTACTGGGCTAATATGATGTTTCAGTTTGAGCTTGAGGTCATCTGTAATCGGTAATTCTTGAATTTCTTTAAGGAGAAATCTCACAGATTCGGTTTTGCTACGTTCTGTATAAATGAACTTGAGAACAGTTTCAATCCCAAATGCTCCGATATATTCCCCTAGAATGCCTACCAGACCAAGTAGTCCTAAACCTCCTAACAAGCCTAAAGGCCCGCCCAGCGATGAAAGCATAGCGACAACTGCGGCGACACTGCCCCCTGATGCAGACGTTGCAATCACGAAAAGTATACCAGGAAGGCCCAAACCAGCAATTTTTTTGACGAGTTCATCCATTGTACTTACCTACAATCCTTATAAGGTGAAAACATGACGAATCGAGTGATTACTAATTTCTTCAAAAAAGAAATTAAAAATCCTTCTTATATCTTGCACCGTTTCTCTGGTGCAAGATATAAAAAAGTTGATCTAGCCCAATAAAAGACTACACAGTTCATCAATTTGCTGACTTTTTTCAGAAATCAATCGATGAGCTGTAGCTTGTAGCTGACGAGTATTTTGTAGTTTGGTATTGTCTATCTCTTCGAGTTCCTCATCTAAAAATGTTTGAAAGCGATAATAAAAACTTTTAGCTTCTTTATCACTAGGTTCAAACAACTGTTCTAATTGTCCAGATACCACTTCGCTACCGCCGTCAAACACAATATTTAAAAGTGGTTTTCCCCATTGCAAAAGTCCCCAATTTTTGACTTCTTTATAAAGGTAGGCACTAGTCAGCGAACCTGTACCTAAAGAAACCACTAAAATATCTTCTGTACTGAGGACTTTTTTTTCTTTTCGTTTACTATTAATTTGTGCTTCTAAAATAGCTAAATGGGCTGGATTATTAGCAATCACTCCACCATCAATTAAAGTATAGGCACTATTAGAGTGTTGAGTATTTATAACACGATGGGGAGCAAAATAAGTCGGAGTGGCAGTCGTTGCCAATGCTGCATCTAAGAGCGAAAAACCTGCACATAACTTGCGAAACTTTTGAGATTTTTTCTCTTCTTTTTCTAGTTTGTTTGTAAAAAATATCGGAATTCGCTGCTCAATATCATAACTGGTTACAAAAACTTCTTTGAGATTACTCTCTAAAGGAGCTTGATCAAAATATTGCCTTAAAATTTCTTTTTTGCTTTCAGAAGGATATTTTGGCTGGAGAAATATATCCTCTATTGGGCCAAGTATTCTTTCAAATAATGGCTCATAAAATATTTCTACCCCATACTCAAGAAATAGTTGTAGGAGATCCTCAGCAGTATATTGAGCTAGTGGCAAATTAGATACATCAGAACTTAATCGGGGTTTAGTTAGGCCCAGTGCCAAAATTCCGCCGCTTGAAGTGCCAGCAATTAAATCAAACAAACTAAATATAGGTTTTTGTGTCCGCCTTTCAATTTCTGCTAGGATAAATGCAGGAATAATACCCCGAATCCCGCCTCCATCAATGGAAAGTATTTTATATTTGGGCTGGGCTTTTGTATTCATAGTTTCTTGCGGTTCCTCCTGAGTTAATGTTTGTGCTTGTTGGACATTAACGGAATCTTCAATTTGCTCTGTTTTGGTTTCTTCGTCGTATGACTTGAGAGTTATCAAGGTTGGGACAAACTCGGATTCTTCAGTGGTTATTTGTGTCTGTTGAATTTCCTGTGGTTCGTCTTCCTTTTCGCTTACTAACGGTACTGTTGCTGCTAATAAAGTTGTAGTTAGTGTTGAGATATTTTCTTCAGGAATAACTGGTGTTTCAATTTTGATCTCTTCTTGGATATTCTCTTGATTGGATGATGGTGCTGCAAACGGAACTGGATTGGATGATTGTGTTGCAAATGGAATTTCTGCTAACTCCCAATTAGGATTACCACGAAAATTTCCTTGAGAGGACTTTCCAATTTGGTTTTTGACTGTTGTTCCTTGCCCGTCATCTAATTTCCAGTAAGCCACTAATCCTTCTTCATCTCCGACTATTAGCCCACGATGCTGGGTCTGGATTTGTACCTGAGTACAGGGATAATTCCAAACGCTAATATTTGCTAATTTTCCTTTAAAATAGACCTGTTTGTGTACAGTTGCGCCCAGAGTTACAGAACTTGTTGCTTTGTTTAAAGATGAACCTCTAAGAGAATCTGTGTATACACGATCATCAAGATATAGTGTTATTTCACCACTGTTAAAAACAACAGCAAAAAAGTGCCATTCTCCTATAGTTAATTCTCCATTACCGAAGGTTTTGATACCCTTACTCACAGTTTCATCAATGTAAACGTCTAAGCTGCCTGTTTCACTGATGCCGAATTCAAAATTATCGCTGTATCGTTCTGAAGAACGTGCAAAGAATACATTGCGAGTTCCGTAACTGGTAGCTTTATTTGTTAATTCATGCGGATTTATCCATCCTGAAACAGTAAATGCTGAACTCCCTTGAGCGAAAACGCCGCCAATATCGTTTCTGCCAAAATCTATATAATCATTTACCCCATCAAATGTCAAAACTGTTTGTGTATTTGCTAGGTTTGTCACAAGGATTTTATCTCCAATATAAATAACTTCGTAATTTAAAATTAAGGTCTTAAATATTAATAATTTTAATCAGAAAATTCACTATTAACTTCCAAAATGGTAGGTAATGTAGATATGGTTGCTACTTTACTCTAGAGAACGTTACTACAAACATATCTTTTAACTGAGTACCTTTACGGCGGACAAAAAATAAACAATACTCTAACTTTTATTAGTTAGTAATACTTCTGCGATCGCCTGCGAGATGGGATAGTGCGGTGAATATATTTCCATCCAAAAAAATTCCCCGACTGGATTAACTTCGAGGAATATATGCTGACCATCGGGGGTGACAATAATATCAATTGCTCCATAGTTTAAGCCAAACTCAACCATTAGTTTGAGCAGCTTTTTCTCAACATCTTCTGGCAATTCATAAGGTTGCCAATTCTTAGCTAGGGCTTTTCCCTCTTTGCGCCAGTCGTAAGTAGAACCTGACAAGCTTTGCGAGTCTACGGAGGCAGTAAATACGCGGTGTCCGACGATAGTTGTCCGCAACTCCAGGGCTTTGGGCACGTTTTCTTGAAATGTCATCGGGCAAAAACGCAGCCCTTCCATATTCTCCAGATCATCAGCTGTAACTGGAGTAGTAAACACAACGTTTTCTCGCCCTTGATCGTCATAAATAGCAAAGGAAGAAAGCATCTTGGTGATTATACCTTGCTGACACTCTTGAGCAAACTGCTTGACTGCTTCGGGATTGTTTGAAGTCAAGGTACGTGGAGTTAGAAGTCCGAGTTCTCGTGCGACTTGCAACTGTAGTTGCTTATTATTAGCCCGATCTACATTTGACATTTTGTCGAAGTGAAATCCCTGGAGGCTGGCAATGATACCTCTGACGGTGGCGCGACATTCGTTAATTGACGCATCTCTATATTGCTTGTCCATTGAGTTAGGTATTTTTTGCCCGTAGCGCATCCGCCGATACCAAACTGAGAACACTTCACTCAAATCGAGCTTTTGTTTGCCATCAGTAATAATTACCTGTTCAGTATCACCAGAGTAAATATCTAGCTTGATTTCGGTGGGATATCTGTCTGTGTCAAACCGAAATGCTTTTTCTCCTCTAGCCTCAATTTCTTTGATTACTAAAGGAATGCTTTCGTTGTCTTGGCTAAAGGTAACTATTAATACAGTCATAATAAGTAGGAAGTAGCAAATATTTAATTCTTGATCATTCTTCTTTTATTTGAAGTAGGGCATCGGCGATCGCACTTGCAATAGGCAAGTCTAAATCTTTCTCTAGCATTCCCCATTCTCCCACAGGGTTGATTTCCAAAAAGACGTATTCGCCTGATGGTGTAAGGATGAAATCTAAGGCTCCAAATAACAACCCAAATCTCCCCATAAAAGCTTTGAGACGACGAACTACTTGATCAGGAAGCTGGTGGTGTTGCCATGCGCCAACCTCAACACCTGGTTTACGCCAATCAACTTTAGCTGCTGCATACACATCTGCATTTAGCGCCCCTACAAAGACATTGCCATTCACATATACCACTCGTAATTCCTGTTGCTTGGGGATTTGCTCTTGAAAAACCATTGGGCAATAGCGCAGTGACTCGGCATCTTGTAAGTCTTCCTCTTTGACGATGCTGGTATAAAGAAAGAAAGAGGAGTTAGCTTCCATACTGTGGGAAAGAGCAGTTAATAGTTTACTCACCATTTTGCCCTTGACTTGCCCGAAAAACTCTCGTGCTGACTCAGCTTTGTTGGTGACAAGAGTCCGGGGAATCACAAAACCTACCTCAGACGCAATCCGCAATTGTCGCAGCTTATTATTGGCATAGTTTATCCGCTCTAGATCGTCTACCCAACGAGCCTCTTTAAGACTGTCCCAAAAACCATCTAAGGTTGCTTTTGATTCTCTAATACAAGCTTCTCGGAACTTTGGAGCTAATTCTGCACTTAGTTCTGGTTCCCAAATGCGCCGCATCCATACAGCTTGAACCTGCTCTGTGCTAATAGAGTAATTGCCATATTCTATAGTGTGATAGCTTCTTGATTCGTCAAAGTGTGCTACTAATTGCACTTGTTGGGGAAACTTATCGGTGTCAAGGCGAATCGGTTTTACCCCTTTTTTTGACAAGGCTTGTGCCACTCTATCTATTATGAAAAAATCACCACTGTGGGTGATTAATAAAACAACGTCACGCGACAGGTGCATAAAAAATTTTCTGGCTTCGTTTCTAGCAGCTAGATGTTAAGGACTATCTAAAGAAGTAGGTAATCTAAAAACTAAAGGCGATCGCCTGTATATTACCAATACTCCAATATGGAAGCGATCGCGCTCCCAGAAGTAGTTTTCAGTTACTTGCTTCCCCGGCTGCTCTTGCTCTACGGCAGTTACTCCACTTTGGGAGCAGTCAGAGCGGAGGTTTCCGACGCTCTCTACGAGACGCTGCGCGTAGCTTGTCCTCCGCAGGAGTACGCGGACTCTCCAAGAGTTGCTATGCCGAAGGCTTTACGCTGTGCTATCCGTAGACACTCGGAGGGCGGCTTCCCGTAAGCATATAAACTTCGGAGAAGCCAGTCGCGTGGTGTTAGCGTCGGTAGTCCGGTCTTGGGGGTTTCCCCCAGAGCGTCCGCAGGAGCGTCACTGGCATAGAAGTGGCGACTGCACTGTCTCCTCTGCTTACGTAGCTGTACGATATTTTTTAGTTGTCAACCCCTTAACTGTCTTCCAAATCAGAAGGAAATTTGAAAGTCAAAGGAGGAGGAGGAGGAGGAGTAGTATCTGGCTTTTCAGATGCAGATTGCTCTTGCAAGAAGCGCGCGAAGAATGGCAATACTTGGATATCTGATACTTTGACTGTATTTGTATACATTGCTATTTTTCCTTTGGGAAAATTTGTCAGGACTAAAGCTACGTGTCGTAAATGTCTAGTTGAGTTGAGGCTGTCAATGGTCAATAGTCAATAGTTAATCGTCAAGAAATCTATACTCTGAACCTTTGACAACTCTCACCTTGATTTAATCTATTAGTTGCGTAAGTCCTATTGTTTTAGCCATTAAAGATATACCACTAATTAAGTCTGTGTGCAAAGAAAGTTAAGACACTTAAGAAATTAATAAGAAGATAGTTAAAAGGCTGTTTCTAAAGAAATGTAATGAGTAGGGTACGTTAGCTAAGTTTATAATTCATCCCTCGTAATCATCTTTTGTACATTTCCCAAAAAACGCGACCGTACATTACTGGTATTTTTACCTGATTTTTTTGGATATACTGAATTTCCGTAGACCGAAAATTTTTCCATAAGCGTTGTCAGCCCTTCATTTCCCCTGGCTCACACCATCCGATGAAATCAGTTTCTAGACTACTTTTCAAGTACCTATGTTCTAGATGAACGTAAAAGCGATGTCTACGACAAGCCGATGCAGCGTCTACGCTTGTGGCTATGACGTAAAGTCCCAATAACGCCCGTCTGAAACCCTGATTATTTCATAGAATCTCAAAAGTTTTCGGACTACTGAAAGTAGATAGACTCAATTCATACCTAATATTATGCAACGTCCAGCAGTAATTATTATTCATTAAATTTTTAAATTTTATAACTGTCTTAACTCTCCGTTTAACTGTCTTAACTCTCCACTTAAAATATCCACTTAAGCATCTTAGCTGTCTTAACTGTCCGCTTAAGTGTCTTAACTTCTATTGTATTTTCTCTATAAAACTGAGATTATCTATTTACTGAATAATTACAAAACAAATAACTATAAGTAAAAATTTATATTTTTAATTAGCACTAATTTAAATTCCTGAACAGCAGAACCTAAGAAGGATATAGAAACTAATGCAGTTAAATAATAATAGCCAATTTTTAGCAAATTCAAGTAATAAAAATTTTATATATAGGAAAATAGAAGTTGCTATCTGGTCAAGCTTAACTGTAGATGATTGTGTAGTCATAGAGAGAGAAACCCAAAAACGAAAGCAGGAGCTAGTTGCTTACGTAGTTCCATCCGGTTTATTTACACCAGAGCAATTGTTGTCTCACCTGCAAACAATTCTGCCTAGCGAATTGATGCCCACAGCACTTGTACCAGTTTCCAGCATACCTCTAACAGTTACAGGACAATTAGACAAAACTGCTCTAGCTAATTTAGAAGTTATTGAGTCTAATTTAATCCGCCGCATAGAGGAGCAATTAGAGTCATTGTTAGAAATTGAGCGCGTTGCAGTGGTTGTCGAACCGTTTGTTAGAAGTGTTTCTCCTGTGCATTTGGAGGATTTGCTAAACGAGACTCAAGCGATGCCTGCGGTAACATCTCCGAAGATCGCTCCTGAAGATAGTCAGCAAAATATACAAGCGAACAAATTTAGTCAAAAGATAGAAAACAAGAACCCATCCTCGTCAAAAAAGCTAGCCATTAGTCACGGAGAACCTCTGCAATACTCCGAAGACGCTTCTAAAACTTTACAAGAAGTGCTGCAACGAGTTGCTCAAAATTCAACAACTAAAGGTATAATTTACGTTCAACCTGATGGTAGTGAGAAAATTCAGTCTTACCGCCAATTATGGCAAGATGCTCAAAGAATTTTAGCAGGATTGAAAAAGCTGGGACTCAAGCCCCAAGATAAAGTAATTTTTCAACTAGAAGATAATCAAGATTTCATCTGTGCTTTTTGGGGTTGTGTGTTAGGGGGCTTTGTACCAGTACCAGTATCTATCGCCCCTACCTACGAACCAGTCAACAGTAACACAAGCAACCTGCACAATGCTTGGCAAATGTTAGGGAAACCGATTGTACTGACGAGTGCTTCTTTAGCTCCCAACATTGATAGTTTTTCCCGGCTTTTTAATTTAGAAAACTTTCAAATTGCAACTATTGATCGCTTGCGTGAGTGTGAACTGGATTTCAAATTTTATCAAAGTCAACCAGAGGATTTAGCAATTTTGTTGTTAACTTCTGGAAGCACTGGCATACCCAAGTGTGTGATGCTAAATCATCGCAATATATTGAGTATGACAGCTGGCTTAGTTTCAATGGGTCATTTCTCAAGCCAGGAAAGCGTTTTAAACTGGATGCCTCTGGATCATGTCGGTGCATTGGTATCTCTCAGTATCATGGCTGTTAGTATAGGTTGCCAACAAATCCATGTACCCACTGACTTGATTGTGCAAAATTCGCTCAAGTGGCTAGATATGATTGACAATCATCAAGCAACGGTTAGTTGGGCACCTAACTTTGCCTTTTCCCTAATCTGCGATGCCCTTGGCGACCTTTCCTACCGAACGCTGCGCGAACGGTATCGCGCGAGTGATATTCGCCAAAAACACTGGGATTTATCGTCGATGCATTTTATCATCAACGCTGGCGAACCCATTGTCACTAAAGTAGGCAGGAATTTTTTAAAGCTGCTTCGCCTTTATGGTTTACCAACCAACGCGATTCATCCAGCCTTTGGGATGTGCGAAACCGCTTCTGGTATTACTTACTCTAATAGTTTTTCTCTAGAATCTACATCAGATGACACTTCATTTGTAGAATTGGGTTCGCCAATTGCTGGTGCTTCAGTGCGTATTGTTGACGAAAAGGAACAAATAGTTCTAGAAGGCACAATTGGGCGACTGCAAGTCAAAGGTGGATCTGTTACTAGTGGTTACTATCAGAATCCACAGGCAAACCAAGAAGTTTTTACCCTCGATGGCTGGTTTAATACCGGAGATTTAGGATTTCTGCATCAAGGGCGTTTAACGATTACTGGACGGCTCAAAGATGTCATTATTATCAATGGACTCAACTACTACTGTCACGAAATTGAAGCTGCTGTTGAGGAACTTAAAGATGTAAAAGTTTCATATACAGCCGCCTGTGCAGTTAAACAACCAGGAAGCAATACTGATAAACTAGCTATATTTTTTAATATTTGTGTTTCTGATGATGCCAGTTTATTAGCTCTGCTGAGGCGAATTCGCGCTTCTGTTGTCAATAAAGTGGGAGTAAATCCAGATTATTTAATTCCAGTAGCTCAAGAAATTATCCCGAAAACCGCTATTGGTAAAATCCAGCGATCGCAACTTAGCCAGCGATTCAAAATAGGCGAGTTTAAATCAATTATTAAACGAATTGATATATTACTGGGTAACGCTAATACCATTCCCAACTGGTTCTACCGTCAAGTATGGCAGATCAAATATCCCATTACTTTTAATTCTGTTTTAACTATTACTAATTCGACTCTAGTATTTCTAGATTCTTGCGGGTTGGGGGCATATTTATGTCAAATATTGTCAGAACATAACCTGCCATATATAACTGTTTCACTCGGTGAAGATTTCCGAAAAATTAATCGCTCACACTACACAATCACTCCAAGACAAGCCAAGGATTACCAACTATTACTCGAATCTCTTGCGGCAGATAATATTATCATTGGGCAGATTCTTCACTTATGGACTTATGACGAGTATATTGGCGAAGTCAAAAACCTTGATGCTCTCGAACAAGCACAAGAACATAGCATCTACAGTTTATTGTTCCTGACTCAAGCTTTAGCCAAAGTTCAGGGTGCTGATAATTCTGTTCAATTACTATTTATTTCTTCTTATATTCAATCTATTTCCTCATCTGATCCAATCGCTTACGAGAAATCAGCAGTATTAGGGCTATTGAAAACGATTCCTCAAGAATTACCTTGGTTGAACTGTCGTCACATTGATTTGCCTTTCGCTGAAGTTGAAAAAAACGGGGCATATATTTTACAAGAACTACAAATTTCCTCAAAAGAACGAGAGGTAGCTTATAGAAATGGGCAGCGTTTAGTTCCTCGTTTAGAAAAAGTGAATTTGGCAAGGGAACCTAAATCCTCGATTCCTTTCAAGCAAGGAGGAACTTATTTAATCACCGGAGGACTTGGTGGTATAGGTATTGAACTTGCGCGTTATTTGCTGAAAGATTACCAAGCTCGGCTACTGTTGGTGGGCAGAACTCCAATACCCCATAAAAGTACTTGGAATGTCCATTTAGAGAAGGAAGATGGTATTGCACAACGCATTAAAGCCTACCAAGAGTTAGAACAGCTTGGAGGAGAGATAATTTACGAAGCTGTTGATATTTGTGACTTAAAACAGTTGCAGATAATAGTTGAAAAAGCTAAATCCCGATGGAGTAAAAATCTTCTAGATGGGATAATTCATTTAGCCGGAACTTCCCATGAGCGGCTTGTACTGGAAGAGACTCAGAAAAGCTTAACATCCGTACTGCATCCTAAGATGTTGGGTGCTTGGGTGTTGCATCAATTACTGAAAGACAATGCAGATAGCATTTTTATTAACTTTTCTTCTGTAAACGGTTTCTTTGGAGGCACGGCTGTCGGGGCTTATGCTGCTACCAATAGTTTTCTGGACTGCTTTTCTCATTACCAAAATTCCCACAGTGAATTATCGAGCTATTGTTTAGCTTGGAGTATGTGGGATGACACAGGGATGAGTCAGGGATATCAGATGAAGAATCTGATCCGCGCCAAAGGTTTCTATGTCATGTCTGTTTCCCAAGCAATATCTTCAATGCTTGCAAGTCTACAACATCAGCAAACAAATCTATTGATAGGTTTGGATGGCAGCAACCAAAATATTCAACGTTGGCAGTCTCAAGCCTTTAGTTTACAGAAGTTAACTGCATATTTCACTTCCAGTAGTAACGAGGTTATTCAACTACCAGACCTGCGAGTGCAAGATCGCTTTGGAACTTCTTGCACTTGCAACTTAGTACAACTGCCCCAAATGCCTTATCTCGAAAATGGCGAAATCGATCGCGCCAGCCTCATAAAGAGAATTAACACTCAAGAAATTAAGGAGCGAATAGAACCACGCAACGAGATAGAGTTCAAAATTGCTCAATGTTGGCAGCAAGTTCTAAAAGTACGACCTTTAAGTATTCACGACAACTTTTTTGAGTTGGGTGGAAATTCACTACTAGCTGGCCAAGTAATTTCTCGGTTACAAGCAGATTTTTCTTTAGAGTTGTCTTTACAACGTTTATTTAAAGCACCCACGATCGCTAGTTTAGCCCAGAGTATTGAGGCGATTCGAGGATTAACTCAGGATCAGAGTGGATCTATTGAGGCGATCGCAGAAGAATATGAGGAAGTAAGGATATGAATATAGAAAAGTTTTTAGCTAATTTGCAAACTAAGGGTGTCAAAATCTGGATTGACGGAGATCAACTTGGCTGTCGCGCTCCCAAAGGAGTAATGACAGCAGTCATCCAGCAGGAACTTAAAGAGCGAAAAACAGAAATCCTTGCTTTCCTCAAAGAAGCTCAAATAGCTACACAATCTCCCTCTTTCCCTCTAATGCCAGTTGCGAAGGATAGGGAGTTGCCTTTATCTTTTGCTCAACAAAGGATGTGGTTTCTTTATCAACTAGATAAGGAAAGCCCGTTTTATAATGAAAGTCTACAAGTGCAGATTGCTGGAAAGCTTTCTGTGACAGCGTTAGAACAAAGTATCAACGAAATTATCCGCCGCCACGAAGCTTTACGAACTACCTTTGTGGTGAGAGAGGGCATACCTTTTCAGGCAATATTACCCACCTGTGCGATCGCCATACCGATAGTAGACTTGCAAGGTTTATCAAAAGCCTCAGTGCAACAAATAGTGACTCAAGAGGTTCGCAAACCCTTTGACTTAGCGATCGCTCCTTTGTTACGAGCCACTCTAATACGTCAGGAAGCAGAATCTCACTTGTTGATTTTGACCATACATCACATCATTACTGATGGTTGGTCAATGGGGATATTCTTTAAAGAGTTAGAAATCTTTTATCAAGCTTTTACTAAAGGTGAACTAAATCCCTTACCAGAGTTAACAATACAATACGCTGATTTTGCCCTTTGGCAACGCCAGTGGTTAACTCAAGAAGTTCAACAAAAGCAACTTGATTACTGGAAACAACAGTTAGCTGGTGCGCCGCCTTTATTGGAGTTGCCAACTGATTATCCACGTCCACCAGTGCAGACATTCTCTGGTGCTACCAAAAAATTTCAACTAACAGAGCATTTAACCTCTCAACTAGTAAGCCTCAGCCAAAAGTCAGGTGTCACCTTGTTTATGACCCTGCTGGCAGCTTTTGCCGTTTTACTACATCGTTATAGCGGTGTAAATGATGTTTGTATCGGTTCGCCTTTTGCTAACCGCAATCGTCAAGAAATTGAACCACTAATTGGCTGCTTTGTCAATACTTTAGTGTTGCGTACTCAAATCGAAGATAATCCTAGTTTCTCTAAATTCCTCCAACAAGTCCGCTCTGTTGTTTGGGATGCTCACGCACACCAAGACATACCATTTGAGCAAGTGGTAGAAGCATTACAGCCAGAACGTTCTCTTAGCTATAATTCCCTGTTTCAAGTGGTGTTTGTTTTAGAAAATTTTTCGCTCGATACTTTAGAATTACCTGATATTAGTCTGACTCCAGAGATGGTAGAGCGGGGTACGTCTCAGTTCGATTTGAGTCTCTCGATTTGGCAGACACAAAAGGGATTAATTGGGTCGTGGGAATATAACAGCGATCTGTTTGAGGCGGATACAATTGCTAGGATGACTCTTCATTTCCAGACTTTGTTAGAAACAATAGTTAGAGAACCCAATCAGAGAGTTGGAGAATTCTTTTTACTAACACAATTAGGACGGCATCAGTTATTAGTGGAATGGAATAGTACTCAAACAGACTATCCCCAAGATAAATGTATCCATCAGTTGTTTGAGGAGCAAGTAGAGCGCAACCCTGATGCTGTGGCGGTGGTATTTGATAATCAACAACTGACTTATCACCAGTTGAACAGCCGTGCTAACGAATTGGCACATTACTTGCTCTCATTGGGTGTAACAGCCGATGCGCTGGTGGGTATTTGTGTGGAACGCTCGCTCTTAATGATTGTGGGAATCTTAGGAATTCTCAAAGCAGGTGGGGCTTATGTGCCACTTGACCCTGAGTATCCGACTGAGCGTTTGCACTTCATGCTCGAAGACACTCAGCTATCAGTGATATTGACTCAAGAAAAACTAGTTGAGAAATTAAGCGATCGCTTTCGGCGTGGCTTTGGCGATTCTCCAGAGGAGACGCTACGCGATCGCCAAGCTAGGGTAATTTGCTTAGACTCAAACTGGGATATCATCAGTCAACAAGCACAAAAGAACCCGACTACTAGCATTAAGCCTGATAACTTAGCTTATGTAATGTACACGAGCGGTTCTACAGGTCAACCCAAAGGTGTGAGCATTGTCCATCAAAGTGTAGTTCGATTAGTCAAACAAACCAATTATGTCAACATTTCTGCTGAAGATGTAATTGCACAAGCTTCAAATCATGCCTTCGACGCTGCTACTTTTGAAATTTGGGGAGCATTACTGAACGGAGCGCGGCTGGTAGGGGTAAGCAAAGAATTGTCACTTTCGCCCAAGAATTTTGCAGCCTTTATAAAAGCGCAAACTATCAGCATTTTATTCTTAACAACTGCCTTGTTCAATCAAATTGCTCAGGAAGTCCCCTCTGCTTTCAATTCACTACGACATCTTCTATTTGGAGGCGAAGCTGTCGATCCTAAATGGGTGAAAGAAGTACTCAACAATGGTGCGCCGCAGCGACTACTACACGTTTATGGCCCTACAGAGAATACCACATTTACTTCCTGGTACTTGGTGGAGGAAGTTAGCCAAGGCGCGACCACTATTCCCATCGGACGACCAATTGCCAACACGCAAATCTACTTATTAGATTCCCAACTACAACCCGTACCTATTGGTGTACCTGGAGAGTTGCATATCGGTGGTGCAGGATTAGCACGAGACTATTTCCATCGACCTGAAACTACTGCCGAAAAATTTATTGAAATTGAATTATTCGATAAAGTTGAACGCCTTTACAAAACAGGGGATTTAGTTCGTTATTTACCAGATGGCAATATCGAATACCTGGGACGCATTGACAATCAGGTGAAGATTCGTGGTTTTCGGATCGAGTTGGGAGAAATTGAAGCAATACTGAGCCAACATGAAAATGTGCAAACCTGTTGTGTGATTGTCCACGAAGATGCAACTGGTGATACTTGTACTGAGCGACTTGTGCCGAGCGGAGCCGAGGTAAGTCGAAGTAAACGCTTATTCGCCTACGTAGTACCGCAAACAGAGGTAACATCCATCAAGGACGAACTGCGTCAGTTTCTTGCCGATAAACTGCCTCACTATATGATGCCATCGGCTTTTGTAATCTTGGAGTCCTTACCACTAACTCCCAACGGCAAAGTAGACCGCCGTGCATTACCAATACCGGATTTATACAGTGAAATAGCAGATAAATATGTAGCTCCGCGCACCCCCATTGAAGAAAAGTTGGCACAAATTTGGGCGCAAGTCCTCAAAGTAGAGCAAGTTGGCATTTACAATAATTTCTTTGAACTAGGGGGACACTCGCTGTTAGCGACCCAAATAATTTCTCGCTTACCAGAAGCTTTTGGAAGTTCGTTATCGTTGCGTTCTTTATTTGAATCACCAACAGTTGCTCAGTTAAGTGAAGTCATTTCTAATGAACTGCAAACTAATTCGGGTTTGACAGTAATGCCGATTGTGCCTGTTTCCACAAGACAAGACATACCTCTATCTTGGGCGCAGGAACGCCTGTGGTTTCTGCATCAATTAGAAGGTGAAAGTGGAGCTTACACGATAAATTTCCCCTTACATTTGGTAGGGAATCTCAATATTAAAGCCTTAGAAAAGGCAATTGAGGAGATGGTGCAGCGACATGAAGTTCTGCGGACTCGCTTTGAGATTAAGAATGAGAAGTTAGTACAAGTAATCGACCCCAACATAACCATTAAATTACCAATGGTGGATCTACAAAATGTAGTAGATCCTTGGCAACAAGTGGAGCAACTAGCAATTAAAGAAGCCTACAAACCATTTGATTTGGCTAACGATCCTGTGTTGCGGGTCAAGATGTGGCAAGTTGCTCAACAGGAGTATGTATTACTGATAGCTATTCACCATATTGCTGCTGATGGTTGGTCATTAGGTGTTGTTAACAGCGAACTGTCTGCCCATTATCGAGCCATTGTCACAGGTAGTTCAGTTGTCTTACCATTACCTGTACAGTATGCTGACTTTACCTTATGGCAACGCCAATGGCTGACAAATGAGGTACTAGAGCGTCAGTTAAGCTACTGGAAACAACAGTTAGCAGGAGCGCTACCTTTGTTGGAAGTGCCTACAGACCGCCTCCGCCCAGCCATCCAGACTTTTAGGGGAGCAACAGAGCAGTTTAAACTAGATAGCAAACTAACTTCTGCGCTCAGACAACTGAGCCAAGAGTCAGGAAGCACTTTGTTTATGACACTGCTGGCGGGTTTTGTGGTGTTAATGTCTCGCTACAGTGGACAAACGGATCTTCTAGTTGGCTCCCCAATTGCCAATCGCAACCGCAAAGAAATCGAAGGATTAATTGGATTTTTTGTCAATATCTTAGCACTGAGGTTCGATTTATCAAAAGAACCGACCTTTGCAGACTTATTGACGCAGGTACGACAGGTGACTCAAAACGCTTACGACCATCAAGATTTGCCCTTTGAGATGTTAGTCGAAAAGTTGCAATTGGAGCGAAACCTGGCTCACAACCCATTGGTACAGGTGATTTTTGCTCTCCAGAATGCTCCTACCTCCCCTTGGGATTTGCCTGGTTTAAAGGTGGAAGAAATGCCTTGGGAGCTTGATGCAGTGCGGTTTGACCTGGAAGTACACTTCTGGGAAACTCCAGAAGGTCTTGAGGGCTTTTGCTGTTACAGCACCGATTTATTTGATGGGACAACGATCGCCCGCATGATGAAGCATTTCCAGAATTTGCTCGTGGCGATCGCCCTTAATCCACAGCAGCCAGTAGCTTTACTACCCTGGCTCACACAGCAGGAGCGTCATCAACTGTTAGTGGAGTGGAACGATACAGGAGTAGATTATCCCCAAGATAAATGCATTCATCATGTATTTGAGGAGCAGGTAGAGCGTACCCCAGATGCAGTGGCTGTAGTATATGAAAATCAACATCTTACATACCGTGAATTAAACTGCCGTGCTAACCAATTAGCGCATTACTTACGTTCTTTGGGTGTGGGAGCAGATGTGCTAGTAGGCATTTGCGTAGAGCGTTCTTTAGAAATGATTGTGGGACTGTTAGGGATTCTCAAGGCAGGTGGTGCTTATGTACCTCTTGACCCAGAGTATCCCCAAGAGCGTTTGAGCTTTATGTTAGAAGATGCTCAAGTATCGGTGCTTTTAACTCAACAGCGATTAGTAGAATCTCTGCCTGAACATCAGGCGCGTATCGTTTGCTTAGACACTGACTGGGAAACAATAGCTCAAAACAACCAGTCAAACCTGGAAAACACTGCAACCCCCGATAATTTAGCATACGTTATCTACACTTCAGGTTCTACAGGTAAGCCTAAAGGTGTTTTAGTCAATCATTATAATGTAGTGCGTTTGTTTGCAGCGACAAATTGGTATAACTTCAACACCCAAGACGTATGGACACTCTTCCACTCTTATGCTTTCGACTTTTCCGTTTGGGAAATTTGGGGTGCTTTGCTGTATGGTGGACGGTTGGTAGTCGTACCTTACTTAGTGACGCGATCGCCTGAATCCTTCTATAAATTATTGTGTCAAGAAAAAGTCACAATTCTCAATCAGACACCTTCAGCCTTCCGCCAGTTAATTCAAGCTGAAAAATCTCAAGCAACTGCTAGCGACTTGAGCTTACGCTTAGTAATTTTTGGTGGAGAAGCCTTAGAAATCAGGAGTTTACAGCCTTGGTTTGAGAGCCACGGCGACCAGATGCCCCAATTAGTAAATATGTACGGGATCACCGAAACCACTGTACACGTCACGTATCGTCCATTGAGCAAAGCCGATTTGGATGGTACTGCTAGTGTGATTGGTCGTCCGATTCCCGACTTACAGGTGTATGTACTAGATGAATATAAACAGCCAGTACCAATTGGCGTTTCAGGCGAGATGTACATTGGTGGTGCTGGGGTGGCGCGTGGTTATCTTAATCGTGTCGAACTCACAGAACAACGGTTTATCTCTAATCCTTTTAGCAACAACCCTCAAGCACGACTATACAAAACAGGCGATAAGGCGCGTTATTTGCCTAATGGCGAGTTAGAGTACTTAGGACGCATCGACAATCAAGTAAAAATTCGAGGCTTCCGTATCGAATTAGGGGAAATTGAAGCGGTTTTAAATCAACACCCCTTAGTACAGGAGAGTGTAGTCGTCGTCAGAGAAGACACCCCTGGAGATACTTGTACTGAGCGACTTGTGCCGAGCAAAGCCGAGGTAAATCGAAGTAAACGTCTTGTGGCTTATTTAGTGCCTGCTGTTCATCACAAAACATTACCTCAGCAGGTTGCCCAATGGCAGAGCGAGTACGTTAGTGACTGGCAAATGCTCTATGAACAAGCCTATAGCCAAAACCAAGCATCTACAGATGACCTCACGTTCAATATTACTGGTTGGAACAGTAGTTATACTAGGCAACCCATCCCAGATTGGGAAATGCAGGAGTGGGTCGAGAATACAGTCAGCCGCATTCTAGCTGGTTTTCCGCAACGGGTACTAGAAATTGGTTGTGGAACGGGTTTACTGTTATCTCGCGTTGCCAAGCACTGTCAACAGTATTGGGGATGTGATTATTCTATCGCTGCAATCAAGCACGTTAAGCAGATATGCTCCACAGTTGATGGTCTTGCTCATGTGCGACTGCTGCACCAAATGGCTGACAACTTTGAAGGTATCCCCAAAGCTGAATTCGACACTGTTATTTTGAACTCTGTAGTGCAGTATTTCCCCAGTGTTGAGTATTTGTTGCAGGTAATAGAAGGAGCAATGGCAGCAATTGGCACTCAGGGTAAACTATTCATGGGCGATATCCGCAGTTTGCCATTACTAGAGCCATATCATGCAGCCGTGCAGTTGTTCCAAGCTGCTGAAGATAAAACTGTTGAGCAATGGCAGCGAATGGTAAATCAGAGTGTTGCTGCTGAAGAAGAATTAGTCATCGACCCCAGTTTTTTCATCGCCCTCCAGACACGCTTTCCTCAAATTACTTGGGTAGAGATTCAGCCCAAAGGCGGTAACGCTCAAAATGAGTTAACTCAATTCCGCTATGATGTTACCTTGCACGTAGGTACTGATGCCCAAAGACTTGTACTGAGCGACTCGTGCCGAGCGGAGCCGAGGCAAGCCGAAGTGACAGTAGTTCCTTGGTTAAATTGGCAACTCGACAAGCTTTCGTTGACACAAATTCAAAATCGATTGCAACAGGAACAGCCCCAAGTGTTGGCAATCAGGCGCGTACCGAATCAAAGGGTACAGCAAGCACTACAAGTTTGGCAATGGTTGGAACATCCCCCGGCTGTAGAAACAGTGGGACAACTGCGGCAGTTCCTAGCACAACAGCCAACACTGGGGGTCAATCCAGAGCAGTTTTACAAGTTGGGGCAACAATTTGGTTACACGGTTAATCTAAGTTGGTGGGAGATTAGTCAGGATGGTTGCTATGATGTGGTGTTCTGCCGCCATAATTCGACGCAGACACTTGCACTGACTTGTGCCGAGCGTTCGCGTAGCGTCTTGCAGAGAAGCCGAGGTAGAAAAGCTGAAGTGTCTGACGCACAAATTGCTTTTTGGGAGACTTCAACAGTCACTACCAAACCTTGGACTGACTATACTAACAATCCTCTACGGGGCAAGTTAGTTCAGAAACTAGTACCGCAGCTGCGTGAACATATCCAACAAAAGCTACCCGATTACATGATGCCACAGGCTTTTGTCGTCCTCAATGCCCTGCCGTTAACCCTCAATGGCAAAGTAGATCGCCGCGCCCTGCCTTCACCTGATACAGCCACAAGAAATCTTTCTACTGGCTTTATTTTACCTCGCACCCCAATTGAAGCTCAACTGGCTCGAATCTGGAGTCAAGTTCTGGGAGTTGAACGTATTGGCGTTAAGGACAACTTCTTTGATCTGGGTGGTCATTCTCTACTAGCTACCCAAGTCCTTTCAGAGATTAACTCAGCTTTTGGGCTTGATATATCTATACAGATGATGTTTGAGTCTCCCACAGTAGCGGGGATAGCAGCCTACATAGAAGCAGTGAATTTAGTAACACAAAATTTGTCAGTTAAAGAAATTGGTAGTGAGGTAGTGGAGTTTTGAGCATGACTAACAGCACCCTGGAATTCATTCGTCACCTGACAAACTTAAGTATTGACCTAGAGGCCAATGGCGATCGCTTGCGCTGTCATGCACCTGAAGGGGTATTAACTCCAACACTACGTCAGGAAATAGCTGGGCGTAAAACAGAAATTATGCTGTTTTTACAGGAAGCAAAGCAGGCTAAGACTTCTTATCAGTTGCCCATTCAAAGAGTGCTACGGGACGGTGAGCTACCTTTATCTTTTGCTCAACAGCGACTCTGGTTTTTGCACCAGATATCACCCGATGCTCGTTCTTATAATCTGCTACTAACTCTGCGGCTAGAAGGTCTACTGAATATTGTTGCACTAGAGCAGAGCCTGGGTGAACTTATTCGCCGCCACGAGATTTTAAGAACAACTTTTCCCGCAGTAGACGGGAAACCTGTCCAGGTAATTACTCCTCCCACTGACCTAACTTTGCCAGTTGATGATTTGCAGAGATTGTCAGCCCAAGAGCAAACTATCCGAATTCGACAAATAGCAGAGTCGTTTGCATCCCAGCCATTTGATCTAGCTGCTGAACTATTAGTACAATTCACCCTACTCCAACTGAGTGACCAGGAGTATGTACTGCTGTTGAAGATGCACCACATTATCTACGATGGCTGGTCTTTGAACATCTTCAACCGTGAGTTATCTCAGCTATATGCAGCTTTCACTCAAGGGTTGCCCAACCCATTACCAGAATTAACTATCCAATACGCTGACTTTGCAGTTTGGCAACGACAGTGGCTAACAGGCGAAGTCCTCGATCGGCAACTAACTTACTGGCAAAAACAGTTAGCAGATGCCCCTGTTGTACTAGAACTGCCTACAGATAAACCACGACCGCCAGTTCAGAACTTTCGAGGTGGAGTTGAGCGTTTTCAACTCGATCGCGATCTCACGCAACGCCTCAAGCAGTTGAGCCAAGAGTCAGACGCAACGTTATTTATGACTCTACTGGCAGCTTTTTTGGTGTTAATTTCTCGGTACAGTGGTCAATTAGATGTTGTTGTTGGTTCTCCGATCGCTAACCGCAACAACAAGAGCGTCCAAGAGATTATAGGGTTTTTTGCTAACACCTTAGCATTAAGGGGCGATCTCTCTGGCAACCCCAGCTTTACAGATTTTTTGGCGCAAGTGCGACAAACGACACTATCAGCATACGCTCATCAGGACTTGCCCTTTGAGATGTTGGTAGAAAAGCTACAGCCAGAACGAGATTTAAGTCGTAATCCCCTAGTACAGGTAATGTTCTCCCTCCATAACGCCCCCCAGTCTTCTTGGAATTTGCCAGGTTTAACTATCCAGGATATATCCTTACCAATTGATGAAATGGTCAGGTTTGACCTGGAAGTTCACTACTGGGAAGTTTCAGGAGCTTTGGAGGGTGTTTGGAATTACAGTGTTGATTTATTTGATGCAACAACAATTGCTCGCATAGCCCAACATTTTCAAACTTTACTCCAAGCAATTGTCGCAAATAAAGAAGCGCGAATTGCAGAATTACCACTGTTGACGATCGCAGAACGTCATCAATTGTTGGTGGAATGTAACAACACTCAAGTAGACTATTCCTCTGATAAGTGTATCCATCAGTTATTTGAGGAGCAAGTTGAACTTACCCCGGATGCTGTGGCAGTTGTGTTTGAAGGTCAACAACTGACTTATCAGCATTTGAATACTCGTGCTAACCAGTTGGCGCATTACTTGCGCTCATTGGGTGTGGCAGCAGATGTACTAGTTGGGTTGTGTGTAGAACGCTCTTTAGAGATGGTAGTAGGACTACTTGGTATTCTGAAGGCAGGTGGTGCTTATGTACCTCTTGACCCAGAGTATCCCCAAGATCGTCTTAGTTTCATGTTAGAAGATGCTCAAGTTGGGGTGCTTTTAACCCAACAGCAATTAGTAGAATCTCTGCCCGAACATCAGGCGCGTATCGTCTGCTTAGACAGCCATTGGGAAAAAATTGCTCAAAACGGTGAGTCAAACCTGGAAAACAGCGCAACAGCCGATAACCTAGCATACGTCATCTACACTTCAGGTTCTACAGGTAAGCCCAAAGGTGTTTTAGTCAATCACAATAATGTAACTCGTCTATTTGCAGCAACAAACTCTTGGTATAACTTCAATTCCCAAGACGTATGGACACTGTTCCACTCTTATGCATTCGACTTTTCCGTTTGGGAAATTTGGGGTGCTTTGCTGTATGGTGGACGGTTGGTAGTAGTACCGTATTTAGTGACGCGATCGCCCGAATCCTTCTATGAATTATTGTGTACTGAAAAAGTCACAATTCTCAATCAAACACCTTCCGCATTCCGCCAGTTAATTCAAGCCGAAATTGCGATCGCAACTGCTAGCGACTTGAGCTTACGCTTAGTCATTTTCGGTGGAGAAGCCTTAGAAATCAGGAGTTTGCAACCTTGGTTTGAGAGCCACGGCGACCAGATGCCCCAATTAGTAAATATGTACGGGATTACAGAAACCACTGTACACGTTACTTATCGTCCATTGAGCAAAGCTGATTTAAATGGTACGGCAAGTGTAATTGGTCGTCCGATTCCCGACCTCGATGTGTATGTACTGGATGAATATAAACAGCCAGTGCCGATTGGCGTTCCAGGTGAGATGTATGTTGGTGGTGCTGGGGTGGCGCGTGGTTATCTTAATCGTGTCGAACTGACACAACAACGGTTTATCTCTAACCCGTTTAGCAACAACCCTCAAGCGCAACTATATAAAACAGGGGATAAGGCGCGTTATTTACCTAATGGCGAGTTAGAGTACTTCGGGCGCATCGACAATCAAGTGAAAATTCGGGGCTTCCGCATTGAGTTGGGAGAAATCGAGGCGGCGCTAACACAACACTTGGCTGTGGGGGAAACTGTTGTAATCGTCCGAGAGGACGAGCCTGACAATAAACGTCTGGTAGCATATATTGTCCCTGACCAAAAGTATGCTTTTCCAATTTTACAATTACTTCGTTTTCAAAACAAAAGTCTGCTTAATGAAGGGTCACTCTATAAATTGCCGAATGGCATGATGATTGCCCATCTGAATAAAAGCGAGACAGAATTCGTCTACAAAGAACTTTGGGAGGAACAGGCTTATTTAAAACACGGCATCACTATCAATGAAGGAGATTGCATCTTTGATGTGGGTGCCAATATCGGTCTGTTCACACTCTTCGTAGGTCAAATATGTAAAGATGTTTCTATTTACGCATTTGAACCAATTCCGCCTGTTTTTGATCTGCTACGCATAAATGCTGAGAACTATGGCTTAAATGTAAAGTTATTTAATATTGGCCTTTCCAACGAAACAAAGAATGATACTTTTACATATTATCCTCAACTTTCGGTCATTTCGGGGCGTTTTGCTGATGCAGATCAAGAGCACGAGACGGTCAAATCCTTTTTGCTCAATCAACACAATATTGTAGCAAATGAGACAGAAATATCGAGTCAAGCAATTGATGAATTGTTAGCTGAACGATTACAGAGTCAGCAATTCACTTGCCAGTTAAGAACAATTTCTGATGTGATACGTGAGCATGGCGTTGAGAGGATCGATTTTCTGAAAATCGACGTGGAGAAAAGTGAGCAGGATGTGCTGTCTGGCATCCAGCAAGAAGATTGGCAAAAGATCCAGCAGATAGTTGTAGAGGTTCATAACATTAATGGCAGGTTGGAGGAGATTGCAACCCTGCTTAAAAAACATGGATACGATCTAACTATTGAGCAGGATACTTTACTAGAAGATACTGTACTCTACAATATCTATGCTAGACGACCATCCATAAACCAGTACCTCCTAGAAGAGCTTGGTAGCAGGTTAGTCAGTGATAGTGTAAAACCGACCTGGAACAATGTAAGTTTATTAGTCAGTGAGCTTCGCAGCTTCCTACAAAAGAAGTTACCAGAGTACATGATACCAAGTGCTTTTGTGCTGCTGGAATCCTTACCCTTGACTTCTAACGGCAAAGTAGACCGCCGCGCCCTACCAAAACCAGACTTAAACAGCACACTGCTAGAAAAATATGTAGCCCCGCGCACACCCATTGAGGAAATTTTGGCACAAATTTGGGCGCAAGTCCTCAAAGTAGAGCAAGTTGGCATTTATGATAACTTCTTTGAACTAGGGGGACACTCGTTACTAGCAACTCAACTACTCTCGCGCATCCGCAACATTTTCAAATTAGAACTACCATTGCATAGCTTGTTTGCAGCAGCAACAGTTGCCGAATTCACGCAAGAGATTAAGAAGTTACAGCAACAAAACCTAAAACTGTCCGCACCACCTATCTTACCAAGGGTAAGTGATGCTCAATTACCACTATCATTTGCTCAACAGCGTTTGTGGTTTTTAGACAAGTTACAGCCGAATAGCGCCTTCTACAACGTACCCATAGCTTTACGTTTAGTAGGAACTCTCAATCAAACAGCGCTACAACAAAGCTTACAAGAAATTATTCATCGCCACGAAGCTTTACGCACCAACTTCATCACAGTTGATGGACAAGCAACTCAAGTTATCCAAACTCAGACGAATTGGACAGTTTCAGTAGTTGACTTAAACCATTTACCTACACTTGTACTGAGCGAAGTCGAAGTAACCGAACAAGAAGATGCTTTACGGCAATTAGCAAAACAACAAGCTGTTCAATCGTTTGATCTAGCAACTGAACCATTAGTTAGGGCGACATTAATCGTACTGTCCCAGACAGAATACGCCTTATTAATGTGTATGCACCACATTGTCTTTGATGGCTGGTCAGTAGGTGTGTTTCTCCAAGAACTAGCAGAATTGTACAATGCTCATTCTCAAGGTCAATCCCCATCGTTGACCCCACTGCCGATTCAGTACGCAGATTTCGCCATTTGGCAAAGAGAGTGGTTGCAAGGAGATGTACTGCAAACCCAACTCTCGTACTGGCAACAACAACTAAAAGATGCACCTGCTTTATTGTCCCTACCTACAGACCGACCCAGACCAGCTTTGCAGACTTTCGCTGGGGCATATCAACAGTTTGCACTCTCAGTTGAGTTAACTGATAAATTGGTAAAACTGAGCCAGGAGCAAGGTTGTACTCTCTTTATGACGCTGTTAGCAGCTTATGATACTTTGCTTTATCGCTACACAGGGCAAGAAGATATTCTGGTGGGTTCGCCAATTGCTAGTCGCGATCGCTCTGAGATAGAAGGGTTAATTGGCTTTTTTGTCAATACTTTAGTCATGCGTTCTAACTTAGCAGACAACCCCACTTTTAGCGAATTACTCCTTCGTGTTCGAGAAGCAGCGTTATCCGCGTATGCTCATCAGAATTTGCCATTTGAAATGCTGGTAGAAGCATTGCAGCCAGAACGGAATCTCAGTCATTCCCCTCTGTTTCAGGTAATGTTCGTCCTTCAAAATGTTCCTATTTCTCAATTAGAGTTGACTGGGTTAACTATTAGTCCACTGATGGTAAAAAGTACAACTACCAAGTTTGATCTGACCTTAGTAATGGAGAACACTGCCACTGGACTGGTGGGAGTATGGGACTACAACACAGATTTGTTTGATGCTAGTACCATTGAGCGCATGACTGGTCATTTTGTCACATTGCTTGAAAGTATTATTACTAACCCAGAACAGCTAATTTCGCAATTGCCTCTGCTGACACAAACTGAGCAACAGCAGTTACTTGTCGAGTGGAACGATACTCAAGCAGATTATCCACAAGATTTGTGCATCCATCAGTTGTTTGAGGAGCGGGTTGAACGTACTCCAGATGCAGTAGCAGTGGTGTACGAAAATCAACATCTTACATACGGTGAATTAAACTGCCGTGCTAACCAGTTGGCGCACTATCTCAAGGCTTTGGGAGTGGGAGCAGATGTGCTGGTAGGCATTTGTGTAGAACGCTCAATAGAAATGGTGGTGGGACTACTAGGCATTCTTAAGGCGGGTGGAGCATACCTGCCACTTGACCCTGAGTATCCTACTGAGCGTTTGCGCTTTATGCTAGAAGATGCTCAAGTTCCAGTTTTGTTGACCCAGCAGCGACTCGTTGATAGATTAGCCCAGCAGAAAGCACATCTTCACTTCGACTTCGCTCAGTACAAGGTCTGTTTAGATACTGACGCTGAGGCGATTTCTCAGTTCAATCAAGACAATCTCATCCTTGAGGTACAAGCAACTAATTTAGCTTATGTAATTTATACTTCTGGTTCTACGGGAACACCAAAAGGTGTGATGATTCCCCATAAAGGATTGCTAAATTTGGTGTTCTGGCATCAACGTACTTTTAAAGTTACTTCATCAGATAGAGCCACTCAGCTAGCAGGAACAGCATTTGACGCTGCGGTATGGGAATTATGGCCTTACTTAACTGCGGGAGCAAGTATTTACTTAGTTAAATCTCAGCTACTTAGTTCGCTATTGAAGCTACGAGACTGGTTGATTTCAAACAAGATTACTATCAGTTTTCTGCCAACACCATTGCTACAGGAATTATTATCTTTGGAATGGCCGATTGAAAGTTTGGCGTTGCGAACCGTACTGACTGGAGGAGATAAGCTTCAGCAGTATCCATCAGATTTAATCCCCTTCCAAGTAGTGAATAATTATGGCCCAACTGAGAATACTGTTGTCACAACTTCCGGGCTGGTAGTTGCCAAGGAGCAAGAACAGATATCACCGAGCATTGGAAAAGCGATCGCTAATACACAAGTTTACATCTTAGACGCAAATTTACAACCAGTGCCTGTGGGTGTGCCAGGAGAGTTGCACATTGGTGGTGTTGGGTTGGCACAAGGCTATCTCAACCGTCCAGAACTAACTCAGGAAAGATTTATCAGCAATCCCTTTGCTTCTGGTCGCCTCTACAAAACCGGGGATTTGGCACGTTATTTAACAGATGGCAACATTGAATACCTGGGGCGCATTGATAATCAGGTAAAAATTCGGGGCTTCCGCATTGAATTGGCAGAAATAGAAACAGTACTGGGTCAACATGATGATGTGCAGATATGTTGCGTCATCCCCCGTGAAGTCACTCCGGGTAACAAGTGTTTAGTCGCATACTTAGTGTCACAAAAAGATGTGCAACTTACAACAGACGACCTGCGTCAGTTCCTCGGCGATAAACTGCCTGGGTATATGGTGCCAAGTGCTTTTGTGATATTAGAGTCCTTACCTCTGACACCTAACGGTAAAGTAGATCGTCGCGCTCTGCCTAACCCAGATTTACAACAGGAACTGTCAGATTATGTAATACCAAATACAGAAGCAGAAAAAATCATTGCTAGCATTTGGCAAAAAGCATTAGCAGTAGAAAAGGTAGGGATTTATAATAATTTCTTTGAACTGGGAGGTCATTCGTTATTACTAGTAAAAATTAATCAGCAACTGCAAGAAGAATTTGGTTTAGAATTATCAATAGTTGATATGTTTAATTATCCAACTATACATAGCTTAAGCGAATATTTAATTACTAAGACTCGTAAAGAAAATACAGTCAAGCAAAATAACCATCATCCTCAATATCATAGTAGAATTAAAGGTTTAAGAAATCAACAATTGGAATCCAGACAACAATATCGCTCTCAGAAGAAAAGGTAAAAATGACAATGAGTTTGGTGCATAACAATAATGAGTTTAACAATTCAGAAATAGCAATAATTGCTGTTGCAGGTAGATTTCCAGGCGCAAAAGATATTGACTCATTTTGGCAGAATCTACGAGATGGGGTGGAATCTATATCTTGTTTGACAGATGAAGAATTGATAAATTCTGGCGTTTCCCTAGATTTGCTGAGTAATCCTAATTATGTAAAAGCTAGTTCTGTGCTATCAGACATTGAATTGTTTGATACAAATTTCTTTGCTTATAGTGCAAAAGAAGCTGAGTTAATAGATCCACAACAACGTCTATTTTTAGAATTGGCTTGGGAAGCTGTAGAAAAAGCTGGTTATGACTCGCAAACCTACAATGGTTTAATCGGAGTTTATGGTGGTGTAGGGATGAGTGGGTATTTGCTCAATAATCTTTACCCTAACCATCAATTATTAGCAACAATTGACCCTATTCAATTAGTATCTTCCAATGATAAAGATTTTTTACCTACACGAGTTGCATATAAACTCGATTTGACTGGACCCGCAGTAAATGTGCAAACAGCCTGTTCTACTTCTTTGGTTGCTGTTCATGTAGCTTGTCAAAGTCTCTTAAATGGTGAATGTGACATAGCTTTAGCTGGTGGAGTTACTCTGGGCATTCCCCAAAAAATAGGTTATTTGTATCAAGAGGGAATGATTCTTTCTCCTGATGGACACTGCCGTACTTTTGATGCTAAAGCACAAGGAACAATTCCTGGTAGCGGTGCTGGTATTGTGGTATTGAAAAGATTAAAAGATGCGATCGCAGATCGGGACTACATCCATGCAATCATTAAAGGCTCGGCCATTAATAATGATGGTGCAATGAAGGTGGGCTACACTGCTCCTAGTGTTAGTGGTCAAGCAGCAGTGATTGGCGAAGCTCAAGCTGTAGCTGGTGTAGATGCCGAAACAATTTCCTACATTGAAGCTCATGGCACAGCTACACCCTTGGGAGATCCAATTGAAGTTGCCGCTTTAACTCAAGCTTTTAGTCAAACTACGGATAAAAAAGGCTTCTGCGCTATTGGTTCGCTAAAAACCAACTTAGGACATTTGGATACAGCAGCAGGTGTCGCAGGTTTGATTAAAACAGTATTAGCACTGCAAAATAAAATGCTGCCTCCTAGTTTGCACTACCAGACACCTAATCCCAAAATTGATTTTGCCAACAGTCCTTTTTATGTCAATACAAAATTGACTGAATGGAAAACAAATAACACTCCTCGTCGTGCTGGGGTTAGTTCCTTTGGTATAGGAGGTACTAATGCTCATGTCATTTTAGAAGAAGCACCTCTACAAGTCAAAAGTCAAAAGTCAAAAGTCAAAAGTGAATATTTTCTGTTATGTCTATCGGCTAAAACTGCAAATGCTCTTGAAAAGGCAACAGCTAATTTAATCACGTATTTAAAAAAGAATCCAGAACTGAACTTGGGGGATGTAGCTTATACCCTCAATAGTGGTCGTCGGGGTTTTAGTTACCGACGGATGTTAATTTGTCAAGACTTAGAAGATGCTGTCAAAGGTCTTAGCAGTTTAGCAGCCCAACAAGTTCCTACTAACTATACAGAGATTACAGAACGCCCTGTTGTCTTTATGTTTCCCGGACAAGGTTCTCAGTACGTCAACATGGCGCGGGAAATTTACGAAACCCAGACAGTATTTAGAGAACAAGTTGATTATTGCTCAGAAATTCTTAAACCTTTACTAGGGCTGGATTTACGTCATATTCTTTATCCCAGTGAATCAAATATCGAGCAAGCATCTCAGCAACTTCAACAAACAGCCGTTGCTCAACCTGCTATTTTTGTCATTGAATACGCCCTAGCTAAATTATGGCAGTCATGGGGAGTCGAGCCACAAGCTGCGATCGGTCACAGTATTGGCGAGTATGTAGCAGCAACTCTAGCAGAAGTCTTTTCTCTAGAAGATGCCTTATCTCTAGTAGCAACACGCGGACAGATGATGCAGCAACTGCCCACTGGGGCAATGCTTTCGATTCCCCTGCCCGCAGACAAGATAAAATCCCTGTTAGGTGAAGAACTTTCTGTTGCTGCGATTAATCAACCCTCGCGGTGTGTAGTTTCCGGTTCCATAGCAGCAATAGATACACTACAAAATCAGTTAGCTGCTCAAGGGATTGAATGTCGCCGTCTGCATACATCCCATGCCTTCCATTCGCAGATGATGGAACCAATCTTAAAGGCATTTGCAGAGCGAGTCAAAAAAGTTACTTTAAATCCTCCAAAACTTCCTTATATCTCCAACCTTACTGGTACTTGGATTACAGTCAGCCAAGCCAGAAATCCTGACTATTACGCTCAACATCTGCGTTCTACAGTACTGTTTGCCTCTGGTGTAGAGAAATTATTGGCAACACCTGAGCAAGTCTTACTAGAAGTAGGGTCAGGACACACACTAGCTACATTAGTCAAGAGACATCCAGATAAAGCAACTACACAAACAGTCTTAACTTCGGTACGTCATCCTCAAGAAAAACAATCCGATATTCGTGTTCTATTTAAAACATTCGGTCAACTTTGGTTGGCTGGGGTCAAAGTAGATTGGTTTGGATTTTATAGTCAGGATGAGTATTATCGTCTTCCCTTACCAAGTTATCCCTTTGAACGTCAACGTTATTGGATTGACCCCCCACAAAAACAAGCTTGGGGACAATTGCAAACTTTACCTCAAACATCGCAATTGTGGACATCGCTTACACAAGCAGGTCAAAAGCAAGCAAGTGTGAGAAATGCAGAACTCAACGAGTTAACCTATCAACAGAACAGACAATGGTTGGAACGTTTATGTACAGCCTACATTAACTCTACATTTCAGCAATTAGGAGCTTTTAGCAATCCCCAAGAAAAATATTCTTTGGAGAGTTTGTTGGCACAATGCCATATTTCTCCTCGTTATCAGCAATTGTTGTCTAGATGGTTACAAATATTAGTTGAGCAAGGACAAGTACAAGAACATGAGGGATTATTTACTGGGCTAACACCATGTTCACAAAATTATATTCATGAACATTTAGCAGAAGTTAGATTAAGGTTTGCTGCTTCATCTTTAGTCAATTTAGATTTAGTGCAACGCTGTGGTGAAAATTTAGCTGCTATTGCTGTTGGTGAACAAGAACCATTGGAGATTTTCAATGAACTCGTTTACCAAAAACAAAATAACGGTTCAAATTTAGAAGGGAAAAATAACGGTTCACATCCAGAATCTTCCTTAAATACTTACTACAACTCTATCTTGCACTCAAGCTTGGAACAGGTGGTCAGGTTATTGCCATCATCTGTTCACCTGAGACTTCTGGAAATCGGTGGGGGTACTGGTTTATCTACGCAAGCATTATTACCTGTGTTGCCGCCCAAACAAACCGACTATACTTTTACTGATATTGGTAGTGGCTTCTTGACTCAAGCTCAAGAAAAGTTTAAGGAATATTCATTTGTTGAATATCGATTACTAGACATAGATAAGTCGCCAACTGAGCAAGGGTTTGAAAAGTATAGCTTTGATGTAATAGTAGCTGCTAATGTATTGCACGCAACTCGAAACATAGATCAAACCCTCAACCATGTACGCTCTTTATTAGCTCCTGGTGGTTTCCTCTTACTGTGGGAAATAACTCAGCCGAAAATTGACTTTGATATTAGTTGGGGTCTGCTGTTAAAACCTCTAAACGATAAAAGACGCAGCCCTGGTCAGCCTTTTATTATCCTAGACCAGTGGTTTGAAGCACTACGCGCTCAAGATTTTGTTCAAGTTGCAGCTTTTCCTGAAACTGAAGCGATTGAGCATCAAATTATTATGGCTGTTGCTTCTGCATCAGCCGCATTTAGCAGAAAATCTGGGCAAAAAGAGACTGACACCAAGTTAGATACTTCATTACAAAGAAAGCCGGATATTATTCAGTTAGAAAAATTATCTGCACTCCATTCAAGACCCAATTTACCTAATTCTTATGTGGCTCCTCGTGATGAGATTGAGCAAAAAATTGCCGATATTTGGCAAGAATTATTGGGAATTAAACAGATAGGAATTTATGACAGTTTTTTTGATTTAGGAGGAGATTCTTTAATAGCTGTTCAAATTATATCCCGGCTAAAAAATACTTTTTCTATTAAATTAACTGTAGCAAGTTTACTTGAGTCTCCCACAATAGCTGAAATAGCACCAAAGCTAGGAAACCAACAACTAAAACAAAATACTAAGAGGGGTATGATTGGTAGAGAAAAAATAGAAATATGAGCAACCTGAAATAGGTTTAATATAAATATCTAACCTGAGAAAATAAGTTGTGATTAGCACGCACATTCTGCTGAAATCGTTGACAATATAAAGGACATGATTCTATGAATCTCAAGCAATTTATAGTAGAACTCTCTAATCAGGATGTGGAGTTGTGGGTTGAAGGCGTTAGCGGAGCGCCTCTGGAAGAGGTTCGCTTGTGCGTTGATGCTCCAGAAGGAGTATTGACACCAGAAACTCGTGACTTATTAGCTAAAAATAAAGCAGAACTTATTTTGTTACTGAAAGACAAAAATGTAGATATCGATACAGATTTAGTCCTGATTAAAACTGAGCGTCCTCAGAACTTACCTCTGTCTTTTGCTCAAGAACAACTTTGGTTAGTAAACCAATTAGAACCAGACAACCCTTTCTATAACGAACAAGTATCTCTAAAACTTCACGGTCATTTGAACATCGTGGCGCTAGAGCAAAGCTTCAATAAAATTATCTCTCGCCACGAAATCTTACGTACCAACTTCTGCACCATCAACGAGCAGCCAGTCCAAGTAATTGCTGACAGCTTAACTTTAAGTGTACCAGTAGTAGACTTAACAGAATTACCTGAAAGTGAAAGAGCGATCGCTTGCCAAAAATTAGCCGCAAAAGAAGCTACTCAACCCTTTGATCTTGCTAATTCTCCGTTAATCCGAGCTTTTGTGATTAAACTTAGAGAAAGAGAACACGTTTTTATACTCACAATACACCACATTGTCTTTGATGGTTGGTCAATGGGTATAATTATGCGGGAATTAGCAGCTATTTACTCAGATATCTGCAATAATTTGTCCCCAGAGCTACCTGAGTTACCAATTCAGTACGCCGACTATGCTATTTGGCAACGGCAATGGTTGCAATCAGATGTACTGCAAACCCAACTTGACTACTGGAAGCAACTACTTAAAAACGCTCCCACCTTATTAGAATTACCCACAGACAGACCAAGACCAGCGATTCAAACTTTCCAGGGTGCAACTCAATATTTAGAAATTTCAAAGCAACTGAGTCAAAAGCTTGCCAATTTCAGTAGGCAAGAGGGAGCCACCCTATACATGACGCTGTTAACAGCTTATGTTACTTTACTTTATCGGTATACAGGCTCGGATGATATTGTAGTAGGTACGCCCCTTGCTAAACGCGATCGCACCGAACTTGAAGGGTTAATTGGCTTTTTTATCAATACTTTAGTATTACGTACCGATTTATCAGGCAATCCCAGCTTTCAGGAATTACTTCATAGAGTGCGGCAGGTAACACTGGAAGCTTACGCTCATCCAGACCTCCCCTTTGAGGAGTTAGTCAAAGCATTGCAGCCACAACGCGACCTCAGCCATACACCCCTGTTTCAGGTGATGTTTATCCTCGAAAATGCGATCGCGTCTGAAGTAGAAATGAGTGGGTTAACTGTCAGTTCATTTGCGACAGAAAGAACAATTGCCAAGTTTGATTTAACTCTATTCATAAAAAACACTGCTAATGGACTAGTAGCTGCGTGGCAATACAACACAGACTTGTTTGATGCGCCTACCATTGAGCGAATGGCAGGCCATTTTGTGACCTTGCTAGAAGGTGTTATTGCCAACCCACAGCAGCAAATTTACCAATTGCCCCTGCTGACAGAAGCCGAACAGCGAAAATTACTTGTTGAGTGGAACGATACTCAAACTAAGCATCCTATTGATAAATCTATCCATCAGTTGTTTGAGGCGCAAGTGGAGCGTACACCCGATGCAGTGGCGGTGGAGTTTGGCAATCAACGACTAACCTACGATGAATTAAACTGTCGTGCTAACCAGTTGGCACATTACCTAAAGTCTTTGGGAGTAAAAGCAGATGTGCTAGTTGGGTTGTGTATTGAGCGTTCCTTAGAAATGGTTGTAGGGCTGTTAGGTATTTTGAAAGCGGGTGGTGCTTATGTACCACTCGACTCAAACTATCCTCAAGAGCGTTTGGCTTTCATGTTAGAAGATGCTCAAGTTTCAGTGTTGCTAACCCAACATTCTATCCTAGACAGATTGCCCCCAAATCAAGCAAAGCAAGTCTTTTTGGATACTGACTGGCAACTGATTTCCCAGTCGAGTCAGGACAATCTTATCTCTGGCGTACAGACTATTAACTTAGCTTATATAATTTACACGAGTGGTTCTACAGGCCAACCTAAAGGTGTAGCCCTTAATCAACTTGGTCTTTGCAATCTGATCTTGTGGCAACTTCAAAATCAGACAATTTGTACTGGACTAAAAACCCTGCAATTTGCTCCTATCAGCTTTGATGTCTCCTTCCAAGAAATGTTTTCTACTTGGTTTTCGGGAGGCACATTGCTGTTAATTACAGAGGAATTGCGCCGTGATGCCTTGGCTTTATTAGGTTTTCTCGAAGAAAACGCTGTTGAAAGATTGTTTCTTCCCTTTGTTGCTTTACAGCAATTAGCTGAAGTAGCTGTTGGTGGTAAATTAGTTGTTAGTCATCTACGAGAAATTATCACTGCTGGGGAACAGTTGCAGATTACTCCGGCGATTTCTCAATGGTTGGGCAAACTAGGTAATTGTATTCTGCACAATCATTATGGGCCATCGGAAAGCCATGTAGTCACTACTTTTACACTAACTAATTCAATAGACACTTGGCCGCTACTTCCTCCAATTGGAAAGCCAATTGCCAATACACAAATTTATATTTTAGATAAATATTTACAGGCTGTACCCATCGGTGTGCCAGGAGAGTTGTACATCGGTGGTGTCGCTTTAGCTAGAGGCTACCTCAACCGTCCAGAGTTAACACAGGAAAAATTTATTCCGAATCCATTCAATAATTCAAAATTATATAAAACTGGGGATTTGGCACGCTATTTATCAGGTGGCAATATTGAATACTTGGGACGCATTGACAACCAAGTAAAAATACGCGGTTTTCGCATCGAGTTGGGGGAAATTGAAGCAGCATTAAGCCAGCATAGCGATGTACAAGCCTGTTCTGTCATTCCCCGCGAAGATACCCCTGGTGATAAACGCCTAGTTGCTTACGTGGTAGCACATGAAGACTCTACATCCACAGTTAGTGAACTGCGGCAAGCCCTGAAAGCAAAGTTGCCAGATTACATGGTGCCAAATGCTTTTGTCATTTTGGATTCCCTGCCAGTGACTCCTAGCGGCAAAGTAGACCGCCGCGCTTTGCCAGCACCAGATTTAAACAACGAAATTACAGACAAATATGTTGCCCCATGTAACCCAATTGAAGAACTGCTAGCACAAATTTGGGCGCAAGTGCTGAAAGTAGAGCAAATAGGTATTCATGATAACTTCTTTGAACTTGGGGGACATTCGCTACTAGCAACGCAACTGGTTTCACGTATCCGCAACATTTTCAAAGTGGAACTACCATTGCGTGAGTTGTTTACCAACGCAACAGTAGCCCAATTGGCGCGATCGCTTGAGCAGTTACAGCAACATGACTTAGAATTGTCTGCACCGCCCATTCTACCAAGAGCCAAGAATACAGATATACCACTGTCTTATGCTCAACAGCGTTTGTGGTTTTTAGACCAGTTTGAACCGAACAGCCCCTCCTACAACATTCCTTTGGCTTTGCGTTTAGTAGGAACTCTCAATCAAACAGCCTTAGACCAAACCTTACAAGAAATTATTTATCGCCACGAAGCGTTACGGACAAACTTCATTACAGTTGATGGAAAACCAACTCAAGTTATTAGGGAACAGGGAACTCTTAACAGGGAGCAGACAATAATATCAGTTGTTGATTTAACCCATTTAACCACAAGCGAACAAGAAAGCGCTTTACAACAATTAGCGCAACAAGAAGGCATTCAAACTTTTGACTTGGCGAGTGTTGCATTAATCAGGGCAAAATTACTAGTTCTGAATGAGACAGAACACATCTTGTTAGTGTGTATGCACCACATTGTCTCTGATGGTTGGTCGATGGGTGTTTTTCTCCAAGAACTCACAACGCTGTACAATGCTCATTCTCAAGGTCAATCCCCATCGTTGACCCCACTGCCGATTCAGTACGCAGATTTCGCCATTTGGCAAAGAGAGTGGTTGCAAGGAGATGTACTGCAAACTCAACTCTCTTACTGGCAAGAACAACTAAAAGATGCACCTGCTTTATTGTCCCTACCGACCGACCAACCAAGACCTGCTGTGCAGACTTTTGTTGGCTCACATCAAGAGTTTGCACTCTCAGTTGAGTTAACTGATAAATTGGTAAAACTGAGCCAGGAGCAAGGTTGTACCCTCTTTATGACGCTGTTGGCAGCTTATGATACCCTGCTTTTTCGCTACACAGGACAAGAAGATATTCTGGTAGGGTCGCCAATTGCCAACCGCGATCGCCTGGAAGTTGAATCATTAATTGGCTTTTTTGTCAATACCTTAGTTATGCGTAGCGATTTAGCAGGTAATCCAAGCTTTAGTGAATTACTGGCTCGTGTTCGAGAAGTGGCGTTGTCCGCGTATGTTTATCAGGACTTACCTTTTGAAAGGCTGGTAGAAGCATTGCAGCCAGAACGGGATCTAGGTCATACACCACTATTCCAAGTGATGTTTGCACTTCAGAATGCGCCTATGTCTCAACTAGAGTTAAATGGGTTAAGTATCAGTTCTTTTCTAATAGAAAGTAAAACAGCCAAGTTTGACTTAAATTTATCAATGCAGAACACTGCTGATGGGTTGGTGGGCGTGTGGGAGTACAATACTGATTTATTTGATGCCAGCACTATCGAGCGGATGACTGGGCATTTTGTGACATTGCTTGAAGGTATTGTTACTAATCCGCAGCAGCAAATCTCACAATTACCACTGTTGACAGAAGTTGAGCAACGACAGTTACTTGTTGAGTGGAACAATACTCAAGTAGACTATCCCATTGATAAGTGTATCCATCAGTTATTTGAGGAGCAAGTTCAACGCACCCCGGATGCTGTAGCAGTTGTGTTTGAAGATCAACAACTGACTTACCACCAATTAAATTGTCGCGCTAACCAATTAGCACATTACTTGCAGTCTTTGGGTGTAAAATCAGATGTGCTAGTGGGATTGTGTGTAGAGCGATCGCTAGAAATGATAGTGGGATTACTGGGTATTCTCAAGGCGGGTGGTGCTTATCTGCCACTCGATCCAGAATATCCTCAAGAACGCTTGAGCTTTATGTTAGAAGATGCTCAAGTTGGGGTGCTGCTGACACAACAGCAACTTCTGGAAAAGTTACCTGGGCATCAAGCGCAGGTTCACTTCGGCTTCGCTCAGTGCCAGGTATGTTTAGATACTGACTGGCAATTGATTTCTCAGTCAAGTCAGGATAATGCAATCCCCGATGTGCAAGCAACTAACTTGGCTTATGTGATTTACACTTCTGGTTCTACAGGCAGACCCAAAGGGGTAACGATCGCACATGGCGCGATCGCCAACCACTGTTGTATTATTCAACAAGCTTACGCACTTGGAAAGAGCGATCGGGTACTCCAGTTTGCCTCAATCAACTTCGATACCTCATTAGAACAGATATTTCCCACACTAATAGTTGGTGCTACCTTGGTACTCCGAGGCTCAGATGTATGGACTCCGACAAACTTCCAAAAAATAATATCGGATTTCGGGCTTACTGTTGTTAATCTGCCAACAGTCTATTGGCAACAATTGGCTCAAGAATGGGTCAAAACACAAGTGTTAGATACCAATAACCAACTGAGACTTGTGATTGTTGGTGGAGACGTAATGTTACCCGAATATGTTACCGTTTGGCAAAAAAGCTCAATGTCTTGTGTTCGTCTGGTCAACGCTTATGGACCCACAGAGACGACTATCACCGCAACCCTGTTTGAAATTCTTCCCCAGTTGAGTGAAGACAGTAATCTAAGAAAAATACCTATTGGTCGTCCCCTACCTAACAGGACTGTATATATTCTAGACAAGTATTTACAGCCTGTTCCCATTGGTGTACCAGGAGAATTGTACATTGGTGGTGTGTGCTTGGCAAAAGGCTACCTCAATCGTCCTGAGTTGACACAGGAAAGATTTATCACTAACCCCTTTGGTTCTGGTCGCCTCTACAAAACTGGGGATTTAGTACGCTATTTACCGGATGGTAATATCGAATACATTGGTCGCATCGATAACCAAGTGAAGATTCGCGGTTTCCGCATCGAACTCGGAGAAATCGAAGCAGTCCTCAACACCCATCCCCAAATTCAACAAGCTGTAGTCATTGTCAGAGAAGATATTCCTGGTAACACTTGTACTGAGCGACTTGTGCCGAGCGGAGCCGAGGTAAGTCGAAGTAAACGCTTAGTTGCTTATGTAGTCAAGAGTGATGAATCCCTCACCAGCAACCAACTGCGGCAATTCCTCAAGCAACAGCTACCAGAATATATGGTTCCAAGTAGCTTTGTCACTTTAGAGAACCTACCATTAACACCTAACGGCAAAGTAGACCGCAAAGCACTACCAACACCTGATGGGGAAATTAACCGGGAAGATGAATACGTAGCACCACGTACAGCTATAGAACAAACTTTAACCAATATCTGGCAACAACTGTTACTTAAGGAAAAAGTCAGCATCCACGACAACTTCTTTGAAATTGGTGGCGACTCCATCCTCAGTATTCAAATAGTTTCTCGTGCCAAAAACTCAGGAATACAAATCACTCCCAAGCAAATATTCCAAAACCAAACTATCGCCGAACTTGCTAAGGTTGCCAATACAACAGTGAGTGTTGAGTGTAAACAAGGTATAGTGACTGGAGTAGCACCCCTCACACCAATTCAACGCAGATTCTTTGAGCAAAATAAGCAAGAGTCACACCACTATAACCAATCAGTTTTATTGCAAGTTCCAAATCATCTACAAAGTGAATTAATTGCAATAGCCGTGAAAAAATTACTAGAGCATCACGATGCTTTGCGTTTAAGATTCACATCCGTTGCAGATAAATACAAACAAATAAATCAAGGGTTAGATGATAGCGTACCATTTGTGGTAGTTGACTTATCATCAACATCTAAAAAAGAACAACCACAAGCCCTAGAAAAAATCGCCACAAGATATCAAGCAAGTTTAAACTTGTCAACAGGGCAAATAATACAAGTAATAATGTTTAATTTGGGTGATGATAGTGATGCGAGGTTACTAATTATTCTTCATCACTTAGCAGTAGATGGTGTAAGTTGGCGAATTTTATTACCAGACCTAGAAAGAATTTATCAACAATTAGTTACTCAAAAACCAATTGAACTCAGTGCAAAAACTACAGCATTTATTGATTGGGCAGAGAAGTTAAATAATTATGCCAAATCAGAAATTATCAAACTTGAGTTAGACTATTGGCTGACTCAACCTTGGTCTAAGATAACACCCCTACCATCAGATTATGCTGAAATTCAAACAGAAAATACAGTAAGTAGTACTGCTCGTGTGTCAGTAAAATTAAGTCAACAAGAAACCCAAACTCTTTTGCTATCAGTCAACGAAGCTTACAATACACAAATTAACGATATATTACTAAGTGCATTAGTAGTTTCCATAGCAGAGTGGACGGAAAATTCAACAGTACTAATTGACTTAGAGGGACATGGCAGAGAAGAACTATTTTCAGATGTAGACTTATCACGGACGGTAGGTTGGTTCACTAGTTTATTTCCCGTATTATTGCAACTGCCTTCAATCAACCAGCCAGAAGAAATTATTAAATCAATCAAAGAACAATTACGAGCAATTCCTAATCGTGGAATTGGCTACGGTATATTGCGTTACTTGTGCAAAGATAAGACTGTTAAAGAACAAATACAAGCAATTCCTGCTTCCGAAATTAGCTTTAACTATCTGGGACAATTTGACCAAGTAGAATCAGAAACTGGTTGGAAATTTGCGCCTGAATCTGCTGGAGCTATCCACAGCTTAAAGCAAACTCGTGACCATCTATTGGATATTAATGCTGTGGTAGTAGCAGGTGAATTACAAATTGATTGGACTTACAATAGTCACGTTCACACCCATGCCAGAGTAGAGAAATTAGCACACAGCTATATTCAAGCGATCGCGTCAATCATAGAACATTGTCAGTTAGCAGAGAATAGAGGATATACACCGAGTGATTTTCCTGAAGCACAGTTGAATCAATTACAACTGGATGAGTTATTAAGTCAATTGCCAACTAAAAACATTGAATCAATTTATCCACTTTCTCCTTCACAGCAGGGAATGCTTTTCGAGACTCTAGCTGCTTCTGAGTCAGGGATACATCTTGAGCAGTGTATTTTAAACTTGCAATTTGCAGAATTTGACTCATTAGCCTTTGAAAGAGCTTGGCAGCGTCTTAGCGATCGCCACTCAGTTCTCAGAACAGCTTTCATATGGGAAGATCAAGATGAGCCATTGCAAGTTGTACTCAAGGAAGTGGAAATTTCACTAGAGCAGCAAGATTGGCGTGGACTTTCTCTATCCCAGCAGCAAGAAAAATTAGCAACCTATCTGGGTGCAGACCGACTGCTTGGTTTCAACATGACTAAACCACCATTAATGCGTTTTGCACTTTTTCAAGTAGACACAAATACCTATCAATTCATCTGGACTTCTCATCACATTCTTACAGATGGTTGGTGCGTGCCTCTGATCTTCAAAGAGGTTTTCGCATCCTACGAGGCATTCAGCAAAGGTGAAGATTTATTACTGGAACCCAGTCATCCCTACAGAAATTATATCGTCTGGCTTAAACAGCAGGATTTATCACAGGCTGAGGCATTCTGGCGGAACAAACTTCAGGGTTTCAAAAGCCCAACCCCATTAGGAAGAGAAGCTGAACCTGTTAATTTTTCTGACCAGGAAGAACGGTATGGTGAACAACAAGCCAGCTTGCCAGCTTCGGCAAAAGAAGCTTTACAGTCTTTGGTACGGCAACATCGCTTGAGCTTAAATATTCTAGTTCAAGGCGTTTGGGCTTTGCTGTTGAGTCGGTATAGTGGTCTCGAAGATGTGGTATTCGGCGCGACTTTCTCTGGTCGTCCCCCGGAATTGGTAGGGTCTGAATCCACTTTAGGTCTATTTATTAATACCCTACCGATGCGGCTTTTGGTTTCTCCCCAAGCATCACTTTGGTCTTGGCTTAGAGATATCCAAGATCAAGGCTTTACGCAACGAGATTATGAATACTGTTCTCAAGGACAAATTCACGAATGGAGTGAAGTACCCGGCTCATTACCCCTTTACGAGAGTCTTCTAGTTTTTCAGAACTATCCAATCGATTCATCGGTAAAACAATCTGCAAACCATGAGAAGAATCAATCTCAGACTCGTTCTATAGGCGCACAAACGAAATATGCCCTCACTATTTTGGTTAGCCCAAGTTCAGAGCTAGATTTTCGCATCATCTATCAGCGATCGCGTTGTGGCAATTCGGCTATAACTTTGATTCTGGAGCATTTTCAGGCTTTGTTGAACAGTATTATTGACTTTCCAGAACAGCACCTGGGAACACTGATTGAAAGAATTTCGGCAGATCAAATTCCGCAAGTTAAACCGCCTCAGAAACTTATTCCAAAAGAAGCGCGAAAGGGCTTTAACGAACCTAGAAATCTCTATGAATTTCAACTGGTACAAATTTGGGAAGACATTCTGGGCATTCATCCTGTCAGCATACAAGATAACTTCTTTGAACTTGGGGGTCATTCCCTTTTAGCTGTCCGTCTCATGTCCCAGATTCAAAAACACTTCCAGATAAATTTACCTTTAGCTATTTTGTTCCAATATCCCACTATTGAACAACTAGCACATTTTCTGGATTCTTCAACAGATCCTTTACCTTGGTCTGCCCTAGTCCCTATTAAAAATAATGGCAATCAACCACCTCTGTTCTGTATTCATCCTGGTGGGGGAAATGTTCTTTGCTATCATAATCTTGCTTATTATTTGAGTTCAAAACGACCATTCTATGGACTACAATCTTTTGGTTTAAATCCAAAGAATCAGCCTCATACTAGTATTGAACAAATGGCAACTCACTATATCCAAGAGTTACAAACTGTTCAACCTCATGGCCCTTATTTTCTCTCTGGCTGGTCTTTTGGTGGTCTGGTAGCTTTTGAAATGGCTCAACAACTTTCCCAGCAAGGTGAACAGATAGCTCTGTTGGCTCTACTAGATACTTCTCCACCTGTTCTCATGATCAAAGAACCAATAGACTATGCTTTTCTATTAGTAGAGTTCTTTAAAGAACATTTAGACCTTTGTTTAGAGGAACTGCGGCAATTTGAACCAGAGGAACAGATAAATTATGTCTTGGAACAAGCCAAACAGAAAAATATAGTTCTAGAAGGTTTTGATTTCGATCAAGCTCCCCTGATTCTGAAAATTTCCCAAATCAACGCTCAAGCCATACAAAATTACAAAGCTCAACATTACTCAGGCTCAATTGTTCTATTTAAAGCTAGTGAGACTGATGCAGACTTTGAATTTGGCTGGAGTGAACTTGTAGAACATATAGAAACTGTTGTAGTTCCTGGTAATCATCTAAGTATGGTGAAAATACCTCATGTCCAGACCCTAGTTCAAAAATTCCAACATTTTATTGAACAAGCACAGAGTAATCAATCAATAGACATCCACTAAAAAACTATGTAGAGACGCTAAATCTGCGTCTCTACGTTGTCAATCAACACCCTGAACTGGGAGTCAAACTTCAATATGCCAACCCAAGTTGTTCAAGCTAAACCCTCAACTAATGCTTTTTCAGATTTTATTCAATTCTGGAAAGATGTAAAGGCGATCGCAGGCCCTTACTGGTATCCAACAAAGCCAGGGGAAAGAGCATTCTCAGACGTTATTCGTGCTTGGGGAATGCTTTTTCTCCTAATATTGCTAATAATCCTCCTTGTAAGTGCAAATACTTTTAATAGTTTTATTCATCGCTATTTAATCGATGTCATTATTCAAGAAAAAGATTATTCTAAATTCACTTATACTATATCAATTTATGCTGTTGGACTTGTATTGATAACGCTTTTAGTAGGATTTTCTAAATTTATTAGGAAGCAAATCGCTCTTGATTGGTATCAATGGCTTAATAATCACATTTTAAATAAATATTTACATAAGCGGGCTTATTATAAAATGAATTTTCAAGCAAATATTGATAATCCAGATCAACGTTTATCTCAAGAAATTGAACCGATCACCAGTAGTGCCTTAAGTTTTTCAGCTATTTTTCTAGAAAAACTACTAGAAATGACGACTTTTTTAATAATTGTCTGGTCAATTTCTCAACAAGTAGCTATTGCTCTGCTTGTGTATACAATTATAGGCAACTTGATTGCTGTTTATTTAAATCAAGAGTTGACTAAAATTAATCAGGCAGAACTCGAATCTAAAGCTGATTATAGTTATTCTTTGACTCATGTTCGCAATCACGCTGAGTCGATAGCTTTTTTTCAAGGAGAAGAACAGGAACTCAATATAATTGGAAGGCGATTTATTAATCTTATAAAAAATGCTAAACATAAAGTGAATTGGGAGAGAAATCAGGCAATTTTTAACAGAGGATACCGTGCTGCTATCGAATTTTTCACACTTTTAGTACTCGCACCTTTATTTATTAGAGGTGATATTGATTTTGGAGAAATTGGACAAGCTACTACAGCTTGCTATTTTTTTGCTGGTGCTGTGGAAGAATTAATAGCTGAATTTGGCATTTCTGGAAGATTTTCCAGTTATGTTCAGCGTTTATCTGAGTTCTCAGATGCGTTAGAAGCTGTGACTAAAGAGCTAGAAAATTTCACTACCATTAAAACAATAGAAGAGAATCATTTCGCTTTTGAGCATGTCACCTTACAAACGCCAAACTATGAGCAGGTAATCGTCGAAGACTTGTCACTCGCTGTTCAGCCTGGAGAAGGTTTATTAATTGTAGGCCCAAGTGGTCGAGGTAAGAGTTCTCTGTTGAGAGCGATCGCTGGTTTGTGGAACGCAGGAACAGGTCGTCTAGTGCGTCCTCCTCTAAAAGAAGTCTTATTCCTACCCCAGCGTCCTTATATCATTTTGGGAACTTTGCGCGAACAGTTACTTTATCCTAAAACTAATCGTCAAATGACCGACGCAGAACTCAAAGAAGTTTTGCAACAAGTAAACCTGCAAAACTTGTTAAGTCGAGTTGAAGGCTTTGATACTGAAGTTCCTTGGGAGAATATATTGTCCTTGGGAGAACAACAACGCCTTGCTTTCGCACGCCTGTTAGTTACTCATCCAAGGTTCACCATATTAGATGAAGCAACAAGTGCTTTGGATTTAAAAAATGAGGGAAGTTTATATCAACAGTTACAAGAGACAAAAACAACGTTTATTAGTGTTGGACATCGAGAAAGCCTATTTGAATATCATCAATGGGTTTTGGAACTTTCGCAAGATTCAAGTTGGCAACTTTTGACTGTGCAGGATTATCGGACTCAAAAAGAGAGTATTACTAAACCTACTGCAAATGCTCAAATAAAAATAGATGATTCATCTCAAGATAAATCCCAAAATGAATCATCAATCAGTATAAACGAAAAGCTCACTCATAAGGAAATGAATACATTAACGTACTATTCCATTACTACTATTAGAAGTAAGGCAAGCAAAGGGGAGTCTATCATTACTAGGGACGGCGTTACTTATAGCTATGATAAAGATCCCAAGGTGTTGAAATGGGTGAGAGTTTAGTGGTTACCATTCGTAAACGGTTAAGCTCAAGCACCTTTTGTCAAAGAGTTAAAATATTCAAAAAATTTTAATTAAATGAGAATTATGTGGGAAAAAAGAGAGCACCTCCTTTTCTTTTTGATTATTATTAACGCCAAGGTTTTCACAGCTTAAATATGAAATAAAAAAGTATTATAACGAGTGAATAACTTTGTCAAACAAATGTTTTTTCAATGTGTAGGGACAATCTGGAGCTTTAATTCCACTAGCATTGATCTGTCGATAAGATGCCCAAAGCTGCCACTGTAATACATCAACTCCAATCGCCGCGCCACCGTATTGCACTCTCTTTGTCTGGGTTATCAGCAATATTTTTGATGTCGCTAGGGGTTCAGGATGGCGGCGACTACCCCAAACTGTAACTCCAAAGACTTTGGCACGAGATGCGATCGCTTGACCGATATTTCCTGTGCCAAGAATTAATAAAGTCGCGTCTGCCAACTCTTGGAGAAACACTCCTCTTACCCAAGTGTGTTCATCCTGCAAAGTTTGCAATTTCTGTAGATTCTTAGCGTGATAGAGCATGAATGCCAGTACAAATTCTGAAATCGGAATTGCGTGAACTCCTGCGCCATTAGTGAGGATAATGTCCTTTTGCAAAAAAGTTGGCGTGAGGATATGATTTACGCCAGCACTTGGCGACTGTTGCCAACGCAGCGCGGGTGCTGGCGTCAATACTTTGTCAAGGGTAGAAGTTTTCAGGTAAAATCCATTGACATAAACTTCTGCATCACTAGCAGTTAAAATCTCTTTTTTCTCTCTGCGCTCTCTGCGTCTCTGTGGTTAAAAAGTAATTATTTGAACCACAGAGGCGCAGAGAACACAGAGTTAAGAGGTTAAAGAGGAATTTCTTGTCCAAAATTTTTATCCACCTTGAAAGGGCTAGTCTGGAGTTATACCAATTTGAAAAATCATTGAGACAGATGCAAACCTGAAACGCTTATCCAATCGATGTTTCACAATCCGAAATCTAAAATGACATAATCAACCCCAGGCACGAGCGATGCCTACGGCGGTAAACTACGCCATTTATCTGATCAAAATTTAGACGTATGGCCACTCATTAGCCTCGAATTTTAGATTTTAGATTGTTCACAAGGATGAATCTAGAAGCATCGAATTTGGTGTTTTTGCTTAATCCCAAATCCCAAATCTAAAATTGGTAGAATCATCAAGTACTCGTTAGTTGTTTAGCAAATTTTTCATTGGTGACGATTTCGCCAACATGACTCAAAACTGGTGGCGTTAAAGGTGCAGGTTCGCTCTGCAAAGGTAGGCGTGGAAATAATAATTCAGCAGTGCGATACGCTTCTTCTAAATGCGGATATCCAGAGAAAATGAAAGTTTCTATGCCCAAATTGCGATATTCCAGCATCCTAGCGGCAACGGTGTCGGGATCTCCAACTAAAGCCGTAGCAGCACCTTCCCGCACTAATCCAATTCCTGTCCACAGGTTGGGGCTAATCTCTAAGGTTTTTCGACTACCACTATGTAGTTGACTCATGCGCCGTTGTCCTTCAGAATCAGAACTAGCAAAGTTTTTCTGAGCTTTTGCGATCGCACCCTCATCCACATATTTAATTAGCTCATTGGCAGCATCCCAAGCAGCAGATTCGGTTTCTCGCACAATTACATGTAAGCGAATCCCAAAACGTACTGTTCTACCTTGTTGGGCCGCCAATTGCCGAACTTCAGCAATCTTTTGGGCTACTTGCTGTGGTGGTTCGCCCCAAGTCAGGTAAACATCTATGTGTTTGGCAGCAACTCGCTTGGCAGCAGGCGATGAACCACCAAACCATAAGGGTGGATAGGGTTTTTGAACTGGTGGAAATAAGAGTTTACCGCCTTTGATATCGAGGTAGTTTCCTTTAAAATCGACTGTTTCCCCACTGACAATACCCCGCCAAACACTGAGAAATTCATCGGTTAAATCATAGCGATCGTCATGACTAAGATGCAAACCATCCCCAGCCAGTTGCACCAAATCGCCACCTGTCACGACATTAATCAACAATCTTCCTTTAGAAATTCGGTCAAATGTTGCTGCCATCCGGGCAGCCGCACTTGGGGAAGTAATTCCTGGGCGAATTGCCACGAGAAATTTCATCTGCTTGGTGACAGAGATAAAAGCCGCGGCGGTAATCCAAGCATCTTCACAAGAACTCCCTGTGGGTAACAATGCGCCCGTGTAGCCCAAATTATCTACAGCTTGGGTAATTTGCTGTAAATAATCAAATGTGATCACACGAGAGCCAATATCTGTGCCTAAATAGCGTCCGTCATGAGATCCAGTCGGAATAAACCAGAAAATTTGCATATCTGTCAAGGTATAAAGTATAAGGATAATATTAAACGGTAACTCGACCGAATTGCCGTAGTTAATAGTCAGTATTTTACAGGTAATTATTTAACAAAGCCAGTCGAGGTTAACGATTCATAAAGAATAACTATCCACACAATTGATTTTTTTGTGGACAATGCTGGCAATCATGACACTTTTAGAGCAAGTATGGCTATCGTCGAGAATACAAGTTTTCTCTAGAAGCTTATATTTTAGAACGACCTTCATGATCAAAGTCCGCTCCACAAGGTGGTGCTTGAATAAAGGTTATGGTTCCCGATAAGTCCGTGACCTAGCAGTAGAGTCCATATTTATAAGATTTTAGCTCAGAAAAAAGATGTAAATCAGACATCTTAAAAGGGCTGGTTACTTGACATAACTCAATTTTACTTAAAATATTTTGAAATTTGACTCGGTATGGTAAAGTTACTCTGAAGCTTTCTATTGAACAGCTATGAAACAAGAAAATACTAAAATTGCATTACCTATACTTATATTACTAGGATTAGCTAGTAGCCTTTACTTGACTATTGTATACAAAGATACATTAGGAGAGAGAGATACCTTCCGAATGGCAATGGGTCTTATTGACTCGATCACATCTAATAAACCATTAGGAAGCGCTATGCTTTACGGTCGTGATATCTCTTTTGCATACTTTGCATTGTTAGATTTTTTTACGCCAATTTTTAAAACAAATTTGGCTTTGATAATTCCTTTTATGAACTATATAAATGCCTTGAGTGCTATTTTAATGGTTCTACCTTTCTTCTTTTTAGTTAAGAGGTATTGGGGAACATCTGTAGCCTTATTAGCAAATATATTACTAATGTTTATCCCAGCTTGGAGGGCAACCAGTCAATATGGACATCCCATGACTGAAGCTATATTATTCATGTTCATAGGATTAGCCTTGATTGGTTATCGTTCGTTCCTAACATCAATGAGGTTAGGATGGAAGAGGTTAATATTATTGGACATACTAATTATCGCTGTTTTTGCTTTATGTTTAATGTTCAGGCTCGATGCAATACTAATGTTCCCTCTAATTCCAGCCTGTCTTCTTCTCGATAATTTTCCTTTTAAAAAGATTGTTTCTACTTCAATTTTATATAGTTTTTTTCCATTAATTGTTTTTAAAGTGATGCAATCTCAACTTCCATACATTGATGAAAACAGTAATGGAATATTTGCTCAACTTTTATTATGGAATAATCCTGCTAGATATGTTGATAATTTGTTGCGTGGTAACCTACTGTTTATTTGGGGCTTGAATCCTTTAGTTTGTTTAATATTTTTGATATCCTGCATATATTTGCTGTATAAAAGACATCGTTATTCGGATCTATTTTTTGTCTTACCAACAGTCTTATTAAATTACATATTTTGGCTACCAAATCCTTTTCCAGCCCGTCATTTTATTTATATATCCCCTGTTGTAGCAATTAGTATTGCAATCTTCTTATCAGATGTTTTTCCAACAATAAAATCCTTTGTAAAAAATAATAGAAACACAGGAGTAACACTCGCAGTAATTTTAATATTTTCTGTTTTCATAAGCTATAAATACTCTTATTCTGTGCCACTTTCAAAAAAATACTCTTACGCAGTGAGACAGCTAGGTAACGAATTACAACAATTAGAGCCGAAAGATCAGCCAATTTTTGTAGTTGGCGATACGATTCCGGCAGTGGTTCAAATGCAACTTATGTCAAAAGATATAAAGGTTGAGTATAAAAAAACAAATATTCTTACAGACGACGATATTAAAGCTCAAGAAAAATCTGCTTTTAAATCTGAACCTATATACATATCTGTAATAGTGGTAGAAAATAAAAAAAATAAGTTTATATGTTATTTCCAAGGTTGGAAAGCAAAAATAAACGAAATTAAGAGATTTTTGCGAGAAAAAGACGAATATAATCAAGGTTATCTTGTATTAAATATATTAGAAAAAGATGCTAAGAAGATTGATATTGAACCATCAAGCTTATCTAATAGGTTTAATATTTTAAAGTTGTAATTACAAATTCGTTACCTTAGAAAAGAGGAGTTTTGGCGGCCATCTTGTGTTCTTTTTAGTTAGGAGGTATTGGGGAACAGCTATAGCTTTTTTAGCAAATATATTACTTAATATTGATTCCAGCTTCGAGGACAACCAGCCAATATGCACATCCCATGACTGTAGCTATCTCTTAGTAATTATTTTCTCTAGATTCCAGAATCAAAGTTTTCAATAATTAATTAAAGAAGAAATGTGAGAGAATATGAACTGTGTATAAAAGAATAACTGTGTATAAAAGAATAGGAGTAAAATTCTAGTGGGTAACTTGAAAGGTAGTATTTTACTACTCACACTAATTTGCACTATTGGGACTGCCATAGCAGTATATCTTCTTGGCGGCATTGATCCAGCACAAATTCAAGTTTGGCTGAAGTCTGCTGGGATATGGGCACCGATTATTTATATTCTTGTGTATGTTATAGCAACTGTACTTATTCTGCCCTCAACAGCACTTAATTTAACTGGTGGTGCAATTTTTGGTCCAGTATTAGGGACTCTTTGGACTAGTTTAGCGGCAATTATTGCTGCAATTGTTTCTTTTACTTTTACCCGGACTATTGGACGTGAAGCGGTAGCCAAAAGACTAGGCGGAAAATGGCAAGCGATGGATGCTGAGGTGCGTCGGGCAGGATTATTTTATATGTTTGCTATTCGTTTGGTAGCAGTTATGCCCTATGGTTTAGTGAACTTCACTGCAGGCCTAACTTCGGTCAGTTTTAAAGATTATGTTCTGGGTACAAGCCTGGGCACGGTTCCTGGCGTCCTACCTTTTGTATTGCTAGGCAGTTACGGTTTAAAGGCTTTTAGTACAGGAGATTTCTTGCCAGTGATTGGAGCTTTGTCACTAACTGGAATGCTAGTAGCAGTAGCAACATGGTATCGTCGTCGTCGCACATTTCCCTCAAAGGGCGTTGAGGTTGTTAAATCATCAGAAAATGACAAAGATCCTCAAGATAATTAAACCATATTCTTGCCATAACATAAGAGTTGATTTTATGTCTGTTTCTTTGAGTGTCAAGCGAAGTATGAGGTTTTCTAGATGCTTATAAACAATGACAATGTAGAAATTTCTGTAGTAGTTCCTATGTACAATGAGGAACCCAATATAGACTACCTATTGGAACGATTAGTGTCAGTATTAGTTCGTTTAAAGATGAAATATGAGATTGTTTGTGTGAATGATGGTAGTAAAGATAATACTCTTAAATGTTTGGTTGAACATCATTACCGTAATTCTGCAATTAAGGTGGTTAACTTGTCCCGTAACTTTGGCAAAGAAATTGCTCTAACGGCTGGTATTGACTATACAACAGGTGCAGCAGTAGTCCCAATTGATGCCGATCTCCAAGATCCACCGGAATTAATTGAGGAGCTAATTGTTAAATGGCGTGAAGGTTATGATGTGGTTTGTGCAACTCGTCGCTCACGTCAAGGAGAAAACTGGATTAAGCGCTTTACTGCTGCTGCTTTCTACCAAACGATTGGTAAGTTGAGTAATGTGCCAATCCCTCCGAACACTGGGGATTTTCGTTTGCTAGATCGACGCGTAGTGAATGCTCTCAAACAAATGCCAGAACGGAATCGTTTTATGAAAGGTTTGTTTGCTTGGGTTGGTTTTCAGCAAACTTCAATAATATACGATCGCCCTCAACGTTATCAGGGAACTACTAAATGGAATTATTGGAAACTTTGGAACTTTGCTATTGATGGGATTGCTGGATTTAGTTTAATACCCTTAAAGGTTTGGGGCTACCTTGGTCTTGTTATATCTTTAATTTCATTTTTGTACGCTAGTTTTTTAGTAATTCGGACTTTGCTTTTCGGAATTGATATTCCTGGCTATGCTTCTTTAATGGTGGCAATACTCTTTTTAGGGGGAGTACAACTACTTAGCCTTGGGATAATAGGTGAATATATTGGACGCATTTATGACGAAGTAAAAGGACGCCCACTTTATTTGGTTAGAGATTGTTACGGCTTCATGCCTGAATCTATGAATCAAAAATCTCTTTCTTATAATCCGTAATCAACTAAGAGGGTGTTATAGAAGTATTATTTCATATTGAATTAACAGCTAAAAGTCGCAGTTTCTCTTGCATACAGATAAAACCGACGCAGTGCACCACGCTGATTTTAAAATTTTAATTGAGTATTTGCCTCAAAATTGGAACAGTACGAGGTAGCGATCGCATTATTAATGAGCGATCGCATCGCACCCTCATCCACATATTTAATTAGCTCATTGGCAGCATCACAAGCAGCAGACTCGGTTTCTTACACAATTATATGTAAGCGAATCCTAAAACGTACTGTTCTGTTGGGCTGCCAATTGCCGAACTTCAGCAATCTTTTGGGCTACTTGCTGTGGTGGTTCGCCCCAAGTCAGGTAAACATCTATGTGTTTGGCAGCAACTCGCTTGGCAGCAGGCGATGAACCACCAAACCATAAGGGTGGATAGGGTTTTTGAACTGGTGGAAATAAGAGTTTACCGCCTTTGATATCGAGGTAGTTTCCTTTAAAATCCACTGTTTCCCTACTGACAATACCCTGCCAAACACTGAGAAATTCATCGGTTAAATCATAGCGATCGTCATGACTAAGATGCAAACCATCCCCAGCCCGTTGCACCAAATCGCCACCTGTCACGACATTAATCAACAATCTTCCTTTAGAAATTCGGTCAAATGTTGCTGCCATCCGTGCAGCCGCACCTGGGGAAGTAATTCCTGAGTGAATCGTCCACGTACTGATTACGTTTTTACCGACTGATTATCTGCGGCGATCGCCTACGGCACACTACGCGATCGCAGTTGGTGAATTGATACCATTTCTTTATAAGGCTGCGCCAAACCCTTTTAACTTCTTTCTGTCCAACTCTTCTCTACCAGAGGCTGCGCCAAGCAGACGCTACGCGTAGCTTCCTTCCACGTACTCCTGCGGAGGACAAGCTACGCGTAGCGTCCCGTAGGGAAGTGGTATGCGTCCAACTCTTCTCTACGAGAGGCCGCGCTAAGGAGACGCTGCGCGTAGCTTGCTTGGACGTAGGAGTATGCGGTTCGTTTTCTTTCTTGTACTTAAATATGCTTTAGCGCATCTTCATAGAGAATTGGTATGACTTACCCAATAATTTTGACATATTTTCATATTTTCACCTCATCAAAAAATACTGGGTCTTGCATTGTACCAAGCTCTATGCAAAGATAATTCTACACAAAATACGGTAATTCTATCGACTTATCGTATTTAACTGACAATTGATGCTGTCAAAATCTAGCTGATTGCAAATTAGGGTTTTCAGCTAATTTTAATTGGCAGATAATAAATCGAATCCAAATCAAGCTTTAGTCAATGTCAGTAATCATTGATTAACTTTGTGCAGTGTAAGCAAAAAAACAGGATTTCAAAGGCGGTTTTACTGCGGCTTTTGGATTCTACATTCAACTGCTTAATACTGGTTTCGATATCTATAGGAGATTGCTACTTTTCTCCCTAGTGAAACCTTTGCTCAGGTTGTTTTCTAATGGTTGAGCAGCGAGATTGCATCAAGTATTCGCACTGGTTTATCTGTCCAAATTAGAGCTAGTTTATTCATCATTAAGGTTGAGGAGTTGAAGAGTCATGTCTAATTTTCGCTGGAATTATAGATGCCTAATGTTCCTATTTTCGTTGCTAGATATTCTAATTATCCTGGTTTTTTCTCCGGCAAAAAATAAAGCTGAACTGCCTAAATCTGATGCTTCTACTGTCCAAATAGAAGTGAATAAAGCTCCAGAAGGAGTTATCAATCAAACAGTACAAACTTCAATTGCACCGTTAAGTAGTAAAAAAGCTACAACTAATGTCACAGGGCAAGTGACACCTGTATCGCAATTGTTGGAAGTTGCACCGCCAACTAGTAAAAAAGCTACAAATAATGCTGCGGGGCAAGTGACATCAGTCTCACAACTGTCAGATATTAAGCCGACAGATTGGGCATTTCAAGCATTACAGTCTCTAGTTGAGCGCTACGGTGTAATTACAGGATATACAGATGGCACATTTAAAGGGAATCGTCCCCTAACGCGCTATGAATTTGCGGCTGGGTTGAATGCAGCTTTAAATCGCCTCAATGAACTAATAGCAACTTCAACGACAGATTTAGTTAAACGGGAAGACTTGGATGCGATCAAAAAACTACAAGAACAATTTTCTCCAGAACTTGCTCAACTTCGGGGACGCTTAGATACCTTAGAAGTGCGAAGTGCGAAGTTAGAATCAACTCAGTTTTCCACCACAACCCAACTTATCGGTCGAGCTCAGATTGTTGTTGGCTCAGTTCTGGCGGGCAATAACGTCCTCACCAAGACACCCGCAGCTCACAATCCCACACTTCAAGGTTTAACTTCTTTACGGTTAAACACCAGTTTTAACGGTAAAGATTCATTAGGTATAACACTCTCAGGTGGAAGTATTGAATCATTGGGACAAACAAGAGCTGGATTATTGGGAACTTATGAGGGGAGAACTGCTGATAACGCCAGTATTACTTTTGCACGCAATCAGATTATTCTCGGTGGTGTCCGCTATCGGTTTCTACCTTATCCAAATACCCAAGTCAACATTTATGCCCTGTCTGATGGAGCTAGTGAAATAGGTCTTTCTGGTCCCATTAACCCATATTTTGAATCGTCTTCTGCGACTGGTGCTAATGGGATTTCACGATTTTCACGGCGGTCTTTGGTCTATAACTATGGAGATAGCGGTGCCGGAATTGCCATACTCCAGGGATTAGGCAAACAGGTTCAATTAGGATTAGCGTACAGTGCACCAAACGGCAACAATCCGACAGCTAATAATGGCTTCTTTAAAGGCAGGTATTTAGCTTTAGCACAGTTAATATACTACTCTTCTAATAGGAATTTTCGGTTGGCGGCAACTTACGTTAATACCTATAGCCCAGCAAATACCATAGGTTTTAGTGGAACAAATTTCGGTCCAGCAGTTGGGAGTAACCTAGTAAACAGCACCGTGGCCGGAGCGGGAACTCTGGGCAACCTTTATGGTCTACAGGCGTTCTATCAAGTTAATCCCAAGTTGGCAATCAATGGGTGGGTAAGTTATGCAGCACACCGCTATTTGGGACGCGGAGATGGCGAAGCGATGGATTGGGCGGTAGGACTGGCATTCCCGGATCTTTTTAAGGAAGGTGCTCTAGGGGGGGTTTTAGTTGGTATGGAGCCGAAAATGATCAGTCTCAGCAAGAGTGTAGATTTGGGAGCAGGTGCCGGACAAGCGGACAAAGATACTTCCCTGCACATTGAGGCATTCTATCAATATAAAATCGGAGATAATATTGAGATTACGCCGGGTTTGATCTGGATTACTGCACCGGACTCTGATTCCAGCAATCCTGATAGTTTATTTGCTTGGGTTCGTACTCTCTTTAGATTTTAATAAATTACGGTAACTAGTTGGACAGAACTAATTACACAATGTCATTGCGAGTGTGACGTACTCCTACGGAGAAGCAAGCTACGCTCCGCGAACACTTGGTGTAAAAAAACGTCAGTTTGACAGAACCTAACCCCAACCCCTTCCTTACAAGGGAAGGGGCAAAAAATCTACAACTTGGTACGAAATAATCGGGTTTTTAAGCCTCTCCCCGTTGGCATCAGCCTGCCGTTAGGCAAGCGGAAAGACGAATGAAAGCGGGGTTCTTCAGAATCCTATCGAACTCACGTTAAAAAGCAAATCCATTGCGAGAGTTGACATCCTCACCGGACTAAAGCCACGGTGATTCCCAAACATTACTATTTGGGTTCCTGCTTCATAGCAACTGCCTCCACCTCCCGAAGGGTAATAGGTCTTACGTTCGCTCCACAGGCTTTGGCTTTGAGCCTCCCGCAAGAGAAAGCAGCATTCTACTATTAATTATACCAAAAGCCGTCGTATAAGCGATGCACTGAGCGTGGTCGTTGTGGACGGGGTTTTAGACCCAATTTTTTGATAACCAAATTTATTTACATAACTTTATATTTGAATTTGTTTGTTAAAATGCTTGCTTTTTGTCGAAAACTGTGAGAAGCTTTGTTATGTTAAAACTACGGTTTATCGATCAAGTTAAAGTAGTTCATGGATGCCAATCTAGTGGCAACCTGTCTTAAGGAGTCACAATTTAAGGCAACTAGTAAGCTGTCAAGTAGATAGACAAACAGGTTTACAAATATTATTTTGCAGCATTGATGGGGTGAAGACTTGATGCTTAAGACTTTATCGATGGGGGGAAATTGTAGATGCTGAAGACGTTAAGAACCGATTTTGAACTCGACTTAGAAGCAGATGTGCTTGTGATTGGAGGTGGGCCTGCTGGAACTTGGGCGGCATGGAGTGCTGCATCAAATGGAGCGAGAGTGATTCTCGTAGACAAAGGATATTGTGGCACAACTGGTTGTGCTGCGGCATCTGGTAATGGTGTGTGGTATGTGCCACCCGATCCAGAAGCACGAGAAACAGCAAAGGCGAGTCGAGAATCGTTGGGTGGGTTTTTATCCGATCGCAATTGGATGGATCGGGTACTGAATCAGACTTATGTAAACGTTAATCAGTTAGCAGAGTGGGGTTATCCCTTTCCTACCGATGATGAAGGTAAACCCTATCGGCGATCGCTGCAAGGGCCGGAGTATATGCGGCTGATGCGGCGACAAATTCAACGGGCCGGAGTCAAAATTTTAGACAACAGCCCTGCCTTAGAATTACTGGTTGATGACGATGGTGCTGTTGGTGGTGCATCAGGCGTGAACCGTCAGACTGGTGAGAAATGGCTAGTGCGATCGCAGTCCACAATTATCGCAACAGGTGGCTGTGCATTTCTCAGTAAAGCGTTAGGATGCAACGTCCTGACAGGGGATGGTTATTTAATGGCGGCGGAAGCAGGTGCCGAGATGTCGGGTCGGGTATGGAATTTTCCAATGCTTACGGCATCTCTCCCGCTTTTTCTTCAGTTACCAAAACCTTGTTTTATAATTGGGCAACCTTCACCCATGAAGATGGTACTGTGATTCCGGGGGCAAGTTCTCATAGACGTTCAATAATTGCCCAAACATTACTGCAACAGCCAGTTTACGCCATCATAGATAAAGCGGCGGAATCGATGCGGCCATCTATGCGTTTAGCACAGCCCAACTTCTTTTTACCCTTTGACCGTGCAGGTATTGATCCATTTACCCAACGTTTCCCTGTGACTCTGCGCCTAGAGGGAACTGTGCGCGGTACAGGAGGGATTCGGATTGTAGATGAGAGTTGTGCCAGTTCTGTGCGGGGACTCTATGCGGCTGGAGATGCAGCTACACGCGAACTGATTTGTGGCGGATTTACTGGTGGTGGTAGCCACAATGCGGCTTGGGCAATATCTTCTGGCTATTGGTCAGGGAAATCGGCTGCTGAATATACTCGCAGTTTGGGAGAACACAAAACTCAATGCCGCCTTAATGGTGTTGGAGAGGTAGTATTACAGAGTGGGAGCGATCGCTCTCAAACCTTGGCAACTGATGAAGTGATTCAGGCAGTCCAAGCTGAAGTATTCCCCTACGAAAAGAACTATTTCTGTACAGAACAAGGCTTAACCGAGTCTTTGGGTAGGTTAAATCATCTTTGGCAAGAACTCCGCAGTAGCCAGGTAACATCAGATAAAGAGCTAATCCGGGCGCGAGAAGCTGCGGCAATGGTAGCGACAGCGCGATGGATGTATAGCAGTGCGATTGAACGTAAAGAAACTCGTGGTATGCACAGACACTTAGATTATCCAGAACTTGATCCTAACCAGCAACATCACCTGATTAGTGGCGGATTAGATCAAGTCTGGGTGAAGAGTCAGCCTTTACAGAGTACAGAAAAGTCTTTATCTAAAATAGGAGCGTTAGTGTGATTGAGTTAGTCAGCGAGTCGCGGTGCATAAAATGTAATATTTGCGTGAACATTTGCCCGACTAACGTGTTTGACAGAGTACCTGATGCACCACCGACTATTACCAGACAGAGTGACTGTCAAACCTGTTATATGTGCGAATTGTATTGTCCAGTTGATGCTCTTTATGTTGCACCAGAAAGCGATATGCAGACTTCAGTTAACGAGGCAGAATTGGCAGAAGTCGGGCTACTGGGTAGTTACCGTGAAAAGGTTGGTTGGGGACATAAACGTACATCAACAGCAAAAACAGATCAAACATTCCAAATTCTCAAGCAGATGAAATAGTAATGTGATGTGCAACTATATCCTTAAAACCCCACTTCCATTCCTCTCCCCCACAGTCCGCGAGACTTTGATTCTTGCTCCCGAACGCTAGTAGGGAAGGGGTTGGGGGTTAGGTTTGAGAGAAGGTCAAGCAACTTAAACCCAGGCAATTGGTTAATAAATATATAGCGGTTCTCGGTTAAGTGAGGTACAAGAACCCCAACCCCTAAGAGCAAGCGAGGAGGGGGCGATGATGTACCTTATGTGATTAGAAACCGCTATCTAAATAAAAAATATTATTCAGTCTAAAAACAAGTGTTTATCAATACTTTATTTAAATACAAAACCCGATACAATATAACCTGTAATTAACAGTTAATTCTGTTAACTAAAAATACTAAAACCAAATTTTACTCATGTAATGAGACAAGATTTATATATCGTTTTTTGAATATTTACATTTAACCTACAGGTGTAAAATGTTTAGCAGTACTCTAAAACAAAAGTCAACAATAATCAGTAGAATAGCGTTATTTGTAATGCCGGGTTGTGAGTTTTCCAATACGGTTTGGATAAGACTTGATCCCCCCAACCCCCCTTAAAAAGGGGGGGCTAAGAATGGCTCTATTTCCCCCTTTTTAGGGGAAGCCAGTGCGCTACGGCGCGTTTCCCGACTTGTTCGCGCAGCGTCTTCCCTTCTCCCAAAGGGAGAGGCTAGCGCCTTCGCGGAGCGTCTCGTAGAGAAGGGAGAAAGACCTGGCGTGGACTAAGGGGGATCATTAAGGACTGTACACCTTAACCGAACCGTATTGAGAGTTTTCCAATACCCAATCTCGCATCCCTTTAAATGCTTCATGCTAAAAAAGACTAATTAAGGAAAAGCCAGTTTTTGCAAATCCCCAGACTTGATTTTTAAATAAATGCGAATCATTTTAGCAATAGCTAAAAACATCGCTAAGTTTTTTCAAACTAACTAGAATACCAATTTACTAAAACCAAAAAGAGATTTGTTGAATTAGTGCAATCTCAAGTTTTAATACTAAATTGGTGTTCTAGGAGGTTGACAGAACAACTTCCAATTATCTTACTTGTTTTTGAAAGTAAGACTTACAAGCCACATTCTGCAATTCATTTTGTAATAAATAAAGATTACAAAATCTAGCGATGTCTAGGTTGGACTGCGCCTACGCAATCTAACCACAAGCATAGCCAAACTATCAATAATTGTCAGTATTAACACTTGATAATATGCCCATTATTGGTAATTATTTTTGAATTATTTATATAATACATTTTGAAGTGCAGAATATGGGTTACAACTTAAAACCTAAAACTTACGAGGAAAATCACAACTGATGAATAAGCCATTTAAACCAAAACGCCGCACAGTTTTAAAGCGTATTGTCCAATATTCAGCACTGGGACTATTTGCTTTATTATCTCCGTTTGTGGGTAGCCTTGTGCAAAGCACCCAAGCGCAAACAAACGTCAAAGTAATTAACTTGGCCTATCAAAGTTCTGGTGATATTGTCAAAGTCAGAAAAGTTGTTGAGCCACGTTTCAAAGCCTTGGGTGTAACTGTGAATTGGGTTGGGCCATTTGCAGCAGGGCCGCAATTGATAGAAGCGCTGAATGCAGGTAAGGTGGATATCGGTAATGTCGGAGAGACACCTCCAATATTTTCCCAAGCCGCAACCGCAAGCATCCCGGAATTTGTCTATATTGCTGGACGCACGCCCACCAATGGTACAAACCAAGGTATTGTGGTGAAAGCTAATTCTCCCATTAAGAAAGTAGCGGATCTTAAAGGTAAGAAAATTGCTTTTCAGGTAGGGTCAAATGCACAGTATTTACTAGCAAAAGCTTTGCAAGACGTAGGGTTAAAAATTAGCGATATTCAAATCGTTGCTTTGACTCCATCTCAAGCCCGCGACGCCTTTCTTCAAGACAAGGCTGACGCCTGGGTGGGTGGCGATCCCTTTTTAGCTGTTGTGCAAAGTACTAATACTACTCCGATTCGGATTTTGAGAAATGCAGCCGGAATTAACACTCTAGGCGGATTTTATCTTGGCAGGCGTTCATTTGTCACCCAAAATCCGGGATTGGTGCGAGTGTTTTTAGAGGAAGCACAGAAGGCTGGAGAATTTGCTGAAAAAAACCCAACCATAATTGCCAACGATTTAGCTCCTGAACTGAAATTAGATGTATCAATTGTAGAAAAGGTGGTACGCCGTAGTGCTTATAGATTGAGAAGACTGACACCTGCGATCATTGCCCAACAGCAGGGCGTTGCTGATTTTTATTTTGCAGAAAAAGTCATCCCACGTAAGATAGATATCAAACAGGCGATTGTTCCTACTCTACTATATCAAGCCATCACACCTGATAATATCAAGTAACCGTAAACAGGTAGATGCAGGTCTATGATGATCGGGCAACGGCTCTCGTGAGGGAGTCGTTGGCTTTAATCAGCTATTAAGTTAGCGATAGCTTCTACTAACAAAGGTTGGCTCTAATGGTTTGGCAAGATCAAGAGTGAAATCCGGCTCTTAGTACTTGCTTGGCGTTAATTTCTCCAGCATGGGCGGTAAGTGCGATCGCCCGAACTTGATATAAGATAAATATATTTTTATTTTTCTACTAGATATTGGAATATCCCAGATGCTATAACTCTGACTACATCTATTTAGGGTTATAGAAGTTGTAAGTTAGTGATTATATACCAATACAGTTTTTTCGTTCTCCTTCTTCTGTCTCTGTGTCGCGCCAGTTGCTACAAGTCGGGGAACCCGCAAGGGCGCACTGGCTTCTCTGCGCCTCTGTGGTAGCCTGCGGCAAGCCGCTCCGCGTCTACGTTAAAAAAAACGACTTTGACAAAGAGTGCTAGCCTTAACCCAAGCGTATTAGATTATATACTACATCAACTATTATGCAAGCTATTTAAGCTAGTAATAGAGTTGTTTCAATCCAGGGAATTAAAAATATGAAGGTTTGGCTTGCCTGCTTCTTCGTGCTGTTTGCCTTGGCGGAACTGTTTGACTGGTTGCAAGAATTTAATCTGCCATTACCTATCTATATTTTGGGTGGCGCTTTTTTAGCTGTTGCTTCTAACTATGATAAAATCTTTGGCTCCTACTTTGCTGATTCAAACATTGAAGCATCACTCGAACAACCCCAGCTAGATTCACTAACCCCATCTACTAATCCGATTTCTTTCCCAATTGCCAGTACTGTTGAAGATGCTCAAACATCTCAAACAGATGCTCCCGGCGTATAGCCCGTCGTAGACATCGCTTATCTTCTGTGGTTGACGCTATGGCTCAGCTTGCTTTCAGAGTCGGAATACACTAAGGTCTCTAACCAGCGAATGAAGAGTGCTGAGTAAAAAGACCACGCCACAAGAGGTCGGGTATCAACCTTCTCCTGAAAAGAAAAGATTCCACGCCACTTGCGGGTGGGGCAAAAACCCAAGTTCAAAAGTAGTGAGTACTTCTTAATTTACTCAGCACTCAGGACTCAGC
>NZ_JBALCE010000087.1:0-4787 GCF_036919815.1 Nostoc sp.
CGGAGTAATCCTTTTTGTGGTTAAATTATTTTGAACAGTCTAATGTTTGCAGTAAGCAATGTGAGCGATAAACATTGTTCGCTGATAGCACATTTATTTTTAGACTAAATATAGGCTAAAAACACAGCATAATTAGGTTCAGGACTCATATCATGTCCGCCAGATTACCGATAATAAAAGAACCCGACCCCCAACCCCTCCCCGTAAGCGCGGAGGGGAGACAAAGCATAACTTTGGCTCTTTGGGGTTCTTCGGGTTTAATAAGCAATCAAGCGGACATGATATCACGCATGATCTAAATGTTGTCCTGAGCCAAGGCGATTAAAAAATCGCCCGTTTTTTTGCTCATCTCTGCAAGCACAGCAGCAAAAAGAACACATGAGAACGAAAGTACTACTAGAATTAGAGAAAGTTAATCTGCGTTTGAAGTCTGCAAAGGCAAAGGTGACAATTAGAGAATCAAATGGAAGTCTGCAATTACGGGCGACGTTACCAATTAAACCGGGAGACAAAGATAGTAATGGTACTGGGAGAAAGCAATATAATCTGAGTTTGAATATTCCCTCTAACTTAGATGGACTCAAGACGGCTGAGGAAGAAGCTTATGAATTGGGGAAGTTAATCGCTCGTAAAACTTTTGAATGGAATGATAAATATTTAGGAAATGAGGCAATTAAAAAAGAATTTAAAACCATAGGAAAATTACTCGAACAATTTGAAGAAGAGTATTTTAAAACTCATAAAAGAACTACCAAAAGCGAGCATACTTTTTTTTATTATTTTTCACGAACTAAGAGATTTACGAATCCTGAAAATTTAGCGATCGCACAAAATCTAATCAGTTCAATTGAACAAATTGATAAGGAATGGGCTAAGTATAATGCAGCTAGAGCTATATCGGCATTTTGCTTGACATTCAACATTGAAATCGATTTATCTAAATATTCCAAAATGCCTGAGAATAATTCCCGAAATATACCGACTGATACCGAAATAGCTGATGGAATTCTCAAGTTTGAAGATTATCTAAATAACCGAGGCAATCAAGTCAATCAAAATGTTCAAGATAGTTGGCAACTTTGGCGATGGACTTATGGAATGTTAGCAGTTTTTGGTTTACGTCCACGAGAACTTTTTATTAATCCTGATATTGATTGGTGGTTGAGTCAAGAAAATTTAGATTTGACATGGAAAGTCCATAAAGATTGTAAGACTGGTGAGAGACAAGCATTACCATTATATAGACAATGGATTGAGGATTTTGATTTGAGAAATCCTAAATATTTAGAGATGTTGGGGAGTGCGATCGCTAAAAAAGATAATACTAATCATGCGGAGATAACGGCGTTAACACAGCGAGTTAGTTGGTGGTTTCGTAAGATAGGATTGGATTTTAAACCGTATGATTTACGTCACGCTTGGGCAATTCGGGCGCATATTTTGGGGATACCAATTAAAGCGGCGGCGGATAATTTGGGGCATAGTGTGCAAGTTCATACGCAAACTTATCAGCGTTGGTTCTCGCTGGATATGCGGAAGTTGGCAATTAATCAAGCTTTGAGTAAGAGGAATGAAGTTGAGTTGATTAGGGAGGAGAATGCAAAGTTGAGGATGGAGAATGAGAAATTGAGGTTGGAGATTGAGAAGTTTAAGATGGAAATGGTTTATAAACAAAGTTAAATTTAATCATAAATCATACCAGTTTTATATAATTTGCTATGATTTATGGGTGAGAAATCATTCAAATAAACTCATTTAAGATATTATAGGTAAAAAGATATGTCCGATTTAACTGAAGCTCTTAAGTTTATCTATGATTGGGTGCAGCAATATATGCCAACTCATCCTGCTGCAATGAACGGAGGATTGAGTCGTGATGCAATTGAGGCAAAAGTTAAAGAACTTCCCTTTTATTTACCAGAAGAAATCTCTGAGCTTTATCAATGGAAAAATGGTGGTGTAAATCCTTTTATTCCTCACCCCGATGCTTGGGATATTGCCACATTCTTCTCATTGGAAGAAGCAATTAGTATTGCTCAAGATTGGAAAGGTGATTTTCATTTGTTTCCCCTTTTTATGGTCGAAGATGGTGGAGACTTTTTTGTGGGAACGCAGGAAAAATGTCAAACTGCTCCAATTTATTGCAATGATATTCCTGAAGAAGTGGTTGAAAGAGAGCCAAACTATCCTAGTTTGACTAGTATGGTGCAAGAGTTGGTTGAGGAGTTGAAAAGCAGAGGTTAACCCTGTCTTGCTGAGTGCGATCGCATACTTATTCTAAATTTACCAAGTTTATCTGTCAGTGAAGGAAATAAAAAACTATGGCGCTAGTAACCCTAAACCAAATAATTAAGCAGCTTGAGACACTTGAAATAGAAGAACTTCAGCAGCTTAATCAGACGATTCAAAAGTATCTTACTGATAGAGAAGAAGCAGTAAAGCAAGCAGCATTTCATCAATCTTTAATCGATTCTGGCTTAGTAAAGCAGATTAAGCATCCTGCTTATGAACCAATAACTGAGCGACGACTAATTCAGGTCGAGGGAAAACCTGTTTCTGAAACTATTATTGAGGAACGTCATTAAATGGCAATATACTTCATAGATAGTAGTGCATTGGTCAAGCGTTATATTAGCGAAACTGGATCGGCTTGGGTTTTGGGACTATTTGATCCGACTCTCAACAATGAAGTATTTATTGCTGCAATAACCAGTGTAGAAATTATAGCCGCAATTACCAGGCGATCGCGCGGTGGAAATATTAGCATTACAGATATGACAATAATATGCAATCAGTTTAAACGTGATTTACAGAAAGACTATCAAATCGTTGAAATCACAGAAAATATTATTAGTTCTGGAATGGTATTGTCTGAAACTTATGGTTTAAGAGGCTATGATGCTATCCAACTAGCAGTAGGTCGTGCAGTCAACACCATTTGCATCGCTAATGGATTACCTTCTATCACCTTTGTCTCCGCAGATAATGAGTTGAATGCAGCAGTTGTAAGTGAGGGATTAATGATTGAAAACCCTAATAGTCACCCATAATGCATACTTACTTATGATATTTACTACTGATACTAATTTCAGAAGGGAGATTGGGAAGGATTTTATAGACTGCGTATTGGAAAAATCAGAATTATTTTCACAGTTAATATTGATTCGGCTGAAATTGAGATTTACACTATTGGGATCAGAGGATGATATAATTACCGATGCCAGTCAGCTAGCTTAAGTTTAAGCTTTAATAATTACAACAAAACTATAAACTATGCAAGAAGATGATTTAGAAGAATTACGTAAAGGATTTATTGAAGCTATTGCTGCCCATAAGTTCATGCAATCAAAGTTTGGGAGTGACCGAAGTATTGAAATCAATAAACTGAAACAAAAGTGGACAAGAATAAAACAAATATTTACTGTTATTCCAGATTTGGTTCCATATCCAAATCCTATTAGCTCTAAATACCAAGATTTTGAATTGCAATTACTCAAACTTCAAGGAAAATTAGAATCTACCAAAACCCAACTTTTGGAACAGCAGAGAATAACTAACAATCTTATTAGGCAAAATTCGATGGCTTTGAAACAAATTAAAGAATTAAGCAATTATATTAATATACCGCCTACTTTAGAGCATATAGATTACTCCGATTTAAACATTTTAAAAAACCTGCTTGATGAATTGTAAAAACTCTCAATAGAAAGAGATAAACTCACATATTAGGGAATTAGCAAGATCGCACCTCTCCCTAATCATACATTGTCACAAAGCAAAACACATTTAACCCAGGCTGATTTACTCAAAAACAACGCCGCAATATCCGACGCAAGCTGAACTTGACTATCACCACCCCAATCTAACGGGTAAATCTTTTGCTGAATGAAACGATGAATACGCAGAAATTCCCCACTACTGCGGTAATTTACAAAGCTGATACCACAGCCTGATAAAATTTGTAGAAAGATAGAAATGTTGACTCATCTCCAGCATGACAATTATGAACGCCGTAAAGCTATTTCCTACCCTGGGAAATTTAACTCGTGCAGACAAACTGAAAGTGATGCAGTTTCTAGTTTCAGAGTTATCTAGGGATGAAAAGCCATCATTAGAGCAAGGTGCAACTTATCCTATTTGGTCGCCCCTTAATTCCCACGCAGCTGCACATCAACTTGCTCAATTGCTAGAATCGGACGGGTAAATGCACAATGGGTAATCCTCAAAGATTTTCCTTTACAGAGGATACGATACATTTGGTATTCCCGATGCGCTGCCAAAGCTACCATTAATATTAACCTATCGTAACTCATCAGTAGAAGTTTCAGGCTTGTTAGATACTGGAGAAAGCGTCAGCGTTCTGCCATACGGTATTGGTGTTCAACTAGGCGCAATTTGGGAAGAACAGACGATTTCTGTAATGTTGACTGGTAATTTGGCACCCGTTGAAGCAAGAGGTTTGCTTATATCTGCTCAAATTGGCTCGTTTGAGCCTGTTTGCTTAGTTTTTGCGTGGAGTTTGTCTAATGATGTGCCTTTGTTGCTAGGGCGTATGAACTCCTTTTTGGAGTTTGATGTGTGTTTCTATCGTTCACAACTGATATTTGATGTGTGTCCACAGTCGTAATGCGATCGCAACTGAATCTAAATCAAGTTTTGAACTTCTAAATCAAGTTTTGAACTTCTAAATCGAGTTTTGAACTTCTAAATCGAGTTTTGAACTTCTAAATCGAGTTTTGAACTTCTAAATCGAGTTTTGAACTTCTAAATCGAGTTTTGAACTTCTA
>NZ_JBALCE010000088.1:0-65772 GCF_036919815.1 Nostoc sp.
AAAATTTGGTTCCCTCCCCTTTATAAGGGGAGGGCTAGGGTGGGGTAACGCGGATCGTGATGGTAAGTGAACTCAATATCCAGTTTTTACAAGGGTTTCCCGTTAAGTTGACACCAATGAGCATTGCTGTGCCACTACGACAGATGTGGTTCAAATACATGAAAACTGCTGTAAGTATCTAAATTCCACAAATCTTCTAACACAAACGATAAAGACAAGGGTAATAACTACAGACCAATACCTAAACTCTTTTTCTCTACGTACCAGCATTTGGTAAGTTAGTACATAATCTGAAACAATAACAGTTAATACAAAGAGGGGATTACCTTGAGTCACAACCTAGATGCCATAGCCCCCCACGGCGGACAGTTGGTTAACCGAATCGCCACACCAGAACAAAGAGCAGAGTTTCTCTCAAAAGCTGACTTTTTGCCACGAGTGCAACTTGACGATCGCGCCGTTTCTGATCTAGAAATGATTGCGATCGGTGCTTTTAGTCCACTCACGGGTTTTATGAACCAGGAAGACTACGATCGCACTGTTACAGAAATGCGACTAGCTAACGGTCTTGTGTGGTCAATCCCGATTACACTATCGGTAAGCGAAGAAGTAGCTGACCCATTGCAGTCAGGCGGCTTAATCCGTCTGGATAACTCCAAAGGTGAATTTATTGGGGTTTTGCAACTGACGCAAAAATATCACTACGACAAAACCCGCGAGGCAATAAATGTCTACCGCACTGATGATGTCAATCATCCCGGCGTGCAGGTACTCTATAACCAAGGTAATGTACATCTTGCGGGTGATATTTGGCTGTTGCAACGCGAACCTCATCCCCAGTTTCCCACTTACCAAATTGATCCAGCCGCCTCACGGCAACTATTTACAGACAAGGGTTGGAAAACTATTGTCGGCTTTCAAACTCGCAACCCCATCCACCGCGCCCATGAATATATTCAAAAGTGCGCTTTAGAAATCGTTGATGGTCTATTTTTGCACCCATTAGTCGGGGCGACAAAAGAAGATGATATTGCCGCCGATGTGCGGATGCGCTGTTATGAAATTTTGCTGGAACACTACTACCCCTTAGACCGGGTAAGTTTAGCAATAAATCCCGCCGCAATGCGTTATGCTGGCCCTCGTGAGGCAATATTCCATGCTTTAGTTCGCAAAAATTACGGCTGTACTCACTTTATCGTCGGACGGGATCATGCTGGCGTCGGTGACTATTACGGTACTTACGATGCTCAGTACATCTTTGACGAATTTGAGCCAAGTGAATTGGGCATTGTGCCGATGAAATTTGAACACGCTTTCTACTGTACGCGCACTAAGCAGATGGCAACATCTAAAACTAGTCCCAGCAGGCCAGAAGAACGCATTCACCTATCGGGGACAAAAGTTAGAGAAATGCTGCGGCGTGGTGAGTTACCTCCTCCAGAATTTACCCGTCCAGAGGTGGCGGCAGAGTTGGCGCGGGCAATGCGGATAGAAGTACCTGTTTAGGGCATTGGGCATTGGGCATTGGTTATTTCTCCCTCATCCCCACCCTGCGGGTTCGCGTAGCGTTCCGTAGGAAAGCTAAAGCTACATCTCCCTCACCTCCCCCCACTTGGATCAACAAACAAACACCATCTGTAACTTTACATTACAGAGTTCAGCCCTGTAAGCTGCTAACTGATAGCTGAGAGCTGATAGCTAATATATGAAACGGCGCACGTTTTTACAGAGAATTGGCTCAATACTCGCGGTATTGGGGGTAACTGAAGCTGAGTGGTTGACTTTGGGAAATCGCTATTATCAAGCTTTGGCACAACCCAATCCGCGCAAGTTGGCATTGCTAATAGGTATTAACCAATACCCAAAAATCCCAACCCTCAGTGGTTGTCTGACGGATGTGGAACTGCAAAGAGAACTTTTGATTCATCGCTTTGGCTTCCAAGGGTCAGATATCCTAACTTTAACTGAGGAACAAGCTAGTAGGGAATTCATTGAGGCGGCTTTTTCGGATCACTTGAGTAAGCAAGCTAAACCCGGTGATGTAGTTGTCTTCCACTTTAGCGGCTATGGCAGTCGTGTAAAATTGGAAACATCGCCAGATCCAATGCAAAATGCTCTGGTGCCAGCTAAGGGAAGTAAAGAATCACAAGATGAGAAAATAGTCAACTATATATTAGAAGAAACTCTACTGCTATTATTGCGATCGCTCCCCACAGACAGAGTAACAGCAATATTGGATACTAGCTATTATGCTGCTAACACAGTCTTAGGATTAAAAACTCGCGCCCTTCAGGAGTTAGTAGAAGCAAAGCTAGCAGTAGATGAACTCGACTTGCTCAAACAACTTAAAACTCAAAACTTACCCAGCACTCCTGTTGTCTTAACAGCTACCTCAAATCCAAAGCAGTCGGCGAGAGAAGGACTCTTTTCTGGTTTTAGTGCCGGGTTATTTACCTACGCCTTAACGCAGTATTTGTGGGAATTTACCCCAGTCACCACAATTCAAGTCGCCCTCTCTCAGGTGGAAAATTCTCTATCCAAATTGGGTAGTAAAGAGCAACCAGCGTTATTAAGTGATCAGAAAAATCAAGATATAACGTCTCTAACACCAGACAATATCATTGGTGCAGAAGGCGCCGTGAATGCTATTGAAGACGACGGCAAAACAGTCCATCTGTGGTTGGCAGGATTACCTCCACAAGTGCTGGTATACTACGGAGTGAATTCTCGATTGACCTTAGCAACAGGAGAAGAGTTAATATTGCGATCGCGCACTGGGTTAACAGCAAAAGCGCAAATTTCCAAAATTGATCGTACAACTCCTCTGCAAGTCGGGGAACTTGTCCAAGAAGCAGTCCGAGTTTTACCCCGGAATATTAATTTAACAATTGCTTTGGATACTGGATTAGAAAGAATTGAGCGGGTAGACGCTATCAGTGCCTTTGCTGCATTTTCCCGTGTGTCCACTATAGTAGCAGGGGAAAAACCAGCTGATTATCTATTTGCCAAGCTACAGCAAACGCCTAGTCGTTATGGTCTATTTTCTCTTGGTGGCGAGTTAATTCCCAATAGCACCGGAGAAGTAGGAGAAGCAGTAAAATTAACAGTGCAGAGGTTAGCGCCGAAATTATCAATCTTGCTAGCGGCCAAGTTATGGCGACTCACAGAAAATCAAGGTTCTTCCCGCTTGCCTCTCAAGGCAACATTAGAAATAATTACTGACAGATTGCCGAGTGTCGTCATGCAGCGCGAAACAGTGCGAACTTTCAAAACTGAAACTTCGATTGAAAAATCACTCCCCATTGCGATTGTGCCTATGGGTAGTCGAATGCAATATCGAGTAGAAAACCAGAGCGATCGCCCAGTATATTTAATCTTGCTGGGATTAAACAATAATCATACAGCAATTGCCTTCTACTCTTGGGAAACTCCTCAAGAATCAAACACTGCGGACACTAAGCCCCTCCTCAAACAAGTCGTTATCCCTCCAGGTGAAACCCTCACTCTACCCCAAACTAATACTGCTTCCGAATGGGTGATTTCAGGGCTAGCTTTATTTTATGAACAACAACTGATTCTTAGTACTGCCCCCTTTAGCGAAACTCTCGCCGCCTTGAACACTGCGAAGTATTCCACAACAGAACAAGGGCCGATTAGCCCATTGTTGAATTCCTTAGACGTTGCCCAAAGCTTGCTACAAGACTTACATAACGCCAGCGCCCTCAAAACGGGGATGAACGGCACAGCAGCCGACTCATATATCTTAGATGTGAATAATTGGGCAAGTTTTAGCTTTAGTTTTCAAGTAGTGTAAATATAGAATTTAGTAGCTGACTCTTGGCAGACTTTGAGATATTTTCAATATGTGCGATCGCATATTAGAGATAGGAATGAAAATGAATGTAGAGACGTAGCAGTGCTACGTCTCTACAAAGGTTCTGGATAACGCATATTTAATTTCTAGAGATGTTTATTTAGTTTACTGTGTAATGATATTAGCCAAAATCCTATTTAAGTAATTTAATTTTTTATTGAGATTAATTAGATTGTATTGAAACATTTTATACCATCTAAATACTGTTTATTATAACTTTAGTTATATCTCTATTGATGATCAACAGTGTTTAACTTGAGTGCTTTCTTCATAAACTATAACTGCAAGCCACGAAATATCTCAATTAAATAAGACTTACGCATAAGATATCTCCCAACCCCTCTTAAAAAGGGGGTTAGGGGGGAGTGCCGCTACGCGAACGAAGTTTCAGGTTTTGGTGCGTAAGTCCTGTTAAATTCAGTCGCTAGTAAGAGGAGAAATAGCACAATATTTATTAAAATAGTTGAGAAATATTCTAAACTACTTGGGAACAGCAGATGCCTCTTCACAAACTTGAACATTTTGACCCAGACTATCGAGAAACTTTTGGCGGAGACGACGTTAAGGCGTTGGAGCTTTATACTGAGGGAGGAGAGAGAGTTGGATCGGTCGCTGATGTTTTAGTTGATGACGATGGTCATTTTCGGTATTTAATTATTGATATAACCTTAGATTTTCTTAGTAAGAAAATATTACTCCCTATTGGTCTTTCCCGAATTGATTATCCTGGAAGACGCGTCTATGTTGATGGGTTAAGCAGACAGCAAGTAGAAAGTTTACCTGATCACAAAGAAGACGCGCTCCTTAATCATGATTATGAAGAAAAGGTACGTAGTGTATTTCGTTCTCCAACTAGTGGTGTAACTTACGATCGCGATACATACAATTACCAGAAAGAACCAGCTTTATATGGGTTAAATGAGCAATCTGATCAAACTTTTAAACTTTATGAAGAACGATTAGTTGCCAACAAACAACGCATAAAAAGCGGAGAAGTAACGCTTGGTAAGCACATTGAAACAGAAACTGCAAGCGTTACAGTAGATATTGAAAAAGAACGAGTTCTGATTGAGCGAGTTGTGCCAACAGAAGCAGGAAAGGTTGTAGATCCCAGTGAACTTCAGTTCCAAGAAGGAGAAGTAGCACGCATAGAAGTGTACGAAGAAACGCCTCAGATACATAAAGAAGCGTTTGTGCGTGAAGAAGTCCGAGTTAAGAAAGTAGTAGAACGGGAAACTGTGGAAGCAAAAGATACTATTCGCCGAGAAGAGTTAGATCTTAATACTGTGGGTAATTTACATGTCGAAGAAAATATTCCCACTACAGATGAAGCTATTTAAGTAGCTGGTCAATAAATTTGTGATATTATCTGAAAATAATCATGCAGGCAAAGTTAATTTTTATCTCTGCCTGTGTTTTTTTATTCAACAACAAGATACCCGACTTATTAGACAAGTTGGGAATTTATGCCTTCAAAAAATTTACATCTTGATAAACCGTTTAAAAATGCAAAATTTTGCGGTGACGATTTTAATATATCCGGCGAATTCCATGCACCAAGGCTAAACATATTTTTACAAAAGTGAGATGCTCCCAATTTCGCATCTTTAGTTAGCCATATATAAAACAATATCTATAACTTTTGATTATTGAACTATTGAAATAATTCATTCGGCAGAAGGAGGTAAGCAAGTAAATAAATGTATAATTTAGTTATTAGTAGATAAAGAGAAAATTTTTGAGGTTAATATAATGGTTCTCTACAAACTGGAAGATTTTGAGCCTAACTACCGGGATACCATTGAAGGTCAGGACATTAAGGGACTTGGGGTTTATACACAAGGAACTGAGGAAAAAATTGGCACTGTCAGCGATGTTTTAGTGGATGAAGAAGGTCATTTCCGCTATTTTGTGGTTGACTTAGGCTTCTGGATTTTTGGTAAAAAAGTATTACTACCAGTTGCTCGTGCCCGTATCGATCATAATAGCGATCGCGTCTACACAATTGGCTTGACTAGAGTCCAAGCAGAAGATTTACCTGAGTTCAATGAACGCCAAAGCCTTGATTATGACTATGAAGAACGGGTGCGTGGGGTATATCGCCAACCCACAGACAACGCCCTACCTCTAGAAGCTTCATTAGCACAACCGGGAGACTACGCCCTTCCTGTAGAACCAGCATTACCATTGCAAGCGACAACACCAGTAGATACAACCTATAAGCAGCCAGTTACGCCTCAACAGCCGGTTACACCTACTTACAATCGTGATAGCTACACTTACGAAAATGAGCCTTCTTTATATGCGTTAAATGATCAAGATCATCAAACTCTAAGATTATATGAAGAACGGCTGGTTGCCAATAAAAAACGCCAAAAAACTGGAGAAGTAGCGATTGGCAAGCGTGTTGAGACTGATACTGCACGGGTTGCAATACCAATAGAAAGAGAACGAGTTGTGATTGAGCGTGTCACTCCCGCAGATGCAGGTACTGCCGCTTCTGGGCGCGGAGCAGACTTCCGTGAAGGCGAAGTTACTCGGATAGAACTCCACGAAGAAACTGCTGATGTTCGCAAAGAAGCATTTTTGCGTGAAGAAGTTCGAGTCAAAAAAGTGGTAGATCAAGAGACAGTTGAAACTCAAGAAACTGTGCGTCGTGAAGAGTTAGATGTTAATTCTGGTAATCTTCCGATTGAAGAACGCTAACCAACGTAGTTATTAGTTCTTAACTAATAACTAATTTGACAGAGTACAGGTGGGGCTGTTTAATTAGCTTTGCCTGTACTTTTAAAAGGTCAAAATGAACAATAGATTTAATATAGCTAACCAGAAAGCAGTTCAGAAGTTTTGCATATGAATAGCCAACCGATGACCAAAAACATTGGACAGGCAAATACGAAGACTCGCACTAGCACCTCACTAGCAGATTTAAGAAAGAAGGTGAAGAATTTTGCTGTCATCGACAGGGAAGGTGAGCTAGTAGGAGTAGTTCATGATTTAATTGTTGATGCTAATCGCCGGCTAAACTTAATTATATCTAACCAGGCGAATCAAGAAACTCTAGAATATGGTCAGCAGTTAGCTAATAAACATCCTTCTTTATTTCAATTGCAGAGCCAGAGAATAAAACAAATTGACAAGCCGACTAAATCTGTTTTCATAGACTTAAACAAATCAGAAATTGAATATATGCCTGAATATTTAGAAGCAGAAACACCAGGCGATGGCACACTATCAGAAAACTCAACCAAGCAACTAGTCAACAATCAAACTATAAATAGCCCAGTTGAGCCAGTAAATTTAGAACCGGTTAACGAACAACAGATTATTCGTTTACTAGAAGAACGACTAGTTGTTGAAAGCAGTAAGCGTAAAGTTGGTGAGGTGATTGTTCGCAAAGTCATCGAAACTCGGATGATACAAGTTCCTGTCCGGCGTGAAAAGCTGATTGTGGAACAAATTAGTCCAGAACACAAACAACTTGCAGAAATTGATTTAGATGGAGGGGAAATTCTTGGCCTTGACTTGACGGAAGTAGAAAGCCTTGAAGTTACACGCTTTGATAGCGGTTTAACGGTAAGTGGCGAATTTAGTTCGCCTAAAATTGCTAGTTTATTATTAAATGCGATCGCACTAGAGCAAAATCACGGATGCAAGCAGGTGCGAGTGACGATTGTTATTGAAGATGAATCACATCAGAAAAAATACCAGGAGTGGTTTGACCGATGTTCTAAAAGTCAATCACTAAAGCCGGAAAAATAAGTTTCTAGCAGATAAATTAGTAGGGTGGGCATTGTCCACCCTATTTTTTTACTGATTTAAGAAAAGAAAGTTAAATTTTCGTTCCTTTGCGGGTAAGTGGAATGTCTCCAAACCAACTTAATTTACAATACTAAGCAGTTGCCGTTCTTTTGGCTACTTGCAATGAAATTTCGACTAAAGAGACTTTCACCGAAGAAACGACAGCGTTTGATCCCACCGATTCAGATTCAAGTTCGAGATGGAAAATTTGAGATTATGGGTATGGGTGCATGGTATTCCTACTGGCGTGATCCTTACCATCTGCTGCTAACGATTCCCTGGACTGGCTTTCTGCTGCTGATTTGTACTTTCTATCTAACTATTAATGCTCTATTTGCCCTAGCTTACTTGATAGGAGGAGATTGTATAGCCAACGCCCGACCTGGCTCTTTTTTAGATGTCTTTTTCTTTAGCGTCCAAACCCTAGCATCCATCGGCTATGGGGCAATGTATCCTAAAACAACTTACGCCAACATTGTTGTCACCATTGAAGCAATGATCGGTTTGATGGGAATTGCTGTGATGACAGGACTAGCGTTTGCTCGATTCTCCCGACCTACAGCCCGTGTAGTCTTTAGCCGTGTTGCTGTAATTACACCTCATAATGCGATGCCGACTCTCATATTTCGCAGCGCTAATAAGCGTCGCAATATAATTCTGGAGGCGCAGATGCGAGTCTACTTGATGCGCGACGAAGTAACCATAGAAGGGCAGTCCATCCGTCGGTTCTACGATCTCAAACTGCTAACAAACCAAACACCTAGCTTCACGTTAAGCTGGTCGGTGATGCATGTCATTGATGAGTTTAGTCCTCTATATGGGATGACACCAGAATCCTTAACCCAGACAAATACTATTCTGATCATCTCTTTGAGTGGCCTTGATGAGACGGTTGCACAGGTCGTCCATGCCCGTCATACTTATGGTGCTAATGATATTTTGTGGAACAATCAATTTGTCGATATCTTCCACCACGCACCCGATGGACATCGCTACATTGATTACAACCGCTTCCACGATGTTTTCCCTTTAGATGAAAAGAGTTGAAATGCCTGAAAGTCACTCAGAAGTCTGATTGAGTGGTGGTTGCAAGGGTTTAACGACAACTCGACCATTTTCAACTACAGTGCAACTTTTAACCATGCTCTTGCTGTGGTTCACTGGCACATCCTGGCACTGATTTTGGTAGCAGATATTTTGATTTTGCTCTTGTTGTTGATTGAGGACGACAACACAACATGCGCTGGAGGCGATGGACATATAATATATTTTGATCTCTATATCTATTATCGCCCTACTGATGCTGTTTGGCTCAAAAATTTGCTCCCCATGTGTTTTGATTTCTCCCTCTGCTAAAAATGTAGTAACTCGCATCAACTCACGCCAAATGCATCTGAGATTTTCTCAAGATATAAAGTCGCTGTTGCAACGCCTAGCTGAACAACCCCTGACTCTAGGTGATATTCTAGCAGAAACCTCAGAACGAGGGTTCAGCCTGGTAATTACATTATTAGTTTTGCCCTTTTTATTTCCTATGCCACCGGGATTAACTGGCCCTTTTGGTGGTGCTTGTTTACTGTTGTCAGTGCAAATGGTTTTAGGGAGGCGATCGCCTTGGCTGCCGAAAAGAATCGCTAACTACAAATTTCCTCGTCACTTTGCCCAGTTACTTTTGCAAAATTTGGGACGTTTTACCAAAGTTTCACAGAAAATCGCCCGTCCCCGATTCGCAAAAATAGCCCATAATCCTTTGATTTGGCGAATTAATGGGTTTTGTATCTCTTTATTAACAATGTTACTAATATTACCAATTCCGTTTACAAATCCCATCCCCACTGTAGGTATTTTACTTTTGACTGTTGCGACCATCGAATCAGACGGTTTATTAATTTGCATCAGCTACGGCATCACTGTCCTGATTACCTTGCTGTTTGGATTTATTGGTTATGCAGTATGGTTAGCTCCCAGTTTGCTGCCATCTATATTTAAATAATAAAAGCCCCCAGCTTTCGGCTGAGGGCTGTAATTTATTAGGGTGCATCTACCATTTATTAATCCGCTTTATTGATTGCCAGATCCGGGAAGATTTAACTTGTGTACAAAGTTATTTTCTTCACGCATTAAAAAATATCAGCAATAAAAAAGCCTTCAACTAAAAGCTGAGGGCTATGATTTAATTAAGGTGCATCTACCATTTATTAATCCGCTTGATTGATTGCCAGATCCGGGAAGATTTAATTTGTATACAGAGTTATTTTCTTCACGCATTAAAAAATATCAGCAATAAAAAAGCCTTCAACTAAAAGCTGAGGGCTGTAATTTAATAAAGGTGCATCTACCATTTATTAATCCCCTTTATTGATTGCCATATCCGGGCAAATTAAACTTCTGAACAAATTTATTTTATTGTCAAATTAAAAAATATCAGTGATAAAAAAAGCCCCCAACTAAAAGTTGAGGGCTGTAATTTAATTAAGGTGCATCTACTATTTATATATCCGCCTTAATTATTGCTGCATCAGGAAGAATTGAAAAGAGAATAGAATAGACTTCTTGCATAAATCAAAAAAAGAACCCCTCCCCGCAGGCGGGGAGGGGTGTTAGGGACTTTTGCAAGAGGTCTATACTTCCCTAGTTTCACTTAAGTAACAATAACTACCCTAGCCTCCTGGAGAATAACCTGCGGTATTTGACTAGGTAAGCATGGCTTATATTCACAATAATTTTACAAATAGTTGATATTTTCCCTGAATATACAAAGTTTCTGTCAATATTTTTGGCAGCATAACCGCAATATGACTAATTTAGTTTAGTACTTAGGTATATGACTATGTAAGTTAGATACACCCAACTTGATGAAGCGATCGCAATTTTTATTAGCCCTTGCTAGTCTTAGTATTGTCGGGGTAAGCTTTTTTCTGAGAACAACTTTTAGCAGTACTAGCGAACCTAAAATAATAACTGATACATCACGCTATAAAGAAATTCGTAATCAACTATGGTCTAATAAAGACGAAGTAAAACATTTTCCTAATGAGATTCCCACTGATGCCAAAGACGTTCGCCTTGCTTACTCTCCCGAATTTTTGCCAGCAGGTAGTTTTTTTCAAATTAGACTAAAAGAACCACCAAAAAAAATAGAAAAATTACTTTCACAATACAGTAGTAGTGCAAAGCACAAATATAGGGGTGGCAACACAAACGACCACATAAACCAGCCTAATGGTGTGCCGACAACTTTCTTCTACACCAGTGACTCTCATACAGAATCTTTTCCAATTACTTATGAAATATTAGTATTAAATGCAGAGGATAAAGGTAGACCTGGCTTCAAGTGGAATCATGGAGATAGTTACGGTGTCGCAATTAATAGTTCAGCCTCAGAAATTATCTATTGGTCTGAAAAATGGTAATTAGCAATTCAATTATCCTTTTGGGTATATCACTTTGGGTAGTTAAAACTTCGAGCCAGCATAGCTAAGATTTTAATGGTGGTTAAAAACTATCTGAATATGTAGAATGCCAACTGCTTTAATTACTGGTGCATCTAGTGGTATTGGTAAAGCCTTTGCCCATGAACTAGCTGCACGTAAGACTAATCTTGTACTCGTTGCTCGTTCCGAAGAGAAACTAAGCCAATTAGCTAAACAACTACAAGAAGAACACAAAATTCAAGTAGACGTTATAGTTAAAGACCTCACAGAACCTAATGCAGCTACTGCTGTATTGGATGCCACAAAAGCAAAGGGATTAACCATTGACTTATTAATCAACAATGCTGGTTTTGGTTACTATGGTGACTTTGCTGAAGGGGATGGAGAAAGACAAATTAAAATCGTACAATTAAATATTTTGGCATTGGTAGATTTAACCCATAAATTTTTACCGTTGATGCGGCAACGTCGTTCTGGAAGTATTATTAACGTATCTTCTATTACTGCATTTCAACCGATACCATACCTTTCTGTTTATGCTGCCAGTAAAGCTTTTATTCTCAGCTTTAGCGAAGCACTATGGGCAGAAAATCGTCAATATGGTGTGCGTATTTTAGTTACTTGTCCAGGGCCAATAGAAACAAACTTTTTTGCAGAAGCTAATTTTCCTCCAGCGCTGGCAAGCAGTACAAATAAAGTATATTCTTCTGAAAAAGTGGTTTGGGAATCTTTAGAGGCTTTAGAAAAAGGGTATCCAACTGTGATTAGTTCTGATACTAACACTCAAATTAGAAGCAAATTATCTCGGCTCGTACCGCGCAAACTTCTGCTGAATATTTTAGCAAAACACTTTAAAGCCTAAGTATATAGTTAGGAGACGCGATTAATCGCGTCTGTACAGGAGTTTGGAGCAGAGACGCGATTAATCGCCTCTGTACAGGAGTTAAAGAAAGTGGTGAATTTCAAACTCCTATTAACTCCTCACTTCTGACTTATTAGATATATCTTGTTAATTGAACTCGGTAACGGTCTTTTTTTGTAACAGCTATTTCCCCAACTTCTAAACGTCCTTTAGAGCGAATAGCGATTAAGTCACCTGATTTCACTTGAGAACTAGCTTGAGTAACTTCCTTCCAATTGACGCGGACATCACCAGCATCAATGAAATCAACCATTTTGCTGCGGGACATCCCAAAACCAGCAGATGCGATCGCATCTAATCGCAAAGAAGCCTCCACAGTAGTTAATTCTTTTTTCTTGGGTTCCCGAACCTTTAATTCAGTTACCTGAATCTGCTGAGTTTTCACAGTAACCGATCGCACCTGGTTAAGACTCATTGACAAAAATTCCACTAACTCTGGGGCGACAATCGCCTGCGCCCCTCGTTCTCCCAAAACTATAATATCTCCCGTCTTTTCACGAACAATTCCCGTTCCCAACATTGCGCCTAAAAAGTCGCGGTGAGAGGCGGTATCAAATAGGAAATTACCACCAATTTCCACCGCCACAAGGCTGACTTGAGATTGATCTAAGGGAAGTTCCGAACGAGCGATCGCTATTCTTTGGCGTTCAGCTTGCGGATATCCACCCCACGCCGCCAATTGCACTTCTGTTAATCGACTAAATACCCGTTGAATTTCTGCCAATTCTGGGGGAGATAGAAAATCTGTCAAAACCACTTCCCAAGTTTTGATCGCTTGTTCGGCTTGATCAATTACACGAGCTAGACTATCTCGATTTTCAACACCTTTTAAAAGTTCTTCTCGTGGCAACATTCTTAAAAATTATGAGTTATGAATTGAGAATTAATCTACTATAACTATCTTGATTCTAGCTTTAATTCCCATTTCAGCAGGTTTTCATCTCTACCAATTTGTTGCATTCCTAATTTTTCCAGAATGCGAATCGAGGCAGTGTGATCGTCTGGAGAATGAGCGATAACCCATTTCTACAGTTCCCGTCTGATCGGGTTTGCTAATAAAACCCAAATCGCCAATTAAACTAGAATCGGCAATGTGAATCATTAGCCAGACACCCCAACCCAACTGGGAAGGATCATCTATTAGCATCTGAGCATACATTGGGAAAATGTCTAACACCTCAGATGCATACCAATCATCGGGAACCGTTACCCCCAAAAGCTTCTTTACTTGTGATTTATTTCTTGTAATCACCGCTTGCGCCACCTCCAAAGAACAGGGAAGCAACTCAAGTCGCTGTGTCGTGATCTGTAAACTATGACTCATTCAATACACAGTATTTGTGTCAGCATAACCTTGGATATTTTCGGGATCAAACTTACGTAATATTCGGGTTGCTTGCCGAGTTAGAATTTCAGAACCTTGAACGGCAACTAAATATTTACCTGCATCTAAGCGGTTACGATAAGGCAAAGCATCACCACCACCGACAAATAAACCGACTCCACCACCGACAAAGACACCACCCATAGCACCACTAGCAGCACCCAGCAGCCCGCCAACCATGTGATTGCCAACTTCACCCGCCCAGGCAAAAGTATCTAAATCAGTGATCAGGCTGAATGTAAAACCTGCAAAAAAGCCAAATGGGATCAGCCAGGTTGCCATCAGTTTTGCTTGCTTTTTGGCTTGGTCTTTGGGGTCAATTAAGCCAAACTCGTCAGCCGTTTTATACCCCCTCCCCAAAATAGTACTGTTTATGCCTTCTTTTTCTAAAGCTAAGTAAGCAGCTTCGGCTTGAATGCGGTCTGGTAATACGGCAACAAGGTAATTCATTGATTTTACAATTTGTTTAATAGAAGTTTTGCTTTAACTAACAGCGTATCAGTCCTGGTCGAATCAATTGCAAACCGCGATCGCGTTCGCAAACTCGTAGAGAAGCGCTGCGGCGTTCGCCCTTGGTGTCTCCCAAGGGGAGAAGCGGCGATCGCCCAAGTTAAATCTACATGGGCTGATCACTTCAGCGAATCTAGTGGCTCACAAAAATGGTTCACGCCTTGTTTGAGGACATATATCAAAACTGGTGTTGCCAAAATCTTCGGAAACGTTGGCATTGCTTTTAAACGTTCCATCATCTTCTGAAGTGAAGTATTAAGCAAATCTTCCCGATATTCTTGTTCGCAAATGACCACACGCCATTTTCTAGCCAAGGCATCTAACCATTCGGAATTTGCTCTTTCTGGTTGTTGTCCTGCCCGGATAGCTAGTGTCATCGCCGCATCTTCTAAATCTCCATCACAGTCTTCAATCAAATCTAGCGCTTCCATATCGCTAGGATCATCTGCCAATTGAGAGCGAAACTGTGCAATTTCTTGAGATGTTACTTTAGTCATGAGTCTTTAACAAGGCGAGCGATGCCTACGGCGGTAAACTACGGGCATTCAGTTATGCTACATCATTTCACAAAATTCCTGTTACAAATACGTTTTTTGGATATTTTTTTATTCGTCAGTCCCTTAACCGATCGCGGAAGTCCCCATCTTCTCTGCGTTCGCGCAGCGTGTCGCAGACAGACGCTAACGCGAACAAGGTACTCCTAAGATGGGGATTGTGAGCGGGTGATAAGGATTGCATCTGGAATTGATTTTTTACACAGTAAAAACTCTCTTCTGGATGTATGACGAATCCCCATCGCCCTTGGCGTCTCCCCTTGGGAGAAGATTTTCTGGTAAGATAGGTGATGTCTTGACCATCAATGCCACAAGCGAAAACCTTTTCTTATAGGTACATGTCGCATCGCCCTTGGCGTCTCCCCTTGGGAGAAGAGAAAGATTTGGGTCTTGGGAACCAGGACTCCTGCCCTTGGAGGGAATGTCAGACCAAAAAAAACTACGGAGTAATTGATGGCTATTCCCGATGAATTGGGAGAGCTACGACTTCAGCCGTAGGCAAGTCTGAGTAGTTCACAGTACAGCTTTTTTACCAAAAAGCCTCATTGAAAAATGAGGCTTTTAGAATTTTTAATTAGGAAATAAGTCAGCAGTATTAGCGTAAAGCTCTGAGGGTAACAGACCGTTGTAACTGAGCTAAAGCACGGTTGTAATTCAAAATTGCTGTGACTCGATTACCTTCGGCTCTTGTGAGGTCGTTTTCAGAGTTAATGACATCAGTTTGAGTGCCTACACCAGCTTGGAATCGCAAACGCGCTAAACGTAGAGCTTCCCTAGCTTGTTCTAAAGCGGTATTAGAGGTTTGAACATTTTCCAAATTAGATTGCTGGGTAGAATAGGCTTGTTCTACTTGAAAGCGAATTTGGTTACGTTGTTCAGCAAATTGAGTTTCTGCGATCGCAATATTAGCTTTTGCCTGATTTGCCCTTGCTACTGCTGCTCCCCCATCATATAAATTTAGGCTTGCCCTGACTCCTACTGAATAACCATCAGTGACGCTGATATTATCATTGAACTGATCTAGTAGGCTGTAGCTGGCTACCAAACTAAGTTGAGGGCCTAATGATGAAAGTGCTTGCCGTCGCTGTTGTTCGCCAACGTTACGTTGCGCCAATTGCTGTTGCAGTTCTGAACGGTTTTGAAAAGCCAGCACAATACTTTGTTCTAGTGTTGGGTTCCAAAGACCAGCTAATTGTACAGGATCGGCTGCACTGATATTTATCCCCTGCGGCAAACTTATCCGAGTTGCTAATTGACGACGGGCAATTGCCTGTTGGGATCTAGCATTAGTCAAATCTTGTTGGGCATTTGCTAAATTCACCTGCGATCGCAACACATCAAACCGTGTACCAACCCCAGCTCGCTCTAAAGCTTCTGCATCACGCAAACTAGCTTCGGAGTTCTGCACAGCCGACAGGGCAATACGTACTTGTTCATCCGTTTGTTGCAGATTGTAGTAGTCAGTGGCAACATTCAGACGGATTGTTTCAAACTGAGTTTCTACAGCCAGCTCATCGGAGCGCTCCTGTTCCTCGGCCTGTCTGATAGTAGCTTGCCGATTTCCAGAAGTATAAAGGTTATATGTCAGTTGTGCTTGACCGTTGAAAGCTGTACTAGGTGCGCCTGTATTTGAGGGAAAACCTTGCTGTTTGGATAATTCGTCCTGAAGTTGACCAGAAGCAGACTGACCGCGAGTGATATCACTACTAATAGCAAGATTAGGAAGCAAAGCAGCTTGTGCCTCGCGTACAGAAGCGCGACTACGTTCTAGCTGCAATATCGACACCTGTAGATCATGATTGTTCCGCCGTGCTAGCTCTAGAGCCTGTGCCAAAGTAATCGGCTGATTTCCCTGAAGTCTCACTTCCTCCGATTTGGTGGGAAATAGCAGGGGATTTGAGCTAGGAATCAGGTTATTGGGAATTTGTACCGAATCTGACGGCGCAGGAATTGGCTTTCCTGGCACAATCTGAGCTGGCACTGAACCTCCTGGTGCAGGAGTTACGTTTCCGGGTACAATCTGAGGTGGCACCGAATCTGACGGTGCAGGAGTTACGGTTCCTGGCACAATCTGAGGTGGCACCGAACCTCCTGGAGTCTGAGTATTACTCTGAGCCACGCGTACAGTAGCCGCATTTTGCCGTAAGCAGGTGCTTGAGTCCAGGAGCAAAGAAGCCGAGGAGTCAGTTTTGCTTTTCCCCAACTCCTGTGGACACCTCTGCGCTGACAACAGTTTTGCGGCTCCTGCACCTGTAGTTGAAGCTTGTAAAAATGTCTGTAACTGATTAACAGTATTTACCTGTTGAACCACTGACGGCTGTAAAGAAGACAGCGACAAAATTTGTTTTTGGACAGAATGAGGTTTTGAAGTGTAGTTAGGAACTACTACGCTCTTTAATTTCTGCCTATTCGGGTCTGAATTACTGTTTTTTTGATCATTTTGAGCAGAACGGCTGACATCAGGCTGTTGGGAAGGATTAGAGGTAGGTGTCAAACTGAAAAATCTACCTTTATCTTTCTTAATAACTTGTTCTATGGGTACACCAGTAGTTCCAGTTATTAACACTGGGATACTGTTATTCCTTAAAGGCTTCAGACTAAGTTTAGTAAAACCAAAAGCAGGTACTAGGGTTGGAACACTAACATCTGCACCATTAGGCAGTTGCGTATTCATGGTGTCCACAGCAAAGTCTTGACCAGAAGTAGAAGTCAAAACACTAGGAGAAGCCGCCAGTTGTACCCCTGTTACTTTCACAGTATCAGCCCAGGTGGGCCCAGTTGTTAAGACTGCTGCTGTCAAACCAGGTAAGAAGCTATAAAATAATTGCTGTCCTTTCACCGCATCCCCTCACACAAAAATCAATCTAGCGGCAGAAAACCTTTCTTCACCACAGAATATAGCACGATACTAAACTTAGGAAAGAATATACTACGATACTAAATTTAGGGTTCGGAACTCTGTTTGTCTTCAAAACGTCTGACAATGCGAGAAAGTTCCGCCTTTTCATCGATATTAACGCGAGTAGGAGCACCGCTGATAATCCGTTCGTAGTTTCGGAAAGAATCTTTAATATCGGGACCATCCGCAGTGATATTATACTCACGAATGCCCTTATCATGCCAAGAGCCTCTCATTTTGAAAACGTTAATTACCCGCGACATTTCTCCGCGAATTTCTACGTACTGTAACATCAGAATTGTATCGGTAATCGTGGAAATATGGGAGTCAGTAATCAAATGCGCTCCCAGAAATTGCTCGGTTGTGTTGGTAAAGAAACCAGTAATTTCTTCTTGTTTAGCATAACCTGTCACACCAATTACAAACTGCCGAAATGCATTATGGCTCACTCCTCTAGCTAGTGCTGAAAGCGAATCAATGGCGATGCGAGCTGGTTTGAATGCAGCAATTTCTGATTTAATAATTTGTAGGTGGTCTTCTAAACCAGTTGATTCGGGATAGGTACAGATTATTTTGAGTAAACCTTGATGTTCTAATTCTTCAAAATCAATTCCCCAAGAGGAAGCATTACGAGATAGTTGGGCGCGTGATTCTTCATAAGCAAATAATATTACCTGTTCTCCATTCAGGCAGCCCTCTTGAATAAACTTACTAACTAACAAGGTTTTACCAGTACCAGTGGCTCCTGTTACTAAAATAATTGAATCTTTAAAGAAACCACCACCGCACATTTCATCTAAGGTTTGGACACCAGAAGATACTCTGACATTAGAAGATCGTTGAGTTAAGCGCATTGCCCCCAGTGGGAAGATGTTAACTCCTTGATTAGTAATTGTGAAGGGATACTCACCTTTCATATGAGTTGTGCCGCGCAATTTGAGGATTTCAATTGTGCGACGGCGGCGTTCTCCTTCTAAAATGTTGCGAACAATTACGACATTATCAGAAACAAATTCTTCTACTCCGAAAGAGGCAACAGGCCCATATTCTTCACTACGTTCAGTGGTAATTACAGTGGTGACACTTAGTAGTTTCAGACGTGCTACTAGGCGAAAAATCTCGTGTCGCACTACTCCCATCGCTTCATACTGCTGAAATACTGCTGTTATTGAGTCGATTGAAACTCGTTTAGCTTTGTATTTGTGGATGGCATATTGCAAGCGCTCAATGAGTGCAGAAAGGTCAAAATTGCCCACGATATCTTGACCTTCTGGATCTGGAGATGCGTCAAGAATAAACAACTTGCCTTCTTCGATTAGGCGTGGCAAGTTCCAACCAAAAATATAGGAATTTTTAATAATATCAGTGGGTGATTCTTCAAAGGTAACAAATACTCCTGGTTCATCAAAGTAGGTGATACCGTTATAGAGAAACTGAAGAGAGAATAAAGTTTTGCCTGTGCCGGATGTGCCACTAATCAAGGTAGTTCTACCAATTGGGAAACCACCATGAGTAATATCGTCAAATCCTTCGATCATCGTCCGAATTTTTTCTACACCCCCAATTTTCGGTGGTTGCTTTGGTTCTACTTGCTCGTTTTCACTCATTGCTTGATCACACAAGGGCATTAAACCCAGTTTTTTTATAACTAAAGTTTGGACTGAATTTTTTGATGATTAAAATTCTACTCTTCAAAATCTTCTTCACTGAGTTCTTCATAGAGCAAATCTAATCCAATCAATACTTTTTCTCTATCTGAAAGATCCCCAATAATTTTGCGAACGGGTGGAGGCAAAATTTTAGATAATGTTGGAGTTGCCAATATTTTATCTTCTTCAGCCAGTTGCGGGCTTTTCAGGACATCGATCACTTTTAAAGCATAAACACCTTCAAGCTCCTCTTCTAAAATATTTTTGAGTGTTTTTAATGCCCGGACGGAATTCGGGGTGTTCCCTGCTACATAAAGCTTGAGAACGTAGGTTTTTCTGGCTTTATTCATCTACTTAATCGCTAGTCATGATCAGAGAAATATAATATTTGTTCGCGGATTGGGAGTCACTAACAGCAGTAGCTTGTTCCAAGTTGAATATCGATAAATTTAATTTATTTAGAAGTCGAACTCCTATAGACTTCGCACAGGTGAGCTAGGATATCTATCAACGTTAGGCGGTAATCAAGTAAAGTTTCATTGCTCCTTCCTTCTAATTTTAGCTGGTGAGAAAATTCTTCAATTACCTCCATGTGAATTTCGATGATTTGAGGCACAGGAATATGAGCATAAAATATAGTATTGATAAATTTATCAATTTTTTCTGGGAGTGTTTTGTCTGTGGTAAAATAATGTATAAGAATCAGGCTGTAATCTGATTTAAGCTGTTTTAATAATTTTTGCCTTTCTGGTGTAGTCATCTCCTGGAAATGCTGTTGGCTTTTTTGCGTGTGACTGGCAAATACCTGTATGTATTTCCCAGTGTAGGCCTTACTTGGATTTTGTCGCTGCCAATTTGGTAAGTAGTTGATTTTTCCACAAGTAGTTGCAGCAACAGGTAAATAGCAAAATCGGGCAATAATTGCATCAATTAATTTTCCCACCCACACGCTCAAACCTTTTTGCTTGGCTAAGTCAACTCGATTATCTAAACATTTGGTAACATTAGGTTGTAGAATCAATATCGGTAATAACATCTATTCTTGAATATATCCCTTTGATTGCCCTGACCAATAAACCTGGGTTGATAAGTTTGGTAAACGCTTTTAGGGTAATACTGGGTGTGCAGTAAACTGGTGATTCTACCCCAAAATAACACTCTGTGTTAGCAGATAGTGCTAGCCACTCAGCAACTTAGTTGTAGGACTTAGTAGGTCTTTGATGATCAGGTAGATGTCGGCATAGCAAGACACAGGAGCTAATTTATTATTTGCATATCTCTGTATCTAAATAGATTTTTTTATTTTGCTCATTGATTAAGATACTTAAACGAAGTTCAAGGTTTGTCGCATTCTAAATCATTATAATTCCTCAAGGTTCTAAAGCGAATCTTTGGGGTGATAATTGTTTTAACCGTCGCTATCGATCAGGAGTTTAAATACCAGTAAGAGACTGGGGAGGCTAGTTACTACAAATCAGAAACGTCGCCTCTTTTGAAAAATGCACTTGTCCGCAACCAAGTGTCCGTGAGGGGAAATCCCGTTGTTTTAATGGCGTTGAACTAACCAGAGTTGCTTAGATGAGTCTTCTTAGAGGATATGGCTTCAGGCGAAAAGACCATCAACTGGCAGATGGAAATGCCGGAGGTTTCCAGAGGAAGAATGACCCCCAAAGCCCTATGCTAATGCTACATTACCCGCTTTATGACTTTCAGGCAACCGTACCTAGCTGCCCCCAAACAAGTTCTCTGGCAGTGGTGTTGGAGATTTTTGAGCAGGAGCAGTGCGATCGCTTGGTAGTAGTGAATCAACAGCAATGCCCGATCGGATTGCTGTATTCTGTCCGTTTAATCCCAAAATTATTAACAAGTAGTGACGATAAAAATCTAAATTTACACCAATCACTCTCAACTTGGGGTCAAGCTCTAATTGAGCCAATACAAACAATATCAGCTTCTGAGTGTGTAGAGCAATTAAGTTTGCGCTTGGGTTATCTCCAAGGCGAAAAACACCAGAACTTAGATTGGGCGTTGATTGACTCTGAGGGTCGATATTTGGGACTGCTGGATAGTTCTCGGCTGTTGCGATCGCTGGCTAAGGAACGCATGACTGGGTTACAAAATTCAGGTGAGCATCGCCATGAGTATGATCCTGGTGTGCAGAAGCCAAATCAACTCAAGTCATTGGGACACCAGCCACTAGTACACTTGCTGGAAAGACTGCCTTGGCCTTTGATGTTGCAAACGGGTAATGGCGAGGTGGTAGCACGAAATCCCGCCTGGTGGCAGCAATTAGGAGCCTTGAAAGATCCAGAAGGAGTTAGGGAACAGGTGGAGGCAATACTTGTTCCTAAACCCTCCGAAAAACCAGAATATACCACCCAAGGAGCAATCAAGGTTCATCGCAATGGTCGGGAGAATGAGCTTGAGGGTGAAGAGGAACCGACTCAGCAAGAAGCATCACCACAGGCTGTATACAGTCGCTGCTATTTGGATAGTCAGGTGGGGACTTGTACCTGCGTTCTGGAAGTGCAAAATGGTCAGGAGCAAATCTGGCAATTTGCCAAAATTCCCTTAGATAGTCCTGAGTTTAAAGTCATGAGTGCTGACTCAGAGATTGCACTCAGCAATGATTTGTGGTTAATTTTAGCTACTGATGTGACTGAGCAGCAACAGCTTTGTAAAGAACTGGCAGCAAAAAATGCCGATTTAATTCAACTAAATCGGTTGAAAGATGAATTTTTAGCTTGTATTAGTCATGAACTCAAAACTCCCCTAACTGCCGTTTTGGGGTTATCGCGGTTGCTCGTGGATCAACAGATGGGAGAACTCAACGAGCGTCAAGCCCGTTATGCGGGACTGATTCATCAAAGTGGACGCCACCTAATGAGTGTGGTTAATGACATTTTGGATTTGACCCGCATGGAGACGGGACAAATGGATTTGACGCTGACTCCGGTGAAAATTCGGGCTGTGTGCGATCGCGCCCTATCGGAAGCTAAAGCCATCCACACTCAAACTACCAAATCTACATCTGCCTCGCCAACTCAAAATGCCCGTTTATCTGCTCCCCAATTCTGCCTTTCCATTGAACTAGGCTTAGATCAGATGGTGGCTGATGAATTGCGCTTACGCCAGATGCTAGTACACCTACTTTCCAATGCCTTTAAATTCACCGAAATATCTGGGGAAATGGGGCTGCGGGTGAGTCGTTGGGAAGGATGGATTGCCTTTACCGTTTGGGATACAGGCATTGGCATTCCTGAACACCAGCAACACTTAATCTTTCAAAAATTTCAACAACTAGAAAATCCCCTCACCCGCCAATTTGAAGGCACTGGTTTGGGGCTGGTATTAACTCGTGCCTTGGCTCGTCTCCACGGAGGAGATGTCAGCTTCTTATCTCGTGAAGGAAAAGGTAGCCAGTTTACACTACTTCTGCCGCCCAGTCCCCCGAAAACAGGCTTTTCGGAAGCAGATATGGGAATCAGAGAAGAGGAAGAAACACGACATCAACAGACACGGCAAAACCCCGTAATATCGTCTACTTCCACACAGCATCATCCGGTTAGTTCGCAACGGTTAGTCTTGGTAGTTGAGGCAGTAGCCCGATATATTGAAGACTTGACTGAACAACTCAAAAGTTTAGGATATCGCGTAATGATTGCGCGATCGGGGACAGAAGCAGTTGAAAAAGCTCGGCGCTTGCAACCAATAGCGATATTTTTGAATCCGTTGTTACCCCTGCTATCAGGCTGGGATGTGCTGACTTTACTAAAATCTGATACTGCAACCCGTCATATATCTGTAATTGTGACAGCGACGGCAGCCGAAAAAGAGCAAACATTTGCTAACCGAGCCGATGGTTTCTTAAGTTTGCCAGTAGAGCATCAGGTTTTAGCACCAGTTCTAGAAAAATTATGTGCTACACAAGCAGTTTTGCAACTAGGGTTAGACAACAACGCAATTATCCCGACTAAGACTCCACTGCGAATTCTCAGGTTGGTGAATCCCCAGTTGGAATCGGTGAATCCCCACCTCTCACTTCGAGAACACCGGGTAATTGAAGTAGATGACTTAGATCAGGCAGAACTTTTGGCGCGGGTATGGCAGTTTGATGTCATTTTGCTAGATGTCGAAAGTACCACTGCCCAAATTTATTTGCAACAACTAATTGGACATCCACATTTGGCAGCTATACCACTGGTTACTTGCGATGTTGCAACTACCCTAATAGCTTCTAAAATACCAGAATTATCTGTATTTCCTTACTTAACACCATTTGCTAAAGACAACAGTAGTCGCACCGAGAAAACAGACGCCTTACTCTCAGTACTGCAAATTGCTTCTGGTATTTGCTGCCCTCCTAACATCTTGGTAGTAGATTTGACAATGCTGCGTGATTTTCCACAGGTAAGACGCAAGCAAGTTAAAGGTTATCAGACTGAAAAAAATTCCTTAATTAGTAGTGATGCTGAACGGGGTTCTGAGTGGTTCCAAGCTTTAATTCAGTATCTACAAACAGCAGGTTTCAAAGCGGCGATCAGTCCCTGTTGGGCAGAAGTGTTACAACAAATTCGCCACCAAAGCGTTGACTTACTGCTAATTTGTTTAGGAGAATCAGCTATCCACAAAGATGTACTAAAAGCACTGAAAACATTGGGAGATTCGCCTTTAAAGTTACCACCAATTTTGGTACTGAATCAGCGATTAAATCAGCCAAAAACCAGTTTTCCGGCTGGGGTAGCTTACAAGGAAATTGACAAGCAGAAGAAGAATATTTTGGAATCCATAGAAACTGTTGTTAGTGCGATCGCTACTCAAATATTACCGCGATCGATATCAATGGAAGACCTCTTAAATCAGATTAATCAAGCTTTAGTTGTCAATGGTTACAATGGCAAATGTTAATGGGAGTGGGGAGTGGGCTTGCCGTGAGCGTAGCCGAATGGGAGTGCGGGAGATGAGGGAGATGAGGGGAATGAGGGAGACAAGGGAGACAAAGGGATGAAGAAAGAAAGTGTTTTCCCAATGCCCAATGCCCAATACTTCTCTACGAGAGGCTGCGCCAACGACTTCGCTCAGTACAAGTGCCCAATGCCCAATTATGATATGTCTATTTTTTCATTTTTCTTTTTCTTAAAAGGAACTCGAACCAAGTTATAAGCACCCTTGGTCGATAAATTCTTGTAATCATCTGGCTGTAAATCCATTTGTAAAAACTTTTTCTGTTCCGCCAATAGCAGCAGTGAGCGAGGTTTTAGCCCCTTGGCAGCCTGGTTTTTAATATGCTCTACAGCCTCTTGGGGAAATCCTAAATAATTTACGTGAATGTGGCTGTAAAAGACTACACTAGGCTTTTTGAAGCCAAGCATGATCAATTCTTCATCTGGTTGTTTTGCTTCTAGAATGACCGCAGACAACTCTCTTAAGGGTAATTGACGTTCTTGATCAATGAAAAAGGAAGCAGGTGATAAAACAAAAATTAAAAACGCCGCAAATCCTAGCAAGTTAATACTGATAATGTAGTTCCAACGGCGATTTAGTAAAAAAACCGCAACCAAAACAGCACAAACAAACCAAATTACGCCGGCTATGACTGGTAAACCAGATTGTTGAATTACTTCGTGGAAGTTGGTTATCGCTGGATCACTACCTAATATGTGGGTTATGTTAAACAGTGCTGTTGCCAAAAATGATAAAAATACTACATTCACCCAACCACTCCAGACAAGTAAGGGGGAGATGGAAGAAGACGCGGGGAGATGATCAAATACTCTCTCTGAATCATTTTCATTCTCCATGTTTGGTAAAAGGTCGCTCCACAACAGGGCTACCAGGATTGCTGCTGCTGGCATTAAAGGCAAGACGTAACTAGGAAGTTTGGTAACAGCAATGGTGAAAAAGCTAAAGATGCTAGCAAACCAGAACCAGGCGAATAAACCAAACTGCTGAAAACGCTCAAGGGATCGCCAATGCGATCGCTGCCAAAACTTTAGTCTGATGATCGAGGCTGGTAAATACACTGAGTATGGCGTAAAACCCAGCAGCACTACTATAAAGTAAAAATACCAAGGTGCTGAGTGACCATTAACTACTTCTGTAAAGCGTTCCAGGTTGTGATAACCAAAAAAGGAGTTAATGTAATTCCAGCCATTGCGCCAAATTACTAAAGCATACCAGGGCACTGACAAACCGATAATTATCAGTATACCCATGAAGAGGCGCATTTGCCGCAATACCTCTGGTAGCTTTCCCACGTAAAGCAAAAAGGCACCAACAATTATCCCTGGCAAGACAATTCCCACTGGACCTTTGGTCAAAATTGCGCCAGCAATCAACACATAAAAAGCTAAGTACCATTTATTAGGGAATAGGGCATGGGGCATTGGGGATTGGGCATTGGTTATTAATTCTGCTCCCCCGCTCCCTTCCTTCCCTGCGTAGCCTAAAAAGAAACATAACAAAGCTGATGCCATGCATCCGGTGAGCAGCATATCAGAAACACCCGTTCTCGCCCAAATAATGGTTTCGACATTGAGTGCCATCAGGGCTGCTGCTATGGAAGATGTTAAGTAGCGGCGAGTCGGACGTGAAACTTGCTCTAATTCGTCTTGTTTAGCCAAATACCAGTGTACGGTGTAACAAGCTAAACAAATTAAGCCGAAGGCCGCGATCGCAGAAGGAAGGCGTACTGCCCACTCATTCACGCCAATCATTGCATAAGCGATCGCCTGACACCAGTAAATTAAAGCAGGTTTATCGAAACGAGTGTCACCATCGAAAAATGGGGTTATCCAATCACCTGTGACTAACATCTGGCGGGAAGCTTCGGCAAACAGTGGCTCTGTCTCATCAACCAAGCCAGTATTGCCCAAATTCCACCCAAAAGCTACCCAGCCAATCACTATCAACCACAAAATCGACACAGTTATACCAAGGGCTGGATTCTTTTCTATTTTGTGGAACCACTGATCAACAGTGCGCTTAACACTCAATTTCATTCTCATTAGTCAATAGTCAACAATCACTAATCAATAGTCGTTGGTTATCTATCTTTTGTTCTTCGGAATTTTAAATTCAACAATTTTCCTCTACTCAGTACTTTACACTTTACCAACTGTCGGGTAGGGATGTAAAAATAAAGATATGAGCAAACGGGAAACAATGCCCCTTCGGTACGGGCTAAACCCTAGCTATCCGCTAACAAACAGCACTATTTATGGACTCAGCACTAGTTGCCATTCTCTGTTTTGGGAATTCCACTTAGGTAATTGAGTTTCACCGACAACATAGGGTCCCCAGTAACGACGCGAACCATCTTGTGCAAAAGCAACTAAAATATCTCCCTTCTCCAGTTTTAAATTATTCTGAGGTAGGGATAGAATCAGCCCTTTATCACTACCTTCTTCGGGAGCAAAATCCCAATGTGCCGGTAGATCATAGTTCGTCTGTTTCGTACCAGAGCCTTTTGCTACCGACTCTCGCGCCAGTAGAGCCAGACGTACAGGCTGATTTGTTTGATTGCTCATTCGCAAAGTCCCTTGATATTTGACTTTGCTAGCTGATTTATCACGATCTGCCAAGACAGGATGAGTATTCTCTCTACTGTTATGTTCTACTTGATTCGTTAAGGGGGAAATACCTTTTTCAGGTGAAACGGGTGTAGATGAAGTTCTTTCCAACTGGGTAGTTTCATTTGGCAGTTGTGAAGATGTATCTGGGTTTGTGGACTCAAAGGATACGCTCACTCCAAAGCATCCCACCAAAGCAACAAACAGTCCCAAGCAACAAGCTGTAACACCGACGTTACGATACACTGAAAATTTCATATTGATAGTTATTAGAAATAAATATTTTGTCTAGGCTTGACCAAATAGTAGCCTATTATCACAAAAGGCAATCATAAAAAGTAGCTTAATATAGACTTTCTTAAAATTAAGGACACAAATGTATTATAAGTATTCTTTGGAGTAAGTAATTTCTTTGATGTTTGACAAACAAGGGCTACAGTCAATACCCAGAACCCTTGTAGAGACGTAGCAGTGCTACATCTCTACATTCTTGGAGATGTCTAATACAGGTATGGTGCGTTCCCATAGCGTAAGGAACCTCTGTAGGATTTTAGTGCCGTACTCTCGGCGATCGCACACCCTACATATAGTTAAGTTTTTTCAAAAATCAAATTAGATTGCTATATCTATAATATTAACAAACAAGCTTAGGCTAAAACCAATATCTTCTTTAATATAGAGATATTTTAAGATATCTTGACTTTCTCCCAGAAGTCTATCTGATGCAAAACACTCGTCTGAATAACTTGTTCGATGCCATTGCTAGACGGTTGGGGCAATGGTTTTTAAATCCTTGGCGGCGACTGTCGTTGCTGATAATTAGTTTTTTGTTCGGTTTTTTTCTGGGAAACGCAGTTTCCACTACAGCCGGTCAAGAGGGTATATTGGACATTATGATAGCTGGTTTTTTAGTACTGTTGACGGAAATTACCAGCAGGATATTTTATAGTCGCAGTTTTTTGTCAAAGCGATCGCTGTTGGTAGAATCACTAAATCTCCTGAAAGTTGGTTTCACCTATAGCCTGTTTCTCGAAGCCTTTAAGCTGGGATCATAGGGAGATGGGGAATTTATGGATTTGTGGCTGAGTGAAATTTTGGCAATGGATGCGGTGGGGGAAACTTGGCATCATCAAGCAAGAGAAGCAGTGCTGGTAAATAAGTTAAGGGCTAAAGCTTTTGGGATCACGCCGGAAAATGTCGATGAAGTGATAGAAAGGCGATCGCATTTACTAAAATCTATCCTCCCAGCTTTTAGCAAATTCTGCCAAACTACTCTCCAAGTACAACCCCAGAAAATGTTACAGGTATTGTGGGACTTGTGGCTTCCTTTGGGGATCAAACTCGCATCAGGACGCAAACAGTTGGGACACCCCTTGATTCAAGGAATATTGGGAGGACAAGGTACTGGGAAAACCACAATGTGCAAAATTCTTACCTTGATTCTCGATCAATTGGGATACAGGACTGTAAGTTTATCTTTGGATGACTTATATAAAACTTACAGCGATCGCTTGGTTTTAACACAGCAAGATCCCCGCTTGATTTGGCGCGGGCCACCAGGAACCCACGATGTAGATTTAGGCTTAAAGGTACTAGATCAAATCCGTCAGTTGCAAAGCCCAGTTATGGTTCCCCGTTTTGATAAATCTGCATACAGAGGCGCTGGCGATCGCACGACTCCAGAAATGGTAACAGGTGTAGATATTGTACTATTTGAAGGTTGGTTTGTGGGTGTGCGCCCAATCGTTCCAGAGGCATTTAATACTGCACCGTCGCCAATTCTCACAGATGAGGATCGAGCATTTGCCCGTGATATTAATCGTCGCCTCCACGATTATTTACCACTGTGGGAGCGATTAGACAGCTTAATTTTGCTCTATCCCACCGATTACCGTTGTTCTTTGGAGTGGCGCAAACAGGCGGAACAGCAGATGATTGCTGCGGGGAAGTTGGGGATGAGCAATGCAGAGATAGAGCAATTTGTCAATTATTTTTGGCGATCGCTTCACCCGGAATTATTCATCAAGCCGTTGGTAAAAGATGCGACAGTGGTTGATATGGTGATTGAGATTAATAGCGATCGTAGTTTTGGTGAAGTATATTGCGATCGGGCTAATTCGTAATTCGTAATACTCGCCTCCGGCGAGAAGCAAGCTATGTAATTCACGCCGTGTGTAACTTTCTCTCAAACCTAACCCCCAACCCCTTCCCTACAAGGGAAGGGGAGCAAGAATCAAAGCCTCTCTCCTTGTGGGGGAGAGGAATGGAAGTGGGGTTCTAAGAATAAGTTGCACATTGCGTTAATTCGTAATTTCAACTTGTAGCGACTGTTTTAAAAGTCAAGCGTAGGCGTAGCCCGTCCTAGACATCGCTTTGTTTGTGGAGATTTATGAAAGCGATGCCTACGGCGGGCTACGCCTACGCACCTGTGTACTTAATCGCGGTACTCCAAAGTTTGAAGTACTCCAACACAACTTTGGAGTACCTCAACACGACTTTCAAGTACCTCAACACGATTTTTAAGTACTTCAACACGATTTTCAAGTACTTCAACACCATTTTGGAGTACCTCAACACGACTTTTAAGTACTTCAACATGACTTCCAAGTACTTCAACACGACTTTCAAGTACCTCAACACGATTTTCAAGTACCTCAACACGACTTTTAAGTACTTTTGCCCTAGCTATTGGTATTCTTCTTAAGCAAATCAGCTAAAAACACTATAATTTGCTTAAAGCGTGATTTATCCTACTCCTTAGACCAAAAATGCCAGAGGTATCGTTACAGCTTTTCTTCTCTTACTCTCACAAAGACGAAGCTCTGCGGGATGAATTAGCTAAACACCTGGCCATATTAGAATGGCAAAGTGTGATTTCAAGCTGGTGCGATCGCAAGATACTACCTGGAGAGGAGTGGGATTACCAAATTAATGATAATCTAAACACCGCCGACATCATTCTGTTGCTCATCAGTTCAGATTTTCTTTTTTCTAAATATTGCTGGGATGTCGAAGTTAAGAAGGCAATAGAACGTCACCATGCAGGAGAGGCTTGTGTTATCCCGGTTATTCTGCGAAGCGTTGATTGGAGTGGCGCACCATTTGCAAAACTTCAAGCTTTGCCTAAGAATGCTGAACCTGTGGTTTCAAGGAATTGGCACAATCAAGATGAAGCCTTCACAGATGTAGCTAAAGGAATTCGGGCTGCTGCTGAGAAGCTAAGAGACAAACGAAGGCAAAAACAGGAAGCAGAAAGCCTGCAACTATGGGAACAAGAAGAGGAAACCAGAAAATTACAACAACAGCAACAAGAAAGGCTGCGGCTACAGAAAAAACGAGAAGAAGCAGATAGGCTACAAAGACAGGAAGCAGAGAGACTGCAAAAGCAAGAAGAAGCAGATAGGCTACAAAGACAACGAGAACAAGAAAAAGCCGATAAGCTGCAACTAGAACAGCAATCTACTGGTAACGATCTCCTGTCTGAGAAAGGTGTAGGCTATACACGGTTACGCGATTTACTGAAAGCTGGGAATTGGAAAGAAGCAGATCAAGAAACTCTGGCTGTTATGCTTAAAGCCACTGGCAGAGAACAAAAAGGCTGGCTAAATTCTGAATCTATTGAAAACTTTCCTTGCCCTGATTTACGCACCATTGACCAACTGTGGGTAAAATACAGTGATGGGCACTTTGGGTTTAGTGTGCAAAAGCGGATTTGGGAAAACGTTGGAAAAGACTACGAAAAGTTTGGCGATCGCGTCGGATGGCGAAAAGGAATGTTTTTTAATAAAGAGTGGCTGGAAGACTCAGACGTGACCTTCACAAAAAACTCTCCGCAAGGACATTTACCTTACCTAGAGAGAAAGGTAATATTTCTCTTCTATTCTGGGAGACTTGTAAACTGTAACATATAAGGCTTACAGCAAATTGTAAAGATTCACAAACAAGTCATTTCGCACAAAGTATTGCGGTTTCTACGTTTCCGTTACCTGGTACGGGGCATAAGATGCAATCCAATCCAAATTCCCTATATAAAAGCTATCTTAACCCTTGGTTGACTGACCAGCTTCGTTAGGCTGCAACGAAAAAGATTTGTCATTGAATCAAATATTAAGCTACAGCAAAATTATAGTCGCAGCTTTTTAGAAGGGCGATCGCTTCACCCGGAATTATTCATCAAGCCGTTGGTAAAAGATGCAATAGTGGTTGATATGATGATTGAGATTCATCCCGATCATAGTTTTGGTGAAGTGTATTGCGATCGGATTAATTCATATTATTCTCAATATTAATAATTAAACCGCGTCTATCTTGAAACCTGTAGTTCTTCGCTGATCAAAAGGATGCCCTCATCCCCCAACCCGTTCTCCCAGATTTGGGAGAAGGGGAGCCAGAATTTCAAAGTCCCTCTCCCAGATATGGGAGAGGGATTTAGGGTAAGGGCAAAAACTACGCTTATAAACTTAGATGAGATTTAAATCTTTGGATTAGGGGACTTGAATTTGTCCACCCTGTGGTTTTGATAATGCTTGTAATTCTTCCCAAGAATAGTGAGGGAGTAGTTCAATTGGTTTGTGATTGGCTCCTAATCCCAATCCACTTGTCGGCTGGAGTTCTGTAATTAATTCTTCAGCGTACTCAACCAGCTTATTCGCTGCAACCCCACCAGTAATTGCCCCTGCAATCCCACCAATTGCAGCACCTAACCTACCACCAATGGAGCTACCCAGTGCGGCTCCTGCAACACCACCTCCCACAGCACCTACACTTGTAGCCAGGGGATGAGGCGAATCTGTCGCTTCTAAATCGTCTGGTTGAGATTGAATCTGTGGTTGCTGTTGTGGTGTAATTTCCTGTTCATTGTTCGTCATAATGTTTGCCCTTTTTGAATCGTTCAGCTACGCTTTGCACTCAGCGCGGCTGCAAGTAGGTCGCCAACGCGTAATGCATTTGCCATAATCGTTAATGTCGGGTTAGCACCGGAATTTGACGGGAAAAAACTACTATCTACCAAGTAGAGATTATCGACATCATGGGTACGGCAATTGACGTTAAGGACTGAGGTTTTGGGATCTGTCCCAAATCGACAACTACCACATTGATGGGCAACTGCTTGTTCAGGTAGGTTAGTACGGGGATAAAGGCTAAATGGCAGGACGTGTTTAGCAGAGTCAGGGATTGACTTGAGTACAGATGTCCAGCGATGGATTAAGCGATCGCTTGCTTCAGTATTATTCAGTGTATAGTCAACGTGAATCTTGTCACCCATCACCCGAATCCGATTATTCGGATCTGGTAAATCCTCTGTTTGCAACCACCAGCCAACCGATCGCTCGGCTAGTAAATGGCGCTCATAATCAGGAATCAGCTTGACAAATGGAGCCATTAGTGGTGGAGCTTCTCCCGGAATCATATCGGCTAGCACATTACCTGTATTTTGTACCATGCCCATCGGATAAGGAAAATCCGGCTCTCCCCAATAAAAATCGTTGACAGCGATCGTTTTTTGAAAGTTGGCGTGATTCACCTCTAAATGTATGGAAACTATAGCTGTTTCCAGTTGCTTCATGAAATTCCGCCCCACCTGATCGGAACTGTTTGCTAATCCGTTGGGATGCTGATCGTTAGCAGACCGTAATAGCAAAGCAGCTGAGTTGACAGAACCACAGGCAACAACCACAATATCGCTTGTGAACCAATGTTTTTCCCCAGCAATTTCAGTTTCTACTCTTGTAACCTCTCGCCCCGACTCATTGGTATGCAGCCGCAAGACTTTGGCATTAGTTAAAAGCGTGAAATTCGCATACATTTCGCGGGTAGGACGAATGGCGTTAACATCGGCATCGGCTTTTGCACCTACAAGGCAAGGATATCCATCAAAGGTATCGCAGCGAATGCAGAGACTCTTGCTGCGATCGCTTTCATTCAGCTTTAATCCTAGTGGTAGGTGAAATGGGTAGTAACCCAGTTTGCGGATACCATCAGCAAGGGATTCCATATCTGGCTCATGACTGACTGGCGGATAGGGATATGGTTCGCTGCGAGGTGGTTCTGTGGGATCTTCCCCTTCCTTGCCATGCACATCATACAGCTTTTCTGCCTGTGTGTAATACGGCTCAAAATCTTGATACTTCAAAGGCCATTCTGGAGAAATTCCTCCCTTGTGAATTACCCTTTCAAAATCTCGCTCTCGGAATCGAATTAAGGCTGCACCGTAGAGTTTGGTATTGCCACCAACCCAGTAACCTGTCTGAGGCTTAAAAGCTTTGCCTTCCTTGTTATACCATTGCTCATCTGTATGGTAGCGATGTTTTTGATAAACCTCCTCTGGATTCCAGTTAGCTTTTTCTCTGGGCAAAAAGTCGCCTCGTTCCAGCACTAGAATTTTTTTACCTGTAGGTGCAAGGCGGTGAGCCAGTGTCCCTCCACCGGCTCCCGTACCGATAATGATGATGTCGTAGCGCTCAGTGATGTTCATCATATATGTAAGATGTTTGTACGATCTATATCAACGGTTTGAGGTAAATTAAAAGTTATTTAATAATTATCTTTATACCAATTACCTGAAGAATTATACTTAACAATTAACCCTAAACATATAAGTTATGAGTTATACACTCCGTTGGGAAAAAAGATGTAAGTGTACCTTTATAGCAATTTAATATTAACTTGAACCGACTATTTGTGGCCAGTAAGCAAGTTAAATAATAAGATATTCCTATGCCTGAAGCCATTGAGATTTATGACGATCGCATGTCTGCCTTAGTACGCCCAGGTGCTTCACTCCAGGAGCTAGCGAACGGTGCAGTCCATAGCGAAGGCGCTGTTTACTTCCACGAAGATGACAGTATTGTGTGGAGTGATGCTCACGGCAACCGCCTGTTGCACTGGAGTCCTACCAACAACGTCAGTGTCCTCCGAGATCCATCTGATTACCAAAGCGGTAATTACCGCGATTTGGAGGGTCGTCTGGTTGGATGTTCCTCCGGTCTGCGTGCGATTATCCGACGCGAACATGATGGTGAATGGAAGGTTTTAGTCGATCGCTACCAAGGCAAACGCCTTAACAGTCCAAATGATTTGGTAGTCAAAAGTGACAACACAATTTGGTTCACCGATCCGCCCTATGGCATCACTGAGCCGAACCAAGGTTACGGCGGCGAACAGGAACAACCGGGAAGTTACGTATATCGCTTCGATCCGGCTAGTGGTGAAATTTATCCGGTAGTAACAGACATGGTGCGCCCGAATGGCCTGGCTTTCAGTCCAGATGAAAGCCTTTTGTATGTCTCGGATACAGCTGCGTTTAATATTCCTGGCGGACCTCATCATATTCGCGTCTACGAGGTTGGGGACAATCGCTATCTGAAGAATGGCCGTGTTTTCTGTGTCATCGATCCAGGACAACCGGATGGACTGCGGGTTGATGAACATGGCAACATTTTTACTAGTTCTGAAGACAGTGTGCAGGTATACGCCCCCGATGGAACTCAGTTGGGAAAAATTCTTGTGCCAGAGATCAGCACTAATCTAACTTTCGGTGGAAAGGAACGCGATCGCCTATTTATCACAGCCGGTCATTCCTTATATGCTATAGACCTTAATACCCGTGGTGTACAACTATGATTTATCAATTTGGGCTGGGTGTAGCGATCGCCTTTTTTCTAGCTGAATTTAATTTCCCACAGCTAGGACTACACTTGTTAAGTTCACTCTCTGGTGTCTATCCTGACGGACTCCCAGGATTGGCACTTTTACTATTAAGAGTTAGCCTTGGTGGGTTATTTCTACTACACGGCTATCCCAAGATAACGCATCTTCGACGCTGGGCTGAGTCTCTAAAAATGCCTATCTCTCTTTGCTTTTTATCAGCTGCGTCTATGTTAGGTGGCGGAATTTTTCTGATTGTGGGATTCCTAACATTCTTAGCAACATTGCCCATTCTCGGCTCAATGATTTATGCGATATATTTAGATGTCTCTGGAAGTAAACCTTTTGTAGCCCAAGATCCCTACTTAATTCCTGAAGACCAGTATCAAGGCCCTTTAGGAAAAGGTGAACCACCAAGTTGGGAAAAAGCGTTTATGTACTGCGTTATGCTGATTGCGATCGCAGTTTTAGGTCCTGGTGCATATTCGCTGGATGCTTTAATTTTTGGACATTGAATCATCGTTAACACTGGCAAGAATGGGATAATTGGCAAATCAGCAATCTTTATTCCATGTGCCAACGTAATCGCTAAAACCTCAAACCGACTAAAGCGCAAAGCGTCCTCCAAATTAGTAGGAACTATTAACTTTCCTAAAGACTGTTTAATCGAAATTTCCCAAGCACTAATAGCACTGACAAAAATTAAATTTCCCACGAGAGATTAATAGTTTCAGCCCCCAATTTCACTTTTAGGGGTATTATGTTCAAATGAACTATAATTTTGACAAAATCATTTTACGTTCCAATACTCGTTCTCTCAAATATGATACCCGGGAACGATACCTTAAGCCTAAAGATACTATACCCATGTGGGTTGCGGACATGGATTTTGAGGCTCCCCCTGAGGTTTGCGAAGCCATCCGACAACGCGCAGAACATGGAATTTTTGGCTACAGCGTCAGAACTGACGATTACTACGATGCTGTGATCAGCTGGATGCGGCGGCGGTTTGCTTGGAAGGTTAAACAGAGTTGGATTACCTTCATTCCTGGGGTTGTTCCGGCATTAAACTTCGCGGTCAAGGCTTTCACAAATCCTGGGGATAAGGTGATTATTCAACCCCCAGTGTATTACCCCTTTATGAATGCGGTGATCAACAACGGTCGGCAACTAGTAACCAACCAATTGATTCAACACGAAAACGGCACATATGCCATCGATTTCGATAATTTGGAACGTTCTATCGACGACCAGACGCGATTGATCATCTTTTGCAGTCCTCACAATCCAGTGGGGAGAGTCTGGCGTCTCGAAGAACTAAATCGTTTTGCAAAAATTTGTCTGAAACATGACCTTGTGGTTGTTTCTGATGAGATACACGCAGACCTGATCATGCCGGGGTATAAACACACCGTACTTGAAACGCTTTCCGATGAAATTGCCAGCCGCGTTGTGACTTGCACAGGCCCAAGTAAAACATTTAATCTCGCTGGACTGGGACTTGCCAACATAATCATCTCTAACGCATCGCTGCGTGACAGGTTTAAAACTGAGCTGTCCAAAGCAGGATTAATGATGACAAATACCTTTGGCATTGAAGCTACCATTGCGGCTTATCGGTATGGTGAACCCTGGCTAGAAGCCTTGAACTCCTACCTTTATCAGAATTTTAAATTTTTAGCGTCCTTTGTTCGTGACCATCTCCCCCAGGTAAAAGCTATCCCTTTAGAGGGGACTTATCTGGTCTGGTTGGATTTCAGGGGTATGGGACGCAGCGACGATCAGATCAAGGAGACCTTGCTTAATCAAGCAAAAGTATGGTTAAGCGATGGTTCAACCTTTGGTAAAGGCGGCGAAGGATTTCAGAGGATCAATATTGCAACTCCACGGGATGTCTTAGAAAGTGGGTTAAAACAAATTGCAAAAGCCTTTGCCGATAACTGATCAAAATAAAGTTTAAAATTCAATGTATACAAAGGCTTCTGATAGAGTCAAGTCACTTCAGGATTCCGCAATTAGCAATATTGCGTGTCCATCAGGGTCTTTAACTAAACACCCCTGGCGATAAGGACTTGCACTATCAGTAAACTGTACAACCCGCGATGACACAAACTGAACCCCATTCTGCCGCAGTATCTCTACTGCTTGCTCAATGTCATTGACAACTAGCTCAATTTGCATGTGTGCAATATCGCAACTTTTCCAGTCACTCGGTATAGGACGACCTTTTCCAGGCAAAATATAGTCTAACAGTTCAATTCCCATACCATCTTGAACAGTTCGTAGTGCTGTAATTCGGACTTCAGCCCCTGGTAAATTATCCAAGCGAGTTTGGGTTGACTGCCAATTAAGACTGCGGCTATCAATTTGCATTCCCAGGAGGTCGCAATAAAAGTTTAGACTTTGCTCGGTGTTAGAAACTGCAATTGCACTATGATCAATTCCCAAAAATAAGCGATGACTGTTTTGATGCCATTTATCTTTTCCTTTATCAGGCGGAAACGAAATTAACTCTAAATCATGACCATCAGGGTCTTTAAATTTGAAGGCACGGACACCAGCAGATGCTTCATTATCAGGTGGCATTGTCTGGGGCGCAACTGAAATTGCTTCAATGGGAAATGAACACAAGTGAGCATAGGCGCGATCCATATCACTCACCACAATCGCCAGATGTTGAAACCACAGGTCATTACTTTGTGAATCGCTGGGAATGGGTTTACCCTGAATGTTAAGATACTCCATCAACTCAATAAGTTCATCACCTAGTCGTAAAGTGATAATGCGAATTTTTGCCTCAGCCACATCTTGTAGATCGCTGTAATCCTGTCCTTCAACAGTGATGTCGGAAACTAGTTCAAAACCAAGCGCTTCTTTATAGAAATCCAAAGAGCTATCGCAGTTTGTCACAGTTAATCCAATAGCTCGAATTCTTTCTACCTGTACATACGTTTCATTAGGCATCTTCCACAGCCTCTGTACTTCCAATTAAGGGCAGACAGACATCATACAATTCATAAATTGCCTCGGCTTTAAATGCGGATAAAATACCTTAATGTTCTTATATGCTTTTCTTATTTAAGTCATTTAGATTGATTAACTAAAAATTTTACCTTAACTAATAACCCAAGTCTGAATATACCATAAATCTTTCTTGAGATTGATATTAGCTGGAAAATTAAAATTTTACAAATCTTAAAAAATAAAGACATCCTCTGGTAACAGAAATGACAAATAATTGAAATAAAATATTACGCAGTAAAAGAATATACTGTTTATCTTTCTCTAGATAGATTAGAAAAATCCTCAGTATTTCTTAAAATCAGAAAGAAAAAGTTTTTCTTCTTGAATCTATAATTTACCGATTATGACAATCTAAATTCCCAAGGTAATAGTACGCCCAGAAAGCAAAAATCTTATCCAAATGCAAGTTTTAAAAATATCGAGAGCATTATGAGCTATTCCCCTTACCTACTCAAAGGTCAAAAAGCACTTGTGACGGGTGCTAGTTCTGGCATTGGTGAAGCGATCGCTCGCTATTTAGCTTTATCAGGTGCAGCAGTAGCTGTCAACTATCATTCTGAAGCCGAAGAAGCCCAAAAACTTGTTGATGATATCAAAGCCGCTAATGGTGAAGCATTTGCCATTCAAGCTGATGTCAGCAAAGAAGACGAAATAAAGGCGATGTTCAGCCAGACACTCCAGCAATTCGGCACTCTTGACATTTTAATAAACAACGCGGGTCTGCAAAAAGATTCACCCTTTGTAGATATGACCATTGACCAATGGAATACAGTCATTGGGGTAAACCTGACAGGACAATTCTTATGTGCTAGGGAAGCTGCAAAAGAATTCTTGCGCCGAGGCGTACAGCCCGATATTTCATCTGCCGCAGGTAAGATTATTTGTATAAGTTCAGTGCATCAGGTAATTCCTTGGGCAGGTCATGTTAATTATGCCGCGAGTAAGGGCGGTATAAATATGATGATGCAAAGTATTGCCCAAGAACTTGCACCCCACAAAATTCGCGTTAATAGTATTGCCCCTGGTGCAATCAAAACTCCAATCAATAAATCAGCTTGGGATACTCCAGAAGCAGAAGCGAAGTTACTAAAACTAATTCCAGCCAAACGTGTGGGAGATGTGGAAGACATCGCCAAAGCAGCAGTTTGGTTGGCTTCTGATGACTCCGATTATGTCACCGGTACAACTCTGTTTGTAGACGGTGGTATGACCTTATATCCAGGTTTTACAGAAAATGGTTAATTGACAATGCCGACAAAAGTTACTGTCAATCCTGGTTTGATAACCATCAACGATGGTTCCTCTTTTCTAGTAACAGCTAGTGATGGTTCCATCGACGAAAATTTACCTCAAGGTTTTTTTGTTTGGGACACACGCCTAATTTCTTACTACGAAATTTCTCTCAATCGCTACCGACTTTCGCTGCTAGCCTCTAGCAATATCACCCATCATAATGCGCTTTACCAATTCACCAACCCGCAACTTCCTACTATCAACAGCTCTTTAGCTGCGGGTAGTTTGCTTGTAACTGTTCGGCGCGACATTGTGGAAGGGATGCATGAAGATATTGATATAAGTAACTATCATAATGAAGTTGTTAAATTTCAATTAATGCTAGCTGTGCGCTCGGATTTTGCGGACATTTTTGATGTCAAATCACAGCAAATATTGACGCGAGGTGAAACAGAAACCAAATGGGAAAATGGTCTACTCACGACTGAATATCGGAACGGCTCTTTTTTCCGAGGTATTGTGATTGAACCAGTTTGTGCTAGTTCTCAGCCACGCTATGCCAATGGTCGTTTAATGTTTGATGTGGCGATCGCTCCTGGCAAGACATGGCATACTTGTATCAACTTTACAGCCTTAGCTGATGGAAATGTCTTCAAACCTCAAGACACCTGCGCTGTGCCTTACAATACAAAAGCCGCAAAAGTCAGGGATGAGTTTCTGACTAATGCGACAAAGTTGCAATCGTCTAATGCTGAAATTGCCGAATACTATCAGCAAGCGCTCGTCGATATGGGAGCGCTGCGGATTGAGGTATATGACAATGGGCATCAATTTTGGATGCCTGCTGCTGGTATTCCCTGGTTTGTCGCCGTTTTTGGGCGCGACTCAATAATTGCTAGCTTGCAAGCGATCGCAGTCTATCATGAATTTGCCCGTGGCACGTTACTGAAACTGGCTCAACTCCAGGCAACTGAGTTGGATGATTGGCACGATGCCCAACCGGGCAAAATACTACATGAACTACGGCGCGATGAGTTAACTACACTAAATCTACTTCCATACAAACCCTACTACGGAACAGTAGATACTACCATCCTTTGGATTGTGACTCTAGCTGAAGCCTATAACTGGAACGCCGATCTCAGTATGCTTGATGAGTGTCGAGCGCCACTGGAAAAGGCGCTAAGTTGGATTGACAAATACGGCGACTTTGACGGTGATGGCTTTGTTGAGTATTTAACTCGTTCGTCAAAAGGATTACGGAATCAAGCTTGGAAAGATTCGGGTGATTCAATAGTTTACCCAAATGGTCAGTTAGTTGAGCCGCCAATCGCTTTGTGTGAAGTGCAAGGCTACGTTTATGATGCTTGGCTAAGGGCAGCTTTAATTTATGAAGTCTGGGGGGAAAAAGAACAAGCGAAAAAGCTGCGTCAAAAAGCAGAATCACTTTATCAACGATTTAACGATCGCTTTTGGATGGAATCAGAAGGCTTTTACTGTTTAGGATTAGACGATAAAAAGCAGCAAATTCAATCAATTACCTCAAATCCTGGGCATCTACTCTGGTCTGGTATCGTCCCAGAGGAACGAGCAAAAAAGGTTGTTAACCGACTTTTTCAACCAGATATGTGGTGTGGTTGGGGTGTGCGGACTCTTTCAGCCCAAAATCCAGCTTATAACCCGATTAGTTATCAACGGGGTAGTGTTTGGCCTCATGATAACTCCATCATTGCGGCTGGATTAAAAAAGTATGGCTATCACGAAGAAGCAAACCGCATCGCTGAGGGGATTTTTGCTGCTGCTAGTTATTTTCAATCTGGCCGGATGCCAGAATTATTTGCGGGAATTGAACGCCAAGAAAATAACTTTCCTGTACCTTATCCAGATGCCAATATTCCCCAAGCTTGGGCTGCTGGCTCGATTCTTTTACTGATTCGCACCATTTTAGGACTTGAAGCTGATGCACCACAGCGAAAGTTAAAGGTACAACCTTCACTACCAAAGTGGTTGTCAGATTTGGAACTGACAAATCTAAGTGTAGGAAACGCTACGGTTGGATTGCGCTTTTGGCGCGATCGCGAACAAACCCAATGGGAAGTTACCCATCTCGATGGTGAATTAGAAGTTTATACATAATTATGATTTACTTTTATGGCATCTGATTCATCTAATAAAGCTATATTTGCGGCGATGGGTGCTAACTTAGCGATCGCTATTACTAAATTTATCACCGCCTCTTTTACTGGCAGTTCTGCCATGATGTCTGAAGGGATTCATTCAGTTGTAGATACTGTCGATCAACTGGTACTTGTGCTGGGAATTCGCAGGAGCCAAAAGCCAGCAGATGCTAGCCATCCCTTTGGTTATGGTCAAGAACTTTACTTCTGGACTTTCATCGTTGCTCTCCTGGTCTTTGCCATTGGCGGCGGTATGTCAATTTACCAAGGAATCATTCATTTAATTAATCCCAGTCCTTTAGAAGACCCAAAATGGAATTATATTGTGTTAGCTATAGCAATATTATTGGAGGGTTTTTCTTGGATTGTAGCTTTAAGAGAGTTTTTGCCAACCAAGGGTAAACAAAATTTTTGGCAAGCAATCAGAAATAGTAAAGATCCCACAGTAATTACAATATTATGTGAGGATACTGCGGCAATTTTAGGTTTAATCGTTGCCTTTATCGGAATCTTCTTAGGACATTTATTTAATAATGTTTATTTTGATGGCATTGCCTCAATGATTATTGGCATTATTTTAGCTATAGTAGCAGTGGTACTAGCGAGAGAAAGTAAAGGATTATTAGTTGGTGAAAGTGCCGATCCTCAAACTATAGCTAATATCCGCTCTTTGTAAAAAACAGAACCAGGAGTCAAAGAAGTTATCCGGGTGCTAACAATGCAGCTTGCTCCACAGGAAGTATTACTCAACTTAGAAATTCAATTTTCTCCAAATCTCACAGGCGAGGAAATAGCATTAACCGTAGAAAGTTTAGAAGTAAAAATCCGCCAAAAACATCCTGAAATAAAACAAATTTTTATTGAAGCCAAATCTTTAACTGCTGCTCGCAGATATTCTCAACCTGCTCAATAAATTTTTAAATCAGATAAATATCAGATACAGCATTTTTAAAAAAAACTTAAAGCTGATCGGCACAATAAATCATGGTAAAAATTCTTGGTCAAGGACAGGCTTTTGGCTCACCGGGTATCGAACCTCGATGGACTCAGGCGAATAAAGATGGAGTCGGAACAGCTTACTCTACCTCCAGTAACATTTGGTTTACTATCTGGAACGGTGTTGTCACTGAGGTTTACCATCCCACAGTAGATAAACCCCAAATTCGGGATTTACAGTATCTAATTTCTGACGGGAAAAGCTTTTTTCACGAAGAAAAACGCCATCTCGAATCAAAAATTGAACCGATGTGGACTCATGGTTTAGGATACCGCATCACTAATTCCGATCCACAAGGGCGTTATGCCGTAATCAAAGAAGTGATTGCCGACCCACATTTATCCTGTATTTTACAACACACAAAATTAACAGGAGAGTCCGAGTTTGTCTCCCAACTCCAGCTATACGCCTTGTGTGCGCCACATCTGGAAGTTAGCGGCAGAGGTAATAATGGTTACGTCATAGAAGTTGCTGGACATCACATTTTAACGGCGCAGAAACAAGGAACATGGCTAGCGATGGGTGCAACAGTTCCCTTTACCCATCTTTCTTGTGGTTACGTTGGTGAAAGTGATGGCTGGACAGACTTAGCTGATAATTTTCAGATGGATTGGGAGTTTGATAGTGCTGTGGATGGCAACATTGCTCTGACTGGAAAACTAAATTTAGATAGCACTAAAGAGTTTACTTTAGGACTGGCGTTTGGTACAAATCTGCACAATGCAATTTCCACGCTTTTTCAGTCGCTAAATATTCCTTTTGAACAGCAGAAGCAGCTATACAAGGAACAGTGGAAGCGATCGCGCGATGGCATCAAACCATTAGAAAATGTTTCTTACGATCAGGGTAAGTTGTATCACAACAGCATTAGCTTGTTGTTAGCACATGAAGACAAAATTTATCCGGGTGCGTTAATTGCATCTCTGGCTATCCCTTGGGGTGAAGCCAAAGACGACCAAGACCAAGGAGGATATCACCTTGTCTGGACGCGGGATATGGTTAGCAGTGTATCAGGTTTAGTGGCAGCTGGGGAAACAGCGACAGCAGTGCGATCGCTAATTTATCTTGCCACTAGTCAGCAACAAGATGGCGGTTTTCCCCAAAACTTCTGGGTTGATGGTAAACCTTACTGGACAGGTATCCAGCTTGATGAGGTGGCATTTCCCATTTTATTAGCGTGGTTATTGCACCAGCAGAAAACTTGCTTAAACTTCGATGTCTATCCGATGGTTCTGCGGGCGGCGGGTTATTTAATTCGTCAGGGACCTGCGACTCAACAAGAACGCTGGGAAGAAAATAGCGGTTATTCACCATCAACACTAGCATCCAATATTGCCGCCTTAATTTGTGCTGCTCAATTTGTTCGTGAACGTGAGGATGAAGCAACAGCAAAGTTTATAGAAGAGTACGCTGACTTTTTAGAATCTCACATCGAAGCTTGGACAGTTACTACTGAAGGAACTTTAGTTCCTGGCATCAAACGGCATTATATCCGAATTACTCCTTCAGATATTAATAATCCTCAACCCAACGAAAATCCTAACCAAGGAACTCTTTTTATCAGCAGTCAACCTCCTGGTGAACCGGCAGAATTTCCGGCAAAGGAAATTGTTGATGGCGGATTTCTGCAATTAGTACGCTATGGAATTCGTAAACCAGATGACCCAATTATCGTTGATTCTGTCAAAGTAATTGATGCAGTCTTGAAAGTAGATACACCCGTTGGTTCTTGTTGGCATCGTTACAACCACGACGGCTATGGTCAGCAAGAAGATGGCAGTCCTTATATCAGTTGGGGACAAGGACGTGCTTGGCCTCTTTTGACAGGAGAACGAGGACATTATGAACTAGCTGCTGGCGGCGATGTCAAAACATATATCAAAGCGATGGAAGGATTTGCTTCAGACACTTGTTTGCTCGCAGAACAGGTTTGGGATGAAGCAGATACACCTGAAATCCATATGTATTTAGGAAAACCAACAGGTTCTGCTATGCCTTTAATGTGGGCGCACGCAGAGTATATCAAGCTGCTACGGTCAAATAATGACGGTCAGGTGTTTGATTTTATTCCAGAGGTGGCAAATCGATATCTGGGCGCAAGACAAGAGTGTAAATTATTGGAAATTTGGAAGTTCAATCGACAAATCAGCCAAGTTAAAAAAGGTTACACATTGCAAATTCACGCTTTAGCATCTTTTGAATTGCACTGGTCAGATGATAATTGGCAAACCGTGAAAGATACGCCTTCTACTTCCACAAAGTTAGGAGTGAATTTTGTCGATATCTCTGTTTGTGATCAGCAGCAACAGCCAATCAGCTTTACCTTTTTTTGGATTGAAACCAGTAAATGGGAACAACGCAATTATACCGTTGTGGTTAATTAGTAACAATTACTAGCACAATAAAAAAGAGCCATTTTTATGCAGAATAACTCATCACACAAACCAACAATTGACTACTGGCACGTCTGGACTGACCACGACGGTATAAGTCACCAGTCCCGTTGTCAAATTGAGGACTTCATCGAGAAAGGCATAGCTCCAGATACCTCGCCGCAGTGGCTTTCTAAATTGAAGCAGTCTGGTGCTACAATCACCTTTACTGTGCTACCCGTGGGTTGGGTTGGCAACTGGCATGAGAACCCAAAGCCCCAATGGATCATCCCGGTATCGGGACGCTGGTTTGTGGAGACTATGGACGGAGTGCGAGTCGAGATGGGTTCTGGCGAAATTTCATTTGGAGAAGACCAGGGTACAAAAGCAGACACTCAAGGTCATAAAGGTCACTTATCTGGAACAGTAGGCGATGCGCCAGCTGTTCTAATAATGGTGCAACTAGAAGAGACTCCGACTATAGATCAATCCTGTCGCTTTAGGTAATACCGTTTCACTTTAATAATGATACAAATACGTTCTTAGGGGCAATACCCTGCGGGTTCGCGTAGCGTTCCGTAGGAAAGCTAAAGCTACATGAATTGCCCCTAAGAAGAAAATCACGGTTTCGGCTATTGTTTGCGTAAGTCCTGAGTCATTGCCAGGGAAGCAAAGCATTTAAAGCTGACAAATTGCTTTTAGAGCCTGTAATAACTGACTTGAACGCTCTCTTTCCATTAAATTTAATTCTGGCAACAGGTAATAAATCGGGGGATTTCCTTGTTCGATATAGACAAACTGATAACTTCTACCATTAGTTGTTAATCCCCAAACTGATTTTTGATTATCTAAATTTTTATAAGCGTATGTGAGTAGCTGAGGTAAACCTGTGGATATATCAATCTGACTATTTTTAGATTCAATTAGCAATACCCAAAAATATGTTTGAGGTTTTGTATGTTGAGCTTTACTAACAGCTAAAATATCAAATCTTCCTTTAATTTTGATATCTTCATCTTCAACTTCAATATCAGCAATATTCTCCTCTAAAACAATCTCGATAGGATAGCGATAAAAACCGGCTAATCTTAGTAAAGGGGCAACTACAAGAAACTTTACCTGACCTTCAGAAACTTTGCCTGCTGTAAGATATCTATCAAAGTCATTTCTAATTTGCAGAAGTTCCTGCTGTTCTGCTTCCGTGAAAGGTTTCAAAGATAAGTAGTTAGAAAATGAGTCACTATATTGTTCTTGAAAGCCAAACAAACGCTGAACTTCTTGTAAGGATAAATTACGAGCGTTGAGAATTGTCATATATTTTTGCTTAGAACTTTCGTAGTTTATAGGACTTACGCACGAGTTACGGAATAAGGTAGACGCTTCGGCTTGCCGCAGGCTACCGCAGAGGTGCAGAGAAGCCAGTGCATTGCGGTGAGGCAGTCCGGTCTTGGGGGTTTCCCCCATGAGGAACTGCCGAACCCGAAGGGGGGTGGAGGAGTTTGTAGCAACTGGCGTGACACGGAGAAATCAGAGTTTGAGAGATATTTTGCGTAAGTCCTAGTTTATTAGCCAAGCCTTGTTTTAACTTCCTCAGCCAAATCTACCAGTAACACTTCTACTTGCTCACCTGTTTTTAAATCTTTGAGTGAGGACTTTTGTGTTGCTGCTTCCTCAGAACCAATAATTACACAAAATTGAATTCCTTGTTTGTCAGCTAGTTGAAATTGTTTACCCAAAGGGCGCTTATCAAAGTTAGTTATAACATTAATTCCAGCCTGACGCAGATGTTGAGAAACTTTTAAATAAGTTGGCATTAAATCATCTTGCATATTTACTACCATCACCTGGGCTGGTGTAGTAGCTAAGGTACTAAGAATCCCAGCTTTTAGTAAACGACTAATTAAGCGAGTTAAACCGATAGAAATGCCTACACCAGGCATCTTTTCGCCCAAAAACACTCCGACTAATTCTTCATATCTACCGCCAGAACAAATACTACCTAAGGCTTCATGTCCTAATAAGGTTGTTTCGTAAACTGTGCCAGTATAGTAATCAAGACCACGGGCAATGGATAAATCAATACAGAAACGATTTTCGGCAACTCCGAGATTACGCACGCCTGCAATTACCGTTTCTAATTCGGCAACTCCCAGGCTCAATTGCTCAGTTTCTGATAGATTTTCTGTGAGGTGATTGAGCTTATCTAATACTTCATCAACTGATCCATCAATTTTAATAAAATCAATAATATTTTGGGATTGTTCTGCTAAAATACCCTCTTTTTCTAAATCTTGTTTTACCTTATTTTCACCAACTTTTTCTAAAGTATCAACGATGCCAATACAGGATTTAATTTTGTTTTCAGCAATTCCCACTGACTTAAAGAACCCAGTCAGAACTTTGCGATTATTGATGCGAATTAGAAAATCACCAATATTAATTGCTTCAAATATCTCAGTGATAATTGCAGGCATTTGAGCATCATAGAGCAAGCTGAGTTCACGACGAGCGACTACATCAATATCACACTGACGAAACTGACGAAAACGCCCATCTTTTGCCCGTTCTCCCCGAAAAACCACATCCATTTGATAGCGAGCAAAGGGAAAGGTTAACTCATTCAGGTGACGGGCAATATAAGCCGCCAAAGGAACTGTTTGATCAAACTTCAAAGCTCTTGCTTCCGAACCAGTTTCACCCGATTTGTCCCTCTCGGCTTGTCGATTTGGTGGCAGGATGGGCTCAATGCCATAGATGATATTATCGCCTTGATTCCCTTTAGCTTGCAGAACTTCTAAACGTTCTACAGCAGGTGTTTCGATGGGCGTAAATCCATAGCTTTCAAAAACTCTACGGATGATATCTAGCAAATATAATTCTAGACGCTTTTCACTAGGAAGAAATTCTGGGAAACCGCTAGGAGTAGAAAAGTTTATTTTGTCACCTTTGGCCATGCGTGTACCTTACTAAGTTTAAATTTGATCTGAGAGTTATACAGCAATATGCTTGGGTTAAGGCTAAAACTCTTTGTGAAAGTTAATTTTTTTAACAAACCGCAGAGGCGCAGAGAACACAGAGAGAAGAAATAAATGCTTAAGTGAACTGTATTGAGTTATACGGAATCCGCCGGAAGCATTTCACTTTCGTAGAAGGCTCTTTAAACCTCACCCCAACCCTCTCCTTATTAAGGAGAGGGAGCAGAAATCTTGTTTCCCTGCTTGCTGACGGGAGAAATTACTATCTTAGCCGTTCTTCTTGAATTAGGGTGCGTTGAAAGATTTGATTATTCTTAAACCAATGCCAAGTGCGGGCACGATTGTTATTGTCAGGACTAATGTAGATCATTTCATATAAGCTCATTTCTGGGTTTGTCTTATAACCAAACCACAAAATAACAACTGAATCATCGACTTCCCAAGCTTTTCCTTGAATGCGATCGGTGTCAAACCAGAGCTTATTATCTTTATAGGTTCCGGGAAATTCATGCTCCTCTTGTTTACCATCAGACCACTTGTAGCGATTGATTTGGTGGTAGGGATGAGAGTCATTTTCTGGAAATTGACAAGTTAAGTGAGACTCATGCTTATCGAGTATTTTTCCTGCTGTATCAATTAATGTATAAGTTCCTACCCAATCTCCTTGATGACGGGCAAGTACAGGCATTGCTTCTCGAATATTTGAAGTCATTGCAATTCACCTTTTATTGTTCTAACATCTGGAAAAATCGAGTAAAGTAATCGGGAAAAGTTTTCGCTGTACAACCAGAGTCTTTTATTACAATGCCTGGAACTTTTAAGTCTGTGACAGCAAATGCCAGTCTTCATTTTAAACCTCTGTGCAGGTAGTCAGCTACAACTTAATTATGTTCGCATATTATGAGTGGGGAGTGGGGAAGGTATCAAAGATGGCTTTAATCATCGCTGGCGTAAATTCTTTAGAAGATAAACTGGCAAAACCAGTACTACGGGCTGCCATGACATCGCTGTAACCGCCAAAAATTGAGAGGGCTTGCGCGGCTAGCGATCGCCTTATGGTCTGCCCAGTTGAGCAAATTCATATCTAGCAACCTTTTTGGCCTTTCCTATCCGTCGAACTCACGTTAATTAGTGCCGAAATCCTGACTGAAAATTCTCCAATAGCAAAGAGTCTGCGAAAAATTGGGCTTCTGTATTCATCCCACTGCTGAGACTTCAGTCGTGAGAGCATAAATTATAACTTGACGTCAAGCATAACGAATTCCGTTTTTCTTCCAAGCGATCGCGTTTATCCTCAGCTTCTAATGTTCCGGTTGATCTGCTGCAAGTAACCTCTTTTATCCACACCAATATCTTTCGCCAGTTCCGCCGCCTGCGATCGCCAGTTGACGGTTTTATTGTCCACGCCCTGGCTTGCAATCTGCAAAACCTAACGCCTCTGTATCGAGAAAACTTGCAATTGCCATCTCAATAACTGCTTCGATTGGATATTCAATTTCAGTAGCACGAGCAATTAGAGCAGCGCGAATTCGTTCAGGTAAGCATCCTAAAATAACTTCGGCATCATTGGGGGAAAGTTGCTCTTGGAGTTTTGCTTGCATCGCTTTACTACCTTTCGCTTGGGATTTGGACGTTGTAAGGAGGTTCGCTGGCTCTTGTTTAGATATCCTCTTTATCTTTGATCGCGCGTTGCTCATATTCTGTAATGATGCTCTGAATGTCATCTGCGGCAATATCGACTTGTTCAGATTTTGCATAAATAGTCAGCAAAATAATTCCCATTGCTGTCTTGACATAGTAAATCAGACGATAGCCACCGCTTTTACCTTTTTGAGTGTCGCTATTTCGGACTCTTAACTTGAAGACCGCATAACCAACCCCAGGTATTTTATCTCCTAGCAACTCTCCCTGCTCAAGTTGTTCGATGACGGGTTGTATATCATTCCGAATACTGCGATACTTCTTGGCAAGAGCGCGTAGATTTCGGTTGAACGTTGGCGAAGCTTCAACTTGAATGAAAGGCTGTTCAGTCATTTTCAAGCCCTTCCCAAAGTTGAGCCACCGGGATAGTTTGCCCAGTCATGGCTTCGTGCCAAGCTTGGCGGAAATCTGCTAAGACTTCTGCTTGAGATTGATCATTCAGAATTTCCTCTTCTGAAATTAGAATAATAACTTCTACACGACTGTTTTTATCTGTTATGAGAGGATGATCTAAGGTTAGTTGTCCTTGCTCATTAATCGTTGCCATGACTTTAAGTGCTTTCATTGCTACTCCAAGATGTTAAGTAATTTAAGAGTAATGCTCTGCTCTAACTGCTCAATTTCCGCCACAGTAAACTGCGACAGTTTGTAGTTTGAGTCTTTGAGGATATCGGCTAGGTTCATCAGGCGCTACAGGATCTACATAAAGGCTTAGTCCGTTATAGAGTGTAACGCTATTGTAGAAACCGACCTATAGGTTTTCTTAATAGTTTGAACTTTTTTTGTGTGACATCAATGCACACTAGGACTTACGCAAAAGTACACGCTGTAGGGGCAATACCCTGCGGTCAGCTAAAGCTACATGAATTGCCCCTACCTGAAAATAAGGGTTTCGGTTATTGTTTGCGTAAGTCCTACTTTCTAGAGTGTCTCAAAGACTTGTGTTCTGAACCAACAGACTTGTGTTCTGAACGAACAGACTTGTGTTCTGAACGAATAGACTTGTGTTCTGAACGAACAGACTTGTGTTCTGAACGAATCTACTTGTGTTCTGAACGAACAGACTTGTGTTCTGAACGAATCTACTTGTGTTCTGAACGAATCTACTTGTGTTCTGAACAAAGGCAGAGGCGATCGCCTCTAGTAAAATATTTTGAACAGAGTGATGATGGCATTGGTCACTCCCCATTCTCAAACCACCAAGGGTCATTAGTAGCGTTAGTTTTAATCAAAATAGCTTTTTTTCGCATGAACCGTTTCAGCGCTGCTGCACCCATGCGTGACCCTCCCAGACCAGAGAATTTAAAGGCATTTTTTTCTCCCTCATGTATCATAGCGGTGAGTCCAGCATCGTTGATACTGATAGCACCTGCATTTATCTGGTAGGCAATTTCTAAAGCTTCCGCTTCCGAGGCAAACACAGCAGCACTTAATCCATAAATTGAGTCGTTCGCTAAAGAGACTGCTTCTTCTACTGTCGCAAAAGGCATGACTGGCATAATCGGGCCAAAAGTCTCTTCGGTCATCACTTTCATCGAATGGTTAACCTGAGTGATAACTGTCGGACGACACCACCAACCCCCACCTAAGTCTTCAATTACACCGCCGCAGTGAATTACTGCTCCCTTTTCGACTGCATCTTGGAGATGGTCGCTAATAATTGCTGCTTGTCTTTCGGTGATGATCGGGCCAATTTCTCCACTTTCAATTGTCGGGTAGGCTAGCCTAAGGCGATGTGCTTTGGCTACTAATTGATGGTAAAACTTTTCAAATATGGATTCTGCAACGTAAATTCGCTCAATTGAGAGGCATGACTGTCCGGTGTTAACGACCGAACCCCACAATATTGCTGAGGTTGCTAATTCTAAATTGGCTGATTCTAAGACGATCGCCGGATCTTTTCCGCCTAATTCTAAAAAAGCTGGAATAAACCGTTTAGCAGCCGCTTCTGCTACTTTTCGCCCTGTGGCTACACTGCCTGTAAAACATACCAAATCTACATTTTCAATCAAAAGAGATCCGGTTGCGCCTGCTCCTTCAACAAAAGTTAATACATCGTGGAGTTTAGGAACGGCGTTGAGGGCTGTAATCATTGGTGCTACGAAGCGGGGAGCAATTTCACTGGGTTTGACAATCACCGCACAACCCGCTAATAATGCCGGAATGGTATCAATGGTAGACAGCAACAGGGGAAAATTCCACGGGCTAATTATCCCAACTAGGGGATAAGGAACGGATGTTTGTTGCAAGGCGATAAACGGAATAGCTGTATTTTTTGCAGATTCTTGCAGCAACTCCGGCGCTAACCGACACCAGCGATCAATGCTAGAGAAGAAGGAGTCTATTTCTAATACTGAGACTGACAATCTTCCTGTATCATTTACCAAAGCCTCCGTTAAGCGATCGCGTCCAGATAATATCGCTTGTTTCCACTGCTGTAAGGCTTCAATTCTCCCCTCTAAACCCAACTGCTGCCAGCGAACTTGCGCCCGGCGTGTGCGCTTACATTGTTGTACCAGCAGCTTTGAGGGCGGCGGGATAATTACGTAGTCAAATTTGCCAGTTCGGGGATTGCGGACTTCTATTGGTTTTGTCATTAGTCATTTGTCATTAGTCATTTGTTATTACTCCCAATGCCCCATGCCCAAATTCAAATTATCCCCAATTTGGCTAACCGCTCAATGGTGGCTTGCTGCGTTTGGAGGAAGTGTTTGCGGTCTACTTCTGTTTCCAGCATAGTATTAGCAGGGTAAAAGTGTGACTGGCGATAACTTTCGGCGTATAGCTCAAACCGTTGGCGCGAAAGTAAATTATTTAACCCCGGTCGGCGGCGATCGCGGCGTAATGCTACTAGGTCAATCTCTGCGAAAGCTGCCATGCTCTCGCCTGCACCTGTCTCTGCTAAAACGATTCCGCGATGGTCAATGATTTTAGAGCCACCATCAGCCGAAGCAATGGGGATGGCAATATTAGCGATGCCTGCGGTATTGGCTGAAACTACGTATGCCATATTTTCGACGGCACGAGTGATTTTTGCTGCATCTTTGGGCGTAAGGTTTTTGTTATATACTTCCGAGGTGGAATGCAGAAAAATTTCTGCTCCTCGCATCGCCAGACACCGCGCCACTTCTGGATACAAAATTTCTTCTGATGCCAAAGCTGCCAAATTACCGATCGCAGTTTTGGCAACGGGGAAAACTCCCTCTAAACCATAGCAGTCAAGATACTTATCCCAAACATCATGAGGGGTGGGGGCAAACAAGGAATTCAGCCGCCGATATCGCAAAATAATTGAGCCAGAGGGGTCAATGATAAAGCAGGTTTGAAAGTACAATCCGGGAAAGTTGGGGTCAACTTCGTAGGCGTTACCAGCTAAAAAGATTTTATGCTTTTGAGCAATTTTACCAAGTGCTTCATACTCCGCCCCAGCCATTTCTATACAAGCTTTTTCTGCCCATCCTCCGAGAGAATCTCCCATCGGGAAACCAGTGAGGAAATATTCTGGCAGTACAATTAAACGACAATCGAAGCCAATGAAAGCGATACTAGCAGCAATTTGTTGAGCTAGGCGGTTGATGGAGTTTTGCATGAGCGATCGCGCATCGTTTGTTTGGTTGACTGCATGACAGGTAACTTGCAGCGCCAAAGCGCGGTAGGATTCTAGATTAGTCATTGGGCATTAGGCATTGGGCATTGGGCATTAGGAAAGAACAAAGCGATGCCTAGGTTGGGCTACGCCTACGTCACCCCAGAGAGATCGTACAAGTTTATTGTTTGCTTCTCCTGTCTTTGTATAAACTTAATTTAATTAAAGAACTCCAGGTAGAAGAGAGAATGTCAAATTTCCGCGATCGCACAGAGTCAAACACCGATAAAGTCTTACTCATCGGAGTTACTGGCGGCACAGGTGGAAATGTCGTCAAGGGATTTCTCGAACAGGGAGTTACCAACCTGCGAGTCATCACTAGAGAAATTGACCTTAATCGTCCAACTCTTGCAAAGCTCAACGATGCCAAAGTTGAACTGGTAAAAGCTAACCTCGACGATGAAGCCTCCCTGATAACAGCATTTGCAGGGATTTCGGCTGTTTACTGCCACGCTACTTCTGCGGACTCCACTAAAATTGACCCGCTAGAGGTGGAGAGAGCAAGGCGAGTTGCACAAGTTACCAAGCAAGCTGACATTAAGCACTTTGTCTACAATTCCGCAGGTGGGGCGGACAGGAATTCAGGAATCCCCCGGATTGAGCAAAAGTACCAAGTAGAAAAAATTCTCAAACAAGCTGGCTTACCGACTACTATGTTGCGAGCCTGCTTATTTATGGAGGAGTTTTGGAAGAAGTACACGCGACCTTCTATTCTCAAAGGTAGTTTCCCGTTTTCTATTCAGCAAGATTTGCCCCTTCATCTAATTACAACCAAGGACATGGGCCGTGTTGCTGCCTACGTAATCAAACATCCCACCAAGTATATTGGTCAAGAAATTGAATTAGCTGGCGATGTGCTGACTCCTCTTGGGATGGCAGAGGCATTCTCCCAAGCACAGGGAATGAAAGTTGTCTACAAAGAGACACCCGCCTGGATTTTCTTACTATTGCTGCAAAAGGAACTGTTCGATTTGATTCAGTGGTATCGCAAAGAAGGTTATCAAGCCGATGTCCAACGTTTACGAGAAGAGGAATTTCCTGGACTTCTGACCACATTTAGGGAATTTCTGGCAGAAACCAACTGGGCAAATGCGGAACTCACCTACGAGAGTCTGTGATCGGATTAGTACACTGTGGCAAAAGTTTGCTGGCGGTTGATGGAGTTTTGCATCACAGTCCCTATTTTGAGTTGATATAGACTTTGACACTTTCCCCATCTGTTATGAGGGCGAACATCTATGCGCTGCTACCAAAGCCTATATTAGATCGCAGTCTGCGATCGCTATGATCATTAGACATCTCCAGAAATTAAATATGCGTTACCCAGAACCCTTGTAGAGACGTAGCAGTGCTACGTCTCTACAATCATTTTCTTTTCCTTTGTCTATTTGTTGCTGGATTCAAATCAGCTACAACTAGATGCTTCAACCTTACTTGTAAAGTTAAATTTTCGGCGGGATAAGGGTTTCAGGTTACATTTTGTGTAATTAATTTTGTCTTATATTATGTCCAGGTAATTAGTTATACCCACCCCTTAATCCCCTCCCCGCTCTTCGGGAGGGGAGACAAAGAACAGCTTTGGCGGGGTGGGGTTCTTCAGGTTTAATAAGTAATCAAGCGGACATGATATTACTACTTATGTATCAGAGTTTGTGTGAAATTGGATGAAATCTAGAAATAAATTTTATCTGGGGAGTGGTTCGCTAACATCATTTGTGAACCATTCCCCCTTTTCCACATCCGATGACAAATCAGTGTGGCGACTTGTAGGAGAGTTTGTAGATCGTGCCACTCCAGTCATCTGAGATTAACAAATTGCCCTGCTGATCTACTGCCATATCCACGGGTCGCCCCCAGTATTTTTCCGTTACTGGAAGTGTCCAGCCGCTAACTAAATCCATCTGGTTTCCTGGGATCTTTGTCGTACTGTCCCAGGGAAAGTAAGCTATTTTATAGCCAGCATAGCCACTTTTCGGCTGCCGATTCCATGAGCCGTGCAGCCCCACCAGTACCCCACTTGAGTACAGGCTGGGAAACTTCGTATTTTGTAAGAAGGTTAGTCCCAAGGGAGCCGAATGCGCTGGGATACCTCTGATAATCTTGTCCATCGCATTGCAATTAACATGTCCATCAGCATTGAACTGATAGTCGCGGTCGAAGGGCATATAGTAGAAGCCACTTGAGGTGTCAGGATTGGGGTTGCAGAATGGCCAACCGTAGTTACCGCCATCTCGAACTCGCGTGAACTCCTCTGGCGGGTGGTTGTCCACGTAGGAGGGGATAACCTTACCGTAGTTGTTAGTAGCATCCTTGAAAGGATAGGCGATATTGTCTCGATTATTAACGTCTACCCAGAGGTCATTTGTGCCAGGGACGAATGCCAGCCCTTCTGCATTGCGTAAACCTTGGGCAAAAAGCCGCGGATTGCTTCCATCAGCGTTGTACTGGTAAATCGCAGCGCGCCGTGGGTTACTGACAGTATCTGACACGCAGGCATTGCAGGACGAGGCGATCGACACGTATAGTTTGTGGTTAGTATCGAGTGCGATATTTTTCAGTTCGTGAGCGTAATGACCTTGGAGTTCCGAGGTGCTGGGGTATGGTAAGTTAGCTACGACAACTTGGCGATTGTGCGCGGTTATGTCTCCATATTTGTAGATGAAGCGGTTAATTTGATTATTCTCAGAGATATAAACGTATGTGATGTTGTTAATCGTGTGAAACACAATGTCGTGCGGTTTGCTTAGACCTGTCACGAACTCAGAAATAATTGGGTCTTTGCTGCCATTTGCCCTGACAATTAGCACTTTACCGGTAGCGGGCTGCGACACTAGAAGATTGCCATTAGGAGCAACTGCGATAAAGCGGGCATTCGGAATGCGAGCATAAACGGAGATGGAGAAGTTGGGCGGCACTTTCAAGTAACGGCTAATATTGAAAGGCGGATCGCTCATTGTACTAGGCACGTTAACCTTGGTGTCAACAGACGCAGCTGGTGGGATGGCTAATGCTGGGGTGGAAAGAACCTCAAAGGGCATCACAGTTGTAAGCAGGGCGAGCAAGCTAACTAGCCGCGCAGATACTATCCGTCCGAGCCACTGTTTTGGCTGTAGAGGAAACAAAATTGACATTTTTAACTTCCTTTTGATGTGGGTAATGAAGAGTGGTGAGTTTTGAGTGCTGTTAAAGATAGCGGGGCGTTTAGCCCGTGCTGAGTTAACAATCAGAATTCAGGAATTAGAATTCATTCTGAGTTCTGTACGAGTGGAGGATAGGCGCATTAGGAAGGAGTTCGCGCTACTCTTAAGCAAGCTACGCGCAGCTTCTGTAGAGAGCATCTGAATAAACGGGTTTAAGTCCCCCACCAAATTTTGAATTTGGTGCTTTTGAATGAGTGGTGGCATACGGTTCGGATAAGACTTGATCCCCCCAACCCCCCTTAAAAAGGAGGGCTATGAATATTTTAAGGGGGATCAATAAGTGCCTATGCACCTTAACCGAACCGTATTGTGAGTGCTGGGTCTTTTTTACAAAGTTGCTCCTCTTCTCCCAAGGGTAAAAGACCGCACTTTGCGCTAAATCCTGTATTGATTGATTCTGAATTCTTCTTTGTTTAACTTGTGTCAATTCAGAGATAGCTTTTTTAAACTTTTGCTAGTTGTTAGAGTATGGGGCTAGCAATAAGTTGAGTCTATTTGCCAATAATCTTAGTTAAAATGGATGATTAAAGGTAATTACAGCTAATAGACTAGTCAGAAAAGTTACTTGACATCAACTAAGTAGATAAATGCTATCTCTGCTGAATCAAATTAATGCTTAAAAAGGCTAGCGCGGATTAAATAACATCCGAATTAGGGTAAATACTCAAAATTAAACGACACTAGTTTCCACCTTTAAACTATCAGCAACTATATGAAAGACTCATTGTTACGTTGTCTAAATAGGTATATCAATGTTGTCTAAAACCCGTGTACAGAATGGGTTATAGTTTGCAGAAAAAGTCTAATTGTGACCTCAAAATCTCTGAATTGCAGGTTTGATTGATTAATATTGCTCTTGCCTAGATTTCACTGGCATATATAGAAATCCGCTTTTATTAATCAAAAGATTTTAAGAGAAAAGCTTTACTTGACAAAGGTTTGACTCTCAGTATGCTGATCATTATTCAAGTCGAATTACTATGTTTGGTTACATCCTATTGAGATAAAAGTGAAACGTAACTCGTATATTCACTAATATTTAAATTTTCACAAAATAAAAATCAGAGTAAATTTACGTTAGTATATTTACATAAGCTGGAATTTAGGATCATATTTTAGTAAAAAGTGGCGATACTCAAATACAAGTTATTGTTAGCTTACAGACATTAGTCCATTAGTCCTCTATCTTCATCCTTCTTTTTAGCCGAAGATATTGAGTGTAGAATTTTATTTCTATGACTTACAAAAAACTACATGCTGTAGGGGCAATTCATGTGGACGAAGGCTTCTCGCAGGGTATTGCCCCTACCTAAAAATCATTCTTTTCAGCTATTATTTGCCTAAGTCCTGATTTATTCACGGCCACTTACTATTTCATTAGGACTTACGAAAAACTACACGCAATCTGGGGTAATTCATGTAGTCAAAGACTTCCCGTACTACTTGCTTACAGGACGCGCAAGGGATGTGGAAGCAAGCTACGCGGTAGCGTCTTTGCAGGAGAAAGCTATTGCCCCTAAGAAGAAAATCATTCTTTTCGGCTATTGTTTGCGTAAGTCCTGTTAATTATGGGCGATTCCTCTTTACCGGAGAATTACTAATAGAAAATCCCCGACGCGTGGGTTTAAGATTAGCCAATTCCACCTGAAAACTTACCTTATCACTCATTTCCCCGCTTCTCGCTGACAAAGTCCAATTACCAGGACGCAAATACCAAAATAAAGAATTAGCTGAGTGTGTATCTAGCTTTTCACGATTCAGCCACCACTCCACAGGCGCAGATTTATTTCCGACTAGCTTAAATTCGAGTTTTTGCTTCGCTTCTTCAGCTGGATAGAGTAAAAATAAATCGCCATGATGCGGAGATAAAATTCTCAAATTGGTAGAAGTAAAATTCGATTGCTGTTGTTTTGCCAACCATTCATCATACTCTGGTGGTAAATTGAACTGATTTTCACCTTCGTAGTTACTTTTATCTTCAGGATAGAAATATTCTTGCACCACTGAGGTACAATCTGGTGTTGGCCGTAACCCCGAAATTGCACAAACAGGTAATTGCACTAAACCTTTTGGAGGCGGAAAACCTGCTGGTTCCTGATGTTCGTGCAGATGTAACATAATTCGATTCCATAAGGGTGCAGCCCCTGTCACACCTGAAACTTGTCGCATCGGTTCACCGTTGAAATTGCCTACCCAAGTAGCAACGGTGTAATCTGTGGTGAAGCCAACTGTCCAAGTATCACGAAAATTGGAAGAAGTGCCAGTTTTAACAGCAGAAGGAAAGGGTAAATTTAACACTGAGTCTACACCAAATGCTGTTGCACGAGCATGGCGATCGCTGAGTATGTTCGTGATTAGTTGCCATATCGTGTGTTTAGGCAGTGGGGAGTCGGCAGAGACGCGATTAATCGCGTCTCTACTGGGGAGTGGGGAATTGGAAAATGTGCTTACTAAAGGGATCGCATCTCCTTCTCGTGCTATAGTCAGGTAGGCATGGGCTAATTCCCAGAGACTGACTTCGCCACTACCTAGAGTCAAACCTAAACCATAATGTTCTGCGGCTTGATTCAGGTGTTCAAATCCCAGTTGATGCAGACGTTCTAAGAAAGTTTCCACACCTACTTTTTCTAACACCCGCACTGCGGGTACATTTAGGGAATTTGCTAAGGCGATTCGCACCCGCACTGGGCCAAGAAAACGTTCGGTATAATCTGTGGGGCTGTAAAGTTTTGCCCCGGGAATTGCATAATGGGCGGGTACATCTGCTAATATAGTATTTGGGTGAATTAAACCTTTTTCTAAAGCTAATTCATATATAAAAGGCTTGAGGGTAGATCCTGGTTGACGTAGCGCCTGTAGTCCATCATTACGTCCCAGTTTGACTTCATTAAAATAATCAGGCGAACCGACATAAGCCAAAACTTCACCAGTCCGGTTGTCAATCACCAACGCAGCTGCATCATGGACATTGTTCGCGGCTACTGAAGAAATTACCTGCTGTACCTGTGCTTCGACAAACTGCTGCAAAGGACGATTTATAGTGGTGCGAATGGGGGAATTTTGTTCTGTTTGCGTCTTATCAAACTGATTGGCTAACCAAAATAAAAAGTGTGGTGCGGCGATAATTCCTCGCTGGCGAGACTGAAACATAACTTTTTCGGTGTGTGTTCGGGCTGCGTTCGCACCACTAATATACTTTTCTAGTACCATACGATTGAGGACGTATTTTTGTCGCTGCTTCAGCCGTTCCCAATGCTCATAAGGGTTAAAGTATGTGGGATTATTGGGAATAGCAGCCAACAAACTAGCTTGGGCAAGATTCAACTCACTAGCTGGGATGGAAAAATAAGTCCGCGCGGCTGCTTCTACACCATATATATTGCCACCCATCGGCAGCCGATTGATATATGCAGCCAGGATTTCATCTTTATTCATCCCTGCTGCTAACCGCCAAGATAGGCAAATCTCACTCAGTTTACCAGAGAAGCTGCGGGGGACGGGATCTAACATCCGCGCCAATTGCATCGTAATCGTGGAAGCGCCGGAAATAATTCGTTTCGCGTGGATAGCTTCTTTGCTGGCGCGGATAACAGCTTTCATATCCAACGCCCCGTGATGGTAAAAGCTGCCATCTTCGGCGGCTAAAATGGCATGGATAAACTGGGGCGAAACCTGATTTAATGGTACTACTGATGTATGCTCTTGGTCACGGGTGAGTAGTATTCCTAATGGTAAACCATTGCGATCGCTAAATTGCATTGCCAACTGATTTTGGGCAATGTCTGCGGCACGAATGGGCGCAAAATAAGGTAGTAGGCGTACAATCAGGCAGATTAGCAGCACAGCTAGGATAATTTTACTGTGCTTAATTTTGAGTAGCGATCGTGAAATTAGTTTCATCAGGGAATCCCCTGTCTAAGAAAACTTACCTTAATTTTCCCTTCGACTTACTTATATCTACATCAGTAAATATGTCAAATCCTTAATAATTGATTTTTATTAACTTAGCAGATATAAATTAATGTTTGCGAAGTTTAAATACTTCTTTATAGTTAAGAATTGTAGTTATTTTTTGGAACAATCACACTGAGTTAGTTATCAATGTAAATAAACATAGTTAAATCCAAAGTTTGAGTACAAATAACTAGTCATTTGGTGTACTTTATTAGTCTTGGCATTGCCCACTTAATAAAGTAATGCAAAGTTTTGTTCGCTATAATTTACGAATTTTTAATTTTGAATTACTAAAAAGATGATTATCAGAGTTTTACTGCGTTTCCACCATAAGATTACCTATCGAGTCCTTCGCGTCCTTCCCTTCGGGATGCTTCTCTCCGAGAGGCTTCGCCAACGCGAACGCGGTAGCCTGCGGCAAGCCGAAGCGTCTACGTTAAAAACAATTAGACATTCCTCAAGGCACAAAAGAAAAATACAGTTTATTCTTCTCTTTACATTTATGCTAGCGATGGCAGGATGTAATTTTTTTGGTATCAACTCAGCTAAAGAACAACTACCAACAGTTTCCTCACTCACGCCCCCAAAATTACCAGATTGGATTGAACAAATTAGTCCCATTGGGGATGCGAAGTCTCTTAACCAAATCCGCATCCGTTTTAAAGAAGCTTTAATCCCAGTTGAAAGTCTTGATAGTCCAGAACAGCAAAAGCTATTACAAAAATTTGCACTTTCGCCACCTTTACCCGGTGAATTTCGCTTTTTAACACCGCGTATGGTGGGATTTGAAGCTGATAAAGCTTTGCCAATAGCGACAAGATTTCAAATCACTCTCAAAGCAGGTTTAGCCGATTTAAAAAATCATCGCCTAGATAAAGATTTACCTTGGACTTTCAATACCGAATCTATCAACCTGACTAATCTACCCGGTGTCAATCCCATTGAGAAGGCTGATATTGAACCAATTGATTTACAACAGAAGTTACAGTTTACTTCCAATGTAGAATTGGATTTAGCTTCTGTACAAAAACATTTACAGTTAATTCCCGAAGGTAAAAATCAAGGTATAGGTTTTAAAGTCGAATTAAACAAAGAAGAAAAACCATTAAAAAATGAAGAAGACCCTTCAGAAAAATTTGACCCTTCAGCACGCAATTGGATTTATAACCTCATCCCACAGCAAAATCTCGAAAAAGCAACGCCTTATCGCCTACTATTTTCTCCTGGAATCCTTCCTGCTTATGGTAATCTACCTACAGAAAAAGAATTTGCCACTAAGTTAGCAACCTATTCGCCTTTAGCATTTCAGAAGATTAACTTTTACGGACAGCCAGATGCAGGTGGGACTTTTGGAAGATTTCTTAAAGGCAGTCCGCAGCTAGAATTTAATAATGTCTTATTGGCAGATTCAGCTAAAGAAAATATTAGCATTAATCCAGCACCAAAAGCCATTTCGAGAATTATCCAAATAAATGATGAAGATAAGATTGTTGGCATCAATCCTTATGCGCTAGAACCTGCCAAGACTTATACAATTACTATCGGTGCTAATCTCAAAGATAAGTTTGGGCAAACTTTGGGTAAACCTGTCACATTTAAATATGATACTGGAGATTTAGCTGGGGATATCTGGGTACCATCAGATTTGAATATTTTCCCCACAGGTAAAGATTTACAGCTAAATATTAGTGCGGGAAATCTGCCAGAATCTAACTACAAAGCAGCTTATCGAGTAGTTAAACCGACAGATTTAGTTTATTTTAATAATAGTACTGATTTATTACCAAAACCTTCTGATTGGCAAAGCTTTAAGGTATCGGGCAAAAAAAATCAATCAGTTGATATTGCTATTCCTCTCCGGGAAAAAATCAGTGCTGCTACGGGAATGTTAGCTTATGGAGTGCAAGCCCGCACTAATAAATATCAGGAGAATGGTAAGGAACTGTGGCGAGAACCTACAACTTATGGCTTGGTTGAATTGACGAATTTGGGCGTATTTACTCAGTGGTTTCCTGAGTCAGGCTTAATTCGCGTCAATCATCTTACAGATGGTTCACCAGTGAAAAATGGTACTGTTGAAATTTATCAATCAAAATTAGAGGCAAAATCTCGCCCGGAACCTGTACCTTGTGCAACGGGTAAAACTGATGAAAATGGAACGTTTAGAATTGTTCGTGAAGGATTAACGCAATGTTATTCTGGCAAAGAAAGTTCTAGTAAATCACCACAATTATTAGTAATCGCCCGTGAAAATCAAGATTGGGCATTCGCTAGAACAGAAGAATATAGCGGCGTTTATGGATATGGAATTGATGCGGGTTGGCAAAATGGTAAGCCAGAATCACGCGGGGTAGTTTTTTCGGATAGACAGTTGTATCAACCAGGCGAAAAAGCTTGGTTGACTGGTTTTGCGGACTATTTACAAAATGGTGTAATCCAGCAAGATAAAAATGCTGTTTACCAATTAACTTTGGTAAATCCTGATGGAGAAAAGACCAACTTAAGTACGCAAACTACAAATCAATTTGGCACTTTTTCTCTGGAACTGCCAATTAAAACTACTCAACGCTTAGGCTACTATACAATCCAGGCGAAGGGGAAGAACGGACAAGAAATTTCTGGAGAATTTCGCGTAGCTGAGTTTAAGCCACCTAATTTTAAAGTCGAACTCAACTTAGATAAAGAATTTGCTCTCATTGACGATAAAGTTAATATTAATGCTACAAGTAATTATTTATTTGGTGCGCCTGTAGAAGGTGGAGAAGCAAAATACTTTATTACTCGCCAGCAGACTAATTTTATTCCTAAAGGTTGGGAGGAATTTACTTTTGGTAGACAATGGTTATGGCCGGAAGAAACTCCGACTATATCTAGTGATGTGTTGCAAACTAATGCCCAGTTAGATGCTAATGGTAAAAGTAGTCAAACGGTGAATGTGGCTAATGATTTACCATATCCGATGACTTACCGGGTGGATGTACAAGTTGCAGATGTTTCTAATCTGTCTGTAGCGAATTCTAAAACTTTTACAGCCTTAGCAAGTAATCGCCTCATCGGGTTAAAAAGTAATTTTATTGCTGATGCTGGTAAGGCTTTTCCAATTGAAGTGATTGTTACTGATCCTACAGGAAAACCGATAACAGGTCAACGGGTACGCCTGGAATTACAACAGATTAAATACAGCAGCGTCACGCAGTTGGTGGAAGGTAGCCGAACACCAAAAAATCAAGTTGAATATAAAACAGTAGGACAAGCAGAAATTACATCTGCTAGCAATCAGCAATCGGTAAGTTTAACAGCGCCCGAATCTGGTTCATACCGGATTATAGTTAATTTTAGCGATGCAAAATCTGAATTAAGTGCCACAGATTTACAAATTTGGGCAACTGGAGGAAATTCAGTATTTTGGGGTTCGGGAGAAAAAGATGTCTTAGAAGTTAAATTAGATAAAAAAGAGTTCAAACCTGGAGAAACCGCTACTGTACTAATTCAATCTCCCTATCCAGATGCAGAATTGTACTTTGCTGTGATTAAAGACAAACCTCTTTATCAGCAAATTACCAAAGTTCAGGGAAGCGCACCAAAAATTCAGTTTCAAGTTACGCCAGAAATGCTGCCAAATGCAGCCATCGAAGCTGTTTTAGTAAGGCAAGGTAAACCCATAAACCAAGTGGATGCACCTAGTTTAGATAACTTGGTGAAGATTGGTTTTACACCTTTTAAAGTTAACTTAGAAGATAAGTATTTAAAACTGCAAGTTAAGCCGATGCAAGCATCATTAGAACCTGGTGCAGAGGAAACAGTACAACTGGAATTGAAGGATAATCAAGGAAACCCCACCAAAGGACAGTTTACAGTCATGGTGGTAAATGAGGCGGTGTTACAACTTTCTGGTTATCGTCCACCGAATTTAGTAGATACAGTTTATGCAGAACAATTAATATCTACCCGCTTTAGCGATAATCGGCCGGATGTAACATTACAACCACAAGATGTAGCTAAACCTAAAGGTTGGGGTTATGGCGGTGGTTTCTCAACTGGTGCAGCAAATACTCGTACCCGCACGGATTTTCAAGCTTTAGCTTACTACAACGGTTCTGTCCTCACCGATGGAAATGGGAATGCACAGATAACCTTTAAACTCCCGGATGACTTAACTACATGGCGGGTGATGGCTGTTGCCACTGATGGAAATCTGCGTTTCGGCAATGGGGAGGCGACGTTTATCACCACAAAGCCACTGCTAACTAATGCCATCTTGCCACAATTTGCCCGTCCAGGCGATCGCATCCTTGCTGGTTTATCTGTAACTAATAACACTGGGAATACAGGAAATCTCTCAATTAATGGCGAACTTAGCGGTAATGTCAAGTTTGCTGACAAAAACCCCACAACTACTTCTTTGCAAACCAAAGCTGAATCTGTAACTCATGCTTATCGCTTTCCAATGGTGGCGGATAGTGTAGGAATTGCTAAAGTTCGCTTTACCACTCGGCTAAATACAGCCGCAGATGCTTTTGAAGTACCTTTGGAAATTAAGCCAATTGAAATTACAGAACAAGTCGTTGAAACTGGTGTCACTGAAAAACAGGTGAAGATTCCCCTGAATGTTGATAAAAATACCTTCCCTGATGCCGGAGGTTTAGATATTCAGTTGGCGAGTACTTTGATAACGGAAATTAAAGCACCAGCAAAGCAGGTTTTAGAAGAAGATGATTTGCCGTTTACCGAACCGGCTGCAAGTCAATTAATCATTGCTGCCAATCTGCAAACTATTGCCCAAAAATATGGCCAGGCATTTGCAGAATTTAATCCCACCCAACAGGCAAGTAAATCAATTGAAAAATTACAAAAACTTCAAATAGCTGATGGTGGTTTTGCCACTTTCCCCGGACAAGAAAAATCTGACCCTTGGGTTTCTTCATATACGGCTGAATCTTTAGCTAAAGCCAGTCAGGTATTCCCTAATTTAGCCGATTCTGCAATGGTGTCTCGCCTGAAAGCTTATTTGCAAAAAGTTCTAGCAAATCCTGGAGAATATGATTTTTGCAAACAGCAATTATGTAAAAGGCAACTGCAACTTAATACTTTAATCGCACTTGCACAAATTGGGGAAAAACACAATACCTTTCTTGCAGATATTTATCAACAGCGCAATAACTTTGATGTCGTAACTCAAATTAAACTGGCACGATACTTGTCTCAATTCCCAGAATGGCAAGATGAATCTCAACAATTAGTGAACAAACTACAAGAGAATATATATGAAACTGGTCGCACAGCAGTTGTAAGTTTACCAAATAGTTGGGGATGGATGAGTTCATCTACCGCGACGCAGGCGGAAGCTTTACGTTTATTTATTGCCAAGCAGAGTAAACCCGAAGTTATAGATAAGTTATTTCAAAGTCTTCTGGCATTGCGACGGGATGGCACATGGCAAACTAACTATAATAATGCCCAAGCTTTAACAGCTTTGGTACAATATAGCCAACTGCAACCCACGCCGCCTAATTTTGTTGCCACAGTGGAATTAGCTGGTAATAAGTTAGGAGAAAATCGCTTTGAAGGCTATCAAAATCCTAGTTTACAGCTAAATGTGCCGATGAATGAATTACCTCGTGGTCGTCATGATTTAACGCTGCAAAAATCAGGTAATGGGACTTTACACTATTTGGTTGCTTATAATTATCGCTTGCAAGGAAATCAATCAGGCAGATTTAATGGTTTGCTCATAACACGAGAAATTAGTCAAGTAAATAAAGAGAAAGTTTTGCAAAAAACAGGTCTTTACGCTTTCGATAAACCCTTGACTTTAGCCTCTGGACAGGTGTATGATATTGGTTTAGAAATCATCGCCGATCATCCTGTGGATCATGTAGTGATTAAAGATCCGCTACCATCGGGTTTTGAGGGGGTGGATGCAAGTTTTGAAACTACTACAGCTGCATTACAAGCAAAAGCCGATAACTGGGAACTTGGGTTTAAGAATGTGTACCGCGATCGCATTATCGCCTATTCTGACCACCTGGAACCAGGAGTTTATAGTCTGCATTACTTAGTCCGTTCTGTGACTACTGGTACATTTTCTTGGCCTGGTGCGGAAGTTCGCTTGCAATATGCACCAGAAGAATTTGGGCGTACTGCTGAGTCTACATTACAGCACTTCCGTCTGTTATGAGGTACAATAAATTTAAGATATAAATACTTTTATATGAAGTCATACTCTGTCGAGCTTCGAGAAAAAATAG
>NZ_JBALCE010000089.1:0-52572 GCF_036919815.1 Nostoc sp.
GAGTCCTGAGTGCTGAGTAAATTAAGAAGTACTCACTACTTTTGAACTTGGGTTTTTGCCCCACCCGCAAGTGGCGTGGAATCTTTTCTTTTCAGCAGAAGGTTGATACCCCACCCGCAAGTAGCGTGGTCTTTTTACTCAGCACTCAGCACTTTTTACTCAGCACTCTTCATTCGCAACCGCAACCTGCTACTCCCAGCCAGCAGTAGTGGACTCTATTTCTGCGGTGTTGTAATAGCATCATGATCGGGCAGGATGGTTTCTACGTCACGCAAAGTACGGAAAGCATATCCACTTAAGCCAATAAGTAACATACCTAGTGAAGAGATAACGTACAAAACTGCCATACCCGAACCTTTTGCCGTGCCGAATATCCAGCCCAATATAGGTGCAAGACTACCATCTGGCATCATTGCGGGTTCAAAAATGTAGTCGGCTAGTGGGCCAGCTATCAAGTAAGCAACTGCTGAAGCAACCACCGTTACAACCTTTAAGGTCGCAAAAACACGTCCCTGGATTTGAGGATTAACCTTGGCTAGCCAAATAGCGTCACAGGAACTGCCAAGTATGGGAAAATTCAGAGATGAACAGAATTGGGCTGGAATCCAAATCAATGGTGTCTTAGCTATACCAAAGACAATTTTGCCCAAACTAACACCTATGATACCAAGTAGCACCCCATCTATACGACGCTTAAAACTACCCCAGCTATTGATGAGCAATACCCCAACTATTCCACCAATTCCGGCTGCTGAGGCTAAAGTGCCTAACACCTTAGTGTCATTGCCAGTCAGCGCTAGAACCATCGGTGAATAGATTGAGAGTCCAAAGTCATAGGCAAATGTAAATATAAATGCTAGCATTAGCATCGCAAGCAAACTTGGACGTACAGCAATGTAATGCCAACCAAAGTAAATCTCCTGCTTCCAATTAGTGAAAGTTTGAGTGTTTACTGTTGTCATACTATGTTGTGGTATATGTACTCCTAAAACTGTGGTGACAGCGAATAGAAAAGTCACAATATCGATAATTAATATACCAACAAGACCAATAACTGAGTAGAGTATGCCTGCCAGTGTTGGCGCGATGATACTAGAACCGTAATCAGCTAAAAATCTCAGACTGCTAACACGACTGTAGTGCTGCTTGGGCATCATCGTAGATATGGTTGTTGAGTAAGCCAGTTCTTGAATTACCTCAAAAATACCTCGGATAGCGACAGCTACGTATAAATGCCATAATTGCAGATGATTAGTTAAATAAAGTAGTAAGACTGCGATCGCTAACATCCCACTCACTGTATCCCCAACGATCATCAGATATTTACGGTTCCAACGATCTACAATCAACCCAGCTATAGGAGCAATCAACATTTGTGGTAGTTGTGCAAACAAACCAAACAACGTTATTGCTGTAACCTGATGTGTTAGTTCCCATACCCAGATAGTGAATGCGAAGCCAGTCATCCCACTACCAATAAGAGAAACGGTTTGACCAAGCCAAATAAAAATGAAGATACGCACTTGTATGAGTTTTAGATTATAGGTTTGTGGTGGTTGGCAGTCAATGCGCTTTGCGCGAGACTGGGTATTAGGTATCAACTAGAAGTTTTTTCCTAGTAGCTAGCATCCAGTGGCCTTTTTCGGTCTATTAAGTTTGACGCTTCTTTGATAGTTCTATTACCTGATTGTGGCGGACAGATTTTTCCTGGTAGCGATGTTGGTACATGACGAAGCCACTTATAAATAAAATCAAGGGTGACAGTCCGACAAACACGTAGAGAATGCGGGTAGATAAACCACCAAATGTACCGTAGTGTAAGGGAGTAAAAGAGTTGATGACGCGATCGCCCAACGGCATTTTTAGAGCATTATCAACTCGCAAAATATCACCACTGTACTGGTCGAGATAAACATTACTGTTAGCGTCATATGAACTTTCCGGCGGTAGCTTCATGTTAATTCGTAGAGCCTCTTCTGGTTTACTAGGAAAATAAATGCTTTTGGTAACAGCACCAGGTAAGGCAGCATCGGCAATTTTCAGTTGTTCTGTCAATCCTAAGGTTGATTTACTAGGAATTGGCTTGGATACTGGCTCGGATGGTTTTGAGGTGAATGTGACAGCGTAAATTATCGGCTCAGTCAAATCATTGAAGTTCCAGCAAAAGCCCGTAAAGCCAGTAAAAAATAAAAAGACCACAGTGATAATGCCAGCAACTTTGTGAATGTCAAAGTTCACCCGCTTGGGATGAGCATCAAGCTTGATTTTGAAGCCTGCAATCAATCTGCGCCAACCAGGCCAGAGAACTAAACCTGTGATGGTAAGTATACACATTAGAAAAGCAGCAATACCAACAATTGCAGTTCCGATTTCGCCTGCCATCAAGCTGTAGTGCAAATTAAGTATTAGACCAATTAGGGTTTTATCCGATATCCGCTCACCGATAATTTTGCCTGTATAAGGGTTGACAAAAACCTCTTTCCTTTCCACATCAGTTGATGACAACTGCCCCACGTAAGGAGAAGAAGGAGTATCTGGCAAATAAATCCGAAAAAGATGGAAATCACCTCGCGCAGGATACTTCGCCTCAATTGTATTTACTACAGACTCTGGAGATAACTGCACCTGTTGGGGAGTAATGTGTCCATACTGTTGACTAATCAGAAAGTGGTCAAAATCTTGCTCGAACACTAACAAGCTACCTGTTAACCCAACGACAATTAGCAATAGTCCAACAAAAAAACCGATATATCTGTGCAGGTAAAAAATGATAAAGCGTAGTTTTTTCCGATTCATAATCGCCACCAAAGTAACTTGGATTTTTACCCCTCTCAATCTTCCCGATGGATTGGGGGGAAGAATTAGACTCCCTCCCCAATCCATCGTTAAAAAGTAAAAAGATAATCCCCATAAATAAATTTAGTTGCTCTCCAACGATTCCTTCTTTTCTTTCTTTTGCCTTGTTTTGTGAGGGTTAGGGTGGAATCAAAACTGTACGGAAATCGTTGCCAGAACAGTCAAGGGATCTCCGGGACGCAGAAAGTAACCTTGAGAATAGTAATACGTAGTGTCAAAAAGATTCTTGATGTTGAGACCAAATCGCCAATTTTCCTTTTTATAGAAAATGGAGGCATCAGTTCTGACGTAGGAAGGAATTACAACTCCATCGTTTGGTAGATTGGCTTCGACATCGCCGACAAAAAACAGTCCTCCACCAAATCCCAATCCTTTGAAGGAACCACTTTGAATTTCATAGCTTGTCCAGAAGCTAGCAGTATTCCTTGGCACCCCAACCAATCTGTCACCCACAGGTAGGTTATTATCCTCGCTGACATAGGTATCGTTATGGGCAAAGGATGCAATTACATTCCACCCAGGTAAAATTCGCCCAGAAATATCGAATTCAATACCTTGACTCTTGACTTCTCCAGCTGCAATTGAGTAATCAGTATTATTTGGATCGGTTGTAGCTACGTTAGTTTTTGTAATCTCGTATGCTGCAAGTGTTGCCGCAAGCTTACCATCAAATAACTCGGTTTTAATTCCGGCTTCATACTGAGTTCCACGAGCAGGTTTTAATGCCTCTAGGCTAGCTGTTCTGGTGTTGTTGGGTACAAAAGACTCGCTATAACTGGCGTATAGGGAGATTGGTTTTATAGGTTGGTAAACCAGTCCTAGACGGGGTGAAAAAGCTTCATCGTAAAAGTTATTTGCAGAAAGCAGTGCACCGTTGTTATTCGAGTCTGTGGTTCTGTCGTTATAGCTGACAAAATCATATCTTCCACCAACCAGTAGCTTCAAATTAGAAAGTAATGTCACCTGATCTTGCAAGTAAATACCTACAGTATCGGTATTATATCCTGTTTGCTGATTTGTATCGACGAAACTAGTTGGCAGTGGCGCACCATATACTGGATTGAAAAGATTAATCCCAGGAGCGGCAGTGCGAAGGTAACCGTAAAAAGTGGTTTGCCAACCTAACTCTAAACCCAGGAGCAGCTGATGATTAATGGAACCAGTTTTGAACTTGCTGATTAATTCATTTTGCAGATCAAATGTTTGACTGGAACCAGCACCTCCAGCAAGCGTTCGCGATACTGTCTGACCACCCGCTTCAAGTGAGTCTGGTCGGACAACGTTATTATTATCAGAAGTACTAAGATATGCTGAAAAGGCACTACGCAGCCGTAAATTTTCACTGAAGGTATGATCTAAAGTCAAGTAAAATCCATTAGAGTCAACATTGTATTTATCGGCGCTTGGTTCTCCTAAAAAACGACTGATGGGAACTTGAAAAGATTCACGAACAGGTAGCAAACCATCATAAAATGTTCGATTTTGAGCAGTATGCTCATATTCCAAAGTCAGGTTTGTATTATCGCTGATCTTATAGGACAATACCGGCGATATTGACAAATATTGCCCGTGAACAAAATCTATAAAACTCCCAAAATTTTCATAGCCAACATTCAAGCGATACAACAAGTTTTTGTCAGGGGTAAGTGGTCCAGAAATATCGATTGAGGATTTGTAATCACTGTAACTTCCCAGTGTAAATTCACTTGCATAATAGGGAGTTGCAAGGGGTTGTTTGGTGACATAATTGACCACACCACCTGGTTCAAACTGACCATATAGCACTGAAGCCGGACCTTTGAGAACTTCAACTCGTTCAATGCTGTTAGGATCGATGTAGTTATCTCCAGCTTGGAAACCATTTCTCAGGTTATTGTATGTTAAAAATCCCCGGATGATATAGTTATCTGTGCCAGCACCGTAACCACCAATTAGTGAGACACCACTGACATTACGTGCAACATCGCTAATCCGGGTGATTTGCTGATCCTTGATAACTTGTTGGGGAATAACTTGAATTGATTGGGGAATGTCACGTTGAGGAGTATCAGTTTTAGTCGCAGTTGTGCTATCTGGTACACTATATCCATCTTGTTCACCCGTTACGACCAACTCAATCGGTTCATCACCCGAAGCTGATGGTTGAGTTAGCTGTGTTTGATTTCCTGGCTTTTGTTGTTCAGGAGTTGGTTGGCTTTGCGGTTGTTGCGCGGACGATGCTGGAATAGCCACAGAGAAGATAAGACCCTCATTCGGACTATCAAACAACTCGACTGTTGGTACACTCCCCTCACCAATTACTGTCACTCGAATAGTATTGGCATCAAAGTTAGTAACTGTTATCTCAGTTACACCCGCAATTGGTTTTTCAGAGCGGAATGTGAATGCTTCGCCACTTGATAAGCGCAGTTGAGCATTGGGAATATCAGTGATGAAATTGCTACCAGCACTGCGATTGACTAGCTGTAATTGTTCCCCTTTGGTTGTTTGTAAAATAATCTCCAGACCTTTGGCAGTGGGATTTCCCTTAACTGAGGTAACTTGCACAACTTCAGTTTGTGGGCTGTTTGGTGATGTTGGCGACTGTACTAACAAGGAGGCGTTCTTGGCTGGATGTTCTATCTGACTTACTCCTGCATTTTTGGCAGGATGCACTAGCTCACTGATTCGCTGAATCTCTTTGATTGGTTCGACAGTGAATGGTTGATTGGAATTAGCATCTGTTGGAGTTGACTTGGGATGCTTTGATACACCTATCCCTACTTCTTCACTTCTAGCAGCAGTTGCGATCAACACAGTCAAAGAGCTTGTTAACAACAGGTAGGGAAGCAATTTTTTCAGTTTCATTCCAATTCAGATCCTCACGGTCTACTAGTACCCTTAGGGCTTAATAGAAAAATTTTTCATTTCAAATCTGAAATTAAACTATTTTAGCCATAAAGTAAAGTGATAATATTTCCCAATATATTTGACAGTTATTATCAAAGCTTTTCAGTCTCTTAAAGCCACAAGACAGTTAGTCTCTTGAGCAGATGTACTTAAATTGATACAACTATGAGACAAGTACCGCTAGAGAAAATATCCTCCTAATCAATATTTGAAAGACTTTAAAATACTTTTATAAATAACTGCATGTATATTTTTATACATATAATTATTTATAATGAATACACCGGATTTCATCTGAATTGAATACAAGAGTAGTCAGGGCTAATACAATTTGCGGCTACACAAACTAAGTCCGAGGAGGCGGACTTAGGGCAAATCAAGGTTTTGAAAACCAGTAAAGCCTCGTGTAGACGCGGTTTAAACTGCTTTTTAACGTTAAATTGAACTACCTTGTCCCTGTGATGATCTGTATTCTGCCCGGTTAAAAACTGCTCTAACTTGCTGCGATCGCTGACCAAAAATCAGCTTAATCTACCCAAAATAGGATTATTTAAAAAACTAATGTTTGTTTATAAATAAATAAGTATTCCATATCAATAACTAGTTGCATAAAGGGATGCTCTCCTCTAAAGTAATTAGAGTAATTGAAAAAGGCTCTCAATAAAAGTGCTAAAAGTTTATTGAGTTGAGATTTGCAATAGCGTCTAGTATTTCGCTAAGGACTCCCTTGTTTAGGTTCTCCTAAAAGAGGTAAAAAGCCTTAGCTAGTAGAAAGTCGGAATGTGAAATGCGATCGATATCCGCGTTCTCATTTTGGCAGGATACAAGTTGAATGTGTCGCAGCAGTGTTTAAGCAAGAGTGCATCTAGTTCTGGAAAGTCAAATGGCTATACAAATCAAGGACTTCAAGGAAATTAACCGTAACTGTTTCACTGTTGTTGATCTTCTGCATCAAAGAAGCTTGACACAGCCAGATACAATTGCTTTCACCTTCCTTGAAGATGGAGAAACCCAACAATCAACACTGACTTATCAACAACTCCATCGGCACTCTTGTGCGATCGCATCTCAGCTCCAAGCTTTAAACTTAAATGGAGAACGAGCCTTATTACTTTATCCACCTGGACTAGATTACTTAACTGCTTTTTTTGGTTGTCTATACGCTGGAGTTGTTGCAGTTCCGGCCTATCCACCTCGCAATCAACGCAAAACACCCAGGATAAGCGCTATTACTACAGATGCACAACCTAGCATTGCTCTGACGACAACAGCGATGCTCCCCACATTACAATCCATATTTGCACAAGGAACAAACCTAGAAAGTCTCCACTGGTTGACTACAGACGATATAGTTCCAGGTGTAGAAGATGCTTGGCAACCAGCTAAAATCAATCCAGATACCTTAGCTTTTCTGCAATATACATCTGGTTCTACAGGGACACCAAAGGGAGTCATGCTTAGTCACGGCAATTTGCTCCACAACGCTGCTATGACTTACCAAATTATGGAACATTCTCCTAGTAGTAAATTTGTTTCTTGGCTACCTGTCTACCATGATATGGGATTGATTGGTGGCATTTTGCAACCTTTGTATGGTGGATTTCCTTGCATCTTCATGTCCCCAACAGCTTTTTTACAACGACCTTATCGCTGGTTGCAGGCAATTTCTCGCTACAGAGGTACTACTAGCGGTAGTCCTAACTTTGCTTATGAATTGTGCATTCAAAAGATTACTCCTGAACAAAAAGAAACCCTTGATTTAAGTAGTTGGAGTGTTGCGTTTAATGGTGCTGAACCCATTCGGCAGGATACTTTAGAACGGTTTGCAGAAGACTTTGCAGAGTGTGGCTTTCGCCCTGAAGCATTTTACCCGTGTTATGGGATGGCAGAAGCAACCCTGATGATTTCTGGTGGTATCAAGAAAGCTTTGCCTGCTTGCAAAACAGTTGTAAAATCTGCACTTTCCAGAAACCGTATTGTTGAAGCAAATACTGATAGTGAAGATATTCAAAGTTTTGTCAGTTGTGGTCAAACTTTACCACAACAACAAATTGCGATCGCAAACCCAGAGACTCTTAAATGTTGTCAACCTGACGAAGTTGGAGAAATTTGGGTATCAGGCTCTAGCGTTGGGCAAGGTTATTGGCATCAGCCACAAGAGACGGAGCAAATATTTCACGCCTACCTCCAAGACACCAAAGTTAGCACAGCATCAGGGCCATTTCTACGTACTGGTGACTTAGGCTTTTTGCACAATGGAGAACTCTTCATTACAGGTCGAGCCAAAGATTTAATTATCATCAGAGGTCGTAATCTCTACCCACAAGACATCGAACTAACTACAGAACGCAGCCATTCATCATTGCGGTTAAGTAGCTGTGCAGCTTTTGCAGTAGAAGTTGCTCATGAAGAACGGCTAATAGTAGTGCAGGAATTGGAGTTTCGTGCCAAACCAAATTTTGAAGAAGTTACTGCCGCAATTCGTCAGGCGGTTACAGAAGTACATGAGGTGCAAGTATATGCAGTAATCTTAATCAAAGCAGGTAGTATTCCCAAAACTTCTAGCGGCAAAATTCAACGCCGTGCAACAAAAGCAAATTTTTTGGCAGACAAACTGGAAGTTATCAGCCAGAATATTCTCGATAGTGCAGATCAACTTGAGAAGGAGACGAATCTGAGCCGTGAAGCAATTATGGCAACAGCACCAGAAGCACGCCTATCATTGCTGATATCTTACTTACAAAAACAAATTGCTCAGATACTAAAAGTTGCAGTATCCCAAGTGAAGCCAGAGCAACCACTAAATAGCTTGGGACTCGATTCATTAATAGTCTTCGATCTAAAAAATCGAATTCAGGTAGACTTTGGGGTAGTAATATCCGTCGAAGATTTTTTCCAAGATGCTAGTGTCGTTCTGCTGGCAATGCAAATCCTTCCTCAATTAACAACTACAAAACCCTCAGAGCCACCACTAAAGCCCATTCCTCGCAATCAAGAACTACCCCTATGTCTGTCCCAAGAGCGCTTGTGGTTCCTTAACCAGTTAGAAGCTCATAACCCCTTCTACAATGTTCCCATTGCAGTGTGTTTAACTGGGAACCTTCATCGGGCAACATTAGAACAAAGTCTTAACGAAGTCGTGCAGCGTCACGAAGCCTTGCGAACTAGCTTTTCATCTGTCAAAGGGCGACCAATTCAGGTGATTAGCCCAAATGTTAAGTTGACACTACCAGTTTTGGAATTACCAGAAGCAAGTGTAGCTGAGGCTTTGCGCGTCGCCACCGAGTTCGCGCAAAAACCCTTTGATTTATCACAGCCGCCACTGCTACGAGTTCAACTTCTGTATCTAAAACCAGAGGAGCATATATTGCTCTTGACCATGCACCATATTATTGCGGATGGTTGGTCTATTGGTATTCTGATTCAAGAACTAGCAGAGATTTACCAAGCTATTTCTCATGGCTTACCCTCACCACTTCTTGAACTTCCCATCCAGTACGCAGATTTTGCTGATTGGCAGAGAAAATGGCTGCAAGGAGAGATTCTTCATACCCAACTTGATTACTGGAAACAGCAGTTGAGCGGTAATTTATCGGTACTGCAACTGACTACAGACAGACCCCGGCCAGCTATACAAACCTTCACTGGGAAAAAGCAATTTCTAGCATTTCCTAAAGCTCTAAGTGAGGCAGTAAAAGAATTAAATCAGCGAGAGGGTGTCACTCAGTTTATGACACTCATCGCAGTATTTAAGACGTTGTTGTACTGTTATACAAATCAACAGGAAATCTTAGTTGGTTCGCCTGTCGCAGGTCGCACCAGAGCAGAAACTCAAGGGCTAATAGGGTTTTTTATCAATACCTTGGTGCTGCGTACCAACCTATCGGGTAATCCAAGTTTTCGAGCGTTGTTAGCGCGAGTACGCGAAGTGGCTTTGGGCGCTTACGCTCATCAAGAATTGCCCTTTGAAAAGTTAGTAGAAGAATTACACCCAGAGCGGGATTTAAGCTACAATCCGCTTTTCCAAGTAATGTTTATTCTGCAAAATGCTCCCATTCCATCTATAGAGCTTCCAGAGCTAACTCTGCACCCCCTAGAGGTTGATAGCGGCACATCTAAGTTTGATTTGAAATTCAGTATTTGGGAAAGCTCAGAAGGTTTTAACGGCTCATTGGAGTACAAAACAGAGTTGTTTGATGCCAAGACTATTGAACGAATGATTAAGGATTTTGAAATCATGCTATGGAATGTTGTTAAACAACCAGAAACCAGATTGAATCAGTTAGCTGAAATTCTTATTGCATCTGATAAAGAGCAACAGGAAATTAAAGAAAAAAAACTGGGATATACCTCATTAGAAAAGCTTAAAATTACTAAGCGTAAGTCTATTTATAGAGCATAAATCAGCCAAAAGATAATTTTAAAAATATTGGAGTAGTGTTAATGAATTTAATCCAACTGTTCAAGAATTTACTTCGGAAGTTCAAAAAATTAATTTACCGCAATAATTTAATAAAATTGTCGTCTCTATATAACGATGCTAAATGGGGTGAGACTCATCGATTCGCTCAACATTACCAAAAACATTTCGCTCCCTTGAGGCTGAAAAAACTAAAGATACTTGAGATTGGTATAGGGGGTTATGATGACCCAAAAGCTGGAGGAGATTCCTTAAGAATGTGGAGAAGCTATTTCCCAAATAGTATGATTTATGGTATCGATATCGTAGATAAAAAGTCATTAGAGTCCAATCGTATTCAAATATTTCAAGGTAGTCAAGAGGATAAAAGTTTTCTAGAGGAAGTTATAAATAAAACAGGAAAGATGGATATTATAATTGTTGATGGTAGCTCAGTTAATGAACATCGCATAAAAACATTTAATATTCTCTTTCCGCTACTTAAAGATGATGGTATTTATGTCGAAGAAAATACTCATATATCTTATTGGCCAAGCTTGGGGGAGAAATGGTCAAGCCTCAGTGAAAAAAGTGTTTTTTTGTCGAATCATGTGAACGTTGGTGGCAGTATTGATTTAAATGCATCTCACACCATAATGGCTATGTACAAAAGACTAGTTGACGGGTTAAACTATCAAGAGTTTTTGAATCCTGGCTACTCTCCATCTTATTTTGACAAACATATTATTTCTATGCATTTTCACCATAACTTAGTAATTACTTATAAAGGAAATAATAATGAAGGTAGTAACATTATTGAGAATAATACATTACACCCGTTCGTTTTAGAAGCACTTGGTGTAAATTCATTAGAAGAGCTAGGTATAAAGTTACCTGAAGTTGATTTACCAAGTAAGCAAGGAATTGATTTAACTACCAATATTCACAACCAATAGTAATGGGTAAATAATCAGGATTATAAAAGACAAACTATGGAAATTTCAGAATACTCAAAAATAAGTCTCAACTCATTAAGGGGGGTCAGACGGCAAGGTGTCAATGTTTCGCCAGCCGAATTGATTAAAGCAGTACCTTTAGTGGCAGGAAATTCTCTTCCTTTGCTTATCCAACCCACTGTAGATGGAGTGAATTTAGTTGCTTGGGCGGCGAGTAATCGGCAGTTGATTACAAATCATCTGTTTAAGCATGGGGGAATCCTGTTTCGGAACTTCCAGGTGAAGGACTACTTGGAATTTGAGCAGTTTATCAAAACTGTGACTGGAGAGTTGCTTGAATATTGCGATCGCTCTTCACCACGGAGTCCAATCCAAGGTAATATTTATACTTCAACTGACTATCCTGCCAACTCCAATATTTTTCTGCACAGCGAACTTTCTTACGCCAAAACCTGGCCTTTAAAGATTTTCTTTTTTTGTATTCAGCCTGCACAACAAGGAGGAGAAACACCAATTGCAGACACTCGCAAATTGTTGCAACGGATTGATGGTAAGATTTGCGATCGCTTCAGCCAAAAAGGAGTCATGTACGTTCGTAACTTTGGCGACGGCTTTGGCTTACCTTGGCAAACAGTTTTTCAAACAACCAATCCAGCCGAGGTAGAAGCATTTTCTCGTAGCAATAGCATTGAGTTCGAGTGGAAAGAGGGTAATCGCTTGAGAACCCGTCAAGTTCGTCAGGCGGTTGCTACACACCCACAAACAAATGAACTAGTGTGGTTTAATCACGCTGCCTTCTTTCATATCTCAACTTTGGAAGCAAGCATCCGCGAACTATTATTAGCAGAGTTTCCAGAACAAGACCTGCCCCATAATACTTATTACGGTGATGGCTCAACAATTGAACCTGCTGTACTAGATGAAATTCGCGCTGCCTACCAAGAAGAAATGGTTATTTTTCCTTGGCAAGCTGGGGATATTTTAATGCTCGATAATATGCTCACAGCACATGGAAGAATGCCATTTTTAGGTGCGCGAAAGGTCGTAGTAGGAATGGCTGAAGAATTTAGTAATTAATATCATGTCCGCCAAATTACCCATAATAAAAGAACCCCTCCCCGCAGGCGGGGAGGGGAGCTAAAGCGCAGCTTTGGCGGGGTGGGGTTCCGGGTATTATGCTTAATTACCCGGACATCATATAAGATATTTAGTGCCAATTACGGATAATCACAATGCTAGAGGAAATGCAAGGTTTTCGACTCTCACCCCAGCAAAAACATCTGTGGCAATTACAAGAAATTGACAACCTTCCCTATCGTTCTCAGTGTGCTATTTTGATTGAGGGAAATTTAGATGTCAATATCTTAAAATTAGTCTTAGAAAAAATTGTCAATCGCTATGAAATTCTCCGTACCAACTTTCATTCTTTACCTGGAATGACTATTCCATTTCAGGTAATTGGGAAGCAGGAGATCAATTTGGATAGGACTTACGATTTGAGCAGATTGACACCTCAAGAGCAAGAAGACTCGCTGACAGCATTATTTGATCAAGTCAGTCAACAGCCTTTTGACTTGGTACAGGATTCTCTTTTGCAGCTATCTTTAGTGACTTTAGCGGCATCCAAATATGTATTAATTTTGAGCTTACCAGCGCTTTGTGCAGATAATGCGACACTGAAAATTTTGGTGCAAGAAATTAGTCAGTCTTATGCAGCTTGGTTGCAGGGGGAAGAACTAGAGAACGAACCATTGCAATATGCAGACCTGGCTGAATGGCAAAATGAATTGTTGGAAGGAGCAGAGACAGAAGCCGGTAGAGACTATTGGCAAAAACAAGATATTTCGTTGGACTTGCAAGGATTAAAACTTCCTTTTGGAAAACAGTCTGCTGAGGAATTAGTATTTAAACCGCAAACGCAAAGTTTTGCGATCGCTTCTGAATTAATAAAACAAATTGACATTATAATTCAACCTGAAAAAACTTCAACGCTTGAGTTTTTACTAGCTTGCTGGCAGGTGTTAAATTGGCGTTTAACCAAGCAAGAAAATCTCACAATAGGTATGACTTTCGCAGGGAGAAAATATCAAGAATTAGAAACAGTGATTGGGCTATGTGCTAAAAACTTACCGTTACCTATTAATATAGAAACAACATCTAAAATCAAAGAAATTATATATAAAAATAACGAAGTAATTCAGCAATTAGATAAATTACAAGATTATTTTAATTGGGAACAAATAGCAGGGTTAAGACCAAATACGTTACACTTCTTCCCGCTTTGCTTTGAATTTGAGGAACAGCCAGCTAAATATATAGGTGCTGATGTATCGTTTACCATTTATCAGCAGTATGCCTGTATTGAGCGGTTCACATTAAAGCTTTATTGCCTGCGTCAAGATGATGCATTAACAGCAGCATTGCACTACGACTCTAGTGTATTCCAGGCAGAAGACATTAAACGCTTGATAGAGCAATTTCAGACTTTGTTGAGTAGTGCGATCGCTAATCCAGATGCGACAATCAGTGAGTTAGAGATTCTCAGTCAAATTGAGAGATACCAACTGCTATACGAGGTGAATAATAATCAGCGCGATTATCCACAAACTAAGTGTATTCACCAACTCTTTGAAGAACAGGTACAAAAAACACCTGATAATATTGCCGTTGTCTTTGAAGACCAACAACTTACCTATGCACAGTTGAACAGAAAAGTCAATCAACTAGCTCACTATTTGCAGCAACAAGGAGTTAACGCGGAAGTTGTAGTTGGACTTTGCACAGAGCGATCGCTAGAAATGATGATTGGATTATTAGGAATCCTCAAAGCTGGTGGTGCATACCTACCGCTAGATCCAACTTTGCCACAGGGAAGTCTGAACTTACGCTTGCAAGAGATTCAGGCAGATATCATCTTGACCCAACAGTGCTGGCTAGATATTTTGCCTACAGATGCAGCCAAGGTAATTTGTTTAGACACAGACTGGGAAGTTATTGCTCAAAACCAAGATGAGAATCTCAGCAGTGAAGTGACACTTGAGAATCTAGTCTATGTATTGTTCACCTCTGGTTCTACAGGTAAACCGAAGGGAGTTGCGATCGCACATCAACAACTTCTGAATTACGTCAATGCCATTATAGATAGATTGAACCTGCCAGCAGGTATCAACTTCGCCACTGTTTCCACCTTGGCTGCGGACTTGGGTAATACCGTTATCTTTCCTGCTCTTTGTACAGGAGGATGTCTGCATTTGATATCATATCAGCGTGCTACTGACTCAGCAGCCTTGGCAGAATACTGTCGCAAACATCCTATCGATTGTCTTAAAATTGTTCCCTCTCACCTAGCCTCTCTTTTGGCATCTTCTTGGGCTAAGTTAATCTTACCCCGTCAGCGATTGATCCTCGGTGGTGAGGTTGCTAGTTGGCAGCTGATCGAGCAAATTCAGCACCATACCCCAGATTGCCTAATCTTCAATCACTACGGACCGACAGAAGCTTGTGTAGGTGTATGTACCCTAGAGATTGTGCCTGGGCAAGTGGAGCGTCATTTGGCAGCAACAGTCCCCCTCGGTCGGTCAATTGCTAATACCCAAGTATATATCCTAGAAGAAGACCACAATCTAGCTCCCATAGGAGTCAAGGGCGAAATCTATATCGGTGGTGCAGGTCTGGCTCGATGCTATCTCAATCAGCCTGACCAAACAGCTTTGAAGTTTATTCCCCATCCCTACAATGACGTACCGGGAGCGCGACTTTACAAAACTGGTGACTTAGGTCGTTATCTGTCAAACGGCACGATTGAATTTCTTGGTCGCATCGACAACCAAGTTAAAATTCGGGGCTTCCGCATCGAACTGGGCGAAATTGAAGCCGTATTAAATCAGCATCCTCATGTACGGGAGGTTGTAGTTTTAGCAAGAGAATCAGAGTCTGGGCAGAAATATCTGGCAGCTTTTGTTGTACCTTCCGAAGAATCCCCTTGTTGTATCAATGAACTGCGTGGCTATATTCGGGAGAAACTGCCTGAGTATATGCTACCTTCAACCTTTGTCATCCTCAAGGCATTACCACTAACTGCCAACGGTAAGGTAGACCGTCAGGCGTTGCTAGAACTTAAGCCCGTGCGCCCTGAAACCAGTTTGGCAACTCCTCGCACGCCAGTTGAAGAAGTACTAGCGGGAATTTGGATTGAGCTGCTTGGTATCGAGCGTGTAGGCATCCACAATAACTTTTTTGATTTGGGAGGACATTCGTTACTAGCTACACAAGTTGTTTCCCAAGTGCGCGAAGCCTTCCAAGTAGAGATGCGGTTACGTAGTTTATTTGAAAGACCTACAATAGCCGGACTTGCGGAACTGATTGAAACGGCAATGAGGAGGGAGGAGAAATTAGAAATTTCACCAATTGAGCGCGTTCCGAGGAACGAAGCATTGCCTTTATCCTTTGCCCAGCAAAGATTGTGGTTCCTTGACCAATTAGATCCGAGCAATCCTTTTTACAACATTTCCAGTGCAATTCTACTCAAAGGCTCACTCAATGTCCCAATTCTAGAGCAGAGCTTTCAGGAAATTGTGCAACGCCATGAAGCTTTGCGAACTAGCTTTGTCAACGTCAATGGGGAACCAGTGCAAGTTATTGCGCCAGCAGTCAACATCACCTTGCCAGTGGTGGATCTTCAGAAGCTATCTTCAGAGGAACGAGAGGCGGAGGCTCGACGACTGACTAATTTGCACGCACAGCATTCTTTTGACTTGACCCAAAGTCCATTGCTACAAACCACCCTCTTGCAACTGGCAGAGGATGAGCATATTTTGCTGTTCACCATCCACCACATTGTTGCTGATGCTTGGTCAGCAGGGGTGCTGATTAGGGAAGTGGCTGCCCTCTATGAATCATTCTCTACTGGCAAATTTTCACCACTGCCCGATTTGCCCATTCAATATGCAGACTTTACCATTTGGCAGCGAGAGTGGCTGCAAACAGAAGTACGTTCTTCTCAGATGGCTTACTGGAAACAGCAGTTAGGTGGGGATTTACCAGTGCTGCAACTCCCAAGCGAGCGATCGCGGCCACCTATCCAAACCTTTAAAGGCAAAAAGCAGTCGTGGACTCTCTCCCCGGCTCTCTCCCAGGCGCTCAAGTCAATTTCGCAACGGGAAGCCGTCACTCTGTTCATGACAATGCTTGCAGCGTTCAAAACCTTGCTGTATCGCTATACAAGTCAAACCGATATCCTCGTCGGTTCTCCGATCGCCAACCGCAACCGCAGTCAGATAGAAGGACTAATCGGCTTTTTTGTCAATACTCTTGTTTTACGTACCGACTTATCAGGGAATCCGAGTTTTAGAGAATTGCTGCGGCGAATTCGGGAAGTAACACTGGATGCTTATACTCACCAAGATTTGCCCTTTGAGCAGCTAGTAGCAGAGTTGCAACCAGACCGCAATCTCGGACACACGCCGCTATTTCAAGTGATGTTTGTGTTGCAGAATGCTCCAATGGAAACACTGAAGCTTTCAGGATTGAGTCTCAGTCCGGTGGAAGTAGACACTGAAATAGCCAGGTTTGATTTAACTTTGTCGCTGACCGATACTACACAAGGATTAATCGGGATGTTCGAGTACAACACCGATTTATTTGACTCAGATGCGATCGCCAGGATGCAAGGGCATTTCCAAACCTTGCTGGAAGGAATTGTTGCCAATCCAGACCAGCAGCTATCAGACTTGCCAATTTTGACGCAGGTCGAAAAACAGCAACTACTAGTAGATTGGAACGATTCACAAACTGATTATCCCCAAGTTTGTATCCACCAGCTATTTGAGGCGCAAGTAGAACGAACACCAGATGCTATAGCAGTAGTTTTTGAAGACCAGCAACTTACCTACCAGCAGCTAAATAGCCGTGCAAATCAGCTAGCACACCATTTACAAACATTGGGTGTAGGAAAAGAAACCCTAGTAGGAATTTGCACAGAGCGGTCGCTCTTAATGGTCATTGGGATATTGGCAATTCTGAAAGCTGGCGGTGCTTACGTCCCGCTAGATCCAACCTATCCAAAAGAACGGTTAGGCTATATGTTGGCAGATGCTCAAATCTCGGTGCTATTAACCCAAAAACATCTATTAGAAACATTACTTGTATATAGGGGACAGACTCTATGTTTAGACCAAGACGAAAATTTATTCATCACGCAAAGCACAGCTAATCCAAGTAGTAAAGCCACATCTGAAAACTTAGCTTATGTAATTTACACTTCCGGTTCCACAGGTCAACCCAAAGGTGTGTTAATCAACCATAGTAATGTTGTATGTCTGTTTGCGGCGGTGCAGCCTTGGTACAACTTTCATCAACAGGATGTTTGGACTCTGTTTCATTCCTATGCCTTTGACTTCTCTGTTTGGGAAATTTGGGGTGCTTTGCTTTATGGTGGGCGGCTTGTTATTGTTCCTTACTGTGTCAGTAGATCACCAGAAGCATTTTATGAATTATTGTTCAAAGAGCAAGTTACAGTTTTAAATCAAACTCCCTCAGGGTTTCGCCAACTTATTCAAGTAGAAGAATCTGCTAATAAGACTCAAAATTTAAATCTGCGTCTAGTTATTTTTGGTGGTGAAGCTTTAGACATCCAAAGTTTGCAACCTTGGTTTGCGCGTCATGGAGATAAATCGCCCCAACTGGTGAATATGTACGGGATTACAGAAACAACCGTCCATGTTACCTATAGACCATTAACTGTAGCTGATTTGCAAACAACAGGCAGTATGATTGGTAGACCAATTCCTGATTTACAAGTCTATCTGTTAGATAAAAATCAGCAATTAGTACCTATTGGCGTTCCTGGTGAAATGTACATTGGTGGCGCTGGTGTAGCTCGTGGTTATCTTTGCCCAGATACAACTCAAGAACGGTTTATTGTTCATCCTTTTAGCAATCAACTCAACACCCGACTTTATAAGTCTGGTGATTTAGCCCGGTATCTACCCAATGGTGACATTGAATACTTAGGACGCATTGATCATCAGGTAAAAGTTCGGGGCTTCCGCATTGAGATTGGAGAAATTGAAGCAGCAATTCATCAACACTTAGAAATAAAAGAAGCTGTAATTATAGTCAGAGAAGATATACCAGATGACAAACGCCTAGTAGCTTATGTCGTTTCCCAGTCCACAGAAATTTCTGTAGTGGAATTACGTAAGTTCTTAAAATCTAAATTGCCAAGTTACATGATACCAAGCGCCTTTGTAGTGTTAGAGGAAATTCCTCTCACACCTAATGGCAAAATCGACCGTCGCGCCTTACCAGCACCTGATACAATAGAGCAGTCAGAAGAAAATACTTTCCTAAGTTTGACTCCAACTCAAGAAATGCTTGCTGGCATTTGGGCAGATATTTTGGGTATCAAACAAGTTGGTATTGACGACAATTTCTTTGAACTAGGTGGACATTCTTTATTAGCAACTAAAGTTATTTCTCGCATTGGTAAAACCCTGGGAGTGGATATCCCGCTTCAGCATCTATTTGAATTTCCCACCATCACAGAACTAGCTAAAAATATTCAAGAAGCCAGTCATCAGGGTTTTTCTGCTATTACACGTGTTCCCCGTGATGGGAATTTACCTCTATCCTTCGCCCAAGCTAGATTATGGTTACTCGAACAACTTAACCCTGATAGCAGTATTTACAATATGCCCGCAGCAGTTCGCTTTGTGGGTGAGTTGAATATAAAGGCCTTAGAGGAAAGCATTAACGAAATTATCTGTCGTCACGAAGTCTTGCGGACTAACTTTGTTTTAGCAGACGGGCAACCTTTACAGGTAATTGTTCCTCAAGTGCAGCTAAAAATACCGATAGTAGACTTACAGGAATTGTCGGAAGTTGAACGAGAAGCAGAAATTCAGCGTTTGAGTGTTGAGGAATTTCAATGCCCCTTTGATTTTACCCAAGCACCCTTACTCAGATGCACACTCTTGCAACTGGGCGAACAAGAACACATCTTACTGTTTACTATTCACCATATCGTTTTTGATGGCTGGTCAACGGGTGTATTAATTCGGGAGTTAGCAGCACTTTATACCACCTTTGCTGCGGGAGAAGCCTCTCCTTTACCAAAATTACCCATCCAGTATGCAGACTTTGCAGTTTGGCAACGTCAATATTTGCAAGGTGAAAGGTTAGAAGCTTTACTCACCTACTGGAAGCAGCAATTAGCAAACCTACCTGTATTGCAACTACCGACAACCCGTCCCCGTGCAGAAGTGAAAACTAACCGGGGTGCTAGTCATAGTTTTATGATACCTGCGTCAGTGGTGCAAGAAGTGCGATCGCTTGCCCAGCAAGAAAATGTAACCTTATTTATGACACTGCTGGCAAGCTTTAAAATTTTACTGCAACGCTATAGCAGCCAAGATGATATTGTTGTCGGTACTGATGTTGCCAACCGCAACCAAGCAGAAATTGAACCATTAATTGGCTTCTTCATTAATTTATTAGTTCTACGCACTGACTTAAGTGATACCCCCACTTTCCGAGAGTTATTGCAACGTGTTCGTACCCAGACATTATCAGCTTACACTCATCAAGATTTACCCTTTGATGAATTAGTTAGAGAATTACAACCTGAGCGAAATTTAAATAACACAATTCCCTTATTTCAGGTATTATTTGTCCTGCAAAATACACCGATAACAGCTTTAAAATTACCAGGGATCACCTTAAATTTACTAGAATTAGAAACCAGAAATTCCAGATTCGATTTAGCCTTATTTCTCACAGAAACCGAGCAAGGCATAGCAGGTAAATGGCAATATAACGCTGATTTATTTGCCGCAGATACTATTACTATGCTTACAAATCATTGGCAAACATTAATCAATAGTATTATTAGCCAACCTCAAAGCCGTATCAATACATTAGAAATGCTTACAGAAGCAGAGAAGGCACAAGAAATTATGCAACAACAGGAGCGTAAAGCCACTAAAAGACAAAAATTCATGAGCATTGCTCCTAAAGCTGTTAGTCTAAGAGCAGAGCAATTAATCAAAACAGACTACCTACAATCAGGACAAAACTTTCCTCTTGTAATTCAAGCAAATACTACAGAACTTGACTCAATATCTTGGTTAGACGATAATCGAGAATATCTGGAAACAGAATTATTAAAACATGGAGCGATTTTATTTAGAGGTTTTAATATAAAATCAGTCTCAGAGTTTGAAAATTTTTCTCAAATAATTTGTTCAAATTTATTCGCTGAATATGGCGACTTACCCCGCGCTACTGAAGGTGGTAAAGTTTATGGTTCCACTCCTTACCCAACAGATAAAGCTATACTTTTCCACAATGAAAGCTCCCATTTGCATTGCTTCCCTTTAAAGATTTGGTTTTATTGTGTTCAACCTGCTACCAAAGGTGGCGAAACCCCAATAGTAGACTGTCGAAAAGCTTATCAACTTCTCAGTCATCAATTACGGGAAAAACTAGCTGCCAAACAGCTAATGTATGTGAGAAATTTTGCTGAAGGTTTAGATGTTAGTTGGCAGAACTTCTTTCAAACCACAGATAAAAAGGAAGTAGAAAATTACTGTCGTCAAGCCAGAATGGAATTTGAATGGTATGATGATAATGGGTTAGTTATTCGGCAAATTCGCCCAGCTTTAGCAGTACATCCTCAAACTGGCGAACCTGTATTTTTTAACCAAATTCAATTACACCATGTCTCCTATTTAGATACAGACGTTAGGGAATCACTGCTATCAATATTTGGAGAGTCAAAGTTACCCCGTAACGTTTACTTTGGTGATGGTACAGCAATTACAGAAGACGAAATTGCCGAAATTAATGCAGTATATCAGCGATCGCAAACTAGCTTCCCCTGGCAACAAGGCGACATTATCATGCTAGACAATATGCTGATTGCTCACGGCAGAAACCCATACACTGGACAGCGTAAAATCGTTGTCACAATGGGAGAAATGATTAATGGTACAGATATCAATACTCCCTAAAAATTAATCCTCTGCGTTTACTCTGGGCTGACTTTGCGCCCCTCTGCGTTTAAAAATCTTTAATCAATATGCAAACTCAAGCAATTAGTGGATTTCAACTTGCACCTCAACAAAAGCGCCTGTGGTATTTACAGCAAAATAGTTCTGCGTTCTGTTCGCAAGCTAGTATTTTGATTAAAGGCAATCTCCAACCAGAAATTCTGCAAAAGGCTATTGGGCAAGTTGTCAATCAACATGAAATCCTGAGGACAAGTTTTTCTCGCTTACCTGGAATCAAAACTCCAGTGATGGTAGTTACAGATACAAGTTCATTTAATTGGGAATATCTAGATTTAAGTGATTACTCTCAGGAAAATATTTCTCCGAAAATTCAAGAATTATTCGGGGAAGCAAGACAGGGATATCAAAATCTATCTCAACATTCACTACTACGTTTATATTTAATCAATCTGTTAGATACTCAGCATATTTTAATTATTTCTATGCCTGCATTATGTGCTGATACTAGAACGATAAAAAATTTAGTTAATCAAATCAACCAAGCTTACCTTCAATGCTGCCAAGGTAAGGCATTTAGCAGAGAATATGTGCAATATGTACAATTTTCAGAATGGCAGAATCAATTACTTGAAGATGAAGATGCAGAGGCAGCTAAAGAATATTGGCAGCAACAAACAATTAGCTCTTTATCAGCATTAAAATTACCAAATGAACAGCAAGTCAAAAATCAGCAATTTGTAACTAATAGTTATCAGTTAGTTATTAAGCAGGAATTATCTAAGCAGATTTTTGATTTTGCTGAAAAGTATGAACAAACGCCTGATATCATCTTACTCGCCTGTTGGCAAATATTAATTTGCCGACTAACAGGAGAGTCAGAAATTGTTATAGGTACAGCAAGCGATCGCCGTGAATATGAAGAACTTCATGATACATTAGGACTGTTAGCAACTTGGCTACCAATTAAAACTAAATTTACGCCTAACTTGTGCTTTACAGAAGTATTAGAATTAGTAGCAAAGACATTAGAAAATGCTGCTGAATGGCAAGATTATTTTGTAATAGAAGCTACAGAAGAAGATAATTTTCTTACTTTCCCTATTGGTTTTGAGTTTGAGCAATTACCGGAAAAATACTCTACTGATGATGTCTCATTTTCCCTTAATAAACTCTATAGCTGTATTGAACCATTCAAAGTTAAACTCAGTTGTACTTCGAGGGATGCCTACGGTGGGCAAAGCCTACGCTCTCTGATTGCCGAATTTCACTACGATGTTAATTATTTCTCGTCTGAGACGATTCAAGGTTTAGCCAGACAGTTTCAGACTTTGTTAAACAGTGCAGTTGTCCAGCCGCAAACTATCATCTCTCGATTAGAGATTCTCACACAAGGCGATCGCCAACAACTTCTCATTGATTTCAGTCAAACACGCAGAGATTACACGCAGCCTAAATGTATTCACCAATTATTTGCAGAACAAGCTGCCAAAACACCAGATCGGATTGCTGTTGTCTATGAAAATGAGCAACTAACCTATGCCCAACTTAACTGCAAAGCCAATCAACTAGCCAACTACCTGCAAACATTGGGAGTAAAGCCAGAAGTTGTAGTTGGGCTATGTGTAGAGCGCTCTTTGGACATGATTATTGGACTACTAGCCATTTTGAAGGCAGGAGGAGCCTATCTACCACTAGACCCGATATTACCAAAAGAAAGCTTGTCCTTCCGATTGCAGGATGCCCAAGCACCAATTTTATTAACACAACATCAATTAGCAGATGCTCTCTTAATTGATGTTGCCCAGGTAGTCTACATAGATACAGATTGGGATACCATTGCTCAATGCCCAGATGTGAATCCCATGAGCAGCACTAAAACTGAGAATCTCGTCTATGTGTTGTTTACATCTGGCTCTACAGGGAAACCAAAAGGTGTTGCTGTTGAGCATCGGCAACTTCTCAATTATGTGCAGGGAATATTAGACAAATTAAAACTGCCAGATGGTGCTAACTTTGCCACGATTTCTACCATTGCAGCAGATTTAGGTAACACCACCATCTTCCCAGCCCTGTGTACAGGGGGATGTCTACACGTAATTTCCCATGAACGGGCAACTAATCCAGAAGCCTTATTAGATTATTGCGATCGCCATCCAATTGACTGTCTCAAAATTGTACCTTCTCATTTAAATGCTCTGTTGACTGCTTCTCAACCAAAAAAGATTTTACCTAGAAGTTACCTAATTCTGGGTGGTGAGCCACTCCCGTGGAACTTAGTTGAAAAACTTCAGCAGTATGCACCAAACTGCCAAATCTTCAACCATTATGGGCCGACAGAAGCCACTGTTGGTGTTCTCACTTATTCGCTCAATGGTGAACCGATTAAAGATCAATCTGAGACAGTGCCTTTAGGTCGCCCACTTAGCAATATTCAAATTTATATTCTTGACCATCATCTACAACCCTTACCAATTGGTGTATCAGGTGAACTGCACATTGGCGGGAATAGTTTGGCACGAGGTTATCTCAACCAAGCAAAACTAACACAACAAAAATTTGTTGACAATCCCTTTAGCCATGAATTGGGGGCACGATTATATCAAACAGGAGATTTAGCTCGTTATCTCCCTGATGGCAACATTGAGTTCTTGGGACGAATTGACCAGCAAGTGAAGATTCGCGGTTTTCGCATTGAACTGGGTGAAGTTGAGTCAGTACTGCAACAACATCCTGTCATTCGGGAAACTGTTGTTTTAGTGCGGGAAGATGAATCAAGTAACAAGCGTTTAATAGCTTATTTTGTCCCGCATCAGCATACATTTGCTGTCACCGAAATTCGGGACTTCCTCAAGCAGAAACTGCCGGATTATATGATTCCCTCGGTCTTTGTGCCACTCAAAAAGCTGCCTTTAACACCTAATGGTAAAGTTGATCGTCAAGCATTGCCAGATCCTGAGCAAGTTAGACCAGAGTTAGCAGAGACATTCGCGCCACCCCGCACTCCTATTGAAGAAACAATTGCCAACATTTGGGCACGGGTGCTGCAACTTGAGCGAGTCGGCATCAATGACAATTTCTTTGAGTTGGGCGGAGATTCAATTATGACTATTCAAATCGCCGCCAGAGCTAACGAGGCTGGTATAGAGCTAACACCCAAGCAGCTATTTGAAAACCCCACTGTCGCTGGACTGACAGCTGTCGCCAATATCTCCCAAACGTCAACGCTAACTCAACAAAACATAGTAACTGGTTCGTTATCTCGGACTTCTATTGACTATTCTTTGTTGAAACAGAAGCTACCTCCTGGGCTACAAACAGAAAACATCGAAGATATTTACGAACTCACACCAATACAAAAAGGAATCCTTTTCCATAGTTTATACAACCCCGAATTGGGACTCTATTTGTTCCAAACGCGGATTACATTGCATGGATCACTTAATGTTGATGCTTTCGAGCAGGCTTGGCAGAAAGTAGTGGAACGGCACACAATCTTACGCACCAGCTTTCATTGGCAAGACCTTGAGCAAGCATTAGAAGTGGTATACAAGCAAGTAAAAGTGCTTTTAAAACAGCAAGACTGGCGGGGTATAGATCCAAAAAAGCAACAACTTCTATTAAAGTCCTTTTTGGCAAGCGATCGCGCTTCCGGCTTTGATTTGTCGCAAGTACCCCTGATGCGCCTGACTTTGTTCCGCTTTGGCGACGAATCTTATGAATTTATTTGGAGCAGACACTTTATCATCGCTGATGGATGGTCAATACCATTGATCTTAAGCGAAGTCGTGCAAATTTATGAAGCGCTTTGTCAGGGTCAAGATGGATACTTAGCACCCAGCACTCCTTTTTGCAACTACGTTGAGTGGCTACAACAGCAAGACTTATCTAAAGCTGAGGTGTTCTGGCGGCACTTACTTAACGGAGTCAAAGCACCTACTCCTCTAATAAACCTATACGTTGATGGCTTATCTAACCAAGAAGAAAAATACGACGATCAACAAATTACGCTATCACCAGAAACAACAACAGCGCTGTATTCTTTTGCACGGCAGCATCGAATAACGCTGAACACAATTGTTCAAGGAGCTTGGGCTTTTCTTCTCAGCCACTATAGCGGTCAGAAAGAAGTAGTTTATGGATGTACAGTTTCTGGTCGTCCACCAAATCTAGCCGGAGCAGAGTCCATTGTGGGGATGTTAGTTAACACCTTACCTGTGCGTGTCAAGGTAGATATTCAGCAGCCTTTGCTAATGTGGCTCAGACAGCTTCAGGTTCAATTACTTGACATGCGTCAGTATGAGTACACTTCTCTGGTAGAAATTCAAGCGTGGAGTGAAGTGCCACGAGGTTTGTATTTATTTGATAGTATCGTCGTCTTTGAAAATCTACCAATACCCGAAGGTTTAAGGGATGGACAAAGAAGTATCCAAGTTCCAGATTCAAGTAACTTTTACAAAATTAACTACCCCCTAACTGTCGTCGTCATTCCTGGTTCTTCTTTGGTAATTGGAATCAATTACGATTTTCATCGTGTTGATATTGCTACGATTAATGGTATTTTGACGCATTTCAAGATATTGCTGCAAAACATGGTAATTAATCCTGATGTATGTCTTAGAGACTTAGAGCTACTTACAGAGCGAGAACAGCAAATTACCTTGATGTTGAAAAAAGAAGCAATATTTGATTTTTTTAATTAAGTACTAACTGTAAGTCAGCTTCAATTTCCTCTTTTGTTTTATAACTAGGAACTTTTGTTAGTATCAGCTACCCTTTTGACAGACAATAAATTTTCTGGAGATAGATATATGGACGTTTTTAAAAAACAAGAATTCAATATCAATACTACTTTTGAAAAACATGAATCAAACGTTAGAAGTTATTGCCGAAATTTTCCCGATATATTTCAGCGAGCTAAAGGTTCCATTATATATTCTGAATCAGGAAGGGAATACATAGATTTTTTAGCTGGTGCAGGTGCTTTAAATTATGGTCATAATAATGACTTTATTAAACAGAAGGTCATGTCGTATTTAGATGCTGATGGAGTTGCACATGGCTTGGATCTGTATACATCAGCAAAACAAAGCTTTTTAGCAAAATTTAGTGAATTAATTCTAAGTCCAAAAAAGCTAGATTATAAAATTCAATTTTGTGGACCTACAGGTACAAATGCTGTTGAAGCAGCTTTAAAATTAGCTAAAAAAATTACAAAAAGACCCGGAATATTTTCCTTTATGGGTGCTTATCATGGAATGACATTAGGTAGTTTATCTGTTACTGGCAATATTGGGGTTAAAGCAGGAGCAATTGGTGCATCAAATCAGGTAACATTTATGCCATATCCCTATGGATTTATGGAGACGTTTGACACGATAGAATTTATTGATTCAGTGCTGAATGATGTCAACTCTGGAATTGAAAAACCATCTGCAATTATCTTTGAAACCGTACAAGCTGAAGGGGGGATTGTTGTAGCACCAATTGCTTGGATGCAAAGGCTAAGAAACTTGTGTACTCAACATAACATTTTATTAATTTGTGATGATATACAAGTTGGCTGTGGTCGAACTGGGCCTTTCTTTTCTTTTGAAAGAGCAGATATTGTTCCTGATATGGTAATACTTTCAAAGTCAATCAGTGGCTACGGATTTCCAATGTCACTATTGTTAATTAAGCCAGATATAGATATTTGGAAACCTGGTGAGCATAGTGGTACTTTTAGAGGAAATCAATTAGCATTTGTCGGAGCAACAGCAGCTTTAGAGTATAGAGAAAGTAATAATCTTGAACAGGATGTCAAAATCAAAGAATTCTTTTTAAAAAATTTTATAACTAAGGAAATAGCCTCAATTAGTGAAAAAATTAAAGTACGTGGTCTTGGTATGATCTGGGGAATTGATGTTGCTAAATTTGGTGGTGGTAGTTTGGCAAAACAGATAACTTCACGTTGCTTTGAATTAGGATTAATAGTTGAGCGCGTTGGCAGAGATGATAGTGTGATAAAAATCTTGCCACCTTTGACAATTGAAATCCCCATTCTGCAAAAGGGATGCTCAATTATTAAGCAAGCTTTTGAGGAAGTTATCAGTAAATAATTTCACATTTTAAAGGAGAATAACTATGGTTAATTATCAAATTAGAGATACAGCGAATTTTGATGAACAAGCATTTTTTGACAAAATATATTGGATAAATAAACTATCGGGAGAACTGCCAGAAACAAATTTCATCACTGATTATGTAAGACCTAGAGTATATACTGGAGAAACTCAAAATATCTTATTTGAATTACCTACCAATTTATCTAAAGATATTATTAAACTGGGTAATAGTTCTGATTTATCAATATATTTAATACTTGTAGCAGTATTAAATATATTACTGCGAAAATATACGGATAATAGTGATATTATAATAGGCTCGCCTATTTATAAACAAGATAATAGGGTAACTAATAAGATTGTTGCCTTGCGGTCTAATGTACTAAATGAACTTACCTGCAAAGATTTTCTTTTTCAAGTGAAAGATACAGTAATAGGTGCATATAGTCATCAAAATTATCCTTTTGATGAATTGATTGAATTACTAGGTTCACCAAAAAATCAGAATCGCTGTTCACTTTTTGATATAATAATTTTATTAAAAAATATTCATAATTCAGATTATATTAAGAATATTCAAAATGATTTAACTATTTGTTTTGAGGTAATTGAAAATTCTATTAGTTGCAAACTAGAATACAATCAATTACTTTTTAAAGATGAAACTATAAAACTCATCATTAAAAATTATATTGCTTTAGTTGAAATCTTTTTGCAGAAACTTGATACACCAATCTCAAAAATTTCTTTTTTATCAGGAGAAGATACTCATCAAATATTAAAAGACTTTAATGATAACACTAAGCATTTCCCTGTAGAAAAAACTCTTCATGAATTATTTGAAAACCAAGTCAAACGGACACCAAACAAAATTGCAGCAGTTGATGACAAAACAGAGTTAACTTATCAGCAGCTTAATGAGCAAGCAAACCAACTAGCTAGATTAATACAGAATTTAGGAGTCAAATCGGGAGAGCTTATAGGTATTCTCAAACAACGGGATATTAGTTTTTTAGTTGGTATACTTGCAATCTTAAAAGGAGGTGGAGTATATGTACCTATTGATATTACTTATCCTCCAGAGAGAGTTAGATATATGCTCTCGAACAGTGAAATAAGAACGCTGTTGACAGATTCATCTTGTGTAAATATCTTAACGGGTAGTTGCGAAGCTTGTCAGCAGTTAAAAGATTTGATTTTTTTAGATAAAAAACCAAATGAGTTGGCGTTGGATGTCTTGAGTAATGTCAATATTTACACGTCAATTGACTTTGAAAGTTTGCCAATAGCAAATCTACAGATAAATTTTCAAGGAATTGCTCCCGCTTACATGATTTATACTTCTGGTTCAACGGGATTACCCAAAGGAGCAATTATTAGACATGGTGCTGCAATTAATCATATATATGCTCAATTTGAAGCTTTACAATTGAGTGAAGACTTAACATTTATCCAAAGCGCTCCAGCTTCATCAGATATTTCTATATGGCAATTTTTAGCTCCCATTCTGATTAGTGGTAAAACTCTAATAGTCAACACTGAAACTGTTTGTAATCCAGAGAAATTATTCCAAGTTATTAAACAAAGAAAGATTACAATTGCTGAATTCGTCCCAGTTGTACTTATAAGTTTACTAGATTATATTTCCCAGTTAGCAGCTGATAAAAGATTGTTACCTGATTTGAAGTGGATGATGGTAACTGGTGAATTAGCATCGGTGGAACTGGTGAATTTGTGGCTAGAAATATATCCCCAAATCAAGGTTGTTAATGCCTATGGACCGACTGAAGCAGCTGATGATATCACCCAGTTCATCATCGATAAGCCATTACCAAAAAATCAACGCACAGTTCCCATTGGTAAACCTTTAGCTAACTTAAATCTGTATATACTTGATGCTCAGATGCAATTATTACCAATTGGGGTGCTAGGAGAGATTTGTGTATCAGGATTTGGAGTTGGACAGGGATACTGGAAGAATCCAGCGATTACCCAGCGCAGTTTTGTACCTAACCCATTTGCTGATATTGCCAAGCCCTTACCTGGAACTGATACAGATTTTATTTACAAAACCGGTGATTTGGGAAGGTGGTTAGCAGATGGCAACATTGAGTTTTTTGGGCGCATTGACCACCAAGTGAAGATTCGCGGCTTCCGTATTGAATTGGGAGAGATTGAAGCGTTGCTGAGTCAGCATCCGTCAGTCAGGGAAAATGTGGTTGTAGTCCGCCAAGATACCCCTGGTGACAAGCGTTTAGTAGCTTATATAGTGCCAACTAGCTATCAAGAACAAAATGAAGTTTCTGACTTTTCACTCAACAGTAATGAGCCTCCAATTAATACTCAAGCAATACTACAGCTACGCCAGTTTTTGAAAGAAAGATTACCAGAATACATGCTGCCTTCAGCTTTCGTACTGATGGGGTCGCTGCCATTGACTCCTAGTGGTAAGGTAGACCGTAAAGCATTGCCTGTAACGGATACATCTAAAAGTGAACTCGAAGTCAGCTTTGTCTTACCTCGCACACCTACAGAAGAGATAGTAGCTGATATTTGGGCTGATATTTTAAGGCGAGAACAAATAGGAATTTATGACAACTTTTTTGATTTAGGGGGGCATTCACTTTTAGCTACGCAAGTGATTTCTCGATTGCGTGAAGCCTTCAAAATTGATTTACCTTTACGCAGCTTATTTGAAAACCCAACAGTCAAAAATCTGGTTGAGCAGCTTGAGGGCATTTTAACAGTGCAACAATTACAAGCTGTACCTATGCAAATCATAGAAGACAGAGAGGAAATAGAACTATGAGAACAATAAAGGAGTTTTTGTCTTACCTTTGCAGCCAGGATATCAAAATATGGGTTGACAATGAACACCTACGTTGTAGTGCGCCAAAGGAAGCTCTCACACCAGATATCAAAGCGGAATTAGCAGCACGCAAAGCAGAATTTATAGCTTTTATTAGCCAAGCTAATCAGGCTTTAAAATCCTCTTCAGAATCTATTCAACTTGCACCACGAGAGGGATATATACCCCTGTCTTTTGCCCAACAGCGACTTTGGTTTTTTAGTCAATTAGAACCAAATAGCAGTGCTTATAATATCCCCGCAGCAGTCAGACTGACGGGTAATTTAGATATAGCTGCACTATCCAAAAGCATTGCAGAAATTATTCAAAGACACGAGATATTAAGAACTACATTTACTGTAGTAGATGGTGAACCAGTACAAGTAATTGGTGAAGCTCAAGATTTGACTTTGCCAGTAATAGACTTGCAGGAACTTGCTGAAAACAAAAAGCAGCAAGAAGTTTTAAATTTGGCTGCTTTAGAAGCACAAAAACCATTCAACTTAGTAGAAAGCCCACTACTACGAGCCAGTTTACTCCAACTATCAGAAACAGACTATGTAGTGTTGTTGACCATGCACCATATTATTTCTGACGGTTGGTCAACAGGGATATTAATTAAAGAAATCACAGCATTTTATACAGCCTTTTCTCAAGGTAAACCTTCGCCGCTTTCTCAACTACCAATCCAATATGCTGACTTCGCTATTTGGCAAAGAAAATGGTTGCAAGGTGAGGTACTGCAAACCCAACTCAATTACTGGAAACAGCAATTGGGTGGTAAATTACCAATCTTAGAATTACCTACTGACTACCCTAGACTTGCGATTCAAAGCAACAATGGAGCAACACAGTCGTTCCAATTATCCAAGTCCCTAAGCGATCAGCTCAAATATCTGTCAAAGCAGGAAGGAGTTACCTTATATATGACTCTGCTGGCAACATTTAAAGTGTTGCTGTACCGATACACCCAGCAAGAAGAAATTATAGTTGCTACTCCGATTGCTAACCGCGATCGCTCAGAAATCGAAGGGTTAATCGGCTTTTTTGTCAATACTTTAGTACTTCGGACAAACCTTAGTAATAATCCTACTTTTAGAGAACTGTTGCAGCAGGTACGTGAAGTCACTTTAGGCGCTTATGCTCACCAAGACTTACCCTTTGAAAGATTGGTAGAAGAACTACAGCCAGGGCGAAATTTAAGCCATAGCCCTTTGTTTCAGGTAATGTTTATTCTTCAGAATGCCTCACCAGAAGTTCTCGCTCTGCCAGAGTTAACCATAGAACTATTAAAAATAGAAAAAAACACTGCTAATTTTGATTTGACACTTTCTATCTCCGAGACAGAGGCAGGTTTAAGGGGAGATTTAGAATACAACACAGATATATTTAATGCTGACAGAATTACCCGAATGCTGGGTCATTTTCAGGTCTTGTTAGAGGGAATTGTTGCTAATGTTGAGCAGCATTTATCAGACTTGCCATTATTAACAGCAAATGAAGAACATCAATTATTAATAGAGTGGAATCATACCCAAACTGATTATCCTCAAGACCAGTGTATTCATCAACTTTTTGAAACCCAGGTTGAGAAAACACCTGATGCTATAGCAGTGGTATTTGAAGATAAGCAATTAACATATCGGCAACTGAACCAGCGAGCTAATAAACTCGCCCACTACCTACAAAAGCTTGGGGTTAAAACAGAGGTATTAGTAGGGATTTGTGTCGAGCGATCGCTAGAAATGATCATAGGGATTCTGAGCATTCTCAAAGCAGGTGGTGCTTATCTACCACTAGACCCAACATATCCCAAAGAGCGTTTAGCTTTTCTCCTAGAAGATGCAAATGCACCGCTATTATTAACTCAACAAAAATTAGAAAACTTACTACCTAAAAATAAATCAAAAATCATTTATCTAGATGCAGATTGGCAGATAATTAATCAAGAAAGGCAAGAAAATATTGATACTAAAGTTACAAGTAACAATTTAGCATATATTATTTATACATCAGGCTCTACGGGGAAACCGAAAGGGGTGATGGTAGAGCATAAATCTTTAGTTAATTATACTGAAGCTGCTTGTCGTCATTATCAAATTGAAAAGTGTGATCGCATTCTCCAATTTGCCTCTATCTGCTTTGATGCAGCCGCAGAAGAAATATTTCCTTGCTTAGTGCGGGGTGCTAAATTAGTGCTACAAAGCGATACAATGTTGAGTTCAATACCAGCATTTTTACAGCAATGCAACCAATCTAAAATAACTGTTTTAGATTTACCCACAGCATTTTGGCATCAAATAACAATTGAATTGGCTGAAAACAATTTCCAGCTACCTGAACAATTACGTTTAGTAATTATTGGTGGAGAAAAAGCATCATTCAAAAATTTGAAGGCATGGCAAAAAAATGTAGGGAAAACAGTCAAGTTAATTAATTCCTACGGACCCACAGAAACAACCATCGTAGCAACTATTAGTAATTTGTCTTATTTAGAAAAAGTTAATAATACGTTTTTTAATGTACCAATTGGTAAGCCAATTAGTAATATACTGGTGTATGTTTTAGATTCTAATTTACAACCTACTCCTGTAGGAGTTACTGGTGAAATATATATAGGCGGTGTTGGCGTTACTAGAGGCTATTTAAACCATCCTGAACTAACAGCCGAAAAATTTATTCCTAACCCATTTAGTAACCAATCAGGTTCGCGTTTATATAAAACTGGTGATTTAGTTCGCTACTTACCTGATGGTAATATAGAATTCATTGGGCGAATGGATCATCAAGTGAAAATTCGGGGTTTCCGCATCGAGATTGGCGAAATTGAAGCAACCTTAAGTCAACACCCAGAAATAAGAGAAGCTGTAGTTATAGTCAGAGAAGACAGACAAGATGACAAACGTCTTGTGACTTATCTCGTTCCTCAGTCTACAGAAATTTCTGTAGTCGAATTACGTAAGTTCTTAAAATCTAAATTGCCAAATTATATGATACCAAGCGCCTTTGTACTGTTAGAGGAAATTCCTCTGACACCCAATGGCAAAATTGACCGTCGCACTCTACCTGCGCCTGACACATCACACCTACAATCAGAAGAAAATACTTACCTAACTCTCACCCCAGTTGAAGAAATGCTTACTGGTATTTGGTCAGAAATTTTAGGAGTCAAACAAGTAGGGATTCACGACAATTTCTTTGAATTAGGTGGACACTCTTTGTTGGCAACTCGTGTTATTTCTCAAATTCGCAAAGCTTTCAAAGTAGAATTACCTCTACGTTGTTTATTTGAATCAGGAACAGTAGCAGAATTAGCCAAAGAAATTGATAAAATTACAAAAGCAGATTTAAAAGTCAAATTCCCTAATATCGGGCAGATTTCAAGATTGGTCAATATTCCCCTTTCCTACGCTCAACAAAGGTTATGGTATCTCGACCAATTAGAACCTAATAATACTGCTTACAACATCTTTGATGCTGTACGTATTATTGGTTCACTGAATATTCCAGCCTTTGAAAAAAGCCTAAATGAAATTATTCGCCGTCACGAAATCCTGCGAACTAATTTCATTTTAAAGAATGGGCAACCAGTCCAAGTTATTACCAACTCACTCACTATAAATTTACCTATTATAGACCTGACTGAAGTCTTGGAGGCTGAACGAGAGCAAACAGCGAATAAATTAACTAACCAAGAAGCTGAAAAGCCATTTAACTTAGAGAAAGACCTGTTATTAAGAGTTACACTTTTACGTTTAACTGAAACAGAATATGTACTGCTACTGACTATGCATCACATTATCTCTGATGGTTGGTCTACAGGTATATTAATTCATGAATTAGTATCACTATATAAAGTATTTTCTCTTAATAAATCCTCTTTAGAAGATGCTACGCGTAGCTTGCTTCCCCGGAGAGATACATCACTAACAGAACTACCCATTCAATATGCCGATTTTGCCATTTGGCAACATCAATGGTTACAGGGAGAAGTTTTAGAAAAACTACTTATTTACTGGCAAAAACAACTTCAAAACTTACCAACTCTCAAATTACCGACAGACTACTCTCGACCTATAACACCAACATATCAAGGTTCGGCACAATCTTTCAGACTCTCTGCCACATTATCTCAACAAATAAAAATTCTGAGCAATCAACAGAGTGTAACCCTTTTCATGACCTTGCAAGCAGCATTTATAACCTTAATCCATTACTATAGCGAACAAGATGACATAGTGATTGGTACAGATATTGCTAACCGTAACCAGGGAGAGACTGAGGGTTTAATTGGATTTTTTATAAATCAATTAGTGTTACGCACAACATTTGATGGCAATCCCAGTTTTCGAGAATTATTAGAAAAAATTCGGGCAGTGACTTTGGATGCTTATGCACATCAAGACTTACCATTTGACAAACTTATAGAGACTATCAACCCAGAGCGTAATTTACATATTACACCATTATTTCAGGTAAAACTAATACTCCAAAATACGCCCAAAACTGCTTTGAATATTTCGGGTTTAACTTTCGAGACATTAGAGACGGAAACTAAAACAGCCACTTTTGATTTACTCTTTGATATCAGAGATACAGAGCATGGGCTGATGGGATTATTGAAATATAGCACAGACTTGTTTGAAGCTAAAACTATATTACGTATGCTAAAACACTTTGAAACAATTTTGAGCCATATTGTGAATGAGCCAGCTATAAAAATCAATGATCTCAAAGAAATATTAGCGCAAGCAGATAGACAAGACATAGTGAATCAAGAAATAACTTATCAAAATTCTTTACAACAAAAATTGAGCCATATTAAACGTAAGTCTATTAAGTAAACTATTCTTGTTAATTTGTAATATTTGATTGAAGGAATATAGGATACAAGCAATGATGATAAATCAAAATCAACCAAGTGGTTCATTACAATTAGGCAATATTAGACGTAAAACCGTTAATATTGACGTGAATGAATTAATTAAAACAGAGTATCTTAATCACAGCCCTAACTTTCCTTTAATTATAAAACCAGCATTTAAAGGAGTAGATTTACTCACCTGGGCTAAAAGTAATCGAGAATTTTTGCAAGCAGAGTTATTAAAATGTGCCGCAATTCTCTTTCGGGGTTTCAATGTCACATCAATAGAAGAATTTGAGCAAATCATAGCCGCTATCTGTGGAGAAGCATTAGAATATCGCTATCGAGCCTCGCCACGTACTCAAGTAGCTGGTAGAATTTACACTTCCACTGACTATCCGGCTGATCAAAGCATTTTCCCTCACAATGAACACGCTTATTCGCCTACCTTTCCTTTAAAAATATTTTTCTTTTGTTCAATTCCATCAGTACAAGGAGGAGAGACACCAATTGGTAATTGTCGTCAAATTTTCGCCCATATTGACTCCAAAATAAAAGAAAGATTTATTGAAAAGAAAGTTATGTATATGCGTAACTTTGGTGATGGGTTTGGCTTACCTTGGCAAACAGTTTTTCAAAGCACAGATAAAGCCAAAGTAGAAGAATATTGCCGTAAAAACGGAATTGATTTTGAATGGAAAGCAGGTGATAAATTAAGAACCCGTCAAGTGGGACCAGCCATTATCCAACATCCAACAACTGGTGAAATGGTTTGGTTTAACCATGCAACTTTTTTCCATGTCTCCACATTAGAACCAAAAATCCGTAATTCTCTATTATCTTCTTTTAAAGAGGAAGATTTACCCACTAATACATATTACGGTGATGGTTCTGTAATTGAGCCTGAAGTTTTAGAGCATCTTCGCCAAGCTTATCAACAGCAAATGGTGAGATTTACCTGGGAAAAGGGAGATGTATTGATGTTAGATAATATGTTAGCAATACACGCTCGTAATCCTTTTGTACCACCCAGAAAAATTTTAGTGGGAATGGCTGAACCTCATACTCCCTCAGTAGCAGTATGAAGCTAGGAATAAAAATAATTGAATGCCAAGAATAGACGCTATTACATATAAGGAAAGAGGTAGAAATATGCAAGCAGCAATTATGGAAGGCTTTCGGCTGTCGCCACAACAAGAGCATTTATGGTTACTACAACAACTTGATAATAAATCGGTATATCGCAGTGATTGTCTAATTTCAATTACAGGCAAGATTGAGATAGAGCGCTTGAAATTAGCTTTAGAAACTGTTGTTAATCGCAATGAAATACTCCGCACATATTTTTGTTGTCTTCCAGAGATGACTATCCCAGTTCAGGTGATTACAAATAGCCCATTAAATTTAGATAAAACATACAATCTGAGTGATTTAACTGCTGAGGAGCAAGAAGCTAAAATTGCAGAAATTGTTCAAAAGTTGAGGTGTCTGCCTTTTGACTTGGAAAAGGGTTTAATTTTACAGGCTACTTTGATAACTCTCTCCTCAGAGCAGCATCTTTTATATTTTAGTTTACCTGCAATTTGCGCTGATACTATCACTCTCCATAATTTAATGCAAGAAATGGCTAGTGCTTACTCCGGTAATTTTAACAGCGAATTATCTGATAATAGGCTACAGTATGCAGATTTCTCTGAATGGCAAAACCAAATATTAGAAGCAGAAGAAACAGAGATTGGCAGGAAATATTGGTTACAGCAAAATTTATCGGGGATTGAAAATTTAAAGCTGCCTTACGAAATTGATAATTCAGAGAAGTATCAGTTTGAACCAAAAGCTGTCAACTCAGAAATTGATGCCGATTTGTTGCAAAAAATAGAGATGATAGCTAAAAAATATCAAACTTCTAATTTTATATTTATTCTTACTTGCTGGCAAGTTTTACTGGTGCGGCTGCTTGAGGGATCAGAAATTGTCATTGGTGTAGGTATAGATGGTAGAAAATATGATCAATTAAAAAGTGCTTTAGGTTTGTTTGCTAAATATCTCCCGCTACATTCTCATTTAGAAGGAAGTTTAACTTTTAGTCAAGTTTTACAACAAGTTCGTAAATCTGTAGAAGAAATAAATAAATGGGAGGAATCTTTTACTTGCGAGCAAATTAATTATGCTATTCCAAAATTAATCAATTTACCTTTTGGGTTTGATTTTGAACAAAAATCTGGTATTTGTTATGCAGGGGATATAAAATTTGCTATTGAGCAACAGTACAGTTGTATTGAAAATTTAAAAATAAGGCTTTCTTGTAAACAGCAAACTGAGACTTTAAAGTTAGAGTTTAATTATGACTCTAATTTATTCAATGCAGAAAGTATTGAAGTTATAGCAGAGCAGCTTCATCAGTTAGTAGCGAGTGTTATTAATAATCCAGAACAGCTAATTAGTAAGCTCAATCTTTTAAGCGATCGCACACTAAATGAACTTCTATTTGAGTTCAATAAAACCGAAGCTGATTACCCACAAAATAAGTGTATTCATAATATATTTGCAGAGCAAGTAGAACGCACACCAAATAATATTGCTGTTATATTCAACAAGCAACAACTCACTTATGCTGAACTTAATAGACGCGCAAATCAATTAGCTCATTATCTCCAACATTTGGGGGTAGGAGCAGAAGTATTAGTGGGAATTTGTGTAGAGCGATCGCTCGAAATGATTGTTGGTATTTTGGGTATTATGAAAGCTGGTGGTGCTTATGTTCCCCTCGATCCTCATTATCCTCAAGAGCGCTTAACCTTCATGCTAGAAGATACTCAGGTATCTGTATTATTGACTCAGCAGCATTTACTAGAAGGCTTACCTAAGCACGATGCACAGACAATTTGCTTAGATACAGAATGGGAAGCGATATCTACGACGGGCGTAGCTGCGGCACAGGAGAGTCAGGAAGAACCCCTTTCAACAGCAACTTCTGAAAACTTAGCTTATGTAATCTACACTTCTGGCTCTACTGGTAAACCGAAAGGAGTTGCGATCGCACATCGGAACTTAGTTCATTCAACAACTGCACGTATTACCTATTATCAACAACCTGTCAGCAACTTCTTGTTACTCTCATCCTTTGCTTTTGATAGCTCTGTTGCAGGTATTTTCTGGACACTTTGTTGTGGCGGAACTTTACACTTACCAGAAGAAGGTGTACAAAAGGAAGTACCTAAACTCATAAAGCTAATTTTACAAAATCAGATTTCCCATTTATTAAGTCTACCTTCTATATATGCTCTAATTTTGCAACAAGCAAAACCAGAACAGTTAAGTTCTCTTCGTGCTGTTATAGTTGCTGGTGAATCTTGTCCGCTAGAATTGGTACAACATCATTCTCAATTGCAGTCGGAAGTATCTTTGTTTAACGAATACGGGCCGACAGAAGCAACCGTTTGGAGTAGTGTATATTATTGTCATACTCCAGAAACAGAAATTCAAATATCTATTGGTTGTCCCATAAACAATACACAAATATATATACTAGACTCTCATTTATATCCTGTTCCTGTTGGTATTTCTGGCGAAATTTATATTGGTGGTGAAGGTTTAGCTAGAGGTTATTTAAATCAATCTGCAATTACATCTGAGAAATTTATTCCCCATCCCTTTAGTCAAAAGCCGGGAGTACGTTTATATAAAACTGGCGATTTAGCAAAATATCTCATTGATGGTAATATTGAGTTTTTAGGACGTATTGATAACCAAGTAAAAATTCGGGGCTTCCGAATTGAATTAGGTGAGATTGAGACGGTACTGAATCAGTATCCTGGAGTGCAAGAAACAGTAGTTATTGCTCGTGAAGATATACCAGGAAATAAACGCTTAGTTGCTTATATAGTTCCCCAACCAAAATCAGCCCTTACAGTTAATGAACTACACAACTTTTTAAAAGATAAATTACCAGAATTTATGACACCATCGGCTATAGTCCTGCTAAAAGAGTTACCTTTAAGTGCCAATGGTAAAGTTGATAGAAAAGCGCTACCCGCACCAGAGCAAGTTAGATCAAATTTGATCGGAGATTTTGTTCCTCCTCGCACATCTGTAGAAGAAATACTGACTCAAATCTGGGCTGAAGTCTTAAAAGTTGAGAAAGTTAGTATTTACGATAACTTTTTTGAATTGGGTGGACATTCTTTATTAACAACTCAACTACTTGCTAAAGTTAAAGAAGCTTTTAACTTGGATATATCTTTACGCAGTTTGTTAGAAAAACCGACTGTAGTAGGTTTATCAGAAAATATTGAACAAGTTTATCAAACAGAAGTTGATTACCCACTTTTGGATCTTAAAGCCGAAACCATTTTAGATTCAACAATTCATCCCCAAAATAACGTTAAGTTTATCCTTGAACCCAGTGCTATTTTATTGACTGGAGCTACAGGTTTTTTAGGAGTATTTTTACTAGCTGAACTACTACAACAAACCAAAGCAGATATTTATTGCTTAGTTCGTTCTGAAAATCTTCAGCATAGCCATAAAAAGCTAAAAAGTACTCTGGAATCTTATGGAATTTGGAATGAAATTTGGAGTGACAGAATCATTCCCATTCTCGGCGATTTGTCAAAGCCACTTTTAGGTTTAGAAACTGAAAGATTCCAACAATTGGCAAGTACTATTGATGTCATCTACCATAATGGTGCTTGGGTGCATCATATTTATCCTTACTCTATCCTCAAACCCACAAACGTACTGGGTACTCAAGAAATCCTGAGATTAGCTAGTCAAATTAAAACTAAACCAGTACATTTTATTTCTAGCTCTGGTGTTGTATCTTCAAAACTGGAATCGGGAGTTAAATTAGCTAGAGAACAGGATAGTCTGAACGAAAACGAGTTCCCTAATAATGGATATTCTCAAACAAAATGGGTAGCTGAAAAGTTAGTACAAACGGCGGCTGAAAGAGGAATTCCCATCTCTATTTATAGACCATCACGTATATCAGGACATAGCAAAACAGGAGTTTTTAATAGTAATGACTTTCTGTACAAACTAATAATAGGTTGTGTACAATTGGGAAGTGCACCAGATATAGACATTAGAGAGAATATAGTTCCTGTAGATTATGTCAGCCAAGCAATAATTCATTTATCAAAGCAGGAAGAATCTTTAGGGAAAACTTTTCATTTAGTGCATTCTCAAACTCTCCACTCAAATACACTCATCGACCATATTCGCTCATATGGTTATGCAATTGAGCAAAATTCTTATCAGCAGTGGCGAGAGAAATTACTCAATGTTACTCAAAGTTCCTTTGAACATCCTTTATATTCATTAGTACCATTTTTTCCAGCAAGACAAGCTGAAGAAGATTCCAATTCAGAGGTTTTACAGTTTGATAACCAAAATGTCATCAATGGATTAGTAAATACTTCGATTATTTGTCCTCCAGTAGACAATCAATTACTCAGCGTTTATTTTTCCCATCTGATTAACCAGGGCTTTTTAGATACGAAACTTTGAAGCCGGAGAATAATTAAAACTTTTGCAATAGCTTCAGGATTGATATTTTATGATTTCAACAACTCGTTATGATGATTATGATGTTCTTGCTCGCATATATAACGAAGATTGGGTATCAGGAATTTTTCAGGAAACATTCCCAGTTTTGGAAAAATTGTTACTACCCCATTTAACTAAGGGAGTGCATATTCTTGACCTTTGTTGTGGTACTGGACATTTAGCACAACAATTACTCAACTATGGCTATAAAATCACAGGGATTGATGGTTCGGAGCAGATGTTGCATTATGCTCGTGAGAATGCGCCAGAAGCAAAACTGATTCTTGGTGATGCTCGATTTTTCGATTTACCAACTACCTTTGATACAGTGGTTTCAACTACTGGTTCTCTGAACTATGTCATGAAAATTGAAGAGTTGAAGTGTGTATTTAAGAATGTTTATAACGCATTAACTGACAATGGAATATTCTTGTGCCATTTCTTTTTAGAAGAAGAATATCGAGCAAATTGGAACAGCAAAGTTTCTGGTGATGTAAGGGATGATTATGCTTGGTCTACAAAAAATATCTATAATTCAGAAACTAAATTAGGTCAAATTTATCTAACTGTATTTTCATTAGTAGAACAAACCTGGCAGCGTTCAGATAAAATTATTTCAGAAAGATGTTATGCCAAAGAAGAAATTATATCAGCTTTAGAAACTGCCGGATTTAGCGGAATTAGCATTTATGATGCTTGTTGTGATTTAGAAATATCTCCAACTCCTGGCAGTACTTATTTTATTTGCCACAAGGGTTTAGATACTTAATAGTATTTATGTAAATGTATTAAATTTTAAGAAAAAATCGCATGAATAAACAACTAGTTCCATTAGATCAAAAATCAGATAGTTTAACCGAATTGTTAGCTAAAGCAGGACTTACTAACCAGCAGCAAAACTATTTAAAATATTTTATAAATAGCTATAGCGATCGCACCAAACAATCAAAACATCTTTCCCAATCTTATCGCCCAGTTCTATCTGATGATAAAAACTTAGGAGAGTTCAATTTACTGTTCAAAGAAATGTATTATCCCATTGTTGCTAATCGCTCTATGGGTTCCAAAATATGGGATGTAGATAATAATGAATATGTAGATGTAATGATGGGGTTGGGAATAAATCTCTTTGGTCATAACCCCTCGTTTATTAAAGAAGCTTTAATGGCACAACTTGATAAAGGAATTCAAATTGGCCCCCAATCAGAAATTGTTGGCGAGGTAGCTGAGTTAATTTCTCAACTCACAGGAATGGAGCGGGTTTGTTTTAGTAATACTGGTACAGAAGCAGTAATGACCGCTATCCGCATTGCCAGAGCAGTTACAGGACGTAATAAAATTGTCATATTTTCAGGTTCTTATCATGGTCATTTTGATGGTACTTTAGTTAATACAAATAAGACAGAAAATAATCAATATGCCATACCTTTGGCACCTGGAGTATTACAAAACTTTGTGAATGATGTTTTGATTTTAGATTATGGCAATCCTCAATCATTAGAAGTTATTAAAGCACATGAGCAAGAATTAGCAGCAGTTTTAGTAGTTCCTGTGCAAACCGCTAGACCGGCTTTACAGCCAAGAGAATTTCTCCAGCAATTGAGGAAATTAACACAAGAATCTGGAATTGCCTTAATCTTTGATGAAATGGTAACAGGGTTTCGGATTCATCCTGGTGGCGCACAAGCTTATTTTGGTGTACAAGCAGACATAGCCACTTATGGAAAAATTGTTGGTGGTGGAATACCAATTGGGGTGATTGCTGGTAAAAATATTTATATGGATGCAATTGATGGGGGTATGTGGAATTATGGCGATGCTTCTTATCCTCTGGTGAAAAAGACGTTTTTTGCAGGTACTTTTTGTAAGCATCCCTTAGCGTTAGCTGCTGCAAAATCTGTACTAAAATATATGCAAAATTCGGGGTCTTCTCTACAACATAATTTGAATGAACGGACAACGCAATTTGTTACAGCTTTGAATAATTATTTTGTAGCCGATGGAATACCGCTACAGATGGCGAATTTTGGCTCACTATTTGGTTCTGCATCTTTAGAGCTTTCTGGAGAAAATTCGGCTGCTTCAGTAGCAATGAGCTTGTTAAAATATCATCTGATCGACAAAGGAGTTCACCTACTAGGGGTAAGTGGTTATTTATCAACAGCCCATACAGATGAAGATATTAACTACATTATTCAAGTTGTTAAGAATAGCGTCAGTAATCTGCGAGAAGGAGGCTTTATGTAATTTGAATTTTTGATTGCAAGACTAAAATAGCTAACAAAAATCATTGATCTTCTAATCTTGCAATTACCGAGTTATCAGTAGTTATATTAACAGTTTATTTGGTGTTGAAAACATGGCAACTATTGCATTTTGTATTTTTAATTATCAAGGTGAATTAAATAGTACTCTGAAAATAGCAAAAACACTAAAGTCACTTGGGCATCAAGTATTTTATTTAGGTTTGCCAGATTCTCAGGAAAAAGTTTGTAGTCACGGATTTACATTTATGCCAATTCTAGAAAAATGGTTTCCTAAAGGATTTATCAAACAGCTAGAACTTAACGATTCAAATTCAAACAGGCTTAAACTATTACTAAAGCAGCTGAGATACAGAAAATCTTTAAAGTCTTTGATTTATTCATTAATTCAAGGAGAAAACAGAGAAATACACACTCTACTAAAAGCAACTAACCCCGATTTGCTGGTAATAAGTACATACGAAGAACTTTACTCTACTTTCATAGGAATGATAGCCTATGAATGCCAAGTGATGAGTATTTATTTTACGGATATGTTTACCTCGTTACCACTTGAAAATCTCCTTCCAAAGAATACGGCTTCAACCGTTGACAATAATTTCATTACTAAATCACTTGAATTCAAAAACAAATATATCTATCAAAAATTACTTCAAGCAACTAACAAGATAATTGCTTTGCTGAGTAAAACAGATTTTTCTGAGAAAGATTTGATCAGAAAATTTGCAATTAATAGGAAAATTCCTCTTGATCTATTAGATTTATCTCAAGCAATACCTTTAAAATTAACACATCTGGTTTTATGTCCTAAAGAATTAGATTTACCTAATATTTTAAGAGATAAGTGCTATTATGCTGAAGCTTCAATAGATTTACAAAGAGAAGATCCATCTTTTATCTGGTCAAATTTAGATAAAAATAAATCCCTTATTTATTGCTCTTTAGGAACTACAGTAAACACTTTTTCTACTTTAGGTATAAACAAAATAAAACATTTCTTTCAGAATGTGATTGATGCTGTATCGCTTAAAAACGAATACCAATTAGTTTTATCAATAAGCGATTATATTAGTGCTGAAGACTTACAATATGTATCAAAAAATGTAATTGTTGTTAACAAAGCACCACAATTAGCACTTCTTAATAAAGCATCTATAGCAATCATAGCCGGAGGAATAAACACTATTAAAGAATGCATATTTTGCGGAGTACCAATGATTGTATTTCCTGTATGGGCTGACCAACCAGACAATGCAGAAAGAATTCAATATCATGGTTTAGGTGTAGTTGCTGATGTCGAGAATACATCTGCTAATATTATTATCGATTTAATTGAAACAATAGAAAATGATTTGTTGTTAAAACAAAGACTAAAAGTATGGGCGGAAAAATTTCAGGAAATAGAAAACTCTGGGAAGGCGACGCAGTTTATCTTAGAAATGTTAGAAGGACGTCAACATATTTCATCAAAAATTTGAGTTAATCTGGAACAAAAAATGAGTTATTACTTAGAAGAAATACCGTCTTCACATAGAGTTGAATATAATTATAATGAAGCGATCGCTTTTTATAAGCGAGGCATTGAAACCGATCCTAGCTTGATGTCTAATTATTGGCATATATGCTTGGCGCTACTACTTCAGGGAGAAGAATCAGAGGCTAAGGCTACTTGGTTATCAGTGATAGAGCAAGCAGATGATATACAGAAAATTAAGACTTGGACACTAGAAATTGTTGAGTTACTAACGGCAGAAGCTGTAAAACGCGAAGCTATTTCTGACTTGGAGTTTGCTCAGAAAATGCACGGTTATGCTGCTATTGCACGAGGTGAAGCATGGAAAAAAATCAAAGGATATAAGTTTACAACTGATTGGTTTATTGAAAATCTCCCAATCTGGGAACGGTATTTAATACACTTAGCTAATCAGCCTGAAATTAATGTTCTAGAAATCGGTAGTTGGGAAGGTATGTCTGCCTGCTGGCTTTTAGATAACATTCTCACTCATGAATCATCAAGGATAACGTGCATAGATACTTTTGAGGGAAGCGTTGAACACAAATTTGAATATAACGATAGTTATCTAAAATCTGTTGAGGAAAGATTTGATTTCAATATTTCTCAAACCAACGCTTTAGAGAAGGTAATTAAAATTATTGGTAACTCGCAAGATGTGATGCGATCGCTGCCTTTTAATAATTACGATATACTTTATATTGATGGTTCCCATTTAGCAAGTGATGTTCTCACCGATGCTGTTTTAGGTTGGGGACTTGTTAAGGTTGGAGGTGTGATTATTTTTGATGACTATGATTTTCAATTTCATGATAGTGTGAATGCAGGACAAGACACAAAAATTGGCATAGATGCTTTTCTGAAAGTATTTCATAAAAAAGTCAATATAATTTATCAAGCTCATCAACTGATAGTTGAAAAAATATTGTATTAAGATGCATTTTATTTAGAGGTAAATGCTGGATTAATATACATTCTCCGATTGAAAGAGAACATAAATAATCAATTATCAGGCAATAAAGATGTATCAAAACGAAACAGAAGACAACACAATTTACAAAGTTGTAGTAAATCACGAAGAACAATATTCAATTTGGCTCGCCAACCGAGAAAACCCTCTTGGCTGGAGAGACGCAGGCAAAACTGGTCTGAAGCAAGAATGCCTTGAATATATTAAGGAAGTATGGACAGATATGAGACCTTTAAGCCTCAAGAAGAAAATGGAAGAATCTGCTCATCAGACTTAGGCATTATTTGAAGCGGTTATAAGTTATTACCTCTTTTTTAGCCTATCTAGACAAATTGGCAGTCTAAATTATTGGGGATTATTCAACAGTCCCCATTCATTAACTATAATGTTTATTAGCAAAATAGAATTGTTTCGTTTTATAGGTTTAAAGTCGAATGGCAATAAACACTATATCTTGAGAGTTTTGCCGTTTTTACTCGCGCTCATATTTGTTTTAGTAGTAGGAAACCAAAGCTTTAGCTCTTCACCAAAAAGAACTGAAATACTTTGGGATACTTATGGTGTTCCGCATATTTATGGCAAGGATAACCAAGGTGCCTTTCAAGCTTTTGGTTGGGCGCAGATGCAGAGTCATGGCAACCTGCTTTTGCATCTCTACGGTCAAGCACGGGGACGCGCTGCCGAATATTGGGGAGAAAAGTATTTAGAATCAGATCGTTGGGTACAAACTATGGGAGTACCAGAACGATCGCATTCTTGGTATTTGGCCCAAAGTCCAAAGTTTCGCCGCTATCTTGATGCTTTTGCGACTGGAATTAACACTTATGCTCAAAAACATAAAGATTTGATTGCTGATGAAGTTGAGATTGTGTTACCAGTTAAAGGCGAGGATGTGCTGGCTCACCTGATGCGGGTAATGAATTTCACTTTTATTGTCAATCCAGAAGAAGCCGCAGGTGTAACGAAAAAGGAGTCACAAGCAGGGTCTAATGGTTGGGCGATCGCACCATCACATTCTGAAAATGGTCATGCTATGCTGCTGGCTAACCCACATCTGCCTTGGTCAGATTTATTTCTGTGGTATGAAGCACAAATTACTGCACCAGGAATTGATGCTTACGGGGCAACACTGGTAGGAATTCCCGTTTTAGCGATCGCCTTCAACGATAATTTAGGTTGGACTCATACAGTAAACACCCTTGATGGCTGGGATACCTACGAACTCAACCTGGCTGATAATGGTTATCGCTTTGATGGTAAAATTAAAGCTTTTGGGACAAAAACCGTATCTTTGAAAGTAAAACAAAAAGACGGTACACTCGGATCAAAAAAACTTTTAATCCGAAGTTCTGTTCACGGACCTGTTATATCACAGAAAGACGGTAAAACTGTAGCACTGCGTGTTGTAGGTCTTGACCAACCAGGTGTGCTACAGCAGTGGTGGGATATGGCACGCTCCCAAAACCTTACCCAGTTTCAAGCTGTACTAAAACGGTTACAACTACCGATGTTCACGGTGATGTATGCAGACCGAGAAGGGCACATTATGCACCTTTATAATGGTCAAGTGCCAATTCGTCAACAAGGTAATTTTGAATACTGGCAAGGTTTAATTCCTGGTGATACATCTAAAACCTTGTGGACGAAAAATCATCCATATCAGGATCTACCACGCGTAATTGATCCAAAAAGCGGCTGGTTACAAAATACAAATGACCCACCTTGGACAACAACATTTCCCGAGGTTCTCAATCCAGATAATTATCCGCCTTATATGGCACCGCGCGGGCCAATGGAGTTCCGATCACAACGTTCTGTGCGGATGCTAGCAGAAGATGACAAAATCTCTTTTGCTGAAATGGTTTCCTATAAACATTCAACACGGATGGAACTGGCAGATCGCCTTTTGGATGACTTGATTCCAGCAGCCCGGAAGTACGGAGGCGAATTAGCTAGTCCAGCTGCTGATGTACTGTCAGCTTGGGATCGACAAGCGAATGCAGATAGCCGAGGTGCAGTACTATTCGCTGTTTGGGTGGACGCGATAGACTTCGATAGTGTATTTAGCAAACCCTGGAGTGAAGACTCCCCACGCACTACACCTGATGGCTTGGCTAATCCTCAAAGTGCAGTCACAACACTCTTAACTGTTGCAGCTAAGGTGGAAAAAACTTATGGACGGCTAGATGTAGCGTGGGGAGATGTTTTCCGGCTACAGTCTGGTAATGTCGATTTGCCTGCAAATGGTGGTGATGGCGGACTTGGTATTTTCCGCGTCCTCAATTTTGTTCCACTATCAAACGGGCGCTTCAAATCTGCTGCTGGTGATTCTTATGTTGCTGCGATTGAATTTTCTCAACCTGTAAGAGCGATGGCGCTCACTAGTTACGGTAACGCAACTCAACCAGGTTCACCCCATGTTAGCGACCAGTTGAAATTTTTAGCCCGCAAGCAGTTGCGACAAGTTTGGCGCTCACACCAGGATGTTCTATCCCATTTGGCTGAACGCAAGGTATTCTAAAATCTAATATGGTTCAGCTAGGATTTGCTGTAGTATTTTATACCATTTAGTAGCCCTTTCAAGGTGGTAGCACTGGAACAACGTATCTTCGTTTGTCACCTTGAAAGGGCTACACTCATGACTTACGCATTGACAAATTAGACAACAAGTGCGGTAGGGAAAAGAAGAAGAAATGTGCGATCGCTCGGTAGACTTGATTGAGCGATGCTGGTCTTGGCTTAAAAGTCCCATTCGCACTTGACCAATATGAGTGTTTACGGCATGGGATGGATGTGCAGAATGCGGGTAAAGTTATTACTCTCGTTTGACTTCTTTGCCCCGTCCACAGCCCCACCTAATAGCGGTAGGCATCAGCCATTCAGTCATTAACTTTTAATTAATCTTCACTTAAAGCTAGCTTAATTATTAGGCATAGATAATAACAAAGTGAAAAAAAATACAATATCCCTCAGTAAATATTGTCTCTAGTAGGAATACTAATATGCTCAAGACAAACCTCATTCTGTTCTTATTAGCGTCATTTTTTGCTGCCCCCGCCGCCAACGCAGAGGTTAAGCTGGTCGCAATTGGCAGCCTGAGTGGTAACATCAGCGACCTCTCCAGCAAAACTTCTGCTCCCCTGGAAAGTGGTGTTCCGGGAAACGTCCTCGGTGGTTTTGGGTCAGGACTGGCCTACGCTGGCCGTAACACCTTTATCGCCATCCCAGATCGGGGACCGAATGCCAAGGCATACAATAGCGCTGTGGATGACACAACATCCTATATCAACCGCTTCCAAACCATCAGTCTGAAACTCATACCCAGCCAGCTTGGTTCAGCGTTGCCCTTTACTCTTACTCCTTCTCTAATTGACACAACCCTGCTATCGAGCAAGAAGCCTCTCTACTACGGTACTGGGGTGGGACTGGGGCTGCCCAGTGGTGTCCCTGCCCTGAATGCCAAGAATACCTACTATTTCACTGGACGTTCAGACAACTTCGACCCCACCCAGATATCGACCAATCCCAATAATGCCCGCTTCGATCCTGAGGGTGTGCGTGTATCTAATGACGGTGAGTCCATCTTTATCTCCGATGAATACGGTCCCTATGTGTACCAATTCAACCGCGAGACAGGTAAGCGCATCAAGGTCTTTACGCTCGACAGCAAGTTCGCAGTCAGCAAGCTAAATCCTGTTGGTGATACAGAAATTAGCAGTAACACCTCTGGACGTGTTGCGAACAAGGGTATGGAAGGTCTCGCTATTACCCCTAATGGCAAGACTCTAGTCGGCATCATGCAGAGTCCGTTGCTTCAGGACGGTGGTACTAATGGCGCTTACACCAGAATTGTTAAGATCGACATTGCAACAGGTGCCACCCAGGAATACGCCTATCAGCTAGATAATATTGGCACCGCAGCTAAACCGAAATACCCGACAGTAAGTGAGATTTTGTCCATCAACGATCGCGAATTCCTAGTAGACGAACGAGATGGCAAGGGGTTGGGCGACGGCTCTCAGGCTGCTTTCAAGAAGATATACCGGATCGATCTGACGAATGCTCAAGAAGTAAGCAAGATCACCGGGGAAAAGAACCTCACTGGTAAGGCAGTTAGCAAGACCCTGTTCCTCGATGTAGTAGCTACCCTCACTCAGAATGGGATCAAAGCAGAAGACATACCCGCCAAACTTGAAGGTTTGGCTTTCGGATCAGATGTGGTGATCAAGGGCGTGATCAAGCATACGCTTTTCATCAGCAACGATAACGACTTTATTGGTACCATAACGTCGGATGCTTACCATCCAGCAGGTATCGAGAATCCAAACAAGTTCTTCGTCTTCGCAATTGACACTACTGATATTCCAGGCTTTGTACCCCAGAAGATTAAAGGAGAGCATAAATATCCGCCGTTCTGGGGAAGAGAATGATCGCAGTATCTCTTGTGGCGTGGGCATCTTCCCATTGGTGTCAAGTTAAGAAAGTTAGAGTCTTGTCAAATAGGTAAAACTTAACATATAGCAATCCTATGTCCAGATCCCCGACTTCTTTAAGAAGCCGGGGATCTAAAATTTGGAAAATTTTGATCCGAATGAACCTTCTATCAATGTCAACATTCGGACTCAAGAGGATGTGATTGAAATGGAATATTGTTGGTTATCTCAGCTTTAAGCGGGAAATGGGTAATCTCGATTGTCACCAGGGCAAATCTCCTAATTGCTCAGGGGCTAATGTATCATACAAATGGGGATAATGATGGGCGGCAAGAGAATTTTTAAGGGTTCCACAACTAACAAAAGTTATTCTTAGGAAGGCGATCGCAGAAGAGAAAGAAGCCAGCCAAGAGAAAACAGCATGACCAACACACAGCGACTAGACCATGTAGAAGATGAACTCGAAACTGTTAAGCAATTGCTAGTGTCTACTGCTAGCTACGCAGAATCATCAAGCAGGCGGCTTGATGAGTTAACCATAAAACAAGACCGTACCCAATCTCACCTTGACCAGATAGGGGTAAAGGTTGACCAACTTTCTGATAAGATTGATAGTTTTGTCACTCACACGCAACGCCTATTTACAAAGGCAAGCGGTGAGATAGAAGAAACAAAAGCACGAACTGAGCGATTAGAAGCACTCATGCTAAAGCTTGACCGAAACTTTGAAGAACAAAAATCTCAGTTTCAGGAGTTTCAACTCACCACAGGGGCTGCTTTGGAGCGACATTGACCGAGTTTTGGACTATCGACTGAGACAGCAAGGCGGTAATCCAAATCCCCCATCCTAGCCGCGATCGCACCGATAGAGTGAACAGCATTAGCTCTCACAAACCTTGCAACAAGAGCGTTTGACTGATTCTTACTCAGTAGTGTATTCAATTAAGAACCGCTATGTTATATACTTGAATAAATCACGTTAATTCTATAAAAATATATATTTTAAGTAATTTTGACAACGGAACTAGAAGACATTGCAATAAATAAATACGCTTTAGCACTACACACCACCACACCAGAATTAGGTTTGGCAATTAGTAATTTGGCTGGTGAAACTCGCTCTCAAGTTTGGAATTTGGGGCGTGATTTATCTAGCTTAATACATCAATATTTAATTGAATTTATCAAACCGCAAACTTGGGAAGATTTGTCTTATATCGCAGTGGCAAAAGGCCCTGGCGGCTTTACCGGAACTCGCATTGGTGTTGTCACTGCTCGGACTTTGGGGCAACAATTAGATATCCCTGTATTTGCGATTTCAACTTTGGCTGCGGTAGCTTGGTCAGAAGCAGGCAAAAGTCAAAATTCCAAAACTATCGCTGTGGAAATGCCAGCACAACGAGGTCAAATTTTTGCTGCTATTTATCAGTTTGAGCCAGATGCTTCTAAACTAAGAGTGTGTTTGTCAGATAGAGTGTTGACAGCAGAAGCATGGCAGGAAACTTTAGCGAATTGGAACACTGATTATCAGCTAATTCACGCCCAATCTGGGTTAGCAGCGACGGTGACAAGTATTTTGGAACTAGCTAATCTCGATTGGGAAGAGGGCAAATGTCCTAATTGGTCAGAGGCTTTGCCATATTATGGGCAACATCCAGTAGAAGTTTAACTCATATGCGTCACCTTCGCCAAACTCTAATAAGTTTATAAACATTAAAGGCAACCTAATTAACGGCTACATCTCTTGCTTAGACTGTTTTTTGGCGCTTTAATGTTCTTGTAAAATTAGATTTTACTAACTTAGTATTTTTTGATAATTTGTGAACTATTCTGATATAAAATCTATTGACGAAAAGATTATGTTCTTTTACTGCTGCAATTTTGATCAAATCTACGATTTTGGCAGTTTTTGATTTCTTGATCAGAAATTCGGCTCTTACTGCCGTAACACACAATTACACTCACTTGTACTAATTTGTCAATAGGAGAGTATTTAATCAATGAAAAGCTTTTTCGGCCTAGCCGCAGCGCAGGTAGCGGCCAGTTTGGCACTCTGTGCTACTTCCATGATTACTTCTAGTAATCTGGCTCAAGCTGCTGATTTAACATTTAACTGGAAGGGTGATGCTGGTTATTCGGCTGAAGGCTCGTTCAGCTACGATGAAACCACTACCCCAGCCATAATTTCCGAAAGTGGTGCGGGATCTACAAAAGCCTTGCAGTCACTATCTGTTTCTTTTTTCAATCTATCACAGGAGTTGATTGGTACTAAAAACGAGGTTGTTAATGGTGTCTCAAGCAATCAGTTTTTAAATTTTAACTTTAACACGACTACAGGCAATTTGTTTGGGGCTTTTGATCTAGGCACTGGTACTGGTATTGGTGATGTTTTTATCAGCAATGTTGAAGCTCCCGACGGTACCTTCATCTCTCCGGGAGCGACCTATTATCTTTACCGAAATATTACAGCAGCTAATCCTCAATTACTCGACTCCAGTACGAATCGGATTAAAGCATCTGCGGTTCCTGAACCGACAACTGTTTTGGGAACCCTGCTAGTTGGGATGTTGGGTGTAGCACTCAGCAGCAATAGAGTTGCATTCTTCTCAAGGAAGCCAAAGAAAATCTAGGGCAAACGCATCTAAAGTATAAGATATTGAATGGCACTAAGAAAATCCCAAAGGTTTGTGCTGCCTTTCGTCAAGAAAGAGGAGGCGGCAGCCCCCCAGGATGGGTTAAGAGCCTCCAGGCTAGGAAGCACTCAGGGCAAGGGTTGTATCTTAACTTAGTGCTATTGGAGCATGGAGAATTTCGTATCTACTATCTCCTTCGAGTAGTTTGGATAGCAAATTATTCTAAGGTGTAGCGTATTTAATTTGTATATTGTAGTGCGGGCAAGATGCCCGCCCGACAAAA
>NZ_JBALCE010000090.1:0-21440 GCF_036919815.1 Nostoc sp.
ACAAGCACCAAATTACTGAGGAGCCGTGTGAAGGGAAACTTTCATGCACGGTTTTGAAGACCAACGGGGTTGGTGACAACCTCGTTGAGTTTAATTACCTCTATTTTTGTTGGAGTAATCCTGCTTAAACAAGTCGGCTCATTGATTAAAGAATCTCAGCGTCTAAAGACGCTGAGAGTGTCAAATACTCCCGTTGTCGCCACTAGCAACAAAGGGAGATTTTTTTGGCGTTGCATAAAATTTGACTCTTCAAAACTTTTCAAATGTTATGTTACGATAAAAGCATCAACCTGTACAGACTTTCTGTACAGGTTAAGCGAGAATGTACTTAATTCAATTTACAAGTAAAAACGGAACTTTTGATACTTATGGTTTCTGCTAGCTATACTTACACACAAGCACGAGAAAAGCTGTCTGAACTGTGCCAAAAAGTTACTTCAGAACGCGATTTTGTAATCATTACACGTCGGAATGCTGAAAATGTAGCTTTAATAGCTGTTGATGAACTTTCTAGTATTCTAGAAACTGCTCATCTTTTACGTTCCCCCCGTAACGCTGAACGTTTACTAACAGCTTTAAATCGAGCTAAATCAGGAGTTGTGGAATCTCAAAGCTTGGATGATCTTAGTAAGGAGTTAGGATTTGACCAAAAAGAAGAACCTCGAAAACCAATCAAAACAAGAAATTCCAACAACTCCAAAGCAAAGAAAAACAGTATTTCAACCTGAATTTTTAGAAGACTTAAAATTTTGGGTGGAAAATGATCAACGAGTTACCCTTAAAGTTTTGGATCTTGTCAAAGACACTTGCCGAGATCCTTTTAAGGGGAAAGGTAAACCTGAACCTTTAAAATATTTAGATCCTAATACTTGGTTTCGCCGTTTAACACAAGAACATAGAATTGTATATCTTGTAAAAGATGATGAAATAAATTTTTTACAAGCTCGTTATCATTATTAACAAAGACTTATTTATCACCCCTTTCCCACTCAGGGATGACACCTTTCACCCGGCGGATGGGCAAATTAGCAATTAAAGCTGTAGTTCGTTGGTTGCTTTCTAAGGAGAACTCCAAGCCCTCTGTCTCAATTTCGACATAGCGACAGACGACATCTAGGATTTCTTGCCGCATTTTTTCCAACGTTTGAGGATCTAAGTCAGCGCGATCGTGAGCAATTACCAATTGCAGGCGACGTTTTACTTGAGTTCGACTGCTATCAGGACCGCGAGAAAAAAGCCGTTCTAGAAGTTCAATCATTACGAATAGGTCTGGGGCGGAGACTGGAAAATAAGTTAAACAATCTTTGTCCACAACAACCTTCGTAGACGGGCGAAGATGCTGTCTTGGGAGGAGTCGATCTCCAGAAAATCGACACTTTCCCCTTCTAATCTACGAGCAATGTTCTCAAAGGCTATGGCAGCTAAAGAGGGATTTTCCGCTAACACTAAGGGTTCGCCGCGATTGGTAGATACAATAACACGCTCGTCGTCAGGGATTACCCCGATCAGGGGAATGGCGAGAAGTTCCTGAACATCTTGCACTGACATCATATCATTTGCTTTCACCATTGCGGGTCTAATGCGGTTAATTATTAAATGAACACGCTTGATACCTTGTGCTTCTAGTAACCCCACTACCCGGTCAGCATCACGAACTGAGGAAATTTCTGGCGTGCTGACAATTAGCGCTTCTTTTGCCGGGCCGATCGCATTTTTAAACCCATTTTCAATGCCGGCGGGGCTATCAATGATCACATATTGATACTTTTGCGCTAGTGCATTTACCAATAACTTCATCTGTTCTGGTGTAACTGCATCTTTGGAGCGATTTTGGGCTGCCGGTAGGAGTACGAGATTGGGTTGGCGCTTATCTTTCACCAAGGCTTGTTCTAAGCGGCACTCTCTGGCTAAGACTTCCACCGCAGTATAGACGATGCGGTTTTCTAGCCCTAGCAGCAAATCCAAATTTCTCAGACCAAAATCCGCATCAACCAAGGCAACTAGACGCCCCATTTTGGCTAAAGCCATGCCCAGATTTGCTGAAACTGTGGTTTTACCCACTCCTCCTTTACCGGAGGTAATCACAATAATGCGAGTCATGATAGAAATGCGGTCAATGAGGGTTCAGAAAATATAAAAGCGTAAATTGCAGTATAAAGTATGAAGTATCGTATCAAGTATGAAGAAATATCTGGTCTCCCTGATTCGGGCGAGGTATGAATATTTTTTATAGCGATGTCTGACGATAAGCCCTTCGGGTTCGGGGGTTCGCAATCGACGGGAACCGCCATCGCTCTTAGCGTCTCCCCTTGGGAGAAGACTGCGACCCCCTCACCGCTTTGCGTCTGCGCTCGGGTGTGTAGAATACACTTCGCTAGGGGAAAGAAATTAGGGATTAGAGTAGTGTATTCCATCCATATAAAAACTGCTATATTTCATCCTTCGTATTCTTCATCTTTTAAGTAAATATTCAGGGCTGCTGATTGCTCTTACTCAATTGGTTTCTGTAAAAATCACTAGCCCTAGCGATGCGAATCCCTTGGGGCGTAATATGCGCGACTTCTGGAGAAAATTGCATCGGTAATTTTTCTGGTGCCCTCGCTACAGCATCTGCAATCCGCAATTGGGTTGGTTCCATTTGCAAGGCCATAATTAGACACTCACTATTACCTCCAGCCCCAGCATGAGCGATTCCACGTAAACGTCCCCAGATGATAATATCTCCATCTGCAATTACAATACCACCTGGATTTAAATCTCCCAAGAGAATTACTGTACCAGGATGACGAATTTCTACTCCAGAACGGACTGTCATTTCTAGATAGAGGGCATCTGCCTGGGGTATTGCTGTAGCTGTTGACTCGGAGACCAGAGAACTTATCGGCTGTAGTTGTTCTACAGAATACCCCGATGTCACCGCAGCGATCGCAGTTTGACGACGACTCGTCGAGACAGATATTAGCCGGAGTTCGACTTCACTTAAAGCCTCGCCAAGTTCTTGCAGTTGTCTGGCATCTACGAGGCGGTCATGTGCCATCAGATGCACAGGGCTATTAGATATACGGAAGCGATCGCCTGCATTCAGACGCTGTTTTATTTGTTGCCAAATATCAGACCAACTGAGTTCTGAGGCAGATACTTGAGATTCTGGAGGCAAAATTAATAACAGTCGTCCCTCCTTACTTTTTAACTGGACTTGAGTATTGTCTTTTACGCGATGCCCTGGTAATGCTGACTCCTCAGGATTTAAATCAGTCAGGATAAAATCTGATGTAATATCAGTATTTGACTCTACATCTGGGTTAGCAGTATTTGAATTTACATCGGGATTAACAGGATTTGACTCTACATCCGTAAGGACAGTATTTGATTTTAAATAAAGGAGGACAGAATTTAATTCCGCAACCGGGAGGATAGAATCTGACTCTAGGTCAGAAACAGTAGTATTTACATCTACCTCAGAAAGGATAGAGTCAAATTCTGCATTAGGAAGTGCAGAATTTGACTTTAGATTGGGAATCGCAGAATCAGAAGTCATGCAGTACTAGCCAAAAGACAACAGATTTTAAATTTTAAATTTGGGATTTGTGTCACCCACAAGGGGGTTGGCGTAGCGGAACATTAGTCCGACATCAACCAAAAGATTCTTTAATCTCAAATCTCAAATCTCAAATTGGCCCAGTCAACCTTTGATAAATTGTCCCCAACGCATCAGCATCGCCGACGTTACCTGGAAACAGTACTACAGGCAAATTAGGAAATTGAGGATGATCGGATGGCGTTAACACCATTGAACAACCAGCTAAAATTTGACCGAGTAAACGGGCTGAAGTTAAAGCGAGTCCACTACTCAAAACATCATTAGAGGTAATACCACCCTTACTGATTAAGAATCCTATATCAGATGGTAAACCGCGCACAATATCCATTAATAAACTTGAAACTTTTGTCCCAAACTCCAATCGTGTTTTGACATCTTTAAAACTCAGTTCCTGACGGCTAGTATAAACTACTGGTGTTTTGCCAGCTTCGTGTACCGCCCATGTACTTTTTTGAATTTCAGTTAGCAGTGTAGCAGATTGATTTGGATCATCATCAAGTAATCGCGCTACATTCACTTCGATTCCCACAGTTCCTTCTACTTGCAACAGCGCCTCTAATTGCTGAGTAGTCTTTTTCACATGGGAACCAACAATCACCGCACCTGGTTTGCCTTGTCGCACGTACTGCGCCATCTTTTCGGGGGCAATGGGTTGAGGTGGTAAAGCGGCTAAAGCTGTTAAAATACTGGCGGCACTGCGAAACAGAAAGCGTTTCCCTTGACTTGCTGCTACTAATATGTCTACTGCAAAGCGGTTGAGATCATCTTGAGTTTCACTATCGACGACAGCGCACTGATTACCATTGAGTTGTAACAAGCGTTCTAAACTACCAGCGCGAATATCTGCTAGGAGAAACCTTTCTACAACTTCGGCACTAATTCGTCCTTGAGTCTTTTCTTCGACATACTTGGGTAAGTAACTGTGATGGTAGCTGAAGACTGAATCACGGGCAAATTCAGTTTCATGGACTGGAGTGGGTACACCGCCAATAATTAAGTAATGCACACTGTCGCGGGTGATGCGTCCACCGTCAAAAAAAGCTGGGACGAGAAAATGGGCATCAAAGGGTCCAAGTTCTTGAGCGATCGCATCGGTTTCAACGGGATAATGTCCCCGTAAGGTAGAATCAGAACGGCTGACAATCAGAAAATCGTCAATCCCTTCAGCATTCAAGGCGATTTTCAGGTTCTGGCAAACTTCTATGGTTACAGATGTAGCTGACTCTGGCGTTAGCGATCTAGTATTAGTCAGCACAAATAAAATCGGCGAATCATCCTGCAACCCGGCGCGTAAAGTGTCTACATCCCAACGCATTAGCAGCAAGCAGCTGTGGACTGTTTGAGAACCTGTAGGGTCATCATCCAGGACAATTATTTTAGGTTTGTTGCTCATTTAAATCAACGGGGCGATCGTTTTTTAGGAAAGTTAAAAGGGCGGTTAGAAGTCGCTACTACACAAGCTCTCGTCCACCTCCGTGGACTAATAAATAAATGGTTTTCTAACCTGTGGAGGCAGGTTTTGTATTTCGACTGCGCTCAACACAAGTCTGTGTAGACGTGACTTCTAGTCGCCCAAGCTTCTCAAACATCTACTCAGCCTTTGTGTAATTTTCTGATTTCTGCTTGCACATCGATCGCAATTTGCAATGATTGATTTAGCAGTTGAGCATATTCGCCTGCTTGACTACTAAGTTGTAAAGCTTGCAGACTGGCTAAATTATTCACAAATAACTCTTGGTTATTAGCAAGCAATTTTTTATTATCTCGCAAAATTCGTTCCGTTTTCAGAGCGCGGACTAAATCTTCTCTAATCAGTTGCAGGGCGGCGGTGACTTTATCTCGGTCTTGGATACTGCTTTCGACGTTTCCTGATGCTGCCAATTGGTCATTAATATCTATAGCGTGGATCAGGTCATGATATTTATCAACTTCATCTAAAAGTATTGTCAGTCCTTCGGGACAGGTTAATTGTCGCCAGAGCGATCGCCCAACTAATATCGGGATTGGCACTAGAATTAGTAAAAGAATTCCGAGTCTAATTGAAGAACCAATAGTCGGCAGAATAATAAACGCATAAACAGAGCCAACAATTATTGGCGTTAGCGCCAGCGTCACCAGCATTTCATTGATGAAAAACCCTAATCGCTTCTTACTATCTTGCATAACCGAGGGTCGAAAAACGTCTTCTGGATCGAACCCAGTCAAACGTCTCAGTTCCCCCTTGCTAATTTCCAAGCCTATTAAATCCGGCTGCACGTCTGCATACTCCTATGGAAACCCAAGTTGCGTATTCACTCTCTGTGGATTAGACTTTAACCACTATTTCTACGTCCACCAGAGACGTTGTGTTCCCAGTATTACAAATGGATGGCTTTTTACGCACCCGTCCAGAAAAAAGAACTGTGTGAGCTATTTCCTAAGATTCAAACACGTTTTACTGAGCACCTTGGCTGATAATGTACGCAGCGAGTCTAGCAAAGCTATAGCAACTATACTGACCACTTAAGAAATTCAGCCAAAAGCAATGCGGTTGGTTGCTGTTTACTCTATTAGGCGTGACCTTTAATGATATCATGTATAATAAAAAAATATTCTTTATTATTGATAACAAGGAATATTCGATAATATGGATTAAAAATCTTCTCTTGTGAATGGAATCGATAATATGGTTGATACCCATAGAGCAGGTAAATACGTAGAGCAACTTGCGGGATACAAAGCTTTTATACCTAATCCTTTGCCGCCTAAACCTAAATTATGTATTGACGATGAAATGTTTGAACTTTTATCACAAGCAGATAGAGCGTTAGGTCGTTTAGATGGCTCGACAGACGCTTTACCTAATCCTGACTTATTCGTGTTTATGTATGTTCGTAAAGAGGCAGTATTGTCAAGTCAGATAGAAGGAACACAAGCTTCTTTAATAGATGTTCTTGAATTTGAATCTCGTACAGTAGAACCAGACAACCCGCAAGATGTAACTGAAGTTGTCAACTATATTGCAGCAATTAATCACGGACTCAATAGATTAGAAAATAATTTTCCTTTATCATTGCGATTGATCCGTGAAATTCATAAAGAATTATTGAGAGAAGGTCGAGGTTCTGAAAAAGGGCCAGGAGAGTTTCGCCACAGCCAAAATTGGATTGGCGCTGGAAAATGTTCTTTAAAAGAAGCTACTTATGTTCCACCTCCACCCCATGATATGCAAGAAGCTTTAAGTAATTTTGAGAAGTTTTTACATGACTCTGCCCCAATGCCAGCTTTAATTAAAATTGGATTAGCTCATGCTCAGTTTGAAACAATTCACCCTTTTGAAGACGGCAACGGAAGAACAGGACGTTTGCTAATTACTTTCTTGTTATGTGAAAAAAATATATTAAAACGCCCATTGTTGTACATATCTTATTACTTCAAAAAACACCGTTTGCAATATTACGATTATCTCCAATCTATAAGGGATACTGGGGATTGGGAAAGCTGGCTTAAGTTTTTTCTAAAAGGTGTATATGAAGTTGCTCAGGAAGCATCTACTGTTGCTCGTCAAATAGTTAATTTAAAAGAGGAACATCGTAGAATAGTAATAAAAAAAATCAGCAGTCGCAAGTCAGGAAGTGCTATAGCTTTACTTGAAAAACTTTATTTCCAACCAGTTTTTAATATGGAAGTTGCTCAAGAAATTACCCAATTATCATATGCTAATACTAACAATTTAGTCAAAGAATTATGTGCCATAGGAATTGTGCAAGAAATTACCGGAAATAAACGTAACCGAGCTTTTACTTATGGCCCATACCTATCTATTTTTAACGAGCGCTAACAAATAAGGATTAGTATTTCATATTTGGCAAGATTTCTACATCCTCTAATCCTTTGTTAGCAGAGTAACTTAAGAGGATTTACAAAAGTTTTGCGATGCTATTCGTTTAAGTTGAATTCTCAACACTGGGTCAGTGAGGCATTCTTACAGGAATTCGTCGGGTGAGGATTCATTTTAATCGGGTTTACCGTGATGATTGTGGGCATCGCTCTATGTATGACAGCAATTCAGAAAAAATTATTATCATTTTTATTTAGGTTATGATCCTTTCTTTGGTCAGCACAAATTAAGTATCTATTCTAATCAGCTTTAGCATGATGATTGTGGTTATATTCAGGAAACCAGTTTTCATCTAAAATTTGCTCTAAAGAACCAATGGGTATCAAGGGGAATATGTCAATAGAAAGTTGAGAGCGATCGCTTGCTTCTGATCTTGCTTCTTGGTAACATATATCAAAAATTTCTAAGATGTAAGGCCTAAGACTAGGACTTTCTTTGAGTTGATCCTTAATCTCTCTACGGAATGTCCTGATTTCCCCTTTCCAATGTCCTTCATTTTGCTCCCGTTCTTTATCCCAGTATGTGAGCTTAAGCAGATCTTCAAAAAGTCTAATCAACAGACTTTTCATCGTTCGCTTCTCCCTTCTACCCATACTTTCTAATTCTTCTAACAAATTATCTAAATCCACAGATGAAAACTGACCAGCACGAAGTTGGTTGATGGTTGTCCTCAGCCAAAGGTAATAATCTTCGTCGTATAAAGTCTGGGTTGTTGGTTCTATTTGGATCACCATATACTTATTCAACTCCTATTGTTTGTATTAAAAACTGTATGTTTTCTACCCCAATTGTGCTTCAGGTTTTGAATAGACATAGGCGTGAAATTAAATATGCGTTACCCAGAACCCTTGTAGAGAACTAGCAGTGCTACGTCTCTATATTCTTTTTCACTCCTATGTCTAATACTCAGAATTGCCTTTAATCTTTCACAAAAATAAAAATACCCTTTTTAACACCATCATAATAAAGAAAGTTGAGTTGTTGGTTGATTAATTATATAAGCGACTGGTCTGTTAATTTTTCTCACCTTACCTTCATTCACAGCCCTATTTAACCAATCCTGCATTTGAGATAGTCTGACATCCAGACATTCCGCCAGAGATTTTGCATCTTTCGGTTGCTGTAAATGATTAAGGATGATAGGTAAAATAGCTTGATAAATATCTTGTGGACGAATATCCAAAACAGTCTCTTGAGGTGTTATTTCTACCTCAGCCTGTCCCGATTCAACCAATGAAGCTGCTTTTGTCAAAAGTTCCCTCAACGAATCATTCCACGGTTCAGCCGGAAAAGGTTTTGCACCCTGATTGTGCAGTTGCTGATTACCTTCTGATACAGCCCCATCCAACCGGACAAAAACTGGGATATCTTGAAGTCGAGAAAGCGCTTCCACTGCACCTGCCCAAGTACCACCTTTGCCAAAAGATGAAATAACTACAAATGCATAATCTGCTAAAGCATAAATATATTTGTTTCGCCCCATCGCATTACCAGTATTGAAACCAGCTTCGGGATCGTAACTAGAAACTAAGGTAAGTCTACCCTCTTGAATGCTAGAGCGATACTTGCTATTAACTGCTGCTTTAATTAAACTATCTGCCAGTACACCGATAGATGTTCCTCCCGCGTCCAACACAGCCAGCATTGCTGCTTGGTCTACGCCACGCGCCCCACCGGAAATCACCTGCATTCTTTGTACAGCGATATTTTGTGCAACTCTTTGTGTGTAGCCAAGTATCTCCTCATCGACATCACGAGAACCGAGAATTGCTAATCCTCCCATAGATAGCAGCTCGATATTGCCAACTCCATAGAGAATTGCTGGTGCTGAATGTCTCAGTCTTTGCTTGAGACATTTAGGATAGTTTGTGTCACTTCTTCCCAGCACCCACAATCCCTGATTAGTCCATTTCTCAACCGCTAGACTCAGCATCATACCCCGTTTTAGTAAAGCTAAAAGCCTGTCAGGGTTAAGTTTATTAACAGTAATTTTTTGTAACTGTTCTTTAGCTGTATATTCTAGTAAATCTGCTGGCCGCATCTGGTTTTCCCGCAACCAATCTGTTAAAGAATTATACTCACTCAGAGTCAGGGGTTGTGGTTCAATTTGGCGATTTTGACCAAAGCTGGCACACAACAGCAAAATTGCTTGAGTATCTGGTTGTAGGACATGATTTAACATGATTTTCTAATCCCCTTGACTTAATGAATTGAGTGCCAATGCTACAGGAAAAACCACCCCACTGTTAGCACGCCGCAAAAGTGCTGCAATTACAGTAAAAGTCCAACGGGAATCAACTATATCATCAACCAAGAAAACAGAAGCACTTATTCCTTTCCAAGAATCAACAGCAAAAGCACCATCCAAATTATGAGCTTGTTGGTAACTATTGCTCATCTTTTTTTGTAACTCAGTTTGGTGAACTTTCCGCACAATTGGCATGAAGGATAAGCCTAATTTTTCTGCTAGTCGTTGAGCAAAATTTGGTACAAGTTCTGGACGATTCAGCGAAGGAACACAAGTTACCCAAGTCGGAAATGGTTGTGGTTTCCAATGTTGAATCATTTCAAAAACACCTTGTACCAGTGCATCGTCAAAATGATTATCTTGATATTTACCCTGCTTGACTAATTCTCCCCAACCTGCATCACCCCATAAAGATAATGCCCTTGCTGCTTCTACTTGTAAATTATTTTTAATATTGCCTGAAAAGCCATAATTGGGCAATGCTTGTGGTGGCCATCTTTTGCGCGGTTCAATGATTTGGTTGCTGCGACGTAAATATTGAATTGCTTTATTTACAAGTTCGAGTGAGCAAGTTTCTGGTAATAATGGTCTCTGCAAGCATACAGCACATTTGCCGCAAGCAGTCCGAGTAGGATCATCTAATTCTCTTGCTAGAAAAGTCATCAAGCATTCTTGAGTTTGCATATATTCCAACATTCGAGCTTGTTCTTGGCGGCGAATTTGTGTGAGTTTTTGAATTTTATCTGTGTCAGGTTGATAAAATACTGGGGTAAGATACCATTTGGAATTTTGCTTAGTTACAGGTGCAGGAAATTCTAGTGACAGCAGTTTTAAAACTTTCTCAATTTGTCCTCGTGAAAGATTGAGTTGCTGCTCCAATTGCGGAACAGAAAAACCGTCTACAGCTTCGTTGAGTACATTTAAAATCTGTTGTGTATGCATTTCTGGAGGAAAGGCTGTATTGATAAAGTAGTTATTAATTTCATCATCTTCATTACCGCTTAGAAGAATTCCATAGGCTTTTTCTACTGCTCTACCTGCTCGTCCTACTTGCTGATAATAGTGGACAACAGAGCTAGGACGCTGGTAATGAATCACAAATCCTAAATCTGGTTTATCAAAACCCATTCCTAATGCTGTCGTTGCAACTAAAGCTTTAATTTTATTTTGAAGAAGTTCATCTTCTAATAATATACGATCTTCACTTTCTAAATTACTATGGTATGCTTTAGCATTAATATTTTGAGTTTTCAACCAATCAGCAACTTGTTCGGCATCTCTAACAGTTAATGTGTAAATAATCCCACTTCCCGGTAAGTTAGGAAGCTGTTGTGCTAACCATGCCATTCGCGCTGCTGGACTAGGGATAGAAATATTTTGCAGATGCAAACTTTGTCTGGTTAAATTTCCTCTGGAAACACGCAGATTTGAACCCAATTGAGCAATAATATCATTGACTACTCGATTATTAGCTGTAGCAGTTGTAGCCAAGACCGGAATATTTTGCGGAAGTGCTTGTAAAATTCTCACAATCCGGCGATAGTCAGGGCGAAAATCATGTCCCCAATCGGAGATACAATGAGCTTCGTCAACAACAAATAAACCTATGCGTTGAGACACTGGTAAAAGAATGTTTTCCCGAAATTCGTCGTTAGCTAGTCTTTCGGGAGAAATTAGCAGAATGTCTACTTCTCCTACTAACAACTGTCTTCCTACCAGTTGCCATTCATCTGTATTACTAGAGTTAATTGTTTTAGCTTTTACACCAATGCGTTGGGCTGCTGCAATTTGGTTTCGCATCAAAGCTAGTAATGGCGAAATCAAAAGAGTACAACCAGCACCTTGATCTCGTAGCAAGCGAGTTGCTAAAAAATAAACTAGACTTTTACCCCAACCGGTGCGTTGGACAACGAGTAACCGTGACTTTTGCTGGAGTAATTCTTCAATAGCTTCCCATTGTCCAGGGCGAAAGTCGGCTGTGGAGTTATCAAGGGCTTGACGCAGCAGCAATAATCCCTGTTCGTGGAGGTCAGTTGCCATATATACCAAGTATCTGATTGTGATTTCTGTTGTAACATCAAAGACAATCAGTATTAGTTATGTTACAGCGATCGCTAAATTAGGTAGAGGCACAATATTATAATATTGCACCCCTACACATCTGGTCTATTTAATTAAAAACCGTGCATATTCCTAAATCTTAAGGATAAAGACCTCTGTCAGTTAGTGCCTGAGCTACTCTACCTACGCCCAGTGTGTAAGCTGCTAACCTTAAAGAAATTTGCCGTACTTTCGACTGGTGAATCACCCGATGGTAGGCATTCACCATCAAATGTTCCATTTCTCTGTTAACACGCTCCTCATCCCAAAATACGTAGGAAAGACCCTGCACCCATTCCAAATAACTGACTACCACACCGCCAGCATTCGCCAAAATGTCTGGTAACACTGTCACACCCCGCGCCTCTAACGCCAAATTAGCCTCAAGAGTAACCGGCCCGTTAGCTGCTTCGGCGACAATTTGCGCCTGCACCTGATTTACATTTTCTTCAGTAATCTGATTTTCTAAAGCTGCTGGTATTAAAACATCGCAGGGTAAAGTTAATAAATCTGCATTGCTAATTGGTACAGATTGCGGGAAACCGATAATACTCTTGCGATTTTCAGCAGCGTAGACTTTCAACTTGGGAATATCAAGACCAACTTCGGAAAATACTCCCCCAGCACCCGTTGAAACAGCAATAATTTTTGCGCCTGCTTCATATAGTAATTCCGCAGCAGCACTACCAACGTTACCGAAACCCTGGATAACTACTTGCACTCCCACCAAGGATTTACCTTTATCTGCTAGCGCCTGACGCACAATAATCATCACACCACGTCCGGTTGCCATTTCTCGTCCCAGAGAACCACCAATAGAAAGGGGTTTCCCAGTTACAACTCCTGGTACAGCATGACCGACATTTACAGAGTAAGTATCCATCATCCAAGCCATTTCACGGGCAGAAGTACCCATATCGGGTGCAGGAATATCTACCGCAGGTCCAATATCTTTAATCAACTCGCTGATATATCGGCGGCTGATTCGCTCTAATTCGCCAACACTGTAGCGTTTGGGATCTATAGGAATGCCACCCTTGGCACCACCATAAGGAATACCTAACAATGCACATTTCCAAGTCATCAGCATTGCCAGAGCGGATACTTCCCGCAGTGTCACAGCCGGATGGTAACGAATTCCACCTTTGTAGGGGCCTAAGACATCGCAGTGCTGTACGCGATGTCCAGCAAGAACTTGTATTTCTCCATCATCTAGTTTCACCGGAATGGAAACCGTGACAACCTTACGCGGGTGGCTGAGAATTTCCAGCAAACCCTGATTTAAATTTAATTCTTTAGCTGCCGCTTCTAAGTAGCTACAGGCTTGGTCAAATGGGCATATATGCCCTGGAGAAGCAGGTTCTGGCAGCAACAGTGATTTTGAAATCATAAAATTTTCTCCTTATCACGGTATCTTTACGAACCGGATATCATCTATACTTAGTTTATCCTTTTTTTTGGGAAAAACAAGTATTTTGTAGTTTTTGTTACAGTTTTATTTTTTATATCCTGCTAGGGCTATAAAGCAGTATGGGGACTAATGCATTCTAGATAGCCTGCTTTGTTAGGGAATTTCAAAAAATAAATTATCCAATCTTGCGGGGAGTCGCTCTTTAGCCGTCCAGTTTATTGGACGGGCGAGACGCCATTGATGTCAAGTTAAGAAAAATAGAGTCTTGTCAAGAGGGGCCTAATAATTGACTAAACTCAAGACAATGGTGCTGAGTTTAGCCATGAGTAAACCACGGAAAAAACAAGGGAATCCAGACTTTCGCCATCATGTAACGGCGCCAGCGCCTGAGAGCAAGGAGATTGAATCACGATTATTTGAACTACTTAGTCCAGGGACATTTGCGAATCTCAAAGATGTAAAAGATAAAGAACGGAACCAGCCTTAACTTGACACCAATGGCTTTCCGGCCCACCCCACAAAATTGGATAATTTATTTATTTGTTGGAAATCCCTAAGGTAACTAGGTAAACCGGGAGATACATTCGTGTTAGCCAAGTTAAAACTCTGTATAACTGTTTCAATTGTTCTGAGGTTGGCTCCATTTCACCGCTAAACTTAGGCTAAACCCAAGTTTAAACTTTATTGTGACTGCTTCCTGCCCAATATTCTGATTGGCATTAAAGACTCCGATAACCCTTATGGTGTAAGCTCTCGGTAAAATGGGTGTGTCGGTAACGAAAAAAAGACGCTTCCATAACCAACCTTATGCTCACAACAGCTAACTTTCTTCAGTACACCCAATGGTCAGGTATAGCTACCTTGGTATTCGCAGCCATAGCAGTTTTGGCTTTTATTCTCAAATGGGACATCCGCTTTCGGGTAGTGGGTACAACTGGCTTTATGTTGGTGTTGACGGGTGGTTTGTTTGCACTCTCAATAGTCCCCTTGAGTCGGGCTGTGATTCCCGGAGCAGTCCGGTACACTCTAGTTTATGACAATGGGACAACACAAGCGGTAATTGCCACATCACCCAAAATTACACCCACACAATTAGAAGCAACTTTACGTCAAGCAGCTAGTAATCTGTTTTCTTCTGGTCGTTCAGGTACACGGATAGACGACAAGTTGACAGTTCGCGCCCGTACCATTGTTCACCCGGAACCAGGGATTTCTGTACCAGTTTACTTGGGTGATGCCAAGCGATCGCTCATTTCCCGTCAAAATTCCCTAATGACAGTCGAAATTTACACAGACAAATTCGCCCAATTGACAAAACCTACCGCTTAAAAGGAGCAGGGGGACAAGGAATAAGAATTAAATAACATACAATTTATGTTCCTGGCTTACCTCACCCTCAATCCCTCTCCTTATAAAGGAGAGGGAAGCTAGATAAAGGAGAGGGATCGTGAGACAGGATGAGGTTTTGCATTTTATTTAATCCACGTTCATAAGGGGATAGGGGGACAAGTTTCTTCCTTGTTTTTTCCCAATGCCCAATGCCCAATGCCCAATGCCCAATGCCCACTTACACATGATCAATTCTCAATGGCTTTTCTTGAGAATCTGACAATGGTAATGTTAATTAATTAATATGGTTATTCAAAACTTTGATAGTTCGGAATTTCAGGTGGATGAGCATCATAGATTTAAGCAAGGTTGTCAAACTACTCAATCAGTGGGTAACAGGCTTTGTCTATCTCATTGCTTGGCTCAAATCCAGATGAGCCGGGTGTAAGCCATTCAAAAACCAGCTTGGCAACAAGAATTCCTGATCACCAGTCTATTTGATTAAAAAATATCAAAGTTTTGCCAAACTAGATTATATGCACAATAAATTTTCTACTCAACCTTCTTTGTCTACTCAAACCTCTAGTTCATTATTTACGCTCACAGTTGCCCCCGCAAAAGTAATCCGTGGTTCTGGGGTGTTGCAAACAGCCGCAGCCGAGATCGCCTGTTTGGGAAATCGTCCCTTAATTGTTGCAGGTGAGTCTACTGTTGCTATCAGCCAAAAAAATTTGCAACCAGTTTTAGAAACGCAACAGTTACATACTGCCCAAGCTTCCTATGGTGCAGATTGCTGCGAAGCTAGCCTGAAATCTTTACAGAAGACGGCAAAAGAACATAAAGCTGATGTGATTATTGGTGTCGGTGGCGGCAAAGCCCTAGATACAGCGAAATTAGTCGCGCAGCAGTTACAGTTGCCAGTGGTGACAATTCCGACTTCCGGGGCTACCTGTGCAGCTTGGAGTGCTTTGTCAAATGTTTATTCGGAAGACGGGGCGTTTCTCTACGATGTGGGACTGTCTAAATGCCCCGATTTATTGATACTCGATTATGACTTGATTAAAACTGCACCAGAACGTACTTTAATAGCTGGAATTGGTGATGCGATCGCTAAGTGGTATGAAGCCTCTGTTAGCAGTGGGCATTTGCAAGATACTTTAATTATTGCCGCAGTGCAACAAGCACGAGTTTTGCGAGATATCCTCTTGCAAAAGTCAGCCGCCGCCACCAAAGAACCAGGTAGTGAGGTTTGGCGAGAAGTTGTAGACGCTACTGTGTTACTCGCCGGGGTAGTTGGGGGACTTGGCGGAGCGCAGTGTCGCACAGTTGCGGCCCATGCGGTGCATAATGGTTTAACGCACATTTCAGGACATGGCAGTATTCATGGCGAAAAAGTTGCTTTTGGAATTTTGGTACAACTGCGTTTAGAAGAAATGCTCCAAGGTAATCAACTAGCCGCATCAGCACGGCAACAGTTGTTAAAGTTCTACGCAGAAATTGGACTACCCCAAAAATTAAGTGATTTGGGATTGGGCAATATTACATTAGGCGAGTTGCAAACAGCCGTTGAAATTGCTCTAGTTCCTAATTCTGACATCCATCGACTACCATTTAAAGTCGCGCCAGAACAGTTGATGGCGGCAATGGTTTCTACCACTGCACCTATAGATAGTAGGGATACTACAAATCGAGTTTCGCCCAAGGGAATGAGTGACGAGGTTTTATGAGTTTAAATTGGATTGTCCCAGCAGAACGTATACAAAAACTGCCACCTTATGTATTTGCCCGTTTAGATGAACTGAAAGCTAAAGCACGGGAACAAGGTTTAGATTTAATTGATTTGGGTATGGGAAACCCCGATGGTGCAACGCCAGCACCAGTTGTAGAAGCTGCGATCGCTGCCTTGAAAGATCCCGCTAATCATGGTTATCCGCCTTTTGAAGGGACTGCTAGTTTCCGCCGTGCCATCACCAATTGGTATCATCGCCGTTATGGTGTGGTTCTCGATCCTGATAGCGAAGCCTTGCCACTGCTGGGTTCTAAAGAAGGATTAACCCATTTAGCGATCGCCTACGTTAACCCTGGCGATTTAGTTCTGGTTCCTTCCCCAGCTTATCCTGCACATTTCCGCGGCCCAGCGATCGCAGGCGGGAAAATCCACAGTTTGATTCTTAAACCAGAGAATGACTGGTTAATTGATTTAGCTGCGATTCCTGACGAGGTTGCTAAACAAGCTAAAATTCTCTATTTCAACTATCCCAACAATCCCACCGCCGCCACAGCACCCCGCGAATTCTTTGAAGAAATCGTTGCCTTCGCCCGCAAATATGAAATTTTGCTGGTACATGATTTGTGTTACGCCGAATTAGCTTTTGATGGTTATCAACCCACTAGCTTGTTAGAAATTCCTGGCGCGAAAGATATTGGTGTGGAATTTCACACCTTATCTAAAACCTACAATATGGCTGGTTGGCGAGTTGGGTTTGTGGTGGGTAATCGCCATATAATTCAAGGTTTGCGGACACTGAAAACTAACTTGGATTACGGGATTTTTGCCGCATTGCAAACAGCAGCCGAAACAGCTTTACAATTGCCAGATGTGTATTTGCACGAGGTACAACAACGCTACAGTACCCGCCGTGATTTCCTGATTCAAGGATTAGGAGAGTTGGGTTGGGATATCCCCAAAACTAAGGCAACAATGTATCTTTGGATGAAGTGCCCTGTTGGGGTTGGTTCCACAGATTTTGCTCTGAACGTATTGCAGGAAACAGGCGTTGTTTTAACTCCAGGTAATGCCTTTGGGGTTGCAGGTGAGGGTTATGTCAGGATCAGTTTGATTGCAGACTGCGATCGCTTGGGTGAAGCTTTACATCGCTTTAAGCAAGCTGGCATCCGCTATCAACCTGAAGTTGCACTCTCTACATCAGAAGCGATCGCCGATCTCGTTAGTTGAATAGAGTCAGGAAGCCCAACATTACATGACTCAAATTTTTTCTGATGATGTTTGATATCATGCAAAAAAGTAAATAGAGTTAAAAATGATTGGTACTAATATTTACATCAGTCAAGAAACTCAAGAATCTCTAATTAAAGCTGCTGCTTTAAAAGAGATGTCTCTTCAAGAACTAGCTTCTTCTATTCTGAAGCAAAGTATTCAAGAAAAGTTTGGGCAAATTAGCTATTCTTCCGAGAATCAAGGTAAATTTGCCATTAATCCTCTTGTAAAAATGCAACCCTATGCTTATTTGGCAGATCCTAATGAACCCGTTATTTCTCCTGATGATTGGGAAATAAATCATAATTTTGAAGTGAATGATTTGTGATCATTCTTGATACTGAATGCTATCTTTGTCCCTGGCTGACTTTCCTTTCTAATTCCGCCTCTGCTTCTTCAATTGACATTAGCTTTGGATTTGGATTGGCTGCGTGCAAACGATCGACGTAGGCATGAAACGCTTCGGTATTATCGGGATTCTGTAATACATAAGCTCGTAACTCGGCATCGCTCATATCCATAAAGTTGGTTTGTGTCATTTTGTAACTACCTCCCCATTCGGATAAATTTCTATCTCTATTGTCTCTCCCACCAACATCACTATGCGTTTTGTTCTTTCGTCCATCCGCACTAGATTTATAGGTCGGAGCAAATTGCTCATTCTCACTGACATTCGGTAAAAGCTCCGCAATTGTTCTACTGTTGGTTCCAATTTGACCTCATTTTAGGTGTTTGTTCCATAAGGTAAATTAGAGAGTCCAAAATAGTCCTGTTCAAGCGCGATCGCTTTACTATTATAAAACTTACGCAAAATTACATTCTGTAGGGGCAATTCATGTAGCTTTAGCTTTCCTACGGAACGCTACGCGAACCCGCAGGGTATTGCCCCTAAGAAGAAAATCACGGTTTCGACTATTGTTTGCGTAAGTCCTATATTAATTGGTTCTTAAGTCCTTTGGCTTTACCATTTTGCAACAAAGTAACGCTCGCAGTGCCAACAAGCGCTAATAAGCTGAAAGTAGAAGTAGATTCAGGAACAGACTTGGGATTCTCAATTTTGAGAACTTGTCCTAGTCCTGGGCGATCGCCTCGGTTTGTCACATAAATAGCACCATCAGCACCAATAGTCAAAGCAGTAGGAGACTCTAGTCCATTGCCACTAAGAATAGTTGTGCGAGTTCCATCGGTCGCTATTTTAATCACAGAACCATTTAGATTACCTTTCCAGAGTGACTGATTAGCGTACTGCAAAGCATATAAATTACCCTCAGCATCAAAAGCTAAGTCAGTAAGTTGGGTAAAGCCATCACTATACACTGTTCGTTGACCATCAGAACCAATTCGATAGATTTTTGCTTTACCTTCTGGAAAAGGAAAACCAGTTAATTGGCTAATATAATAAGCGCCATCTGGGCCTTTGGCGACATTTGTCGGTACTGGTTGGATTTCAAATGGCGATGACGATCCACCAGAGGGAAAAACTGGATTAGTTAATGTCTGCCGGGGAATTGTGGCGATCGCCTTCAAATTACTTCCATCAGTCTTTAAACTGAATAAGTCATTCGCACCCGCATCAACTGCAATAATGTTATTTCCATCTAAAAGAAGAGAGAAGGGATTGCTAATTACATCGCCTTTATCAGGATTATTTGCAAGTTCATAATTAGCTAAATTAGCAACACTAGTCCAGGAATTTGTATTGAAATTAGCAGTGATGATTTTTCCTAAGTCAGTGTTACCTAATCTGGTGCGAAATGTGGGATTTGAACCATACCCAACCGCAATATAAGGCTTGCCAGTAGCATCAAATTTGATATCTTGAGGGCCAGAAGTATCAGTACCATCTGGTAGTGCTAAAGAAGGAAGTCCTGTAAGTATACGTTTTTGCGTACCATTTCCAATTTTTGTCACTGCACCAGTTGTGCCATAACATAAAGATTGGTTTGCAACGCTCGGTGAAGGAACACAAGCTCCACTTCCGCCTGTTCCTGCTTCTGTGACGTAGAGGCTCCCGTCAGGGCCAAAAGTTAGACCCCGTGGATTATTAAGGCCATCGGCAATTACCGAAAACGATGCTGCTTCTGCTGCTTTCATGCCCGAAAAAGCCGCAATACAAGCACTCAAAAATGTAATCCCAAATTGCTTTAGTTTCATTAAACCCGTCCGAAATTTAAATTTGCGTAAAGGTAAAATATACCAGATGAAATCTGAAGTTCTTAATTTTGAGTCGTATTCTACCATTGACAAAAATTTTTGCAACACATAAATGGGCTGTAGGGGCGTACAGATATACTGATTTATTCTCTAGGGTATATTTCCGTATATTTAGGCGCAGTTAGTGCCTGCTTTGGCATAGCCTGCCGCAGACCCCCACGCTCATGAGAGTTCAGTGGCTTCAAATCAGTAGGGATTAAATCCGATAAACTTTCCAACTAATTTTGCAGTTTCAAAGCATTTCTAAGTTTTTCCAAATCATCACTAATTTTGGCAAGACTACAACCCTATCTGAAATTTTTATCAAAAAAATATGTAGTTAATTTTAATTCTCAGGTAAGATGCCAATGGCAAAGCTATGATAAGATTTAAATAAAATTTTTGCGTAATCTATATTACTATTTTGATTAATCAACACTCCGAAAACCTCCTAAACACTCAACTGGAAAATGTGCCAAGTAAAGGCTATATATTTAGCTGGTTTGATTGGTTTTGTCTTTGGTATCCTCCAGGCTGGCTAATTTTATTCAACCGCCATTGGCAGCACTATCAAACCGATCCTGATGGTTGGAATTGGACTGAATATGGATTATTTTTAATTCCAGGCGGATTTTATCTGGCGTTGCTGAGTCGCTGGTTGCGTCTTGGTTTTCGTTTACCCCGAAAAGAAGTTGGTGAATTTGATCCCAAATATCAACAAGCTTTTAGGGAAGAAGTTCTCGGCCCCATCGTTAAATACTATTTTCGGGGAGAATTGCAACAAGTCGAAAACTTGCCGCCAACAGGATCATTGATTGTGGCAATGAATCACGCCGGGATGTGTTTTCCTTGGGATTTTTTGACCTTGGGTTATTTATTAAGTAAAGCTAGAGAATGGAAAGTCCAACCTGTAGCAAGTCCAATATTATTTGAGCATCCTTGGGTGATTTGGTGGCTACCACCTAAATGGTCGCAGGTTTTAGGTGGTGTCCGAGCCGAATTAGATGATTTTGAAACAGCGATCGCAGCGCCAACGCCTACGGCAAACGCTCAAGGTAAAATTCTCTTATATGCACCCGAAGGTATCCGCGGACCTCTGAAAGGTTGGAAAAAACGCTATCAACTAGAAAAGTTTGATGTAAGTTTTATTAAGTTGAGCGATCGCTATCAAACTCCCATTCTGCCAGTAGTTTGCATCGGTAGTGAATCTTTACATCCTTGGACTGTTAATTTTCCTAAATTGCAACGATTAGTTAAGTTACCATTCTTGCCTTTCTCGCCTTTGATGCTTGTCTTAATTCTGTTTCCTTCAATGGGAATTTGGGCAATGAGAACTCGCTTGCGGTACTTTATTCAGCCTTTGGAAGAAGTAGGGTTGAAAACTGACTCCAGTAAAGGGCGTGTAGCAATTTATCAACAGGCGCAAGAATTACGAGAAAAACTGCAAACTAAAATTACTTTGATGGTAAATAAATCCGCGCTGTAGGGCTAAAGCGCAATGCTCATACGTGTCAACTTAAGGTGAAAGCCAGTCTGAACAAGTTTTTAGAGATTATCTCTTATCTCGTACCTCGTTAAGAGTCTGAGAGGTTGTTTGAAAAGTGATATGTTGTGATTTTAATCGAATTGTTACCCCCCTTAATCCCCCCTTGTAAAGGGGGGAAACAAGAAAAATTCGGT
>NZ_JBALCE010000091.1:0-124465 GCF_036919815.1 Nostoc sp.
AAGCTGTAAATGCTTTAACGTTATTAACTTTTGCTTGAGCATTTACAACAATTGCTTAAGTCAAAGCTGTAAATGCTTTAACGTTATTAACTTTTGCTTGAGCATTTACAACAATTGCTTAAGTCAAAGCTGTAAATGCTTTAACGTTATTAACTTTTACTTGAGCGTTTACAACAATTGCTTAAGCAAAAGCTGTAAATGCTTTAACATGACTAACAAATCTTGAGCATTTGCTGTAAATTCCAGTTGCACAAGCTGTCATCGCTGCTAAAACTATCCTCGATGCACTGATTTGTCTTGCAGATCGCATTTATATGAGGTAATGTATCTAGACAATTTTGCCGGGTTTGTTGGGTTTCACCTTGTTCAACCCAACCTACAAATATTCTTAACTACACAAAACCTGTCCCTCTCCGAGTCGGAGAGGGACAGACTTGAACTTTAGTTTAAGGCAGGGAGAGGTTCGTCGAACTCACGTTAAGTTGACTACCCTACCAACTCCATTTTTATCAACTAACTTGCGATTCAACTACACCCACGGGACAAGAAACATTTGTCCCTCCTAAACCACAATACCCGTTGGGATTTTTAGCCAAGTATTGCTGATGGTAAGCTTCAGCATAATAGAACTCAGGTGCATCCAAGATTTCTGTGGTAATCTTGCCATAACCTGCACCGTTGAGAGCTTGCTGATAAGCTTCCCGCGATGCTTCTGCTAGCTGCTTTTGACTTTCGGAATATACATAAATTCCCGAACGGTATTGAGTGCCAGCATCATTGCCTTGGCGCATCCCTTGCGTGGGATTGTGGCTTTCCCAGAAGACTTTAAGTAGTTCGGCATAACTAATCACTTTGGGATCAAACACAACTAACACCACTTCATTGTGGCCGGTTCGTCCACTACATACTTCTTCATAAGTGGGATTGGGTGTGAACCCAGCAGCATAACCGACTGCGGTGGTGTAAACTCCTTTAAGTTCCCAGAATTTGCGTTCTGCACCCCAAAAACAGCCCAAACCAAAAATGACCTTCTCTAATCCATCGGGATAAGGAGGCTTCAGGGGATTCTTGTTGACATAATGAGTAGCGGGTACTGACATAGATTGTGCCCTTCCTGACAAAGCTTCGTCAGCAGTGGGTATAACTTCCTTTTTGCCAAATCCAAATAGTGCCATTGATTTTGACTCTGATATACATCTTTACCTTATTTACTATTGTAAAGATTCTAGCGATCGCTTGGGGTTTTCTCAGAATCCTCGCTGGACTATGCTGACTATTACAGATACGTCTCAGTGTTTGTTTCACTAATTAATGCTATTCATCAAAAGGAACTTGGCATCAAAAAATACTCATGGATAAAATACCCAAAATTGACCGGCAAAGAGAGCATCAAGCGAATGAGCGTACTTTTCTGGCTTGGCTACGCACCTCTATTGCATTGATTGGCTTTGGTTTTGCGATCGCGCGATTTGGTATATTTCTGCGCCAGTTGAATATTGCTATTACTCAACAACAACCTCCGGTACATCAATTATCCAACTCGGAAAACTTGGGTGTTGCTTTGGTAATTTTTGGAATTTCGACTATTGCGTTAGCTGCGTGGCGATACAACGAAGTTTTCTGGCAAATTGAACGAGGGGATTATAGAGCAAATCGGTTAATGGTTTGGATAATGACCGGAGTAGTAATTATTTTGGGACTTTTCAGTATTCCTTTGCTCTTAAGGCGTGATCAAGTGCCTTCTCGTTATTCTGTTCCAAATCAACCACAGTCCCGAAATTTGCAAAGCTCAACCCCAAATCTCAATGTTAAAAAATGGACAATTACTACTAAATACAAACAAATATTTTTGTTTTTTAAATAGCTCATTATTAAATAATACTTAATAAGTCTTATAGGAATCCGATTTGATTTTTTAAAAAGACTAAGCGAGAATACGCTATTTTAAGTAAAGGGTTATTCGTAATAGGTTAACTTCCTTCTGCTATAATGCAACTTCTCAGACCGAATACTACTTTAAATTATCCCGTGCAGCAGCACGAACAATGCTATTAGGGTCTTGCGTTAGTTGTTGGCAAATGTCGCGGTGAGTATTAGGGTTTTGAGCGATCGCATATCTTTCTGCCCAAAACCAAGATTTATAGTATCTTGCCAGAAATGAACTAGGTATATGAGGATTCATCAGAACCAAAAAGCGAGAAAAGGATGGTCGATCGGGAAATTTTAGACATCGATCCAAAAAAGGAATCGCAGTTTCTGGTTCTTGAGTCAGTAAACTTTTAACAGCAGCTAAATTAAGTTGATTAAAGTAAAATCCCTCACGGACTGCGGGTTGAGTCGCTAACTGAATTAGTAAATCTTTCGGCGCACCAGGGTTTTGAGCAACTGCTAGAGGTAATCTTCGATCTGGATGCTCAGTAAATCTAGTTAGAATCTCGGCTGGGGTTTTCGGATGTTTAGCTACAGCCAATTTGACAATTAACTTATCGTCAGCTAGTTTTGCCAGAATTGAACCATCAACGTTAGGATGTCTAGCAACTTTAGCTCTGACAGCAGTATGCTCGCTATTTGCTAGTTCTAGTAAATCTAGTCCAGATAAATTTGGATTTTCCAAGCTTGCTAATTGTTCTCTAACCATCGAATCAAGTTTGGGATTCGCCAAAGCAGCTGCTTTAACTTCTGGATTGCGATCGTCAATTAACTTAGCTAAAGAGTTTTGAGTAATATTGTGATGACTAGCTACCAAAACTCTAACACCCTGAATTGGATGCTCTACTAATTTTGATAGGATTTGCGGTGAAGTTCTTGGGTCACTTGCTATAATTACGCCATAGTATTCTAAATTAGAAAATGTAATAAATATCCCATTATCGTGTTTATATCTACCTTTTTCAAAATCCATAAGCATCTGTTCTAGGTAGTATCTTCTACGCCTCGCTCCCATTGTATTATATCTAGAATTAACTACGTATTCAGTCTTTTCCGCTTCCTTCATGAATATACATCTTACTTCTTTCCACCAATATCTATCTTTCAACTTCGTAAATAGAGTATCTAAATCGGTAACTACAGGGTTTCTTTTATTGGCATAATGATCCGGTAATTCAGTATTATCTATTGGCAGCATCTGCGGAAGTAAATCAAAAACTATTGTTTCTCGTTGTTTTAAGAAGGTAATACATTTAGTAATTAATTTAGAAACTCTGGAGTGGTTTTCAAGATTATCTAAAATCGATCGAGGTGTGTCAGCAGAACAAATAATATTTAACAAAGTACTTATACTTATATATTCGTGTACTGATTTCTGATTTAAATAAGTTAAAGTGCTTTGATCAATTGCTCCTGCGTACCACAATCGCAGTTCAATTTCTTCTTCCTTATCAGTTGAAATAGATAGTTGCGCTCTATCAATTTTGCTTTCCGCCAGTTCGCGCCACCCAGTTTCCAATTCTCCAGCATAATTAATATGTAGCTTTGCTCCTTCAGCAATAAAAGGAAGGCTATTCTTCGCTAGATTATCGAGTAATTCTTTGGGTGTTTTCGGATGATTAGCAAGAATATTGAGAATTCCTGGAAATGTTTCAAGCTGGGATGCCGCTTTTAGAAAATTTGTGGATATTTCTGGCAATTGAGCCAGTTTAAACATCAGCCTACGGGGAATAAAAAAAATGAGATTTGGTTTCTTATTGAAAGCAACCTGATCCCAGAAATTCATGTCATCATTGGGACAATCAAGACGTAACTGAGCAACTTCTACAACAATATCTTCGCCAGATGTTGATAACTCCAATAGTTTTTTTCTAGAAGTATTCTGATGACTAGCTATAACAATTAAAATTTCTCTACATCTCCAAAAATCTTCAAAACAGAATGTACTTATATACCCTATCTCCATCCGAAGATACTTAATGCCATATTGCTGTTCTAGGGAAAAATGTCCAAAATATTTATCATTGCGAATACGCTTAATATTAGTCTCACAAATGCCAGCAGCAAATTCTATAAAAGATGTTGGTACATTAGATGCACAAACAAGCTTTAATAGTAAGTGAGACTTTAATAGTAAGTTAAAGTTGACTTTTTGCAGAGTTGATAAATCATAAGCCGTATTGCTTTTGATATTTTGCACAATTGATAAATCATAAGCCGGATTGCTAAATAAATCTTCAGGAAATAGATGCGCTAGTCCGATTAACCATTGTGTTGGTGTATTAGGATTACTTGCGATCGCTCTTTGCATTTCCGCATCTTTGTTAGTTCTGGCTTGGATCGCAAGTTCTCTTAATAAACTACTATCGGCGAGAGGATTTGCAGCAACTAATCTCTTTAGCTCATCATTAATTGCAGCTAATTCTCGTAATCTTTGTGGTGAAGTGTGATGATTGGTTGCTTCTTGCTTAAGCGAGTCAAGTGACATTAACTTAACAACTCTCTTTTACTATTTCAGTAATATCATTTTTAATTTACTCTGATATTTCAATAAGTGCTAGGTTGATTTCGTATCGGATAACAATTTATTTGTCCTGTTATGACGATTTACGTAGTTTTGCTACTACAACTAAATCTATAGAAAAATCTAGTTTAGGGAACTTTGCATAAGTTTTATATAGCACTTCTCTGTTGAGTACAATACAGACCTAACCCCCAGCCCCTTCCCTTGTAGGGAAGGGGAGTAAGATTCAAAGCCTCTCTCCTTTTAGGAGAGAGGTTTGGAGAGAGGTCAAAGTTATTGCATCCAAACAATAACCTCTATATAACCGAATGCGTCACACAGGCATTTACTAAAGGTAATAGCGGCCCTAATTGCTCTTGTCCATTTACGGCTAAATCGCTGTGACACAAATAAACTCTCTCGGATACACGAGAGAGTAAATCTGCCAAAATCCTTCGCAATCTTTGTTCTTCTGCTAATTTCTCATCTTCTGCTGTCCAAGGTTCGCCTAACCTGTCTCGCAGGAAAAACGGCGCACCAAACAAAGTCGCTGCACCACCTTTCGCCCATAGGGGTGAACCAGCATCCAGCCAAAAATGCCAACGGTGCGATCGCCTACTAGATCGATATTGAAATATGGTTGCTAATGTGACAGCCTTTCTGACTCCACCAATAGGGCGCACAGGGTAAGGATTGGCGGTAATCGTACCACGTCGCAGTAATTGAATAAATTCAATAATAGTTGTGTGAGGCGTTGTTTCAACTGGGGCAATTTGTCGTAATCTGGTGTCAATTTCCCAATAATGTTGGGCGGTTTCTAATAATTCTCGCAGTGCTGCTAGTTGTTCGTAGGGGAGATTGCTACCATTCCACAAAAAGCGCTGAATTGCTCTGTCTAAGAGGGAAATGGGGCTGGGAATTAAACGCAATTCTTGTTGCGATCGCTGCTCTTCTAACCACTGTAATATCTGATTATAGGCTGTGGTCGCTGCATAGCCAATTCTATCCCAGCGCTCAAAGGCTGATATTGGTAGCAAGTTGGGGCGATCGGGATGGGGTAAAAAGCAGTAATCTGCAATCAAACCAGCACGTACCGGATCAATATCAGTAGAGACGCGATTAATCGCGTCTGTTAAAAGCAAGGAGTTTTCTGGTAGTTGTTGTTTCCTACTCAATACAACCAGCATTTCTGCCACCGCATCCCGATCTACGAGGCGTCCCAAGCCGGGATAAACTAGTGCCAGCATGGTAAGCAATGCGCGAATGATCGGTGAACTAACTAAGGGACGTTGGTCATTAAGCGATTGTACCTGGATGTTTTGCTTAACGAGGATTTCTACTAGAGTATAACGAGCGATCGCATCTAAACCTGGTGCAATAATCGCCACTTGTTCTGCTTCTACTTGCTTTGATTGGATCGCATCAGCAATTACCTCTGCTGTTTGTCGCAATAATTGGGCGCGGGAGGTAGTTTGAATTGAGTGTACAATCTCTGGTAAACTCAACAGTACCATCGGTTCTATAACTAATTCCACCATCTGTTTAGTGAGTTGCTCACCAAGGGACTCAGCAGGCGGCCCTGTCAAGATTTCTACCCGACAACGCTCTGCTAACCCTTCTAAATAGTTGGGATCTGCTCCCAATCCCAATCGCACTGCACCATCGGGATTGTAGCTAAACGCCCCGACTGCACCTTGATCTAATAGCAACTCAAACAAAAGACGCGCTACGCTAGGATAGTCATCAACATCATCCGCCAGTACCGCCTGATAACGTTTAGTTAGATGCTGCTGGTAATTGCGATCGCTCAATAAATATTGACTATAAAGTTCAGTAATAATGCCATAAGTTAATAACCCTCTCTCTAAACACCAGTTACGCCAATCTAGGAGCAAAGATGCCAAAAATTCCGGCTCTAAAGTTGTATTATTTTCCTTCAAACCCCTAGCCAAAATCTGGGCAATATCTTCGCAAGGTACACCACTGTAAGCTGCTAATTGCAATAAGTCTAGGATGCGACGCACTAAGCGAGACTCATTCACTCCCGCAAGACGTAAAATTTCTTCGTCTAATTGGGGACGCCAGAGTTTGGTTGCTAATTCTTGCTCCGTTTCTGGTCGCAATCTTACCGGAAACTGTGCCTTCAGGTTCAACGAGTTAATTAGCAACGGCCAAAATAAAATAACTTCATCCTGAAAAAAACCTAGTGGCGTCTTAGCACGAACCGGATATTTTCCCAACGTAGATGTAACAATTATATCTCCTAACTCTCGACGATTATCATCATTGGCAGCTAAGACTAAAACTCCCAGCTCTGTTTGTTTAATATCTAAAAATTCGCCTACATAACCACTTTTTTTACGTCCTGGTTTTTTAGTATAAAATGATTCAGTATATTGCTTGTCAGATTTTACCCAATTACAAAATTGCTCTACCAAGCGAGCCGTCTTACCACTGCGGCTAGTGCCAACAATCCAAACCGAATGAGAAACCACAAACTTTCTCCTTATAGATTTGCTAGTATACCTCGTGCGTTAACTTAAGGTTAATAATCACCAAATAGTGCTGGATGATTGTCTGCAATGAAAAACTCTGTTTTTAGCCAAAAAATCTATTCTTTCTTACTTGCTGCTTATCGATGGTACTTACAGACTCCCGAACGTTCTTTAGATGAGGCTTATAATGCAGCATTAAAGATTCAGGAAATAGAAAATAAGCATTTCAATGGTAATAAAATAGACATTGATTCAGCCATGTACAGTAACAGCGTCATAGATTATTTTGAGTCAGACCTAAAAAAGCTATTAAAAACTGCGAGAATGCGGCTTACAGAGTTGAAAGCCAGCCGTTGGTTTTTAAATGAAGAAAATCAAAAAGCTGCTGAGAAAGTAGGTATTGAACATCTCAGTCTTTCTTTGGTTTTGGAAAAGCTAAACTTCATCGATCAAGTGATATCCAAATACACAACGATTTCTGATCAAATAACTTCTAAAGCTTTAATAGTCAAACCTCCAAATCTACCAGTTAACTCGGTTATATCGGATGACAAGTCGCTGCTTGTCAACACTCCACCGTTACCACCAAAATTATCAACTAAAGAGTCAGATAATAAACAAAATCCAAACCGTAAAGTTGATGCAACAGGCGTTTTACCCCGCTCTATTTTAAGTACTATCACTCGTTTGCAAGTTGAATTAGACCCTAATTCTGAACAAGAGGTAATTCAGAGTTTCCGTCAGACTCAAAGAAGAACAATAATATCTATCAGGTTTATTTTACTATTAATTATCGTACCACTTTTGACGCATCAGATAGCAAAAGCTTTCGTCGTCGGCCCACTTTTTGAGCGGTTTAGAGGTAGTGAGCAAATGCAGATATTTATAAATTCCGAAATGGAAGAGGAAGCCCTTGCAGAATTAGAAAGATTTGAAGAAAAGCTCAAGTTTGAAAATCTCATTACAAAAGCTCCTCCACTATTGCCTGAGCGGATGGAAATTGAAATGAGTAATAAGGCTATTGATCTTGCTAAAGAATTTCGCCACGAAAGCTCTAATGCTATCAAAAATGTTTTTGCCGATATTTTCTCAGTGGGTGCTTTTATCTCCCTTTTGTTAGTCAGCAAGTCTTCTATTGCTGTGCTAAAAGATTTCGTTGATAATATTGTCTATGGACTTAGTGATAGTGCCAAGGCATTTATCATCATTTTGTTTACTGATATATTTGTAGGATTTCACTCTCCTCATGGCTGGGAAGTACTACTAGAAGGTGTATCGCGCCATTGGGGATTACCAGCAAATAGAGATTTTATCTTCTTATTTATTGCGACATTTCCAGTGATTTTAGATACTATTTTCAAATATTGGATATTCCGATTTTTAAACCGGATATCGCCTTCAGCAGTTGCCACTTACCGTAATATGAATGAATAGGGCATGGGGCATTGGGCATTGGTGAACAATTTTTGTATTGTCAAACAATTAAATTATTTTCGATTTTTGAATTTGAGCGAGGTGGGATAATCTCAAAAGTTTTCAATGAAAAAGATACTTGCTGGGTTAGGAAAGTTCAACAAAATTATCGTTATCGCTATCAGCTTACCTGTGGTTTTATCGATTTTGCTGGTGCGGATGCAATCTTTAACATACCGGGAACTTAGTCCGCCAGAATGTCGTTTGCAAAAGTGGAATATACCAGTTTCCTTGACTGCTGAAAATCAAGATGCCTTTACACAAAAGCAAAAAGCACCATTAATCCAGAGACTAGCAGTTACTTGTTGTCAAGGTGATAACTCTTGTTTGGATGAAGTTCTTTATGGACAAATAGCAGAAAAAAAGGCACTAATGAGTGCGATCGCGCGCAGTCTCCAATACCTGCAAACAGCTAATGCTGCGGCTGCTTATCAAAAGTATCAGGTGGCTGGGATTAAACGCGAACGCGTGTTTCAAAGCTTGAAAAGATTCTGCGAACTCCTATTAAAAACTAATTCTCCAATAGAATTACATCAAGCCATTGAGCGGGAATTTGTTCTTTACCAGTCAGTCGGCCAAGATACCAAAGGTTCCGTTTTATTCACCGCCTATTATGAGCCACTTTATGCAGCCAGTCGCGTCCCGACAGCCGAATATCGTTATCCTGTCTATCGATTACCTCCTGATTTTAACTCCTGGACTAAGCCTCATCCTACACGTCTGGAATTAGAAGGAGCAGATGGTTTACAAGCTGCAAAAGGAAAATTGCGAGGATTAGAATTGTTTTGGTTTAGCGATCGCCTCGAACCATATTTAGCTCAAATTGAAGGTTCGGCGAGACTTCAGCTTCCCGATGGGACTCAGACAACAATCGGTTATGCTGGTAATAACGCTTATAATTACAAAAGCATTGGGAGAGAATTAGCGAATGATGGCAAATTACCACTACAAGGTATAACTTTGCCAATTATTCTCGACTATTTCCAAAAGCATCCCCAAGAATTAAATATTTATATTCCGCGCGATCGCAGCTTTGTTTTTTTTCAAGAAAATCACGGTCAGCCAGCCCAAGGTTCTATCAACGTACCACTAACAGCAGAGCGTTCTATTGCTACAGATAAATCCCTCATGCCTCCGGGTGCTTTAGCCTTAATTCGCACTTCTATTCCCTTTGTTAATCCTACCGGAAAAATGGAGGAGCGCATCGTTAGTCGCTATGTTCTTGACCAAGATACCGGAGGTGCAATTAAAGGTGCCGGTAGGGTAGATTATTTTTTAGGTACTGGGAAATTAGCAGGCGATCGCGCTGGTGTTACAGTCAGCAATGGACAATTATTTTATCTATTACTCAAGTCCCAGAATTAAACACACTCGCATTTTAACGAGTCGCGGAAGTCCCCACCTTCTCTGCGAGACGCTACGCGAACAATGTACTCTAATGGTAGGTATTGTGAGCACAACGACCACGCTCAGTGACCACGGGGCATAAAAATTACATCTGGAATTGATTTTTTACACAGTAAAAACAAATTCTGGATGTATGACGAATGCCCAAAATTTTCTGGTAAGATATATAGTGTCTTGACCATCAATGCCGCAAGCGAAAACCAAGCTAATAGGTATATGTCGCAAGAGAAACCCTTCTCTACGAGACGCTGCGCGTAGCTTGCTTCCACGAAGTGGTACGGCTTCGCTCAGGGTAAAAAATTTGGGTCTTCGGAACCAGGACTCCTGCCCTTGGAGGGAATGTCAGACCAAAAAAACTACGGAGTTTTAGAGGCTATTCCCGATGAATTGGGAAGCTCAGACTTCAGCCGTAGGCAAGTCTGAGTAGTTCACTACTCAGATTCCCGACTTCTCTAAAAATTCGGGAATCTTAGCCTTTCGGGGTAAATAAACTACACATTCCAAATCAATGAAAGGCTTAAGATAAGTAATTATAGCGTTTATTAATCAGATGAGGTACATCATAGCCCCCTCCTCGCTTGCGGGGAGGGGGTTGGGGGTGGGGTTCTTGTATTTCACAAAGGACGAGAACCGCTATACGAATTACGAATTACCCTACTAGGCTTCTAAATCCATCTCCGCATCGTCATCATCATGATCATAAGGGATATCGTCAAGGTCGATCATTTCTGAAATTTCTTCTACTTCATTTAGATACTCAGATTCTTGATGTTCACGTTCGATTAGACGACCAGTTGACTTTAACCATTCCAAGAGAATAAACTCATTACTTGTACGAATTACAGGCGCTCGCTGGTTACGAGGTTCTTCACGCAAAGGACTTATAGGCATAAAAAACTCACTTTGAATTATGGGTCAGCGTGCAGAAACAGTAAAATTGTATACTAGCGTTAAAAGTCTTGTCTAACAACTCTTTTCTCAACAGATAAAATGTGAGCCATAGAGTTTTTCATCTCAACTCCCTCTACTTACCATTAAAATGTCTTCGCGTCAGTTCTAATAATAAATCTTCAAGCGGATGTGATCTTACAAGGCAGTTGGTAGCTTGGCGAGAGTTTCATACATATTAGAGGGCAACGCAGACAATCTGTTAGCTACAGCCACTGCATCAGCTAAGTTACTAAATTGACACCGGACTATATCTTGTCCATTTCCTGAAGGGAAACGCTTCCTAGCTTTGTTAGATACAGCACAAATAATCGCTAAAGCTTTAGCGAACCCATCTTTTGTCAATATTGTTTCTTGAGCAAAGCCTTCAACAGGGATTAGGCAAACCTCAAACCGATAGCCCGGTCTGGGAGAAACAGCTATGTCGATATATGGTTTATCTTCTTTCCTAATACGGCGTAAATATTTGGCTGTCGAATTAGTATCATGCAAATCAGTCCCAAGAGCGTAAGTAAAGAAACAATCTTCTGTGAGGGATTCAGGACGGGTAATTATATCCGTTGGCATAAGTTCAACTACTATCCGTATGTTGTCGGGATTTGTGACAGATTTTACTGTCCATTCTTCTTAGCACATTTTTTGACAGTGAGATGTATCAGTTTCACGCGAGGTATTGCAATACAGTTCTACTCACTAAAAATTTCAAGTTTTGGAATGCTGAAGACTCATATCCCTGAAGGTCTCAGGTTTATTAACTTTGAGACTATGACCTATCGCTTGAATATCTCTTAACAGCATATAAAGTGACATAAAACACCTCCAGAATCAAAGAGTGTGGAGATTTAGATTCGGAGAGGCGTCTATATAGTCAGTTACATGACCGAAAATATTTCTCAACTAGCTAACTATAACATAGTTGACGGTTGAACTTTTTTCAACTATTCCGACCGATAGATATTCCGTCACCAACAACAGTAGGGTTGTATTCAATTGTGACATTTAGATAACTAAATTTTATAGCTCTTAACTAGTTCTAATTTTTACTGAGCGTAATTATAGAGAGATGATAAATTGGGAAGTAAACTGCTGGATTATTATTGGGATTGCTATAAATAAAACCCCAGGATTGTAAATATAATCCTGAGGCAGAATTTTCATATCCTTGTCAACATCTTTTAGCAAACTGTGAAATATGGCGTTGCTGATTAAGAGGATGAATTTCGTTTCGCGCAAATGGGCAAGAACATGGTAATTTCATACTTAAATTTAGCAACGCCACTGATATCTGTTAAACTCTGCAAACAGAATTAACAGCTATTCTCCAACAGGCTGCTAGGTTAATTTATAAACCTAATTGCAACCAGAAGCACCGAAAGGAGTATTTAGGCAAGTCTTAAAACAGACCTTTAGCCGCAGTTTTAATGGTAGTGGGAAGAGGAGCATATCCCAGAGATTTAGCTAAGGCATCCCCAGCTGATCCGAAAGCCGAGTTGAGGAAAGTTTTAAAATCTGCACTACCTGAGTAAAACACCAAATAACTTGCTGTGGAAATAGGATAAGCATTTGGACGGGTTGGATCGCTCAAATTATCAATTTTAATCAGCTTGCTAGCAGTATTAGTACTGTATTTTACAACAGTCCCACCTAGAAGAGCGTCTGTAATTGAAGTTGTTGAGGCAGCAGTGTAATTACCTGCCTTGTTACGTAAGACTGCGGCAGGTAGAGCTTTAGCTGTACGTGTAGCATTATCAAGATAACCAATTGCACCTTTAGTACTTGCGATCGCAGTGGCTACACCACCACCACCAGTAGCACCAATGAAACTGCCTGGCCAAGCAACAGTTGTACCCGCTCCTTTATTCCAAACACCAGATGCTGGAAGACCTGGAGTCGCAGCAGCCTTACATGCTGTATTCAGATGACTGGTTAAAACAAAAGTGCTACCACTTGAGTCAGTACGATGTACAACTTTGATGGGTACATTTGGTAATTGGCGACCGTTATCTGCACTAATGCTGGGAGCGTTCCAATTTGTGATACTACCGTTCAAAATACCACAGTAACTAGCTCGTGAAAGCTTAATTCCACCAGCAGGTGGAGTAAGACCAGTAGCGTTATAAGCTAATGTGATTCCGACACCGATCACAGGCACTTGGATGTAACCACGCTTAGTACGGTTTTCGGTTGCTACTACGGGGTCGTCACTAGCTGCAAAATTGACTGGGAAAGTGATTTTGGGAGTAGTACCTGCTAGTTGCTTTTGAGTGAATAAAGCTGTTAACCCTGCGCCACTACCAACTGGAGCATATGTGAAGCTGAACTTAGGAGCGACTGTTTTTAGACCTGTAAAGAAAGCAGTTACAGTGCTTGCACCTGCACCATTACCTAAAGCGGTCTCAGCTAGAGATTTCTGAGTAGCAGATTGACCTGCTACTAAACCAATTGTGATGGCAAATACAGAAATTGAACTTACCAAATTATTCGATTGACGATCGCGATAGAAAACCATATCAAGCTCCTTCAAGTTAATTTTAGGGTTTAACACCCTAATAAATCTAAATCAAGTGTCAAACTGGCGATTATTATAAATAACCTCTAAGCACCAGAAATTGGCTTTATAAAGGTTATTAGTAAATCAAAAGTTTGCACAAAACGCTGAAGAATGTAGAGCAAATTAAAAATATAGAGTGTATTAAGCTATTGCTAATCCACACTATTACATGATTATTTGCTAGTTAAAAACTCTACATTCCAAAGTAAGTTAGTCTAAATAAACATTCAGTGGCTTTAGTATAAGGGAGTGGTTAGTAGGTACTATGAATCATGCCTCAATTCCCATTTTCAGTCTCTTATTGCGTTTTTAAAAGCCATGTTTAATTTTACCCACTTACTTGGGATGGCAATTTTCTCTCAATTATGAAAACCACTTTCTTTCATGTAAACGCGCAGCAGTTTGCTAGAAGCTACCGCTAATGTGCGAAGTAAAGAAAGTCAGGATTTCACAAATCTTTTAGGACTGCTATAACTAATAGCTGTTAAAGTTTGCCAACCAAATAAACAATATAAGGTTAAGGTAAAGCTGAAGTCATGATTAGATTATGGAATGATTAAATAACTGATATATATTTCTGGAATTTAGAGGCGTTTAAAAAGTGGTTTTTCTAGCGCTTTTTTATTAATTCGCCAGAGGAAAATCTAAACCTTTCAGTTTTACTTATTAAGCTTTTTGTAGAGGTTTTAATAAGTATTTAATAAAGTTTACGCGGTTTACAAATTAACCACTGTGTGTATCAACGCAAATAGGTTGTTTCAGCATTTTATTGGTTGCGTAGGCGCAACCCAAGCAAGACATCGCCAAAAAATAGCTGAAAAATCTAGCTAGAATAACAGAAATCTAGATTAGCGTGGTATATTTCATGCTATCGACAGTAGACTGATTAACGCGGATATGAATTGTAGTGCTGATATAATCTCCAAAAGTATTCCCAAAAGCCTTTGCAGATGGGATACTCTAGCCATTGCGTTGCAAACTTGCCCAAATTTGTAGCAATTCATGTACTAATTTGTAGTACATTAGGTAAAGATAACACCTTACAAAACAGTTGTTTGGAGGGATAAAATCTTTTCTAGAGAAATTGTAACTATGCTCCCAAGCATTGTCTGCCGTTTCTACCAGATTTCCCAACCTCTAATTGAGGCAAAATCGCTGGGATAGAAAAAGTTTAGGAGGACTCTGGCAGTTCTGGTTTAAAGCTCGAAACCTAGTTTCTAAAACTACGCATATTTACTTTTTAAACAAAACTTAATATTTTATTAACTTTCATTAATAAAAATTTATATATAATCGAAGACTTTACTGCAAACTTCATAATTTCATTAAAAATGAATATTCAATCATGTTAAATTGAAAATGGCTGTAAAATTTTAGACAACGAACACTCATAGTACACCATAGGAAAATTAGCAAATGTCTAGACAAAGTTCTCACGAGAGAAACTTTTTCAAAGCTTTAACTGGTAGTGCCGTCAAAGGATCTCATAACTTCAGACTGGGACTTAAATCTGCCCTGATGATTCTGGTTGAATCTGTACCTTTTTTGATTGCTTGTGCTGTACTCATAAGCGTTATCAGCCTAAAAAGTCCTATCCTGCTCTTTTGTTTACTAGTTGGTAGTTTAATTGTAGTGATCACCCAGCAAATTGGGGAGCAGGTGAATTTACCAAGGCGATCGCTAGTATTATTACAAATTTTAGTAGCAGCCGTAATTTTGAGTTTATATTGGTTAGACTGGTTTGCAGCCCCTGCACAAGCTCAATTTTTTGGTAAAGCTGAAGACTTTTTCAAAAACAGCTTCCGTGGTTCAGCAACCAATGGTGGTGATAGCAACACACCAATAAGTTTGATATTTAATGTGTTACGCGCGATTTACTTACTCTATATTGCAATTTCCTTAGTTGGTGTGATTAACGCAGTGCGTAAAGATGAGGATTGGCAAAGCATTGCCAGAACTCCCCTATTAGTCGTTGTTGCTGTTACCGTTGCTGATGTACTTACAGGCTATGTAATTGGCGCTAGCCCTAATAAATAATTCAGATATTTCAAATGTCTCAAGAGCGGGAACAAGAATTTCGTCCAGTCAATCAAGTTCTGGGAAGCCAACCTTCATTAGGACCAATTCCTGCCGATCAAATTCTTCCTTGGACGGTAATCGCCTTAGCCTCATACTTTATTATCAATGGGATTTTTGGTGGGATTTTCCAAGAAGAGTTTCAAAAATGGTTGTGGACAGTACTAATTACTGGTTGGGGAATCGGAACTTGGTGGATTTTAACTGGTGGTAGGAGTTGGAGCTTTTTAAGTAAATTTATTGGCGTTCCCGCTTGGACAAGAGGCTTTGCTCGTTATCAAAGCTTACTAGAAGTTAACCATGAAGCAAAAAATCGGAAAACAAAGCGTCGCCGTCGCCGGAAATGAAAGTAGATTAACACCATTTGAAGATGCCTTACACTTGGCGACAATGCTACGTGTGGCAATCAATGGACGTGATATTGGGGCTTACCTTCTGACAAAAGGCACTCAAAAAGATCGATTCTGCTTTGTTTTTGGTTTTGACTGTAAGGGAATTCATACCACCTTAAGACCTGAACAAATCGATACACTTTTTAATAACATTGAAGCTGGATTGAAAGACATCCCTAGCGGTGAAAGAATGACACTGCATTTGGGATCTTTTAGTTCAGACAAAGAGCGCCAAAAAGAATTAGCATCATTAATAAAAAATACGCCATCACGAGATATCAAATATCTGTTGATGGCGGAAAGAGCTAGACTCAAAGAACTAACGATTTCTGGTATTCGTAAGCCAAAATTTTTGCGGATTTATGTCACTTACACGATTGAATCCAACTCCAAAAATGGAGATGATTGGATAGAGAAGCTTTTGGTTAGAGCTGAATCATGGTGGTTGAAATTCAAAGGGGAACTCTCAGAAATAGAAAACCAGCGCATTGAAACCCTGATCACAAATGCTTACAAACAGGGTTTTCTGCGTTGGGAACAAATTTTATCTAACCAAATGGGATTGGATGTCAAACCTTTGAAAGCTGAGGAACTCTGGGAGGAAATCTGGAAAAGGTTTAATGATACAGATCCAATAGATATTCCCCAGTTAATGACTTTAGATGAACAAGGACTACACGAGCAAGTTAATTCAGATTTGGCTAGTACAAAATTGCTTATAGACAATATCCACGGCACAACTTTGCTGATGGAGTCTAGCATACCTTGTGCCGATCGGCGCTGGGTTAATGTTAACAATAATTATATTGGCGCACTGTCATTTCTCGAAAAACCCGGAGGTTGGTCAAATAAATCTACCCAACTGCGCTATTTATGGGAACTTTTGGCGAGAGAAAGAGTAGTAGATACAGAGATTTTTTGTGAGCTGACTGCGGCAAATCCAGCAATGGTGAAAACTACTTTGCAACGAGTGCTGAAGCAGTCAAACATGACGACAATCATGGCTCAAGAAAAAAGTAAAACCATTGATGTCAATGCTCAATTAAAGTTAAAGAAATCGGTAGCAGCCCAAGAACAATTATTTGAAGGTGCAGTCCCGATTTATACGAGTGTCGTCATTTTGGTACATCGTCCAACTGTAGAAGGATTAGATGAGGCAACAAGATATATTGAAAACTGTTTTCAACGTCCAGCAAAATTAATTAGAGAAACTGAGTACGCCTGGAAAATTTGGCTGCAAACTCTACCGATAGTTTGGGAAGGTTTGTTAGCAACACCCTTCAATCGTCGCCAGCTATATTTAACAAGTGAAGTTCCGGGATTAATGCCTTTAGTTTTAACTAAAAGAGGCGATAAACAAGGCTTTGAGTTGATTGCTGAAGAAGGTGGAACACCCGTACATTTAGATTTATTTAATCAACACAAAAATTTAGCTTTGTTTGCGACAACTCGTGCTGGTAAATCCGTATTGGTATCAGGAATTTTAACTCAGGCTTTGGCGCATGGCATTCCTGTAGTAGCGTTAGATTTTCCCAAACCTGACGGGACATCTACTTTCACTGACTACACAGAGTTTATGGAGGGGAATGGAGCGTATTTTGATATCTCCAAACAATCGAATAACTTATTTGAACAGCCAGACTTACGATCGCTAGAACCAGAACAACAGCGCGATCGCTTTAACGATTATACAGGTTTCCTAGAATCAGCTTTAATGACAATGGTTTTAGGATCATCCACTGAAAGTCAAATTTTATCGCAAACCGTGCGATCGCTGCTCAACTTAGCATTAGAAGCCTTTTTTGCAGATGAGGGCATCAAAGAGCGATATCGACAGGCGATGGCGGGAGGATTTGGCACTCTTGCTTGGCAGAAAACCCCTACCTTAAAAGATTTTCTCTTTTTCTGCTCACCAGATCACTTGCAGCTAGATTCTTTAAGTGGCAGAGTAGAAGATGCCCTCAGTCAAATTCAACTGCGCTTGCGGTTTTGGCTTTCTAGTCGTGTGGGACAAGCGATTTCTGCACCATCCAGCTTTCCTACCGATGCACAACTTTTAGTTTTTGCGCTTAGAAACCTATCAGATAGTGAAGATGCAGCCGTACTATCTTTGAGTGCCTATTCAGCCGCACTACGACGCGCACTCAGCAGCCCAGCTTCCATATTCTTTATCGACGAAGCACCAATTCTATTTGAATTTGAGCAAATTTCTGACTTAGTTGGTAGAATTTGTGCCAACGGCGCAAAAGCCGGGATTAGAGTCATCTTATCAGGACAAGATCCTGATACTATTGCCAAATCTAAAGCTGCATCTAAAATTTTGCAAAACCTAACAACACGATTGATTGGACGCATTCAGCCTGTTGCAGTGGATAGTTTTGCAGAGATATTAAAATATCCCCGCCAAGTTATTTCTCGTAATGCCTCAGAAAGCTTTTTTCCCCGTAAAGAAGGCGTTTATAGCCAATGGCTACTAGATGATAACGGGATTTATACATTCTGCCGTTACTATCCAGGTTACGAACAATTGGCAGCAGTTGCGAATAACCCCTCTGAACAAACTGCACGTAGCAAAATGATGCAACTTCACAGCAATAAATATGAAGCAATTTCTGCATTTGCACGTCAGTTAGTGGCTAATTTACGTAGTAGTTAATCGGATTATGTAAGCAGTTAACAGTGATGCAAAAACTTATAAATCATAGTTAAAAAGCTTAATTTCATCTACCTTTTTCAAGCACAAATGTATGCAAAAAACTACCATTTTTACTCTGATGTTACTATCCCTGGCAATCCTACCAGCAATGGCACAAGTTCAACTGGGATCTGGTTTAGGCGAGGTTTGGACTAATTTTAAATCATATTCCACAGATATGGGAAAATACTTTCAAAATAATCTGAGCGAGAACTTAAAGCCTATAGAAACATACAGTCAAAATGCTCTTGAGAGTTCCAAGGGAAATACAGAATTGAAGATACCTAACCCTGTAGATGCGGGACAAAAGGTTCGTGATAACATAATCAACGAATCTTATCGTTCAGAATCTAAAGCAAGCCGCTTTGAAAATAATGCAGCAGTACGGGCAAATGGAGTTAGTAATGAACTCAATCGTTTTATTACTCGTGGAGCAGCGGAAGCTATTCTTGGTAAAGATGGGCAAAATCGGACACAAGTAAAGTTAGAAAATACTGAAAACACACTAAAAGATATTGACGCAATTAACGAGACGGCAGGGGCAAAGAACGACCTATTTAGTAGTAGATTTAGTCAATTAACTACAGGTCTAGCAAACAATTCAACTCAAGTTCAAATCGGTATGAGTACTATTTCTGGTTTATCAAATTTAGCACAAATGCTAGGTGAGAATAACTTGCAAACTATTAAGATTCAACGTGCACAATCAGTAATTTTAGGTGAAACCTTTGCTCAGACAATACAAACGAATCAGTCTTTACAATATTCTAATTTAAATTTAGCAAATATTTCTCAGCAGGCAGAAGAGGCGAATCGCGCTCGGAGAGTAGATACATCTACAGAAGCGGCGCGACTTTTACGAGTTACTTCTCAACTGGATTTGTTTGGGAGAAAAGTTAATAAGTAGGATTTTAGGAGAAAAAACTCTAATTTTCCAGACAATTTTTCAAATCCTTAAGAGGTTGTTTGAAAAGTGGTTGCCTGTGATTTGAGGGACTTAATTAATCCCCCCCTAGCCCCCCTTGAAAAGGCTACAGTGTACATACAAGTCGAATTACCCCCCTTAATCCCCCCTTATAAAGGGGGGAAACAACAAATCTAGTTCCCTCCCCTTTATAAGGGGAGGGTTAGGGTGGGGTAAAACCTTGGTTAATCAGCTATTTCAGACTTGTGTGTACACCGTAGCCTTAAAAAGTGGGGAACCGGAATCAAAGTCCGCCAATTTATTGGGGTATTTAGGGGATCTAGAACGTTTTGCTACCGACAAGAGGACTTTTAAAACATCCTCTAAACTTTTTCCAAACCAACAAGAAGTCTAAAGAATAGTTTTGTCGGGTGCGTTAGCGAGAGCATAACGCACCGAAAGCATCCAGGATGGTGCGTTAGGAACGTAACGCGCCCTACGAAATCTAAAAAACAGCCCATTAACTCAAAATGCAACTTGCTATTCAACTAATTTTTGGCCAAGTAGGCATTGATCAGATTATCGATAATGGTGCGGCAACTTCCCAAAGTATTGCCCAAGGTTGGGACAAACAATGGCTGGATTTATTACAAAATAATACCAGTAATAACTTGTATGGAGCGCTAACAAATCTGGGTATTTTTTTTGCAGTAGGAACCCTGTTATTTTTTATGATACAATTCCTCAAAGACTTAATATCCTACGAATATACCCGTCCCATATCAGCCTTAATTTGGCCTTTTATTGTGGTGCTTCTTTTAAGTAATTCAGGCAATGGAAGTATCCTTTCTAATCTGACTCTAGGAGTGCGGAATTTTCTAAACACTGTGAATCAGCAAGTATTGGTAACAGCAGATGCGAATAAAACATACCAGCAAGCACTGAATATGAGTGTTGCCGAAGAAGTAGCTGGCTCTTTTCTGCGTCCTTGCCAGTCGCTTACTGGCGAACAACAAAGTCAATGCTTTATCAAAGCTGCCGAAAAAGTCAACGTTCTCTGGCAGAAATATAGAGATATATACGGAAATAAAAGCTGGATAAATAGACTACAAACTAAGGTAGATAATATCAGATACGGCACTGGCATTGTATCAGAAACCTCATTTAATTCTTTGTTAGGTTCTACAGTCCAAACAAGTATCAAAAACTTTTTAGTTTCCTTACAATATGCCTTCCAGAATTTGATAGAAGTTACGATGTTGCTGATAGCGGCTTTAGGTCCATTAGCTGTAGGTGGTTCTTTACTACCTGTAGCTGGTAAACCAATCTTTGCATGGCTGACTGGATTTTTATCTATTGGAATCGCCAAGATTTCATTTAATATTATTGCTGTGCTGACTGCCGCAGTTATTGTGAATGGGCCAGGTCAAAATGCTAATGTTGATCCAGACTTAATGTGGTTCATAATTTTTCTGGGAATTTTAGCACCAATTGTATCTTTACTTGTGGCTGCTGCTGGCGGTTTTGCAGTCTTCAGTGCGATCAGCAATACGGCTTCTTTAGTAAAGGAGAGGACATAATAAATTCCAAATGAATAAACTCAATTTTGGCAAGTGTCATGACTGCTGATTAGATACAATAACTGAAGTTTTTTGCAAAAGGAGGTGAGTAAATGGTGCGTTTACTGGAAAAAAGACAAAGAACGGCAAGTGTTTTGACAATTTTTGCGATCGCAAGCTTCAGTTTACATATATTAGTTTTACTTTTATTCTTATTCCAAGGGATAAATATTCGCCAACTCAGTCTGAGAAAATCTCCCAACTTTGTGCAATTAATAGATGGTAAACCAGTAGCTAATATTGATGATTTAGCCAGACAACCAGAAGCAATTCGCCAATTCATCAGCAAAACGATGATATCAATGTTTAGCTGGTCTGGAACCTTACCACCACAAACTATCGAAGAACTTGCAAGCCCAAAATCAGATTTAGGAATTCTTATTCAAACACCTCAAGGGAGTAGCCAAAAAATTAGCACCACCAGTTGGATAGCTAGTTTTGCTTTATCAGAAGATTTTCGTAAAGGTTTCTTAAGCACAGTCGCAGAAATGACACCGCCAGAAGTTTTCTCTGAAAATCCCAACCAAGCGATGACATCACAATTAGTTATTAAGCGGGTTTATCCGCCAAAACAAATTGCACCCGGTAAGTGGCGAGTGGGTATGGTAGCCGACTTAATTCAAAAAAACCGAGTTGGCGGTGCAAAACTCATAACTCCTTTTAACAAAGATTTCCTTGTACGTGCAGCAGATTATTTCGCTAATCCGCAAGCCGACAATGGCACAAACCTGCAAAAAGCAATTTATAGTGTCCGCGCTGATAGACTAGAAATTTATGAAATTCGTAACTTATGTTTGCTAGATGGCTACAACAACCTGAACGAAGATAAATTAAGGCAATGCGGTTCTGGACAAACATCTGATAGCTTTATCAGATAATCGATTTCTACTTCACTGGCTGATAGTTCAATTTATTTAATTAATTATTAATGCAATTACTCAAACCAGAAAATAGGACAAATAGCCCTTTACCAGTGTTGGTAGTAGGAACATTTGGTTTACATCTATTTACCTTGCTTTTACTAATATTTAACGGGTCTATGTTACAACAGTTAAGTAGGCAACTCACACCTCAAAGTTTAGTGCAACTTGTTGATGGTCACACTATAACCGTAGACCCTCAACCAAATTTAGAGCGGCAACCAGAGGCTATTCGTCGCTTTGTGGGTGAAACAATGACCTTAATGCTTACCTGGTCACAAGAACAGCCGCCAACACAAGTCTGGGAAATTACCTCCCAACTGGTAGCTGATGATTTTAAACAAAAACTTAAGTCAGAACTTACTAACTTAAATCCAGATAGCCAATTTGAAAATGTTAATAGAGGAGCGGAGAATGTATTAGTAATCCAAAAAATTTCTCAACCTACAGAAATAGACAATGGAAAGTGGAAAGTGGATATAGTTGCCAATCAATTAATTTTTAGCAGTTATGATAAGTTGGGAAAATCAGTTTCCTTTAATAAACAAATTTTAGTTAGAGCCATAGATCAACCAGCACCTTCACTACCGAATGCAGCACTACCGTTGCACTTCGCAGCTTACCGCCTTGGTGAAGCCAGACTAGAAATTTATAATGTATGTGAAATCCAAGATCAAAATTGTTCTGTAAATCCAACCAAAGCTCTACCATGACTAGATACTCAATTCCTACGGAAACGCCTCCCCAAAATGGATTTACTCTAACCACCGACGATGGCCAACCAAAAGTAGAATCTTTAGATTGGGAATCACAGATGTCAAGGTTGGTCGGCTTTGAAGAAGAATCTTCTACTGATATCCCCGGATCAGAAGACTCTGTAACGGCGCAAGAGTTTCTTTCTCAACCGCAACAAGTTCAGACTAAACAAGCCTTCTCATCTAATCCCTTTGCAAAGTTAGCTTTGGTAGGGGCTGCTACCTTAGTGATAGTTTTGGTCGGTGGTGTGTTTTTGTCCAAGTTGATGAGTACCAGCAGTCAAAAACCAAAAAATATTGTTTCTCCAGAAGCGCGATCGCAGCCCATTAATGAATCTAGCTCTCAACAGCTAGGATCTGAAGTAGATAGTCTGAAAACCAAATTAGCCCTGACTGAACAAGCACAGTTGGTAAAAGCCGCCCAACAACAGCTCAGAATTGCCAAATCAACGCCGATAGTAGCCTTACAACAACCGTCAGTTTCTTCCAGAGATATACAGAAAGTGATACCAACACCTGCACCAACAGTTTACGTACCTCGTCCCGTAACAGTTGAGCGCATCGTTAAAGTACCTGCTTCTCAACCTTCGTCATCACCCCAGCTACCAGTTGTCAAGCCAAACGCCGAACTGGTAGTCAATATAACTCCACCATCTCCACCAAGCCCGCTTGAAGAGTGGACAAGGTTAGCAAAGTTAGGTAGCTATGGTCAAGTAAATGCTACCAATCAAGCGATCGCAGCTGCTCCAGAACTTACAAACAATACGCCGGCGCCAGAACAGAAACCAAACCCCAATCCTGACCAAACCACTCCTGCGGTGAGCCAAGCGCAACCGCAGGGACAGAAAACCGTACCAGTCGGGACTAGTGCTAAAGCTGTGTTGGCGACAGCGATATTTGGGGAAACTACTAAGTCAAGCGGTGGTAATGAAGGAGGCGAACAGAAAAATGTATTTGTGATCCGATTGCAAGAACCGTTAAAATCTACAGATGGTGCGATCGCTCTACCTGCAAACACCGAATTTCTAGCTGAAGTTGGTTCTCTTTCCGAACAAGGTCTTTTGCAGATGAACGTAGTTAAAGTCATCTCAAAAAATAATGGCAACCTTACAGAACGAAGCTTACCTAACAATGCAATTATTATTCGCGGTACTCAAGGAAAACCTTTAATCGGAAATAAATTTCCCAGTCAAGGTTCATCCATAGCATCGATGGATGCAGGACTATTCGTTTTGGGAGGTATTAGTAAAGCAGCCGAGTTAGTAAATCTCCCTGATACTCATCTCCAAGCAATTTCTAGTCCTATAGTTCCCACTAACACTAACGGCGACGCCTCTCCCAACCAACAAGCTTCACAAGCACAAGCTTATACTTCTTATACTACTGTCACTGAGCCTAGACGCAACCTTGCAGCTGGGGTTCTGGAAGGTGGTTTGAATTCTGTAGTACCCCAAATTGCCCAACGTAATCAACAAGCCATCGCCCAAATGTCACAACAAAATGGTGTTTGGTTTTTGCCAGCAGGCACAAATGTTGAAATATACGTTAATCAAGCAACGGAGCTTTAGGAGTTAGGATTTATACTAATTTTAGATTTTGGATTGGGTAATGATAATTGGTAATTAGTTTTCTTTCCATCTTTGGGATCTCCACATTTGCAACCATGAAAAATAATCCTAAATTGTCAGGAAATACCCCACATAATTTTTATTTCCTACCTATAGCTTCCTTAATTTTCTCGGTTGCTATGTTCTTGTTAGTAGGGCGTGCTGTAGCTAATAATGCCGTTCTGCGTTCTATCTTTTCCTGCCAAGCACAGGGCTTAGGCGGACTAATACCTACGATCACGATTTGGTATCAAGAAGGAACAAACTTAAGCTTTATTCCGGCTGGAGAAGTAATTAAAAAAGTTTGGTTAAACGATCCATCACAGGTAACTATAGATTTTGATGGCCCGGTATGTATGCAGTTTGGTCAACAAGCTAATGCTAGTTCAGGAGATTGTAAAAACTCCGCAGCGAATGTAATTCAACTCAGACGGATTGCGAAACTGGACATTCCTGGACTTCCTCCTACTAGCAATACACTTTTAACAGTTGTTACCGAAGGGCAAGGTAAAAAAAAGTTGTATACTTTTCGAGTGCTATATGGAACAGATAACCCGGAATATCACACTTTAGCAATTTTTCCCGATTCTGGTCAGGAAGGATCATGTGCAAGAGTTGGACAATAAACTTCTAGCAAAAGTACTCAATGAAGCCTTGTTTGATAATCATTTGAGGTTTTTCGATGTACTGCCTAGATTTTCGATCCCCTCTAACCCCCTTTAAAAAAGGGGGAACTAGAATCTTTTGCCCCCTTTTTAAGGAGGTTGGGGGATCTAAAACTACGGGAAATTGCGTGTTTTAGCTTAAGTTGACACGCATGATTCATGAATTGCCCCTACGCCTGTAAGTCTATTTACCTAAAAATAGCTGTAAACCGACATCTTTATAAATCTTCAGACAAAACCTAACCAGAAATTTTCAATTCGTGCAAATATAAAGAAAAGCTTAAGAGGTTACAGACTCATGGTCAGTGCCAAAATGATGCAACAGCTCTGGGCTGTAATCGAGTCTACCCAGGTCAGCACCCTGCTCCAGTTTGACGATGCTGCTTTAGTACAATTGCTCCTCCAGCAGCTAAAAGTTAAGCAGGGGATTGATGCTCAGGCAGATAGCACCCTCAATACTTATATCAAATCTAAATTGCCCCTGATTCGTGATACAGCTGAAGGTCGATTATCCTTCGGGCAAGGCGGCAATTATTAGCACGAGAAATCAAATGATTGCTCATTGCCAAGTATACGCTCAGAGTTCAAACAATTGAATTATTATGAATCACTGGCTAGTAATTGCCCTGGTAGCTTATCTAATTGGAGCAGCGATTGAAGGGGTGAGTACAGCCAGTCAGCTATCTCATTTAGTGCCAGAACTACCTAAAAGTACACAAGCTGATCCTTCAGAGTCTGCGACTGGGAATAGTTCGAGTTGGAGAGTTGTGGCCGCGATCGGCTCAGTAAGTATCTGTGGAGCTTTTTTGTGGCCTTGCCGCCTTTTCCATCGTTTGATTAAAGGAAACGTTCGTTCGTAAGCCTAGCCCTGGCTGAAGCATGGAGGCAAAAAATATATCTATTTGCGGTTGATCAATTATGCAGTTTGTTCTGGTTCTGTGGCTACATTTTGCCCAATTTTTGGCTCCGTTCCCGCAAGCAGTCGTTCAATATTAGTGCGGTGGCGCAAAATCACATATAATCCCCCGGCAATCCCAAACAGAACATAGGGTAACGGTTGATGCAAAAGTACCATGAAAATGGAACCTGCGATCGCACCTGCAATTGAACTCAAAGAGACAATCCGCGATATCGCTACGACGACGGCAAACACACCTGCTGTTGCTAAACCTATCTGCCAACTCATTGCCAACAAAATCCCCAAGCTAATAGCAACAGATTTACCACCGCTAAAGCCCAAAAAAATCGATTTACTATGTCCCAGGATAGCAGCTAACCCAGCTAAAGTTACCATCCACGGTTGCCACAGTTCTGCATCTACCGTTGGGGGGATATAATTTTGAATTGGCTCAAAATTGAACAACCAGTAAACTAGAGCGATCGCTAATACTCCCTTTAAGGAATCAAGTACTAAAACCAATGCTCCTGGACCTTTCCCCAAGGTTCTTAATACATTAGTTGCGCCAGTAGAACCTGAACCAACTTCCCGAATATCAATACCTTTTAACTGCTTCACAGCGATGTAGCCAGTGGGAAAAGAACCCAGCAGGTAAGCTATGACGACAATTGCTGCGCACAGAGTTAACCAAATAGCCATAATCCAATTCACGCATTCAAAATTTAAAAAAGTCAAGAGGTATTACTCTTGACCAATGACCAATGACTAATTAAAAGTCATCATCATAGTTTCTCACTGCTTTGGGGTCAGGGGCAAAGGCTAACCACAGAGGAAATTGCAGCAGTGACAAACTGATTTGCTCTTCTGAATCGTCAATGATAATTAAGGGCAGTTGATTGGCTTTCGTCAATCGGTCTGCTTTTTGAGCCACAGCATCAGATGCTTCAAATAATACCACACCTCTGTCTGGCCCGAAATCTGGGCGACCGATTCCCAGGCAGTCTTGCAAGCCGCGCCGCCATTCACCTAATCGCTCCGGTGTGTTAGCTAAGACTAAAGTACGGACGCGATCGCCATACAGCTTATGTAATATCGAAATTGTGGCTGAGGCAATCAGAATATTCTGTAAGCGGCTACCCATTGTCCGCAAACCACCCCGTCCCCCTTGGGTAAAAAACCAGTTGGAGACTCGTTCAGCGTGAATTGGTTCAAAAGTGCGGCGTAGTTGCCACGCTGGCCCATAGTAATCTGGTTTATTGCGGTATTGGTCAATTAGGCGGCGAATTTGCTTTGTAGTATCTTGAAACTGCTGTTGGGCAAATTGGGGTATTCCAGGTTGGGATTCAACTGGTTTAGCCTCTTTTATAGATGGTTTTTCTCGTTCTACCACACTTGGCGTCAGTTGCAACTGTTCAGCAGCAGAGGCCAAATCCTGTAAGCTACCCGTGAGATAATCTTTAAAACCCTGCACCCGAATTGCCAAGTCTTGGGATGTACCCGCAAAAGTGGTTCGCATCTCGTTGCGGATACGTTCTTGACGGCGTTCTAGCTGTTCTACAGAAATTTGTAGGGTTTGTTTGCGTTGTTCCAACTGCACCAGCGACTCTTGCACAAGTCGTCCCAGCGAGGTTTGAGTTTCACTCACTTGGGACTGAAGGTTTTTGTAAGAAGCTTGCAGCTTGGCTATTTCTGACTTGAGAGCTGCCTCGGCGCTCTGCAACTCTGCCACTCGCTGCTCTGCTTCTGCATATAATGAATTATTTTCTGATCCTATTTCTAACCCCAGTGGGACATTTTCCGCTTCTAACTGCCCTACAAACTCGCCATTTGAATTTTCTGTTAGCTCTACTGGAGAATCTACCACTTCTGCATTGGAGATGAGTGGCTCAGAAGTTGAGTAGCCTTCTGATGAGCTAATGGCTTCTGTTTTTACCACTGACTCAACAGATGGATTTACTGGATGAACAAATGCATTGTTCTGTTCTGGTTTTTCTGCCAACCGCTCATCAATTGGCTCTGGGGTTTGAGATGCCTCTGAGTTCATAAACAATAGTGTAATTCCGATGACGCGAATAAATAGCTTTCAGAAATATTACAATTGACCTGCCATAAAAGTCCTGAGTGCTGAGTTATGAGTTTAAAGCAAAACAACTCAGCACAGATAGCACTCAACACTAAATACGTGGACAACGTTGTTCCAAGCAAGTTTTCAAGGTGTTGGGGTCAAATAAAATCGGCAAAAAGTGAATACTTTTAATTTCTTTAAAGTAAAATAGGATGGGGATTCCATTCCAGAATATCCGCCAGTTTTGCCATTCCTGGTAGGGAAAGCGCCGAATCAATTTTTCGCCTCTGTAAATATCTAAGTCGGTGGCGGTAAATTGCAAACGCAGCGTTAACGCCTGAAACATGAGAAACAAACCATACAGTGTGAAAATGGAGCCTACCCACGGTTGTACCAACAGTAGTGGAATAGCGGCAACCACCAACACTATAGGTATATTGTAACTAGGCTTGAGTTCCACAGTTGATGTAGAGTTAGGAGCGAATGAACTGGTCACAGTTTTAAATCCTGCTTTATTTAGTAGGCATCTCTCCTATTTTAGGAGTCAGGAGTTAGGAGTTAGAGACGCGATTAATCGCGTCTGTACAGGAGTTAAAAGTTATGATTTAAAATTCCTCACTCTTAACTCATAACTCTTAATTTTTATGGGCTTTGTATAAATGCACTGCCAGTCCCCTGAAACATTAACCAAGAAAGAAAAAAGTTGCTAACAAATATAACTAGCAAGGCAGTGACAACAGCAGTTGTGGTTGATTGTCCTACACCTTTGGCTCCTCCTGTTGTCGTTAACCCCCAACTGCAACCAATTACAGCGATTAAAATGCCAAAGCAACACGCCTTAATCATGGCGCTAAAAATATCCCAGATCCCAAGAAAGTTACGGGCTGAGTCTAGAAATACCGTATCAGACAGGTTGTAGATATTTGTCGCAATTATTAATCCCCCAAACATCCCTGTTACCAAAGACAGGAGAGTTAAAATTGGTAGCATTAAACAGCAAGCAAGGACGCGCGGGATAACTAGGTAATCGATTGGATCTGTTCTTAACATCAACATGGCATCGATTTGTTCTGAGACTCGCATTGTACCGATTTCTGCGGCAAAGGCAGAACCGACTCGTCCGGCCAAAACCACTGCTGTTAAGACGGGAGCGAGTTCTCGTGTCAAGGCTATAGAAAGCACTCCGCCGATAACGTTTCCTGCCCCAAAGTTGATAAATTCCCGCGCCACCTGAATGGTAAACACCGCGCCAACGAAAATAGCCGTCACGAGGGCAATAAATAGGGAATCTGGCCCAACTGCTGCCATTTGTTGTAAGGTGTTGCGCCGATGGATTTTGCCCTTTAATAGGTGAACTAGTACTTGCCCACCCAGAAAAATCGCTGACAGCAGCCGCTGACTCCATTTTCCTAAACTGGATTCGGATGTAGTCTGATTCAATGTTCTGTAGCTAACTCGGTAACTGCTTTAAGAATAGCGGAAGTCATGGGAATGGGGAATGGGGAATGGGGAATGGGGAGAATGAAAATTACCTCTTTCCCCTCTGCTTCTTCTTCCCCTACTCCCATTCGGCTACGCTCACGGCAAGCCCACTCCCTTAAGAAAACTAAACATTAACTTAGATTAAAGAGGCTCTCAGAAAGTGAAGTTGCTATTAAAGGTGCTGCAAAACAATAAATAGCTGCTAGCGTTGGCTCTAATATTGATTCTGCAAGGGTTTTGGAGATTGAAGTCATTTGTGATAACCCCAGCATATGCTGTAACTGATAGTTGTTTATTTTAATTAAAACTTAAGATTTTTGACAGATTGTCTGTTGGGAAGCGATCGCCCGTATTGTAGAAAATGAGAAACCGCTATCGGGCTATTGTCATTTCTACTCACGGAGTTTGTCCTAAATGACTATTTTCACTAACTTTCTCCGCTCTTTACTACTGACGATCATTTTTAGTTTTGTCGCTCCCATGCTCCTAGTTGGCGGCGGATTACTCCTTCTATCCCTGAGCAGTCACTTCCCTGGTTTACAAGAGTTAACTGAGGCGATCGCTATTCAGATTAGGCATTTTCTCGCTACCTTTGGCAGTGGAACTCCCCTACGCGGATTATTTGTGATTAGCTTGACCTGTACTTTCGTTGGCGCACTGTTTGATATGTACGTTTATTATCGGTGTCAAATTTTACGAGTAGGTTCATGAGTAATTGAAATACCTTCGTCAGTTGCTCATGGGCTGTAGAAGCGAGGAAAAAGTCATATTTCCAAAGGTGAAAGTACTACTGGCCTTAACTTAGATAGGGATTAATGTTGCTGAATGAATTTTTCTTAATTAAATTCAGTGCCGAGGTTATTGATTAAATACTTATTATTCATTAGTTATTAGTTATTAATTACTGACAACTAGTGGAGGTGCGCGATCGTAGTAAACCAATCCTCAAAAAGTCAGAATACCAAGGGTTTTATAATTTTCAGTTCCGCAAAACAGTTAAAAGAATCCCTGCTAAATCATCACGTTAAACGCTAGACTAGAGTTTGGCATTTTGTGTTAGGTGCAATCTTTTAGGACTGAATTAGTATTCATTGAGAATATCAAATAAAACTCCCTGTAAAATATAAAATTTTCCTTAAAATCCTGATGAGCAGAATGACTGCTAATGTTTCTTAACAGAGTAAAGCAGGGCGTCTGACCGTTGGGCATCTTATATTGAATTTATTACGAGGTATGTTGACAGCTCATGGTTTGGCCGTTTAAGCCCAAGTTTAGAAAACAAATTGCGCGGATTGAAATTACCGGTGCGATCGCCGGTGCTACTCGCAAACGCGTCCTAGAAGCCCTGAAAACTGTAGAAGAAAAAAAGTTTCCGGCATTATTGCTACGTATCGATAGTCCTGGCGGTACAGTCGGAGATTCCCAAGAAATCTACAGCGCCCTGAAGCGTTTGCGCGAAAAAATCAAAATCGTCGCTAGCTTTGGCAATATTTCGGCTTCTGGAGGAGTCTACATCGGCATGGGAGCCGAACACATCGTCGCCAATCCAGGTACAATTACGGGTAGTATTGGTGTGATTCTGCGTGGTAATAACTTGGAACGCTTGCTAGAAAAAATCGGTGTTTCCTTCATGGTAATTAAGTCTGGCCCTTACAAAGACATTTTAGCTTTCGACCGGGAACTGACTCAACCAGAAGCAAACATCCTGCAAGAATTGATTGACACAAGTTATCAGCAGTTTGTCCAAACGGTAGCTGATGGCCGTTCTTTAGCAGTAGAAACTGTGAAAACTTTCGCCGATGGTCGGATTTTTACTGGACAGCAAGCCCTAGAGTTGGGTGTTGTAGACCGCCTGGGTACAGAAGAAGATGCCCGTCGCTGGACAGCAGAACTAGTCGGACTTGATCCGGAAAAAACTCTCTGTTATACCCTAGAAGAACGTAAACCCTTATTGAGTCGCTTTCTTCCAGGGAGTCGTCAGTTTTCATCAGGAATTGGAGCTGGTATTGACTGGCTGGAATTTGAAATGTCTACCAGTGGTTTACCGTTGTGGTTATATCGACCCTGATATGAGTTAGGAGTTATGAGTGAGAAGTTATGAGTTAAAAATCTTAACTTCTCGTTCTTAAGTCCTAATTCCTCACTTTTTTGTTTTAAGGAGGATTTTGGCGTGGAGTGGCAAATGCGGGCTATTCGCGGAGCAACAACCGTTTCAGAAAATACCGTTGAGGCAATGCGAGAGGTGGTGACAGAACTACTAGATGAACTAGAAAACCGGAATCAATTCCAGCCGAGGGACATGATTAGTGTGACTTTCTCAGTGACACGCGATTTGGATGCTATTTTTCCAGCGGCGATCGCCAGAGCGCGTCCTGGTTGGGATAATGTGGCCATGTTGGATGTGCAGCAAATGCACGTCGAAGGCAGCTTACAGCGCTGCATTCGGTTCTTAATCCACGCCTATCTGCCAGCCTCCGCCTCAATTCATCATATCTATTTACGCAACGCCGCTAGTTTGCGTCCCGACTGGAGTTTGCCCCAGATACAAACATCACAGCCAGCAGTTAAGTCAAAAGTGTAAGTGATTTAAGAAAATTAATGTAAAAAAACTACAAAATTAGCTACTGATGTTGATTTGTGAAGGGAGTTTGCAATGAATCATCAAAAACAACTTACTGCAATGCTTGTTCCGTTCTACTTAGGGGAGCAAAGAGATTCAGAAGGTCGCACGATTCAACAGATGTGGATTTGGAATTTTGAAGAATTAGAGTGTACCCACGATTACATTCAGTGGTTGTTCCCTTTGCCTGAGCGAAGTGCATTCAACCGTGATGCACCCATTGTTGATAAAGAAATAATTCAAGCATTTCAAAGCAACCCACACTTACGTCAAAATTTGCTGCGCTCCTTGACAGTTATGCTTCAGTTTTATGGGTTGCAACGCCACCAGGGTAATGACGGAAAAATAGTTGTCAGCCAGTCAGAAGACTATCCGAATCGCAAACGCGAATGGGTCTGTATATTTGACCACAATTATCTACGCATCACTCGTATATTAAAGTACTTAATGACATTTAGATTGGATAATGAAGCCCAAGCGTTTTATGAATGTTTGCGAAAAATCTACCGTGAGGATAGCGATAAGATTGGAGGTGAAACATTTCAGTATTGGACAATTGCAGTTAAACCCAATGCGACAATCTAACAATCTCGTTGAATGCCGATGCGATTGAGATGGTTGCTTGAGATTCAGAGTCTGATGTACTTTGAGGCTATCTTGAGGCGATCGCGCCTATTATAAAGCAATAGGGTTCAGTTAAGGATAGTTGTAGGTTGGGTTTCACTTCGTTCAACCCAACTAACCACAAAAAATGTTGGGTTTAGTTCCTCAACTGAACAAATCTCAAATTTGAGCCTTATCAATCATGCCTAGAGTGACTGAGCTTCTAAATCAAATCGTTGAATGGGTGCAGCAGACTTTAGGAAGTTTCAGGTTCATCAATCAAATCCAATACTTCCAAAGCGATGCCAATCACCAACGTTGTGTTGATATATTACCTCGGCTACTAGCCCCTTTACTAACAACTTGGTCTTATTTTACAGAAGCCATGTATTTGTTAGGTCGCATGGTGGATGGTCTGCACAGCAGGAGCTATGGGGCTATGTTGTTGATCAGATTCTTTTGTTGCACCACAATAATGTAGAAGAACAAGAAAGAATGCGATCGCTAATGGAGCAATATCGAGATATCCCAATGGATTTGGCAGATGCTTCATTGATAGCCACTGCTGAAACCTTAAATCAGAAGCGAATTTTTACTCTTGATCAGAAGCGGGTGACTCACTAGATGAGTTTTTAGATCACTTTCCTAGTGTCAGCCGTGAGCAAGCGATCGCTTTATCAACTCTATTCTTTGTGATGATGAAACCGAATTCCTAAAAAGATGTCATAAACAAACTCAAAAAAGTCCTTTTTCTGTAACAATCCTGAAGTTTGATAACATCCTTTTTCATCTAAAAGTGGCTTCATGAGATAATATGCAGGCTGGTAATTATACCAAGGAATAGAAGGCCACAAATGATGAACTAAATGGTAATTTTGTCCCATAATCAGGATATTGAGAACTGGGTTAGGATAAACGCGAGCATTTTTCCAGCGATCGCGCTCCGCAAAAGGACGATGAGGCAAATAGTCAAAAAATAATCCCAGTGCTATCCCCACCACAAAAGCTGGTATAAACCAAAAATTCAGAATGTAACCTAAAAAGTGGTATTGCACTGATATATAAACAATTACACCGACAATTAAGCGGCTGATGAACCATTCTAATAGCTCATATTTACGCCATAGTTGCCGTTGAAAGAAAAATACCTCGTGGTATAAAAACCGCACTGCAATCAACCATAGCGGGCCACCAGTAGAGACATAATGATCTGGATCGTTTTCGGGATGATTAACATGGGCATGATGCTGCAAATGCACCCGCGTAAATACTGGAAAAGCAAAAGCTAGCATCAACGCACTGCCATGCCCTAACATTGCATTGATCACCCGATTGCGATGGGCAGATTGGTGACAGGCATCGTGAATTACCGTCCCAGCACAATGCAAGGCAATAGTATTGACGCTAAAGCACAGCCAGTGCGGCCATTCCCAAAGCCAGTAACCAAAGCTAGATAACACCAGCATTGCCACAGCTACGAAAAACAGCAGTAGCGTGCGATTGAAATCACCAGGAGGCGCTAAAAATTCCTTGGGTGGGATTATCAGTGGCTTTTGTGCCTCCGATGTGATCATTTCTGACATTGACTCCTTCTTTACCAAACATTACGAATATACGATAAAAAATGAGGGAATAATAAACTTTTGCAAAGTTTTGTATACCAATATTTATCTACAGCTTTGCATATCACTAGATGAATAACGCTATGATTCCAGACGAGGCCAAGTCTTTACTCACAAGTGGGGTATGACAATCGCCAATAAGTTGATCGGATAAACTCCTTCGTGAGGAGGATGGAGACAAGATTGATGTACTATATCTAGTCTAACCCACAGCCCCTACTCTCCCATAAACCCTCTCTAACTGCTTATATTTATTGATATAGCAGTGACTGAAAAGGAGATGCCACTTAAGTTACGATGACTTCCCAGATAGCTCCCTAATTTCAGCCCCTATGCAATTAAGAGATTCTCTGCGCCGGACAAAAATTGTCGCTACTATTGGCCCCGCCACTAGCAGTCCTGAAATCCTGAAGGCGATTATTGAAGCGGGAGCCACGACGCTGCGGCTAAACTTCTCCCACGGAACTCATGCCGACCATCAGCGTAGTATTCGCTTAATTCGGCAAACCGCCTTTGAATTAAATCAGCCAGTGGCTATTCTCCAAGACTTGCAGGGCCCAAAAATTCGCTTGGGGAAGTTTGACAACGGGTCTATAGTTTTGGCAAAAGGCGATCGCTTCACCTTGACAAATCGTCCAGTGGTCGGTATGCAGGAAATTAGCTGCGTTACCTACGATTATTTAGCCGAAGAAGTCCCGGTTGGCGCAAAAATCCTCCTTGATGATGGACGAGTAGAAATGGTCGTGGAGGAGATTAACCGCGACAAAGGTGATTTGCATTGTCGCATTACCGTGCCTGGTAAACTTTCTAACAACAAAGGTGTAAACTTTCCCGGCGTTTACCTGTCAGTTAAGGCAATGACCGACAAAGACCGAGAGGATCTGATGTTTGGTCTCGATCAGGGTGTAGATTGGGTGGCGCTTTCCTTTGTCCGCAATCCGCAGGACATGATCGAAATTAAAGAGCTAATTTCCAGTACAGGCAAGCAAGTGCCAGTGATTGCCAAAATTGAAAAGCACGAAGCCATCGAACAAATGGAGGCGATTCTGGCTTTGTGTGATGGCGTAATGGTTGCCAGAGGCGACTTAGGGGTGGAATTGCCAGCAGAAGATGTTCCCGTACTCCAAAAGCGGCTAATTGCCACAGCAAATCGCTTGGGGATTCCGATCATCACCGCCACTCAAATGTTAGACAGCATGGTGAGCAATCCCCGTCCCACTCGCGCTGAAGTGTCGGATGTGGCAAATGCGATTTTAGATGGCACGGATGCGGTGATGCTCTCCAATGAAACCGCAGTGGGTAGCTTCCCTGTAGAAGCAGTAGCGACGATGGCACGGATTGCCGAGCGCATGGAGCAGGAAGAAGTCCAACACTTAAACTTACGTTCTGCCAGAGATGCCCGCCGCTCTATTCCCAATGCGATTAGTCAAGCTGTAGGTCAAATCGCCGAACAACTAGGGGCAGCAGCAATCATGACCCTAACGCAAACTGGGGCAACAGCTCGCAATGTCTCTAAATTCCGTCCCCAGACACCGATTTTGGCAGTGACACCCCATGTGAATGTGGCGCGACAGCTACAAATGGTGTGGGGAGTAAAACCTCTGTTAGTACTAGGATTACCTTCCACTGGTCAGACATTTCAAGCTGCGATCAACGTGGCTCAGGAACTTAAGTTACTGTCTGAGGGTGATTTAGTAGTGATGACTGCTGGCACACTCCAGGGAATTTCCGGCTCCACAGATTTGATTAAGGTTGAGGTGGTGACGGCAATATTAGGTCACGGAATTGGACTAGGACAAGGTTCAGTTAGTGGTCGCGCAAGGGTGGCTAATACTGGCATGGATGTTAGTAACTTTAATCACGGAGACATATTGGTTGCACCTCGAACTAGTGCAGATTTTGTGGAGGCAATTCGCAAAGCTGCCGGGATTATTACGGAAGAGGAAAGTCTCACAAGTCACGCAGCAGTGATTGGTTTACGTCTCGGTGTGCCAGTGATTGTTGGCGTAAAGCAGGCAACGCAGGCGATTCGGGATGGGGCGATTATAACGCTGGATCTGCAAAGGGGTTTGATTTACTCTGGAGCGGTGAGAACGCATTAGGACTAGGGGTGCGATTCGTTGGTTAGTGAATCACGGTAATCAGTCCGTAAAATAACTAATCCAGCCCGACAGCAGATTTAGGAGAGACGCGATTAATCGCGTCTGTAAAGGAGTGGGGAGTGGGGAATCTCACTTCTTTACTCAAAACTCGGAACTCAAAACTCGGAACTGTTTTGCCCAATGCCCCATGCCCAATGCCCAATGCCCTTTATCGAAAAGTTACGATCGCAACCCCAAGCCATCCAGCAAAGTTTTGCTCCTGTGTGGAGTCAGGATGCTCAACTGGTTTTACTTTATATCCAGTGGGATGTGGTGACGCGAGGGTAATGGAATAGGTAAGCAGTTCGTCTTGGTGGAAAACTGTGACTTCGATTGTATCGTTTGCTTGGTAATCTTTCAGGCGATCGCTTAAACTATTCCCCGTTACCTTAATCCCATCAATTGCTAACAACTCATCACCTGCATCAATTCCCCCTACTTGTGCAGGTGAACCAGTCTCCACAAACTTAATCATCTCCCGCCCATTCTCTGTATTTATTCTCACACCCAAATAAGGTTCTTCTTGCTGATCTGCTACCAACTGCAAGCCAAAGGGTTCTAAGTACTGATTCAAGGGCAAATCGTCAATGCCATCAATGTAGCGTTTAAAGAAATCAGTCAAATCGATTCCGGCAACAGATTCTATAACTTCCTGCAGCTGTTCTGGAGTATAGCCAATTTCAGCTTGCCCAAATTGCTGCCACATTTTCTGCATTACGTCATCGAGCGATCGCTGATTGTTGTGAGTAGAGCGAATCAGTAAATCCAGCAACAACGATACCATTTCTCCTTTTAAATAGTAAGAAATTTGGGAATTACCGCTATTGGCATCTGGGCGATAGAGTTTTATCCAGGCATCAAAACTCGACTCGGAAACGGGTTGTACCTTGCGCCCCGGTGTCATTTCATATCTGGTAATTTCTTTGCCCAAGTTACTCAAATACGATTTAACATCATAAATTCCCGCCCGCAAAGGAATTAACAAGTCATAGTAACTAGTAGTGCCTTCACAAAACCACAATGATGGTGTGTAGTTTTCCTGGTCGTAATCAAAAACCTCTAATGCTTTTGGGCGAATTCGTTTGACATTCCACAAGTGAAAGAACTCGTGTGCTACCAATTGGATAAAGCGATCGTACTTTTCCTGAGCGCGAAACCCAAAACGCTGGTAAATTAAGGAGCAACAATTTTTATGCTCCAAACCGCCAAAAGCTTGGCTAAATAAGTGTAGCAGAAACACGTATCTTTCATAGGGCAAACCCCCGAACATCTGCGCTTCTACCTGGACAATTTTTTGGATATCAGCAATCATCTGCTGGGCTTGGAAATTACCCTGTCCCCAGATTGCCAGTTCGTGGGGTTTTCCCAAAACCTCAAATTTATACAATTGGTGGCTACCAATCTCAAAGGGAGTATCTACCAGAGTATCAAAATCGCTAGCCAAGAAAGTATTCGTTTCCTCAGCAACGGTTGGTAGGGCAGTAGTTACCTGCCATTCCGGGTGTGGTGGTACGATAGTGACGCGAATCGGTTGGTTCTCCCAGCCTGGTATTCTAAAAAATAGTGCCGCACCGTTAAAATAACCGTGCGTGGTATCTAAGTGATTTGTCCGTACCGAAAGCTCATTGGCAAAAACGCGATAACGTACAGTTAATTCTGAAACACCTATTTTGTCTACCTGCCAGTGATTTTTGCTGATCTTCCGCCAAGGTAAAGGCTTATCCTCTGCAAAAGCCGCAAAATTTTGTAAATTCTTGGCATATTCCCGGACTAAGTAGGAACCGGGTGTCCACACCGGCAATTTTAAATCGAGAATCGGCGAAGAATAATTGGCAAGGCGTAAAGTTACCTCAAACAGATGGGTTTCTGGTTGGGGCATTGCCACCAGATAATGAATCGTTGGACCGGTTTCCTGGACATAGATATTGGGACGGGTTGCTGTTGCTTCAGTCATCTTGTGTGCTGAGTTAATAGTCGATAGGTGATTTTTTCCATCATGACAAATTCGCCTTTTAACTTTTGACTTTTATTTGCTGCGGTTGGTAGTCAGAACCAAGTTTATTGGCACAAAAGCCGATATCGCGTACTTGATTTGGTTCAATTATTTTTCCCCAGACCAAAGGAGTCACTACATACTGTATCGCTCCTTGCTGCTTAAAATCTGCGTTCCAAGAATTATTAATCGTAGCTTGGTTCATATTAAATACCAGCTGCCAATTACTAACCTTGGTATTACCCTGATTTGTAATTTTAAAACTGACACAAAATCCAGTTTTCCAGTTGGAATTAATGTCAGTAGTCACTTTTAGTTGGACAGTACTAGTAGGAGATGGCGATACAGAAGGAGTCGGAGTTGGGGAAACAGGAGGATTACTCGGTTGATTTGGCGGTTGAAATTGTACAGGTGAGAGCAGCTGGGACAGTAATTGCTGCTTGGGTAGATCAACAGTTTGCCAATCATCTAGTAAAATTCCGCCCGTATCACTACTATCAGGATTCCAACTCCAGTAAGTAAAACTCAAGTTATTTTTTTGAATGTATTTCACCAATTCATTTTGCCAAATTCCTTCTTTGGAATTTAAGTCTACTTTTCGTCCCCCAAACTCCCCAATTAAGATGGGAGCAATATTATCACTAGCGATATAGTTAAATCCTATTTGCCAGCGTTCAATTAGATTTTTAGGAAAGTTAGAAGCAGAAAAGTAGCTTTGATTGTACACCCCAGCGCCGTACTCATGAGGAGAATAGACTAGTTTGTGAGAACGAGATAAACGTACTGGGTAACGCTTTACACCTTCTAAATTCCCCCCATGCCAATGCTCTAGCAGTTTTTGACCGGGGACATTCTTTTCTACTCCTTCAACGACAATCAGCCAATTAGGATTGACACTGAGAATGGCATTACCTGCGCGTTCTGCTGCTAGTCGCCAGTCGGTATTGATGTTGTTATCACCCCAGCTAGCTTTCCCGTGAGGTTCGTTTTTTAAGTCTGCGCCGATGACGTTAGCTTGATTTTTGTATCTGATGGCTAACATTTTCCAGGTATCGATCCAGTCTGCTTCGGTAAACCCATCTCCATACCATAATTCTGGAATTTGCTGGTCGTTGAGGCGATGGCTGTCGAGTAGGATTAGTAATCCTTGGCGTCCTGCTTCTTGAATAACTAAATCCATTACCTCTAAGGGGGTTTTACCTTGGAGTTCTATGTTGCTGCCAATTCCAAAGTCAATGCCACTTACATTAGGCGATCGCAATCCTGCCACAGAATAAGGTAAACGGATCACGTTATATCCCAAGCTTTTAATCTGCGCCAGCATTTCTTTATAATCTCGTTTCCATAAACCGTGAGGCGCGTGTGTATCTGTTTCCATACCGAACCAGTTAACACCTCTGGGCAATACAACCTTGCCTTTGGCATCCACAATTGTTTTACCAATCGTTGAAAGCGGCATATCTATGGGCGTCGCAGCTCTAGAAGCATCTAGCTGGATACTAGCAAAACTCTTAGTCAAAGTTATTACTAAAAATACCACTAAGCTTAAGGAAAATATCAGAAATTGGTTGTGTAACCGGAATGTTCTTGGTTTACCTTTAGAAATCACTCGCATAATTTTATTACCTTGTTTGAGGATTGATACCTAAGCTAAACTACCATAAATATAATGTAATAATTTTTACATATAAAATACTTTATCAGTATCTTCACTGAAAAATTGTTTTTATATATTTGACTACTTCATCAAGCATAAATTTTCTGATTCTGATTCCAAGGCATTTATTTGATAGCTTTTTAGTTACTAAATTAATATTCCGTACATTTAACCATCCTAGTAATCTTAGAGCAATATTTAGCTACTATTGTTTCTGTATCCGCAAAAATTAGATAGTCGAAGTCAAAAGCGCTAAAATCTTTGACAGGTAAATAGATATAAATTTATATCTATATTTTGCCCTTCCCTGGATCTAATCTATGATAGTTGGTTAATTTACATAAAATTTACGTAATTTACTGAGGTCTTCATCAATTATCTATTGAAATAATCTTGGATAGAGGATAATTTGGATACTAAGGCAGTACACATACTGACTGACCGTGAAAACTCTATATCAGCTAGATGTTAGAAGCGATAATTATATCTGCTGCCAACTACCCATTGTCTTTTATTTAACAAAAACTTTCCGATTATGACACTTTCTGTACTGCAAAAATTCTTACTACCACCTGCGATCGCTTCTCTAAGTGTATTTTCTTTAATGTCATTCCCTCTTGCGACATTAGGCGATAAACAAATTGCGATCAAATTCCAGGAAGAACCTATTTTTTATGGCAAACTTAGAGATATTGCTGTTCCTTACGTAATTTTTGCAACTGCACTTAGTATAGGGTCTGGAATTTTAGCACTTGCTTTGTGTGGTTGGCGAAATTCTTCCTCTAAATCAGCGAAAATTCAGCAGGAATTATCTAATCTAGAACAACACCTACAACAAAAAGAAGCATTACTAAAAGAATGGCAAGTTTCTGAGCCTCGGCTGCAAATTTCTGGATTGAGCGCTTTTTTAGATGACGAGATGCCTTTTGAGCAAGCTTTCACTTCAAAAAGCTCTGCAATAACTGTATCTCAACCTATTGAAGCGCAAACCTTGACACCGATGTACGCACAGCCAGTAAATCCTGTAGCAAAGGTTGCAACTCAAAAAAATACCACTACGACAATGGGAAATGTTGCTGGTACTTCTGCCTTTGCATCCGCTCAAGTTTTCCTTGGCTATGCTCAAGAAAATCCGAACAACATCAAAGGAATTGCTGCTACTGATGAAGTGAATCAAACACCAATTATGCCATCAGAATTTGAAGAGTTGCAAAAACAAATTAAAGAGATGATGTTACAGATGCAGGCAATGCAGAAGAATTTGCAAGTAACGCCCCAAGCAACAACTGCTGAGGTAGAATCCACACCTAAATTTCAGATATACTATAATACTGTTCTTTGAAATCTCCTCAAATCTGTTTATCAAACAGCAAAAGCTGACGACTTCACCCGTTGAAACCTCAACTAAAGATTGAATGTCTACGGATGTCCATGATTTAGATAGGAGGAGAAGGTTTAAAGCACTCCACAGCATAGGAGTACAGAGTAAGTATCTTTAGGTATGAATTTCCTCTGGGCTTCTTTCGTGAAGCTTGCCAAATTGCCACAACTCTCTTAATCAGGACAAGGACTTTTCTCTACAGACAATGCCCACTAAATTGGTGGTTGTTGGGTAATTAATATCTTGATGCCAGCGCTCATATTGAGGCTGGTATTCCAGTTTTTATTAGGACTTACGCAAAACTACAGGCGGTAGTTTTGCGTAAGTCCTGTTTATCTATCAAACATAGAGGAATGGAGGGCTACAGTAGTACCCCATGCTCAATATTCTCACCTGAGAAACTCTGGAGGAGTCACAGAGGCATTCGTCTGCCTATTTTTAGCCGGTGGAAGTAAGGTAGTTTTAGAAACTATGGATTGTGGCGGAATTTGATATCGGTTTCCCCAGCCACCATTCAAGTCTTCCGGTTGGAGACGAGGTGGTATTGTTTTCCCTGTAGGTAGGGGTATTGTTAAGGTTTGGCTAACTTGTAAATACTTTTCACCTTCGTTAGTAAAGCGAATCAACTTGCTTTCAAGCTTTTCAAGCTGTTGATTTTCTGACTTTAACTTTTGAGAGTTTTGATTATCTGACTGTTCCCACTGACTCGCAGGATCGAAAATAGCTACAAATTTAACATCACCTTCTGGAAACAGTCGTATTTGTGCTGGATTTACTTGCCAGACTTCCTGGAAACTGCCATTGGGTGAAACTTGCCACAGATTCAGCGCAGCCTCCCATTGTCCCTGTTTCACTTCCACAATTTGACGAGCCAGAATTGAACGGTTAGTATTCATGTCTGAGCTGGGCAAAGCTTCTGCTTGTCCTGATACTGGACGCAAATAGCGCACAGCGGCCACTGTAATCTTGCTAGACTCAGGCAGATTGCTACTACCGACTACGTTGTATACGCCTTTACTTGATATAGGTTGGACATTTAGAATTTGCATCTCCACCTTTTCTTGTGCTTTTTGAACACAGCCATAACTGGCAGCTAAAAGCATTAGGCAAATGCCTACCTGGAAATTAGCAGGAGATAAACCTTTAAATTTGGGAAGAATAGTCTTTAAATCAATATTTTTGATGATAAAAGGGAGCATTTTTTTGATTTCTTCCAAATAACTCATATTTTTACCTATTATGCCCAATTTTTTTTATAAATAACAAGTTTTATGACTTTTCATTAAATTAATTGAGAATTGCAAAGTTTATGCGATCTAGTGGTTAATACTCATTAAATTTGCTAAAGTTGCGACGTTAACTAACATAAATATGTAGTTGTTACCCAACTAGGCTGATGAGGCAAACAGTACTCGATTGCTACAAACTTACTTTTCCAAGCCAGTACCACAAGGTTTATGCACTGCTTTGCACTGTCGCCGTTTCGATTTGCTGGGTACTGGCAGTGAGCGAAAAGTCTTCAGCTCAAGTCAACCCATCTCAGCTAGAAGCTAGCGACTACCAATTGGGTTTAGTAAAAACGCTACCAGTGCCCAAATTTGTACAGCAGAAACCAGCCAACAATCTCCAACAACTGGAGAGTGTTTTTATCCAGCAGCAGGTGACTGGAAAAGCCCCAGCAGCACCACGTAATTCTGCTCTACCAAGAGTGGCAGCAGGTGGGGACACTTCTGACCTAAATTTAGGATTGCAGGGACAGATGAACGGCTTGGAGCCACCAATTAGCTCAGTAGTAGCTCCACCGGACAACTCGTCTGCAACGCCAGAATCAACTGCACCAGCAGCACCAACTTTTAATCAACTACTCAGTTCTCAAGCAGCTCCCCTGCCGCCACTTCCCAACTTGCCTGGAACGCAAGAATTCACTTCACCAGCAGCACCAACTTTTAATCAACAATTATTCAATCCAGAGGCAAAACCATCAGTCCCTAGTACCACTCCTACTCCCAACACAGTACTACCAGTTACGCAATCAATAACTACTCAACAACGCCGTCAGCTTAATAGCAGTAGTTTAAGGCAACCCTCTTTACAATTCCAAGGAGTTTATATCACCCAAGGCAGTGACACTACAGCACGAGCGAGAGTCACGGGAATCTACCCACTTTCTTCCCAAGCTGTGGTTGGGGCAACCCTGGATTTAACCAGCCAAGGCAGCAGCTTGGATGACTCTCGAAACGACGGTTTGAACATTAACGAGCTTTATTTGGCGACTTCTCTAGCAGGAGTGCCTAATCTACGGTTTGTGATCGGTCAATTAGATTTAACGTCTTATTTCGATCGCAACAGCTTTGCTAAAGATGGGGCTAGTCAATTCTTTAATCCGGTGTTTCAAACCAACCCAGCACTGGCAGCAACGGGGATTAGTTCACGCACTAGTTTGTTAGTCGATTGGAGTGTCACCGACAATATTGAAGCCAAAGCAGCTGTCTTTTCATCAGCCAACAAAATCGGTGACTTTTCTTTAGATGGATTTGCCGGAGAAATCGGCATCCGTTACGGCAATGCAATTATTCGTGGTACTTATACCACCGATCGCGACGCTGGTGTTGGTGATAGTTTCCTTGAAAGCTACAGCATTCCCAGAGGTAACAATCAATTTGGCCCTGATAAAAACGATCGCGAAGAAGCTTATGGACTCAACGCCGAAGTCTTTATTCCCAATCTGAAATTAGGTTTGTTTGGGCGCTATGGTCGCTACGAAAATCGCACTTTAGGAGAGGGTGCAAATACTTACGTCTTGGGAGCGAGTTTATTAGATACGTTTACCCCAGATGACCGACTAGGCGTAGCTTATGGACGCCCTCTTTCTAACGATAGCCTGCGTCGTGGAGACCGTCCCGATGTATTGGAAGCCTTTTATGATTTTAAATTTCTTGATAATCTGCGGCTAGGCTTCTCGGTTCAAGAACGTGATAATTTCTCCGATACAGTCTTCGGTATTAGGGTGAAATCAGAATTTGATCTGACTCCCAGAGGGAGAAGTAGTCAATGAGTCAAAACAACATAGATAAAAGGCAAAAGGCAAAAGCTAAAAAAATTAAATATCCTTCTTTTTTTACTTGTTCATTTTTGGTTTTTACTTACTTGGTAACTGTGCCGCCTTTGGGTAGCATTGCCCCTGCCCAAGCACAGAACTTATCGGCATCGGCACAAAAAGGTTTTGCATTGTTAAAAAAGGGCTTGATTAATGATGCGATCGCAGCCTTCCAGCAAGCCCTGAAAAGTCAACCGGAATCTTCGCCAGTTAGGTTAGGATTAGCGATCGCTTATCGCAAAGCCGGACGTATTCCCGAAGCTTGGAATGCTTATCAAAAAGTACTGGCGGTAGACTCCAACAACCAACTAGCTTTAAAAACGGTTGGTCTATTGGCAACTTATCGTCCTGAGTGGAACTTAAAAGGAATTGAGGCGCTGACAACTTTATTAGAGTTGAATCCCAATGACTCAGAAGCTCACAGTTACCGTGCTCAACTCTACTCCTACCAAGGACGATTAAGCGAGTCCTTGGCAGACTACCAAATCGCACTGAACAACAACCCCACACCAGAAGCAGTCCTTAGGGCAGCTCAAACTTATAGTTACAGTGGGGATTTCCCGAAAGCATTGGAGTTGTTTAACCGCTACCGCTCTAATGGCAAAGCGATTACAGGGTATGCAGCAGTAGCCTACGGTCACACCTTACGAGAAACAGGCAATCCGGCGGGGGCAGTAGAGGTGTTAGAAGCGCAGTTGCAACGCTCCAAGAGCCTTGACAACATAGCGATTGAAACTCGTAAAGAGCTGGCTGTGGCATACCTTGTAAATCAACAACCAGCCCAAGCATTGGCGGTCTTAGATGTATTACAGGGAAGACCAGATGCGATTTTGCCCTTAGCGCGATCGCTCAATGAAATTCGCAAGTACACCAATAACCCCACCCTTACCCAGCAAGTCTTCAATCTCTATCGTCAAGCCCTCCAAACCGATCCCAACCCTTCCCCCAAATTGCTGCGCGAAGTCGCTGATGTCTTTAGTGGGTTCCCCGAAGGACGACAAACAGCACTGGAACTATATCGACGAGTGTCCTTAGAATTTCCCAACGATCAAAGTTTGCAGGTACAGCAATTAGCTTTGGAAAATCAGCTAGGTTTACTCGGTAAAAATGACTTGAAACAGCGTTTGGGAACTGCAATCCAATCACTACCGAGCGATCGCGTCCAGTTACAACAGCTAGCTAATGCCTTAGTAAACATTGATGCTCCCGACCCAGAATTTTTACCTGTATATCAAAATATTTTGCAAACAGGGGTCAACGTACCGTTTTTGAATTTCCGGGTGGCACAAATGTATGTGCAGCGTCAAGATTTGAATGGTGCAAGGCAAGCGTTGGCAGCTTACACAGCCACCCCCGCAGGTGCTAAAGACCTCGCACCCCAGTTACTAGCAGCAGAAATTGAGCGTCGTGAAGGTAGTATCGAAGCTAGTGCCCAGCGTTACGAAGCTGTGCTTGCTAGTAAGCCAAATAGTAGCGATATTATTGATGCTGCTTTGGGCGGACTGGCGGGAGTGCGACTGCAACAAAAGCGTTTTGATCAGGCTGTAACAATTTATGACCAGCTAATAGCTCGCAATCCTCAAAATTTATCGATTCAACTGGGGCGTGCTAGTATCGCCTATCAAGCCAAGCGGATCTCTCAACCAGAAGCAGAGGCAGTTTTAAACAATTGGTTAGCTACACAACCTGCAACCAATACTCCTCCAGAACTATACAGTTTGCTAGGAGCGCTGCCTACAGATCCGCAAAGAGAAGCTTTATATAGTTACCTCCTAGAAGCTGATCCTAGTTCCATACCATTACAACTGCGCCTATTACAGGTGATCGCAAAACGTAATCCAGCCCAAGCACGAGCGCGGATGAAGCAGTTGATTGCTCGCATTCCCAAGACTTCTGACTCATACCAGTTGCAGGCAGAGTTAGCTCTGGCTGTAGGTAACTTGAATTTGGCCAGCAGTAGCTATGAGAATATTTTGGCGCAGCAACCAGATAACATCGATGCTCTCGCGGCTTTGGGCGGAATTCGCTTTGAACAGCGCCGCTTTGAATCGGCACAGGAGATTTATGCTCAAGTGTTGGCACAAAAACCAGAAGACAAAGGCACACGCCGCGCCCTCGCTGGATTGAATGCGATTTTAGATCAGCCTTTGACGGCGCTGGCGCAGCTAGAACAATTGGAATTAGAAGCAGCCGACGAAGGAGGAATTGATCGTGATGCATCTCGGCAAATACAGCAAATCCAAACAGACTTTCTGCTACGACGAGGATTTCAACCCCCTTGGGAAGATTATCAACGTCGTAGCAGGAATTAGCGATCGCTTAAATTTCTTCATGAAAGTTAATTTTCAACAACTACAAGGGAACAATAGGGGCAAGGAGATGGCACTCTCGCCATCAACTAATGTTTTACAAATCAAACTGTTTTTAGGATGTGGCACTTCCCAAAAGTGGCAGCTCTTGCCAGCCTGATTGGTTTATCTGCCTGTGACTCTAGTTACTGGGCAGCAAAACCCCAAACACCGGATAATCGAACTCCGGTAGCAAACCTCCCCACTGAAGCTAGTAGTCAAAATCTCACTAGATTTTTAGCGGATCTTCCTGAATCTACCCCTAACCGGGAATTACTAGCCCAAAGCTGGGATAGCTACCGCCAAAGATTTATTCAGTCAGATGGGCGGGTGATTGATTACCAAGCAAGCGATCGCTCAACTAGTGAAGGTCAAGCTTATGCTTTGCTAAGAGCAGTACTGATTAATGATCCGGCAACTTTTGCCCTCACCTTACACTGGTCAGAAAATAACCTCCAGCACCGAGCAGGGGGTAAACGTACAGATAGTTTGTGGGCTTGGAAATGGGGACGAAAGCAAGATGGTAACTGGGGTATCATCGACACCAACTTTGCCAGTGATGGAGATATAGATGCGATTACCGCCCTGATTTTGGGATCACGGCGCTGGAATCGACCCGAATACTTGGAACTGGCAAAACTTAAACTGCAAGATTTGTGGAACCTCTCCACCATCTCAGAACCCCAAGGTAAGCGCTACCTGTTACCAGGGCCAGTGGCTGCATTTGTCCCCAATGCATCTACCTTTTACCTCAATCCCTCTTATTTTGCTCCCTATGCTTTTCGGATCTTTGCACAAGTTGACCCCCAACATGATTGGTTGAGTTTGGTAGACAGCAGCTATCAAGTGCTAGAAAATTCCGCAAAGCTTTCTAGCGTGGGTTTACCGAGTGACTGGGTAGCTCTAAATACCAAAACAGGACAATGCCAAACTCTACCAGCATCTAGCACTCTGAAGAGTTTGTATAGCTTTGATGCCTATCGAGTCTGGTGGCGTTTGTCGTTAGATGCTGCCTGGTTTAATTCACCCCAAGCGCAGCGCTATTTAGTGACATCGACTCAGCACCTGCGAAAACTATGGAGTAAACAATCGAGTTTACCAGCACGCATTGATCTCCAAGGGAAAGCATTAGTGAATTACGAAGCTACATCCCAATACGCTATGTTGTATGCCGCGATGCAATTGGTAGAACCAGCAACAGCTCAAGAACTGCTTGTGAAAAAAATACTACCTCAATACAAGCAGGGAGTTTGGGGAGATGAATCGGCTTATTACACCCAGAACTTGGCTTGGTTAGGATTGCTACCTCCAAACACAATACCCCAACGACTGCTTATAGGTAAATGACATCCTCCGACGCTGAGTTAGAGTACAGGATTCCCAAACTCCTGATTAAGTATTTACCTTTTACTCCCAGCAGACTGACTCCGATTGATTTCCTTCAGAAAATACGAGGGGATGATTTTTAAGTCAATACAGTTCAGTAAAACATTTCTTCCTTCTCTTCCTTCTCTTCCTTCTCTTCCTTCTCTTCCTTTGCGTCCTTTGCGTCCTTTGCGTCCTTTGCGGTTCGTTAAAAAAATTGATTTTGACAAAGAGTTAAGCCTTAACTAAACCAGATTGATTTTTAACTTCTCAAAGCAACAAATCAGTTATGGTTTTTACGTAAAAAACTTGAGTAAATTAACACTAAAATCACGCTCTACCATGAAGCAGTTGTTTCATCTTTCCCAAATTAGTAAAAAAGCAATTATTGTTACTTCCTGCTTTTTTTTGTTCCCTAGTTCATTATTGAGCGCTCAAGCTCAAACCAAAGTAACTTCATTAACTCAAGCAACGACATCAGAAAGTAATAGTAAAGCAGACTTAGAAACTGCTAACGCCAAAAAACTGGCAACTTACATCCTAGAATTTAATCGTAGTCCGATTGTGGGCAACCGGATGCGCTTACGCGGGGTTTACTCAGAAGGTCGTCTTGCTTTTACCCGTCCCCGTGGGTGGAAATTAGATCGGGGTAAGATACAAGCCTTAATCCGCTTTCAACACTCACCAGCACTGTATGCCAATCGCTCCAACCTGACCGTATTAGTCAATGGCGTCAGTGTTGGTAGTGTACCACTCAATCACAAACAGTCCCAAGTAGGTCAAGTACTGTTCAATATCCCACCAAAGCTGCTTCAAGACTACAACGAACTCGTATTGGTGGCACAGCAGAATAACACCCTCGAATGTAGCGACCCCAGTAGTCCCGACTTGTGGACAGAGATTCTGCCAGATTCCAAATTAATCTTGAACTATGAACAGCAGTCGATTCCCCTGAATTTCAGCCGCTATCCTTATCCTTTGTTTGACGAACTCGGCTTAGAAACTAACCAGATTGCTTACTTGCAACCGAGTCAAGTTGCTCAATCCTGGCTAACAGCAGCAGCTCGCTTCCAAGCAGCATTAGGAAGAATCGCAGATTTTCGCCCGATTCAGACGAGTTTGGTGTCTAATGTGGCAAATGTGAAGGCAAGCGATCGCTTGGTGATCATTGGCACTCCCACCGAACAACCAGCCCTAAATACTTGGAAGAATTTGCCCCTGAAAGTCGTCAGCAATCAAATTCTGGATCGTGATAACAACCCCGTACCCGATGAAACTGGGGTGTTGATGATCACTAAAACTGAAAAGACTGGGGTTCCAGTTTTAATTGCCACTGGCAACAGCACAAAAGCTGTGGAAAAGGCCACCGAATTTTTATCACAGCCAGACTTACGCAAAATGGGGACTGGTCAGGTAGTTTTTGTGAATACCCTCAAGGAAGGCTCCACACCAGGACTGCGCCAGTGGCCTCGTTATTTGCCAGAGCAAAATTCTTTTAAACTCGGCGAGATTAAAACTCAGGTAAATGGTGAGCCGTTTAATGATGTCACTGTACGTGGGATGGGGGCACCACCAATTGAAGTTGATTTCCGCGCTTTACCGGATGATCGATTTCTCCGGGGTAGTTCGATGAATCTGATCTACAGCTATGGCCCACAGCTTAATCCCCGAACTTCTGCGCTGGAAGTGTTACTGGATGGAGTTTTCATCGGTGGGGCACGTCTTGATTCTGAGTCGGGAGAAACTCGCAAAAACCTGAAAGTCAATTTGCCGGAAAACTTGATCAAACCTAACTCGAAACTGCAAGTTTTCTTTCGGATGACTCCCAGAGAAGCGTTTGATAAACAGAATTGTCTTCAGCCACCAGATCAACAACTGACAGGTACGGTGCATTCTGATACTAACTTCGATCTGAAGCGGGAGATATCTACACAACTACCAGACTTGAACCTGCTGAAATTCGGTTTTCCCTTTGCCGCACCACAGGATTTGTCTCAGACGGCGATTGTCTTGCCCCAAATACCCTCGAAGACAGATATTTTGACCTTGTTAGCTTTTAGCGAACGCTTAGGCAGGCTCAGTCAAGCAGATACCGTCAAACTAAATGTTTATACACCGGATGCTTTGCCAACAAAAGCCCGTAAAAATGACCATTTGGTAGGAATTGGAACGCGAGAAGAGTTTCCTTTCCCGGAAGTGTTTAATTCCAGTGGCTTTAACTTGAACCAAGCATTTTCTCGCTCCTCTGCCTATGCTGTGGTTCAGACTCCGCAGGATACACAAGGGATGATTAAACAAATTATCTCACCTTGGAATAGCGATCGCGTCCTTCTAGCTTTAACATCTCAAACCGAAACTGGTTTAGAGCGAGTGCGACAAGTCCTTAATCAAGATCCGTGGTTCTTCCAACTTAAAAAGGATACGGTGCTAATTAGTAGTGATCAAAAAGACTCAGTTTCCTACGATGCTGATGCCTATCAACTACAGTTTTTCCAAAGCGCCCCGAATAGTCGTCGCTGGGAAAATACAACTCCCCTCAGTAAAGCATCACGTTTTTTACAAGAAAATTGGCTATTGCTACCTGTAGGTATTTTGAGTGTTTCCCTAATTCTTTACGGGATTGTTCAGTTGTATCTCAAGCGCTTAACAGCTGACAAAAAGTAGACACTTTTCGTCAGGTATCGCCAATCTTAAATTTAAATTTCAAAATTGAGATCCAAAATGTCTTCTTCCCCCGACACATTGCCCCGGAAATCACGCGATCGCCAGCGCTTAAAATTGAGCAATTGGCTGATTGATATTACTCCTCGATTTTTTGACCGCACTCTCCAAAAGGTAGGTGTGAAACAGTTTAAGTGGTTAATCCTGCTGCTATTGGTGCTATCAGTGCCACTGATTATTACTCCCATAGAAGTTTGGCAGCAAGGATTGGTCGCAGTATTTCTGGTGCTACTCGGTCAACTGGTGATCCACGCAGAGTTTCAAGAGGACTCTCCAGAAATCAGCCAGTATTACCACTTGTTTTTGGTCTGGCTGAGTATGATCACAACGCTGCGTTATTTATTCTACCGCACCAGTTATACTCTCAACTTTGATGGTTGGCTCAACAGCATCGCTTGTACGTTGTTGTTCCTCGCCGAACTCTATGCCATCCTCACCTTAGTATTGGCATACTTTCAAACTCTGAAAATTCAAGAACGCCAACCAGTTAATCTCACAAACATTCCTGAACAGGAATGGTTCAAAGTCGATATCTACATCCCCACTTACAACGAAGATGTGGAGATTGTGCGTAAGACTGCCGTCGCAGCCTTAGCTTGTGATTATGCTGCCGATAAAAAAACCGTTTATGTTCTTGATGATGGTCGTCCAGAAAAGTATAAAGAAAACGACCCCCGCCGAGAACAGTTTAGCGCCAGACGGGAAAAGCTACGGCAAATGTGCGAAGAACTCGGCTGTATACACATGACGCGGGACAGTAATGATCACGCTAAAGCTGGTAATATCAATACCGCCTTTGAGAAAACCGACGGCGATTTAGTGTTGATTTTGGACTGTGACCACATCCCATCGCGGCAAATTCTCCTGCATACAATGGGTTTTTTCTTCGATCCCAAAGTATCCTTTGTCCAAACTCCCCACTGGTTCTATAACCCCGATCCCTTCGAGCGTAATTTAGTCACAAAAGGTAGAATCCCCGCAGGCAATGAACTGTTTTATAAGGTGTTGCAAAAAGGTAACGATTTTTGGAATGCCGCCTTTTTCTGCGGTTCGGCAGCATTAATCCGTAAATCCCACGCTTTAGAAGTTGGGGGAATTGCGGTGGAAACAGTGACAGAAGATTGTCATACTGCCTTGCGATTGCATTCGCTGGGTTACAAGTCTGTCTACTACGACAAAATTATGGTGGCTGGTTTAGCACCAGAAACGTTTTCTTCGTATGTGGGGCAACAAGTGCGTTGGGCAAGGGGGATGGCGCAAATTCTGCGATTGGAAAATCCCGTTTTTAATCGGAAGCTGAACCTGACATTTGCCCAGAGGATTTGTTATTTTAGCGCGACTTCGCACTTTTTGTATGGTTATCCTCGACTAACATATGCGATCGCACCACCGCTATTTTTATTATTTGGCGTTAACTCTGTTCAAGGTTTGGGTTTAGAAACTCTAGCCTATGCCTTACCCCATATTCTCCTCTCCCTTTTTACTAACTACATCATTTACAAAAACGTCCGCTTCTCCTTCTGGAACGAAATTTTTGAATTTGCGATGGCTTTCCAGGCTGGGTGGGTGACGATGTTGGCGTTGTTTAACCCTAAGCTGGGTTCATTTAACGTTACCGACAAGGGGACGTCTATTAGCAAACGCATCTTTGATTGGGAATCAATGCGTGGTCTTTTGGTGGTGACAGCATTTGTAATCTCTTCCTTACTGGCTGTTCCCTATTGGCTGCTGCTACGTCCTGAAGATTGGCAGGCGGTCTTAGTCAACACCATGTGGTCTATTTTTAATCTGGTTTTGCTCTCAGCTGCTTTGCTGGTTGGCTTTGAACAACCGCAAGTACGTACTGCCCACCGTTTACAGCGTCGTCTCCCCATTTTAATTACCAGTGACGGTCAAACAATCATGGGCAAAACGGTGAATATTTCCGAAACTGGCGCCTTAATTTCTTTGGAAACCTGGCCCAATTTACTGGATGAAGTGGAAATTGAGGTGATGGGAGATTATACTGCTAGCGCCTCTTTAACGGCGCAAATTGTCCGAGTCTCTCCGATAAATGACACACAAACGCTTTTGGGTGTTGATTTTGTGAAACTCAACAGTACCCAAAGTGATGCTTTAACTATAGTTTTATATTCTGATGTTCGGGAGTGGTATTCTCAGAAAGCCCAGTACGTAGACCAGCCCCTAGCTTCACTGGGATTTCTAGCCACGAGTCTGACTCGGGCTTTGCGTGAGCTCAACCAAACTAACCCTACAAAGGTACGCAAGCAGGTAAATACCAATAGTCAACTCTACTGGGATGGTAACTTCTTCTTTGGAGTAGCCACAGAACTAGGGACAACGGGTTTGCGCTTGGAAATAGAAGATAAAAAAGCCGTGTCTTCTCACAAAATGCTCGGACAACAGGATTTGCATACAATGCGAACTGCTAAACCACTGGTTGGTTTACTGTTAAATCAGGATGCCGAGAATCTCTCATCTAACCGATTTGTTGCCGAAATTTATGCAATAGAAGAACAGGCAAATGGCAAGATTGCGATCGAGTTAATTTTTCCAGAAAAATTCAAGGAACGCCAAGACAGCAAAATTAAACAACTGTTGCAAGTACTGTAACAACATTGGTGTCAATTTAAGCTAAAACACTTTGAAAATCTAGCTTCCAGATAGAACCTGGAATGCTCAAATATAGTACCTATAACCCCGACTTCTCACCAGAAGTCGGGGTTATAGGTACTAAGCGTTTATCAAAAATCGAATTCAGGGTATTTACAATCATATTGAAAAAATATAAGTGCAAATTAAAGGCGCAACACCTTACCTACACCTCTAATAAACAAGTTAATCGAGGCGTATTGTCGGTTTACTTACTTAATACTAAAATTTGGATCGCTGAATGAATAAAGCAATCACACTTTGCCAGCCAAGTTCAGCAACTGTTTAAAGTTCACAAGAGAAATAATATTGTTGGCGCTGTCAATTTTGATCCACCCTTTCTCATGCAGCTTTTCCATAATTTTGGTGGTTTCTTCAACACCGATTTCTGTAACTTCTGCTAAATCTTTGAAGGGAATGTTATAAATTTCCTTGCCCAAATTGGATTCCTGACCATAACTTTCGCCTAAACTCACTAGGGTATGGGCGAGTTTGACTGCTGGTGGTGAAGACCGCATTTGTAAGCGCACGTTAATTTGCCGCAATCGCCGCACCATCAGTTGCAACATCCGGTGATGTAATTGCGGGTCTTTAAACAAGATTTGAATAAAACGCTCTCTGGAGATACTAATCAACTTCACAGGCGAAAGGGCAATGACATCGGTTGAACGTGGAGATTCATCCAAAATTGCCATTTCTCCAAAAAAATCGCCCCGACCAAAAATTGCCAGAGCTACTGAATCTTCCGCGACGGTTCGCCGGACTTTGACCCAACCAGAAACCACGAAGTAAACGGCGTTACCCCAGGCATCTTCCATCACAACAGCTCGCCCAGATGGGTATTCATGTTCAATTGCAACGTTGAGTAGCCATTCCAAAGTCTGGGGAGTGGCTGTACTCATTAAGGGGAAAAGTTCACTAAAAACCTCAGTTAGCATGAAATATTTGCAAGAAATGGATTTAAGAGCGGGAAACTAATTTTGCTACTATAAGTTTGTTTAAACCGTAATCTTACTCAGAATGCGATCCCAAAATTTGTATTTATTTTGAGATTAACCTAATCAGGTTGATCGGTCTAAGGTTCCATTACAACATAACAATTATGTATGCGATCGAAATCAGGGGTTTCACTGACAGATCGATGATTTGCTGTTTGTTATGGATTGCTTTCCAGTGCTAGTATTTTGATCTGTTGGTCTAAATTTTTTACTAATTGATTCAGGGCTACGATTGCCTCTGATTGCTGAGAGTCAAGGCTGGGATTCAGTAAAAATCGTTCTTGTAGTTCATGCAACTTGAAGCTTAGTTGCTGAGAAATTCCTAAGGCATCACGGCTCAAACGCGCTAACTGTTGTTGTTGATAGAATTTTAATGCTGCTCCCCGCAAGACTTGGAGTGTTGCCTCTTCGCCGTAGATTCCCGGCATGACTCGCAAGCGTAATAACAAGCCGTTTTTTTGATATACGTATTCTTTCTCTACCTGTTTTGGTTCTGTAACCGTGGCCAGAGGTAGGGAAGCAAAGCGCTTTAATTCATTCAGTACTCCTTGGAAAACCGAGAGTGGGAGTTTGTCTAATACAGACTGCAAGACTCCATTATCACTCCACAGTATCCTGCTTTCATAAGGTTGTCTTTCTAAGTACAGCCGACCAATTCCCCCAGCCAGAATTCGCCCTAGCAATTCTTCTAGTAATTTTTTGGGTGGTAGTGTTGGTAGCAGCTCAATCGGACTAAATAGTTCGGGAAGTTGTGTAGACAAAATAGGTAAATTGTTTGGTGCTGCTGCAACAGATGTCTCTCTCTCTTGACCTCTGGAAATCGGGGTCAAGAACGTCGTAATTTGAGATAATTTATCTAGCTCTGGGATCGGAGGCAAGTCTACGTGCTGCCAAGAGTGTTGAGGTTTTTGTGTCTGAAACACGATCAATATTGGTTCCTGATTTGATTCCGAGTTGGCATCTACGGCGGGAGTAGGTTTCTCAGCAATGGTAGCGGCGCTATTTGTTGGGGGAAATTCTGTTATTGGCTGATGCAGAAGTTTTGCATCTAGCTGAGATGTATTTTTATGATTGAGGTAGGCAGACAGTATTCTGCGGTGAGCGTCGGCTGCGATCGCCTCAATCACCCTTGTGCAATTGATATAAGACAAGATGCGACTAACGTAATCTAGTGCCTCGCCCTCTTGTGGATGAACCATACCTAGCAAGAGCTTGTTGTCTTCTAATTCCAAAGGCAAAATTTGGTGGTAGAGGCAAGCTTCAAAAGACAAAAAACTATCAATCAGCTGGAATATTTGCTTACGAATGTCTACCTGCTCCCACTTACTTGGTGTACCAGTTAGCACTTGCTTTCTATTTACTGCGGTATCTGTTTGTTTGCCCTCTGAAGACAACATAGATTTGATTTGCTTGGCGTTTGCTTGTATACCGTCTTTCCTCTAATTTAGTAAATATTTAATCAAGATCCTTTGTTAAATTATTAATAATTAAATTATCTACACATAACATAAGTAGACGTAAATATATGATGAATTTTGGATTGTAGCTTAGTGATAATACTGAGTTATAGATGAGGGGCATAGGGCATTGGCGAAAACTCTTCTCCCGATCTTCTCCATCTTCTACTCTTCCCCACGACCTCAGTAAATCAACTAGAAGCCTCACATCCTACTCCTGGGTTCTTAAAGCTTGAGCAACAAGATAGACTTTTGTCCATTCGCCTAGCACTTGATGAGTTTTGAGTTTTAAATGTTGAGCTATTGCTTCTATTGAGTTACCCGCTCTCCGCAAATCTAGGATCTGCCGCCCCAGAGGAGTCAATTTTTGATCAAGTTGCTGCCATTGGTGTTGTGTTAATCCCAAATTATGTTCTTGTAAGGAAATTGAGAGCCAATTGTCTATGAGTTCTGGTTTACCTTTGAGCGCAAAGACGCGCACGGCGTGGTAACTAATTTTTTCTCGCAAACGGTATACTTCTTTGGTCTGCTTATTTAATCTCTGGGCAATATCTTCCTGAGATTTACCTTGCAGATATAGTCGTAGCCATTCCACTGCGTCTGTTCCCAGATTTTCTTGTAAATAATTTTCAAATTCTTCTTGTACTGACTGACGCAGCGCTTGTTGTTCCTCTAATTGTTGTGCTTGCTGATATGCTGCGATCGCCTGACTATCCATTAAGTTAACTCGATTATCACTGTCGTCTGTAAGAACTTCTTCCGACACCAGTCTAATCAAGTCATGTCCCGGCACTTGGGTTAAGCCACCGCGCTGAGTGCGACGCAAGTAATTCACAAATCGGTAAGCTAATAGGGGTTGATTGCGTACTGGCCGCAGAGAATATTCTTCTACACTGGCAAATAGCAGAGCATCCCCCAATCTTCGATCGCTTGTATATTTGGCAATATCAGCCATTTGCTGTTGCATGTGGCTATCGCTTTGCAATAATTCTTGGAGTACTTCTTGTAGCACATCGATTACACTGCGCTGGCGATCGCGGCTAAGGGAAACCCAAGTCTGAATCTTATTCCGTAATGTTACTAAACTCCCCAATCGCGTTATCAAGTTGCGATAAGCACGTTCTCGCCCTAGCCCCAAGTAGCGTTGACGTAAAATTCTCCAGCGATATTCCATCGCTTGCTTGGCAATATCGAATTCCTTAGGGTTAAACAGATCAAACCGTTTTGAGTCAGATCCAAATAGCCAGAAAATAATACTTTGCCTCGCAGCTTCATTTTGGTCTGGACATTCCGCAGCCAAGCGTTTTCGCCAATCTAGAGCCAGTTGTTCTACATCCTTAGTCATAGTGAGATTGCGTTCCTCGAAACTCAATTTTGAAGTTTGCATCACAACCCCCGTTCGTCCCACCTAATTGTTTAACTGGCAACTTCCCCGGATTTCATGAAAATCATGAAAACATCTAAGTGATTCCACTTTTATTACGTCTTAATTCACTAAAATTATGCAGAAATTGCTAGATTGATGTTTTACTTGCAATTTCCAAATGCCTCAAACCCCTGCCTATGACTCCTTTGGGTCAATTCTGTTAATTTAAACTTTTTGTAAAGTTATGTTATTTAACTCAGCTCAGAAATTTGCCTAGAGTGGTGAGGATACACTTTTGCACGAGATGGATCAGGGAAATCTGACATATTGTAACCGAGCCGAGGAATGAATATAATTTAACTTAATATTCAGACGTTATTTCACCTGTATAAGTTTCAACCTTTTACAACCCCTTACGTAGTAAAATACTTAGTACAGAACACCACAAAAAGGGTATGGAATTTAATCATTCGTAGGTTAGGTACAACGAACGCGAACAGCGTCCCGTAGGGAAGTGAAACCTAACATCAAGTCTGAATCAGGACTTACGCAAAAAAGTTCCGAAGTAGCGGTAATACCCTGCGGGTTCGCGTAGCGTTCCGTAGGAAAGCTAAAGCTACATGAATTACCGCTACGACAAATCAGGTTTTTGAGAGAATTTTGCGTAAGTCCTATGAACAAAAAATGTTTCGCGCAGTCCCCACCTAAAAATACTATAAAAACATCTACATTTTAGGTGGGGTTAGCGAAACCGATATAAAAACGCGTTGGCGTTCGCTCTCTTCGTCTCTGAAAGAGAAGCCTAAGAAGAGAAGCAACAATATTTTCTTATTCCATTTACAGTGAGCGCAGTCGAACTTTGTTATTATTTTAGTAATTAGTTTTTGCGGTACTGTAAAAGTTTTATAACTGGAGACATAGACCAATTTCACTAATTATTTATAACAAGTAAAAAGTCATTATATTAATAATACTTTTTACTAGGGTGAACGCACGTCAAAAGTTCCAACGACACACTGAGAACGCCAGTATCCCTGGTAACGCAGAGAAGTCTTAAAACTTCAAAGCGTAAGAATCCCCAACTATAATCTCTGATTTAGTTGGGGTGCGTTCAATTCCCCCGCAGGGGGTTGACTCTATCTACTGTTCAATGATCTAACAATGGGATTTTCTACAGATTCTCGATACTCTTGGACTTGTTCTGTGTAACCAATTGGCAGAACAGCTTCAACGTTTTCATGGGGACGAGCAATAATCACCCAAGATTCTAGGGTACCGCCATAAACATTTTCTGCGGCTTCAATACCAGCAGCCATAGCAGCTTTTACTTCAGAAACATCGCCACGAATATTAACTGTAAAACGGGCGCTACCTACTCTGATATAACCAACAAGGGTGACTCGACCAGCTTTTAGCATCGCATCTGCTGCTGCTAGCACCGCAGGAAAACCTTTGGTTTCAAGTGCTCCAACTGCCTGTAATGACATTATTAATCTCCTGTATGAATAAACGATATGGGGACTACAAGTTAATTGTCCGAAGCTTCGCTACAGATTTTGATAGCAAAATTGCTTAGAAAATGCGGAAAGGTTCTGATTCTTCAGTGAAATGGATTGGTAATATGGTTTCTACATTTTCCGGGGGATTAGGAACGATGTAGTAGGTAATTACTGTACCAACCTTGACTTCCTCTCCAGCTGCGATTCCGGCTTCAACTGCTCTTTTTACCTCAGCAACGTGTCCCCGGACAGCGACTAGCAAGCGAGCGCTTTCGGCTTGACCATAATAGACAATTGTGACTCCGGCAGCTTTGACCATTGCATCTGCTGCTGCTAAGACACTAGGAAAACCTAAAGTTTCAATTACGCCAACGGCCATTGGCATGGCATTAGCTCCTGGATTAAGGGATAGGCGACTTTAATTGTACGTGGCTTTGGTTCAAATTTTGACATTTTGGAAAACTTTCTTTGATGCTAGGAATTCTCAGGGAGTGGGGAGTAATCCTAAATCCAGGACTTAGGCAAACAATAGCTGAAATCCTGATTTTTAGGGGCAATTCATGTAGCTTTAGCTGACCGCAGGGTATTGCCCCTACCGCGTGTAGTTTTGCGTAAGTCCTAAAATCATTGGTGAACAACGAGAACCCCGACTTCTTAGAGAAGTCGGGGTTCCAAATTTGACTGATTAACTGACTCTAGTCAAGTAACCACATCTCATTAGAACTATCAGGATACTCATTTGGTTGATTTTGAGGTTGATTTTGAGCTAGTGTTTCTGATGAGCGATGTGATTTTTTGTAGTTAAGTGGATTGTACTGTTCCTTTACTGGTTTTATAGCACTACTTTCTTTGACAACTAGTTTAGATTTATCTTCTGCTGTTTGTTTTAAAGCATTAATTTCTTCTATAAGCTGGGAATTTGCTTCTGCAAGTTGCAGTGCTGTTTTTTTGGTTTCGTCAAGTTCTTTTGTTAGCTCTTCTGCTATTAATCGTTGTTCGGTTACTAATGTTTTTTGTTTAGATAATTTTGATTGCAAATCAGCAATTTCCTGTCCAAGAGATGCTTCTTTTTTGTGGCTTGTTTCTAGATTACTTGTCAACTCTATGACAGTTTCTTCTAAATCAGCCTTAGTTGGACTTGTGCGCTTAATAGAAGTTGACTCAGCTGTCTGTGCCAAAGATTGCTCATCAGATGAAGCCTGTTTTTCGACAATTTTTTCTGCTGTAACTTCGATCGCAGATTCACCTTCTGAGGGTGTAAATTTTTGCGCTTCTTCTTGTAATAAGTCAGAGAGACTTTGTTTCCTAGCCATTATTATTTTCTCCAATCACGCTGTAATTCATCAGCTGCGCGGCGATAATCTGATTCCGCCTCCCGCGCGTTACTTCCTCGCCATTGAGTGATCGCTACACCCTCAAGTGCTGCTCGTTCATGAGCTTTATAGGCACGAATAAAGGTATTACAAGTAGGAATACCTAACCGAGTCAGAGTGTTTTTTGCTTCTTGTGCTTCCCCCAGACTGCGCGTATCGACTTTGGTGAGCAATACCCGATGGGGGGTTCCCAAGGGGATGACGGCTTCCTTGACTGTTTCCACGAGGATAGCTAAATCCATTGCGGCTGGGGGTGTAGGCAAAACTAGATAATTTGCGATCGCAACTACCGCTACTAATGCTTCAGAGCGCAGCGCGGGAGGCGTATCCACCACTACTAAATCGTAACCTGTTATCTTTCCTAAATTACCTAAAAGTATGGGATCGGTTTCTTGAGATAAATCAAACCCCATTCCCTGCTGACTCCGCCCAAACCACCAAGTGGCAGAACCTTGAATATCTGCGTCAATCAAAAGCACCTTGTTTTTCTTCGCAAAGTTTGCAGCCAGATTGACTGCGGTAGTCGTTTTACCGACTCCTCCTTTACCGTTGAGAATAGCGATGATTTTTGGCACTGCTTGCTTTTGATCCTGCCTCTTGAGTGCTGAGTTAGAAGTTAGGAGTTAGGAGTTAGGAGTTATTATTCTCCTTCTTGTCCAGCTTGTCTCCCCAGTCCCCAGCGATGCACTGAGCAAGTCGTTGTGTTCCTAGTCCCTAGTCCCCAATTATGAATATACCGCTTTTTGTAACCCTAAATAACATGAAAACTCGTAACAATAAAATTCAGAAGCGATCAATTCCAGAAAATTCTATGACACCAACTTACCATTTGCCTGATAGCCCTCAAATGCCGCGCTGGCTAAGGATAATCAAGTTTATGAGTCAGCCGGTGAAATATGTGGATGATTTTGCCAAAATTTATGGTGACACCTTCACGATCAGGAGTAGTCGGTCTGATAACCATCTTGTGTACTTTAGTCAACCCCAAGCGCTGGAACAGATTTTTACTGCTGATTCCAGCCATTTTGAGGTTGGCAGGGCAATAGGACTAAGATTTTTGCTTGGCGATCGCTCCTTCATGTTATCAGATGGCGATCGCCACCAGCACCAACGGCAACTATTAGCTCCTCCCTTTCATGGCGAAAGGATGCGGACTTATGGTCAGGATATCCGTCAAATAACCCGACAGGTGAGTAATGAATGGCAAATTGGCCAGCCTTTTAATATCCGTGAGTCGATGCAAGAAATTACCTTGCGTGTTATCCTACGGGTTGTATTTGGTTTGAGTGAAGGACAGCTTTTTGAAGAACTGAGGCGAAGACTTAATTCCTATCTTTAAAACCGAGTCTATTGTGTCTGAAGTCTTGAGTGGACAGCGCAAGCTGACAGTTAATCACATTCGTAAACTCGCGGAGTTTTTTCACATTTCGCCAGCTGCTTTTTTTGAGTCATAAGAGGGAAAACTTTAGAGATGCTTATTACGTGTAGACTTGACAGGAAGCCAACTGATGTAGCAAGATTTGTTTAAGTCCCTTTCGTCCCACATCTCGAAGTGGATAGGAGGCAATGCATGATTGGCAGTATTTCTTTAATCACGATCGCAGCAATTTAAATCTAGGCACTTACCGCATCTTTGAGCCGGAGTGGAAGGCAGAGATTCTCCACTGGTTCAGCCAAAAGGATGTGGATAAGCAGCAGAAAGAAGATTTTATCCAAGCTTTAATAGATTTTGATGACGGATGCGGCGGTTTTTATCGGTATCGCGCCTATTTTTTGGCGGCTGAGGCTTTATCCCAGTTTCCAGAATGTAGTTTGGGTGATGTAATTGTAGAACAACTGCTGAAATGGAGTTATGCTTATTTTCGGCAAGATCAAAGCGATTGGCAGATACTTCCTCAGCCTCTAGTGAAAACAGCCAGAAAAATCCTGGAATTAACTGATAGAAAACGGGTTATTGCGGCTTTTGTCCATTTGGTTCATACTACTGAAAGTCGCACAGTTCTTAGACTTGCAGCCGAGAAATTAGGAAAACTTGATCCAGGTAATAAAAGTGCGATCGCAGCTTTATTGCTGCTAACACCAGTTGTTGAAAATAAACAAACATTCTGCCAAATAAGTCAAAATCCTGGGGAAATAGCCGTTGGTGATGAAAGTGCGATCGCCTCGTTAGTTCAAACTATAGAGACAATACTAAGCGAAGAAATTTGTTTCTTCGCAATCGTAGATTTGGGAAAAATTGCTGTAGGCAATCCAACTGCGATCGCCTCTTTGATAAAATTTTTGCAGATTAAACAGGGTGATACAATCTGCTTTGATGCAGTTCAGGCTTTATGGCAAATTGATCCAGGTAATGCAGTTGCACTCAAGAGTCTAACTTATATCCTCGAAACTTCTGCAAGTGCATCTCTTATAAATCGCGTTGTAACGTATTTACTGAAAATGGATCCAGAAAATAAAACTGGAATCGCTATAGGTAATAAACTTGCTATCACAATGTTATCCCAGATACTTGAAACTACTCAGCATCAAGCCTCTGAGGATGAATATCTTTTAAATATCGCAGAAACCTTGACAAAAATCCTGCAAAGCGAACATTTATTGGAAGTTGTCATAGCCTTAAAAGACTATTTGAGTGAACCATGTTACAAAAACAGTTCTTATCGCTACGAGGCCGCATTTAACATTATCTGGCATTGTGCCGAAAATCTAACTTACCCAGATTTCTCCAAAGCAATCAACTAAACAATAAGCGCAGAGTTCTTCCTCTTCCTCCGTGTTCCTCTGCGCTTCCCTCCGCGTCCCTTTGCGTTAAAAAACAATCTCCTCCCTCATCCTCTCTTCCAACACATCCAACAACCCATCCACATCCTTCCCAACTTCCTCAAAACAAGTTGGTGGCGCTGGTTCCGGTACAAACTGAATTAACTTAATTTCCCCCTTACCAATCCCAATCATCACAACTTCCACATCCGGCTTGTGATTCTCAACAATTCCCAAAATTTCCTGAAGCCGATTATCAACTTGATCATTTAACTTGTCTATCTGCTCTTTCGGACAATAAACAAAATGCGGCATTGGTTGCAAATCAATACCAACAGTACCTTGACTGTCGCCATTTGCTAACCACAATCCCCAAAATAGTGCCGCCAACTCTTGCTGATTTGCTTTGACAAACCTATCCAACTGGCGACGCCACTTGTGATCACCTGATTCTGGTTGACTATTACCAAAAAACATAAATAATTCGTAATTAAGACACAAAACTTTACGCGAAAGTTATCTCAAACCTGACTGTACACGCCAGAGGCTGGAATAAATCTCATCTTTCTCCAGCAATTGCTCATGGGTTCCCGACTCTACTAATTTCCCATGTTCCATGACATAAATGCAATCGGCGTTGCGGATGGTAGAAAGACGATGAGCGATCGCAATTGTAGTTCTATCGACTGTAATCCGTTCGAGCGATCGCTGGATTGCCGCTTCTGTCTCATTATCCACTGCCGAGGTCGCTTCATCTAAAATCAGAATGGGGGGATTTTTGAGAACTGCACGGGCGATCGCAATCCGTTGTCTTTGTCCACCAGATAACTTTTGTCCTCTTTCCCCCACAATTGTCTCATAACCTTCGGGCAATTCAATAATAAATTCGTGCGCCTCTGCTACCTTCGCCGCCGTGATAATTTCTTGCTCTGTATTTTCAAAGCTACCATAAGCAATATTCTCCGCTACAGTGCCATGAAATAGAAAGACATCTTGACTCACCAAACCAATGCAACGGCGTAAATCTTGTAAATTCAAACTTTGTAAATCAATGCCATCGAGAGTAATGCTTCCCGTTTGCACTTCGTATAACCGCAATAAAAGTTTGACTAAAGTGCTTTTACCAGAACCAGTAGAACCGACAATTGCGATCGTTTTCCCCGCCGGAATATCCAAAGACAGATTTTTAATAACTGGAAATCTATCTTTATAGGCAAAATAAACATTTTTAAATTGCACTTCACCGCGCACTTCATTCACAGGTAATGCCACATCACCTGTATGAATAGCGATAGGAGTATCTAACAAATTCATGACTCGATTAGTAGAAGCCATTGCCCTTTGATATTGGTCAAATGTTTCGCCTAATCTAGTTAGAGGCCACAGCAAGCGCTGGATTAAAAACACTAATACGCTGTAAGTACCTACAGACATTTGTTTAGAAACTACTGCCATCCCGCCATACAACAGTAATGCCGTGAAACCCACTAAAATCAGCATCCGAATTAACGGGACAAAAGCAGCAGAAAGAGTAATTGCTTTAGAGTTACTGCGGCGATAAGCATCACTATCTAATTCCAAACGAGAGGCTTCATAAGTTTCGGCGGTGAAACTTTTAATAGTAGTGATTCCACTGATATTGTTTGACAAACGCGAATTTAGGAAACCTACCTTTTCTCGTACTTCGGCGTAGCGAGGCGCAAGTAATCGTTGATAAGCAAAGGAACCCCAGAGGATAAATGGCATCGGTGATAAAGCCATCCACGCTACACTAGGAGCCAAAATAAAGAAAGCAGCGCCAATAATTACAACAGTTGCGGAAACTTGGATAATATCATTCGCTCCTCCATCCAAAAATCGCTCTAATTGGTTAATATCATCACTGAGGATAGACATTAAACCGCCAGTGCTGCGTTCTTCAAAATAAGCCAATTCCAACTCTTGCAAATGTTTGTATGCATCCAAACGCAAGTCATGCTGAATATTCTGAGCCAAATTCCGCCAAAGTCGAGCGTAGGCGTACTCAAAAACAGATTCTAGTATCCAAATGATCACAGTCAGGAAGGAAATAATCAAAAGTTGTTGAAAGACATCGCGTACCCCTAACTGTGCAATTATGGAATTCTGCTGCTTGACTACCACATCCACCGCGACGCCAATTAAGCCGGGTGGTGCCAAGTCAAAAAATTTATTCAGGATAGAATAAGTAGTTGCCAGCCAAATTTGTTTACGATATTGGTGTCCATACTCAAGCAAGCGCTGGAGAGGATGCGTTGAATGTTTACGCCTTCTTGATGCCCGATGAGATTTTAATACAGTAGCCACGGCTTTTTGCGGTTTCGTGCAGTTGATATTAACACAGAACAAAGTCCTGAGTTTGAAGATGAGCGATTACCTACGGTAGGCTACGCGAATGCAATTGTAGTTTTATCGACTGTAATCCCTTCGAGCGATCGCCAAAACAATCTAATGACAATATAATCTTGACTTTTTTCCCCGATGTCTATAATAAAGGGGCTTTTCCCCGCAGGCTGTTTGGGGTTCCGGGTATTATGCTTAATTGCCCGGATATCATATCACATCTATGTATGTATCAGCAAATTGTGTATGAGAGTTGAAACTGAATATGGCAATCTCAAATATCCTCAAAAAACCACAGCGTCTGGGACGCTTATTTAGTGGACTGCGTGGCGATTTGACGGGAGGATTGACAGCAGCAGTGGTAGCCTTGCCTTTGGCTTTAGCCTTTGCGGTGGCAAGTGGAGTAGAACCAAAAGCTGGACTTTACACGGCGATTGTGGCGGGAATTGTCGCGGCAATCTTTGGCGGTTCCTCGGTACAGATTACAGGGCCAACAGGTGCAATGGCTGTGGTTTTGGTAGGAATTGTCGCCAAGTACGGCATTGAGAAAGTTTGGATTGCTGGGGTGATGGCTGGGATTATCCAGATTGCCTTGGGGGTTGCCAAACTTGGACAGCTAGTAAAGTTTATTCCCTATCCAGTGACAGCAGGCTTTACCAATGGTATTGCCGTGATTATATTTTGTGGTCAATTAAATAATTTCTTTGGTTTACAACTACCGCGTAGTGAACATTTTTTGCCGGGACTTTGGCAAAGTGTAAGTCATGTAGAAGCTTTAAACTGGGCTGCTGTTGGGTTGGCAATAGTGGTGATTGCAACCACGGTTTTGTGGCCCAAGATTAATTCTACAATACCGGGTTCTTTAATGGGGTTGGTGTTGGCAACAGCGATCGCTAGTTATTTCCATCTGGATGTACCGACAATTGGCAGCATTCCGCAATCCTTACCGATGCCCCAAGGTATTCCCCACTGGAATAATTTTGGCTTGATTCGGGAACTGATTAATCCCGCTTTGGCTTTAGCAGCACTGGGAAGTATTGAATCGTTGCTATCGGCGGTGGTGGCTGATGGGATGACGGTAAGCGAAAAACACAATAGCGATCGCGAATTAATTGGTCAAGGATTAGCAAATATCATTGTCCCATTTTTTGGTGGCATTCCCGCAACAGGTGCGATCGCTCGGACTGTTGTGAATGTCCGTTCTGGCGGCAAAACTCGACTATCTGGGGTAATTCACGGCGTTGCTTTAGCGATTATTGTTTTAACTTTAGCACCCCTAGCAGCCCAGATTCCTTTAGCGGCACTTGCTGGGATTTTGATGGTAGTTAGCGGGCGAATGATTGAGTGGAAAGGTATTGGTTTGTTAATGCGTGCTACCTATTCCGACTTTGCGGTGATGATTCTCACCTGGCTAGTGACAATCTTGTTTGACTTAGTTCTGGCTGTAGAAGTGGGATTGATTGCAGCTGGAGCTTTGTTCATCAAACGGATGAGCGATTTAAGCCTAGTTAAAATACCTGAAACCGAAGTATTTCCTCCTGGTACTCCTCTGGAATTAGGTAAGGAAATTGCCGTTTATCGGGTAGATGGCCCCGTATTTTTTGGTGCTGCGGAACGGTTTGCTACTTTCCTCCGCCATGAACCGGAAGTAAAATATTTAATTCTGCGGTTGCGGTTTGTGCCAAATATGGACACAACTGGGTTAGTAGCCTTAGAGGATATTTATCACGACATGGAACGGCACAATTGCCGCTTAATTCTCACAGGTTTACAACCCGAAGTCAAACAACTATTAGAACGTTCAGGATTGTTAAAAACAATTGGGTTATCAAATTGTTTTGAAACAACGACAGATGCGATTTGCTCTATCTCTCCTGAGATTGAAGGATGTTCTCTACCGATAGCGGCTGATTTGAAAACGAAAGAATTGATGGAGTTAAATGAATGACAATATTTTGCCATCAAAAGAGCAAAATAGATACCTTTATGCTTTTCCGAAAGTGATACGGTTTTTAATTACCGTATTTAGGTAGCCGAGGTTATATGTCAGCGCCTAACTTCATAATTCCTGTGGCTTAATCTCCCAATCCTGTTTCTTGATTCTCTCAGTTGCAAGCCGCGCCAGTTTTTCTGCAACTTTCCTAAAAACATTTCTGTTCGTGTAATCAGGAGATGGCTCAATTTGTGCGTGAGATGGATTGTCATCAGTTGGCCTTGGGCAAACATCAATCTTGTAATCAAAAAGCGGTTTTCCTTTTTGATCATTCTGAGAAACATTTATCATCCGAACTTCGCCAGTAATTAGACTCACGACACCATCACCTTGGTTTTTCTGTGTGCATTGGGGGTCATAATCACAAAGCTTTGCTCTGTCAACAGAAGGTGCTTGATTTCTATCTGTAAATGCTTGCGAGGTAAGTTCTAATCCAAACTCTCCAATGCGGTAATATTTGTCTAATCCACGGAAAATGCACCGATACAATAGCTCATCATCTGTAACCACATCGCTCACTGCAAACCTCTATGAAACTAGCCATTTCCAGAGAGTCGTAAGTTCAGCAGGTGATGAAGACGTGCCGTCTTCCATTTCATTGTCAATGTCAGTCCCCCAAACTTTGATGTATTCTGCGGTATTTCCCAGAATATAAACAGTTAACTTTTTGGTTTCGTGCCACCACTCAAAAACTATTTCTGAGTCAAAGCTCAGATTTACCAATGGTTCACCCCACCACATTTGGTTAGCAGCAACAACCGTGCGTAGTTGCTTCAACCATTCTATGGCGTATTTATAAGTTTCATTGTCGCCTCCTAGTTCAGCAATTCTTCTGTGAGTTTTGTGAACTGGTGAATAGCTCCAGCTTGAAAGTTCTAAAACTGCATAATTATCAGATTGCTCAAAGATAGCTTTGACCCTTTGAACTGAAGAAGCAACTATCTTAGACTGATATTTCCAACTCCCCACGGTTGATGTTCTGTCTGTCGTAAGAATAACAAGATCGGCATTTTGACTAACCGATGCACTTTGTAAGCTTTCTGCTGATTGAGAAAGCGGAAGTTGGGTTAATTTGCCGTGTATCTGAGATAGCGCTGTTATCTCTGAATTACGACGTTCGTCCTTTATGTAATAGGCGGCTTTACTTGACATCGAATAACTCCCTTGTACGATCAGTAATCAAACTCTCAAAGACTTGTCCTTCTCTACTCTTTAATTCATGTAAATTAGGAAGCATTTCTTTAAGAGATAGAGGCTTTTCTATCCAGGTTTGAGAAATGTCCAAATCAAGTATAAATACAACTTGTTCAGATAGTGGTTCGGCATCCGATAAGGTTATCACTAGCCTAATTGGAATATCTTCATAAATTGATTCAGTTCGCATCATAAATCCTGATAGACCGCTTGGAAGGGTATCCGGAAACTGAGGATATATATTGAAATACTCACTAAGATCAACTGCCTCATCATCTGAAATAACTATTCGATTTATGTAGCGAAGAGAAATACGGGTTATGCCAACAGGTTTAGCAACTTCTAAATAAAATTGAAATGCCCGATCAATTCTGTGACTAAATTCATCCCACCCTTGATAAGGGCGAAGGCTATGGATGCTCAGTGTATCAGGCCCCACACCTACTAATTTTGTGGCATCGGCAGAAGGGAACAAAAGCTTGGGCAGCCCTTGTGTTACTCTAATCTCAGGCTTTGCAGGCGACATCTGCCCAAATTTAAATTCCGTTGCTATTAAGTTTTGCTGCTGTGGCTCACCTGTGTATAAATCTCTTACTTTTTCATAGAACAAGCCTGGCACTGTAAAATTCCATGCTTGTCCAGGAGCAAAGCGAAACTCACAGACCGCCTCTTCTATTGGTGGATTACAATACTGACGGCGTGTCATAAATTACCCAAGTCCGGCATAACATCACGTTTTTAGTCAGCTACAAATTTAAGACGAAAAATAACGATCTCTGTTTACTAATCTTAAGATATCTAAGTCTGTCTTTATAAAAAGTTTTTCATAACCTTACAACCCCGCCCCCACAACCTGACAAGAGAGAAAAATCATTCATATCTTAGCGGCATCATCTATAGGATTAGGAGATTGCACGGTGGGATTGCGGGCATCTTAGCCAGTGTGGATAAGAATCAATTAGCCTGTCTAGTCTTTGTTTAATGCTTTGATTTGCTGTTTTCATCATGTCCTCAGTTGGCGGAATAACAGTTGCGATCGCATCCTGTAATATCAGACTGAATAACTTTAAGATCAAGAACAATAAGCATCATGAGCATTATCGTCTTCGGCAGCATCAATATAGACTTGGTAGCAACAGCACCCCGATTACCAGTCCCAGGAGAAACGTTGCTAGGAGAAGACTTTTTTCAAGTTTCGGGAGGTAAAGGAGCTAATCAAGCTGTAGCATTAGCAAGATTGGGAATTCCTACGCAAATGGTGGGGCGTGTTGGTGCAGACGCTTTTGGTGGAGAACTTCTCAACAATTTGCAAGCATCTGGTGTGCAGATTGACAATATTTTCGTCGATGAAACTGTTAGTTCTGGAGTCGCCATCATCGCCGTCAATCATGCTGGTGAAAATCAAATTATTGTAATTCCTGGTGCAAATGGGTGTGTCAATCAAGAAGATGTCGAACGATTGTCCCATTTATTACCATCAGCTACAGCACTACTTTTACAATTAGAAATTCCGATTACTGCCGTGGTTGCAGCCGCTAAAGCCGCCAGGAAAACTAAAATAACGGTAATTCTTGACCCTGCACCCGCACAATCTGATTTCCCAAATGAACTTTACCCATTAGTGGATATTATCACCCCGAATGAAGTTGAAGCAGCGCAGTTAGTGGGTTTTCCGGTGGATGGAGAGGAACAAGCAGCCAAAGCAACTGAAGTTTTATTACAACGGGGTGTGAAATGTGCGATCGTTAAACTGGGTGCTAAAGGTGTTTTTTGTGCCACTGCTGAGGAAAAGTTTTTTGTACCCGCGTTTCCAGTTCATGCAGTTGACACAGTAGCTGCTGGCGATGCTTTTAATGGCGGCTTAACGGCGGCACTTTTTGAAGGACTTTCTTTACATCAGGCAGTTGTTTGGGGTGCAGCAGCAGGTGCTTTGGCAACAACAAAACCAGGCGCACAAACTTCGCTACCAGATAGGTTTACATTTGATGGGTTTCTTAGCATCTCTGAGACTTTAGAATAAAGCGCCTTTTGTGAATCAATTAAAATATTCTTAATAATAAGGTGTACCAATCAATGCCAATAAAAAGCCCTCAAAACAAGATGAGGGCTTGGCACTTTTTTGTTAGATATCGGCTCAATTTATTCTAAGCACGAGTCAGCGCAATGTGAGTAGCGTCAAATTCTTCTAGCGGAGTCATGTTTCCACTGTTCTTATCTACGCTATACACAGTATTAGGTGTTTGATACCTCATCGCTCCAAAGGCAAGGAGTTGACCTGTTCCAGAGCAAACTAAGCTTTGTAAGCCATTATTCCATGCTTTACCATTAACTTGCAATTGTCCCAGTCTGATCGGTTTTTTTTGATTTGAATCTAGCTGCACCAGAAATGTATCACCATCGGATTCAACTAAAGAGGTATAGAGTTTTCCATCTGGGCATTCAGCTAGATTGCTAACCCGCTCATCGTCCGGGAATTTAACCTTATTAATGAAACTGATCTCTCCTGTTTGAAGGTTAATATCTACCAATCTGATCGGCGGTGTACCGTTATTCTTACCTACTAGACCGATGAGTCGCCCATCATTAGTACCTAGCAAGCTCCCAAGCTGTTGATTCTGTTCAAGCCCTGAAACTATCAAAGTTTTTACAGGTGTACTCAAAAATGTAATCCGAGTAGGTGTGGCCTGTTTCCTACTAGTGCTAACAGGAGTAATGGCTACAACCAGTGTACCATCGCTTAAAGAAGTGAAGCCGCTCAATGTCTCGTTAGACTCTACTAAAGGTGTACTTTTATTCGTAAGTAACTCAGCCTTTCCTGTGATTAAGGATTGCAAAACAAGTCCTACAGGCTTAATATCTGTGGCTACATTGTTTGGGGTAATGCTGTTTAATTCAGTGGTGTTTACCTCTGGACTATCCGTTTGGTCAGTGCTGATGATCGGGCTAGAACCTATACCGATAATTTTTAAACTTGAGGTTTGCGCGAAGGCTTTGTTGGTTTGATAACTAAGTCCAGATACTAGAGTTCCAGCAAGTGCCAACTGGCCAAATTTTCGACGTGATAGCTTGTAACTCATATTTCCACTCCTAGAATTGATGACTTTTATTAGGTAAAGTGCAGTCTATTGAACGTAAACGCGTAAGGCTAAAATAATTGTGTCCAGGTTGCTACTGAGGGTGTCCCATTGTTGTCACTAATAAAAAGCATGTACCAACCTGGTGGTGCTATATTTCGATTGTCTGTTAGTGTGACATTCAGAGAAGTCGCGTTCCGAGAATTAATTGGTACATCCACTAACCTTTGTTCTGCATCGCAGGAATGGGTGGTCGCCATTGGTCTAATCAGACTAACCCATCTAATATTTCTAGCCTGGGGTGTCTGAATCGTAAATTGCAGCCCGTAGCTCAATCTTTGAGGAGCTCTCTGAATAATTGGTCGTGACCGCGACATATACGCAGGACTATAGATTTCTAATCGCAGTTCATTGACTGTCCGTCGAGGGTTGCCCCCAGCTGTGATTACCCTACCATCTGGCAAGAGCAAGGCAATTGAGTGATATACGCGGGGGACATTTTGTTTAGCTACTGCTGTCCAGCTATTTGTGGCTGGATTGTAGATTTCTGCTGGCAGCATTGATTTTGTTGTGTCCTCATTCATTTTGCTACCATTGCAAACAAACACTGTGCGATCGGGCAACAAAACTGCGCTCAGATGCATCCGAGCATATTTTAAAAACCTTGATCCTACGTAAGTTGGATTAGTCCGGTTTAAACTTACAATATTCACCCTGGCTGTTGCCGTATTACCATTACCCCCACCCATAATCATCACCCTTTGGTCTTGTGCAGGTGGTAAAAGCACACTGGCAGCTTGATTACCGAAATTTGGGTCTTGCAGTCCTGGCACCAGTTTTTCTGTGATGGATTGTGTAAATGTCCCCGGCAGGGTTAGTATCCTTGGCGTCATTGCATTGCCGCCCATGCAAGCACCTGAATAAAAGATGTTTCCGTTACTTAGTAGAAATAGATGTGCGTATTGCGGGTAGGAATTACCTGTTGGAAAAGCGTTCCAACCATTTGCAAATGTAGAAGAATAAATTTCTGGTTGTCTGTTGAGTTTGCCATCTTTATCCAATCCAGCCACTGCAAGGATACGACCGCTGCCTAGTGTTAACGCAGTACCATACCAGCGGCCATTATTCATTGATGCGTTCTTGACCCATTTCTCGGTAATGGGATTAAACATCACAACAGAGGGTGAACCATAAAATGGGTCATAGCGCAGAGTTCCACCCACAACCATTAACATCCCATCAGCAGTGAAGGAGTGACCACAGCAAAAAAGGTCAATAGGTTGATTATTACTATCCAATGGAGGCGCTTGACGGGAAAAGGTTCCCTTGTTTACATCCCAAACTACACTGTCATAAGGAGTATTTACCCGACTGGGATCATTACCTGAGCCACAGAAAAAGAATACCTTACCAGTATGAAGTAGGGCGGCATGTACGGGTAGGATTGGAACACTGTACGGCAATACTTGCCATTTGTCTGTAGTAGCACCCTGAGCTATTAAAGTTCCTAAATCCGTTTCCTCTAGAAGGTTAGTCTTGTTATTAAGTTCAGTCACTTTATCTACAATTATTCCTACGTAAATTTTATGTTTTTGTTCTTTCAGTAATTTCTTTCTAAATTTATATTTTTTCGGTTTACTTAGTGTTAAGATGTCATGTGATTTCTATCAAGATCATGTAAAGTCTGTTTAACAAATAAGTAATTACACTGAAAAAACTATATAATGCAGTAGCCAATTAAGCCTTGTATTTGGTTTTTCAGGGTAAGGATGAACGATGCTTTTAAATACGACATATAAACGCACTGAGAAGTCAGAGAGTCGGTTTTCTTTGCTCAGAACTTCTCCTTCCCTTAGTGACGCTGCACAAATGGAGACGCTGCGCGTAGCCTCCTTCGTTGTAGGAGTATGGTAGCAGTTGTGCCATTGGCTATCATTAGCTGAAAAATTGTGTTTACGATGTCGATTTTTGACTAGGTTTTAAAGACTACTACTTATTGACAAATAAATTGTTGATCACTTTAACTTTTCACCAATTCTGTGATGTTACATAGACTACATACACCCAAAGATGCAACTTGGATGACGATTAGCTTAAAGCTAAGACATTTTTTGTGAAGATAATGATACAAAATACAGGCAAAGCGTAGTAAAGTAGTAAAACTCGGAGTGGGTTGTAAGCATGGAAACCTACTTAATTAAAACAGTGGTAATATCAATCCCTCCCAAAGCCAGATTGTCGTCATGAGCAACTCAACTCGGATGGATGAGGAGAAAAATCTCCCAAAGAAAAAGGGCAGGACACTCCCTCCTAAGCTGATCATCTGGCTGGGAAAGTATGTCTGGACGACTATCTGGCAGATCATGATGTCAAAGCTTGCTCCTAGCAATCAGTCGGGAGCGTATATTCGTCCGAATAGCCAGTTTCGGAAGTTCATTGGCACAGAGTTAGGGAATCCGTACTCACCAGCAGAGGGGCGCTACAAACTCTATGTTGGGCTGGGCTGTCCTTGGGCGCACCGAACCCTGGTTGTGCGATCGCTCAAAAAACTCGAAGCGGTAATATCAGTATGTATCGTCTCTCCTTCTCCCATTGAAGGCGGTTGGATATTTAACCAGGAAGAACAGGGTTGCAGCACACTAGCTGAATTTTATCAACTGGCAGAACCTGGTTACAGTGGACGCTCTACAGTGCCAGTACTATGGGATAGCCAAACAAAAACTATCGTCAATAATGAGAGTTCAGAGATTATTGTGATGCTGAACTCTCAGTTTAACGAGTTCGCCAACAATCCCAGACTCGATCTCTACCCAGAAGCACTCAAAGAGAAAATTGACTGGTGGAATGAGAAGATTTATCAGGCGGTAAATAACGGTGTGTATCGCTGCGGCTTTGCTCAGACTCAAGAAGCATACAATCAAGCCTGTAATGAACTGTTCGCAACTCTTGATGAGATTGAGATTGCATTGCAGACTAATCGCTATCTGTGCGGAGACAATCTCACACTCGCAGATGTGCGTTTATTCACAACGTTATTTCGGTTTGATAGTGCCTACTACGGGTTGTTTAAGTGTAATCGGCGGCGAATTCAAGACTATCAGAATCTCGGAGGTTATCTGCGTGATCTATATCAGCTTCCAGGTGTTGCTGACACCTGCGATGTCGAGAGTGTGAAGCGGGACTACTACGGGAACCTATTCCCACTCAATCCAGGCGGAATCATTCCCGATGGGCCTGATATGTCTTATCTTGATCAACCACATGGGCGCGATCGCATCGGTAAAGTGAATCCTTTATAAGGTACATTGAGAAGTTGGTGTAATCGTGAACCAGATTAATCGAGTTGCAATTGTCGGCGGAACTCATGGCAATGAGTTTACAGGGGCTTACCTGATCCAAAAATTTGCCCAGTTTCCCCATCTAATTAGGAGACCAAGTTTTGAGACAGTCAGTCTATTAGCAAATCCTAACGCTTTTGCCGCAAGTCGGCGATATGTAGAGAAGGATTTAAATCGCTGTTTTCTCAAACAAGATTTAGAAGATGCGACTCGGAACAGTTACGAAGAATTGCAAGCTAAATCAATTCAGAACACCTTAATATCAAATGGGGATAAACAAGCAGATTTCATCTTAGACTTGCACAGCACTACAGCTAATATGGGTCTGACAATTATTTTGGTAAACAGTCATCCCTTAAACTTGAAATTAGCTGCTTATCTAAGCCAAATTAATCCTTTGGTGAGGGTTTATCGCTGCTCTTTTAAATCAGTTGAAGAAAACCCATTTGTAAATTCTCTGTGCGAATTAGGCTTTGGGCTCGAGGTTGGCCCCATTGCCCAAAGCCTCTTAAAAGCGACGCTGTTCCAACAAACAGAAGAACTTGTTCACACAGTTCTGGACTATCTGGAACAATTTAACCAGGGTGAAATTCCATCAACTAAAGAAACGTTGATTGTCTATCACCATTTATCTAATGTGGACTATCCAAAAAAACAGGATGGGACAATCTTTGGAATGATTCATCCAGAGCTTCAGGACAAGGATTATCAAGCTTTGAATCCAGGAGATCCAATTTTTATAACTTTTGATGATCAAACAATTGTTTATCAGGGAACATCTACCGTTTGGCCGATTTTTATTAATGAGGCAGCTTACTACGAAAAGGGAATTGCAATGTGTTTGACTCAGAGACAGCAAATCAATATCTAATCCAGCTTGGCAAAAATCCAGCTATTATCTCAATTAACCAGACAAGTAGGGGCAATACCCTGCGGTCAGCTAAAGCTACATGAATTGCCCGTACTCAAACTCCTTGTTAAAGGTAGGCAAACTTCTGCTACAGTATACGAGTACTTTCTCAAGTTAGTTTTGAGGGCTTAAAAGCCCTGAGTTGAAGTGCAAAAGTTGACCGATAAAGCCCAAAAATAACAGTATAATTTACGCTTAAAATTGTCCGAATACTTAAACTTATATGGCAACCAAACGACCAGCCAACAAACCAATAGCCAGTCTTTCTTTAGATTTGGATAATATTTGGTCTTATCTAAAAAATCAGGGCGCTCCGGGTTGGGAGACTTTCCCATCTTACCTGGATATCGCAGTACCTCGTTTCTTAAATATTCTTCAGCAATGGGATTTGACAATCACAGTGTTTATTGTGGGTCAGGATGCAGCGTTGCAAAAGAATACTAAGGCATTACAAGCGATCGCTAGCGCTGGTCACGAAATTGGCAATCATTCATTCTATCATGATCCTTGGCTACATCTGTATTCAGAGGATGAGATTGAACAAGAGGTGGCCTTGGCTGAAGAACATATCAAGCGCGTTACTCGTCAACATCCTATCGGTTTTCGAGGGCCTGGATACAGTTTTTCTCCTGCGGTATTGAAAGTCTTAGCAAGACGGGGATATGAATATGATGCTTCGACTTTCCCTACATTTTTGGGGCCTTTAGCACGAGCTTATTATTTAATGACCTGTAAACTGAGTAAGGAAGAACGCAAGAAACGGGAAGCCCTATTTGGGGGTTTCAAAGACGGTTTGCAGCCTCTAAAAGCTTACGAGTGGCACATGGGTAAGGATAAACTGATTGAGATTCCCGTTACCACCATGCCAATTTTTAAGGTGCCAATTCACTTCAGTTACATAATGTATCTGAGTACATTTTCTTCGGAAGTGGCGTTACTCTACCTGCGAATTGCCCTATGGCTGTGTAAACTTACACACGTCCAGCCTTCTTTGCTACTCCATCCTACAGATTTTTTAAGTCAAGAGGATGTGCCAGAACTATCATTCTTTCCTGGTATGAGTGTCCCCACCTACAAAAAGCTGGCAATAGTGAACAAAAGTTTAGAACTTATATCGAGTCAGTTCAATGTTTTGACTGTTGGACAACACGCCAAATTCGTAGCCGGCGCCCGTCAACTGCCTGTATTAGTACCTCAAAAGAGGTAAAAATATGATCTATGCGATTCAAGTAAGTCGGCAAAAAAATTTAAATGTATGTAAACAAATCAGGACTTACGCAAAATATCTCTCAAACTCTGATTTCTCTGTGTAGCGCCAGTTGCTACAACTCTTGGAAAATACGCAACGCACTGGCTTCTCTGCGCCTCTGCGGTAGCCTGCGGCAAGCCGCTTCTCTTCTCTTCTCTTCTCTTCGAGAGGCTGCGCCAACGAGAGGCTTCTCTTTCAGAGACGCTAACGCGAACGCCAATGCGTCTACGTTATTCCATGACTTGTGCGTAAGTTTTATATAAATTAACGTCGGGTGTGTTAATGGGACTTAGACAAAAAACACCCCAAAAACAGGGAGATGCAAAAGCGACACCAAAAGAAAAATCCCTCAACCATCTGGAAGAGGAATTTTTGGTGAAATATTCCCAATTTGGGAAAATGTTTTTGGTTTACTTAGTGGTAACGCGCTGTCCGGTAAATGTAAACGTAAGCGGCACCCCTTTGGAACCAGTAGCTTCTTGCACAGTTGCTTTTAAATCAAAGAAACGAAGCTGGATTGTTCCTTGCAGCGTCTGAGTACTTTGATTGAGCCTCATTCTATAATTTTGCCCACCAATGCTGAGAGGATTGCTTGCTAGAGGTAGAGAACCTGATAAATTGAAGTTTAATATCGTGGCGGTAATGTCCCCATTGTTATTACACTTCCAAGAACCCTGAGAGGTAGTGAAAGGATTGAACTGATTTTTACCTTGGTAAACGCCACCTTGGTTAGAGTCTGTAACCAAGATATTACCGTCAGTGGTCAGCGTGATAAGTGAGCGAGATGCGAACTTACCTGTTGAATCAGATATTGTCGTGAGATATGTACCAGTAGCAAACTTTGTGCAAACTGGCTGTTGTGAATTCGTATCATTCACAGATGCAGCGTTTACTTTGTCAATGTTCCAGATATCAGAAATGCTGATTGCAGAAAGCACACCAATTGTCAATCCAATCAAAGTTCTACGAATTTTCATGGTACAACTATAGATAATTTATGAAACTCTACTAGAAACATACTTATAAACAAGAAATATTATTGATAAATTTTAGTTAACTCTCGGTTAAAAAAGGCTTTACCCGAAGGGGAGATTAAGCAGAGATAGGTGAAAAATAGTGCCAAAAAGATTTTTTAACTTACTCAAATCAAAGTTTGATATAAATTAGACATCTCTAGAAATTAAATATGCGTTACCCAGAACTCCTGTTTTGACGTAGCATTGCTACGTCAAAACAATTCTTTTTCACTCCTATGTCTATTTTAGCTATGAATTTAGTTGGATTCTAGGAAAGATATCACAGTCTAATGCTCCGATCTTTATGTAATAAAACTTTTGTCTGTAAAAATCGAGGGCTTTTCAGGGGAGCCAGTTTTGTTGAAACCAGATGACATTTGCTAGCAAGAATGTGTATAGTAGGTGAGAGTCATTTACTATATTCAATCTTTGAAACATCTATCTATGGTTAGAAAAAATAAACGTCTTTTACTGCTAGTTGTTTGCTGTAGTATAACTGGTGTAATTTTAGGAGGTACTGCCGGTTGGGCAGAAAGTAGTCTTTGCTTGGAAGACAGTAAGGTTACAAGTGAGTGTCTAACTCAAAATCCAATCCAAAAAACTATCGAAGGGATGAGTACCGGATTGTTAGCTGGGGCTGGTGCTGCTTTCGGTGCAGTATGGCAGTTACGGCATGAAGATTGAGCCTAAACTACCTACTACTAACCCGATACTCCGGGTTAGTGGTAGATTTATTTACTAATTGAGCAGTGCCTCCACTTAGACTTTCGCCCAGCATGAAGTCTTACCTCCCCTCTTACAGCAGAGACGGCTGATAGCGCAGCGTAAAGCCTTCTCTACGAGAGGCCGCGCCAACGGCATAGCTTCGCTTAGAGCGAGTCTTCTCGCAAGGGGAGATGCGAAGGGCGAACAAGCGTCACCTTCCCCCAATAGCCATCTGATACCTTCTGCTCTAATATTTATCGCTGTATTTCTATCTTGGTTATGGCGAATTCGCAACAGGGTTGTATTACAAAAACTGGGCACGAAAGAATTTCTGTTGAAGTTGGGCGGTCAATCATCCTGATTTATGGGCTTTGGAAGAATACCGATCTATTAATGCACGAGCAAATTTATGGTGTTGTTCAGCTAGATGTTGAGGATAGATGAACTGAGCATTGCCCCCTTGAAGCGCTCGCTAAAGCGAGCAATACGTGATACTACAAGATGACCGTCTTTGTAATCTTCCTGCAACAAATACCAGGCAATGTCTGCATAAATCAGTTGCAAGGGATAAACTTGCTCATATCCGATTTTTCCAGGGTTATACGGATTACGCCAGCGATAAAGCTCAACTGCTTGTCCTTTAACAATTGCCGCTTCAAGTGCATCTAGTTTTTCAAATAGTGTGCCTCGGCTTTGATATTTGCCCTTGGCCATCATTTCTTGTGGATCGGTGTAGACAATAACTCGGTCTAATTGGGTTCTCACCGGATAAAACATCTCATCTTTCAGGTTTAACCCCCGTAATCGTTGCGTTAGTTTTTTATAAATCTGGTTAATTTGAGGGTCTTCCTGATACCTTGCCTGAGAGTGTAGGGCATTGAGGGCAACTTGTAATTCCTCCCAATTCATTGCTGCTGTGCCAACATAGTAACCCCATCGGTAAGGTCGCCGATCTAAAAGCCCATAGCGGCGAAGAGTCTTCAAATCACTTTGGATGGTATGACGCGAATAAAGGGGTAGCTCTATATTCAATTCACTTGCTACTTTCTGGAGGTACAATTGTACTAATTGCAATTTATGATGAGATTTCTCAGAGTCAGATTGCATGGAATCAATATAACCAACCCCTGGGTATCTGAGAAACGTAGCAATTAAAAGTAAAAGTCGCTCGAAGGCAGGAAGACCTGCATAAGAATGCTTCATAAACTATATTTCACTCAGAAATGTCAATAATAAGAAAGTATTAGCCTGTAATTTATAAAAAGTTTAAAACTTTTGCTAAGTATAGCTCCTAAAGATTTCACTCTATAGCCTCCAATACTGCCAAATAGTCGCGCTCTATCTAAACCTCCTTGTAAGATGCAGTTCAAATAGAGTTTTGGAGACTAAATAATATGCAGACCTGTCCCTGTTGCCAACATCCCTTACCCACCATTGGGTTCTACTGCTCAAACTGTCCTCAGCAGATTCGATGTAAAAACTGCCGTGAAATGCTTCTTCCTGGCGCAAAAGGATGTGTAATGTGTGGAAACCCCAATAGGTGAAGGGCATAACGGGTCAGCATCAAGTAATGGCGGTAGTCTACCTCCGGTAATCAACACTTTAAAATTCGTTGAAACCAGCAAGGGTTACTCACGCGAGATTGAGGCTGCTTTGACTAACGAAGTAGGTATTAGCTGGGGTGGTGCTGCGATCGCCGCGATCGTTGGTGGACAAATGACACCAGGAAAACCACCTAATGGTCGTCCTGTGATTCGTGATTTAAATAATGCCGAACCTGAACAATTTTCCTTATTCAACAACGAATCCAGCGACGAGAACAACAAATCTACGATTGATACAGTTGTTCAACTTCCTGCTGCTTATGGAATTGATGCTGAGAAGTTAAAACAGATTTTCCGGCACAACGGTGAACAACTACAGCTAATGGAAACGCGGCTCAAAGCTGCAAACAGGCTAGATGCTGCACGTCGGTTAACCTACTTAGCACTCCTGTATTCATTAGATGTAGAGGAACGAGAGGAAATTCATCGTACTGAGTTGAATGATATTCTCAAAAGAGTTAAATTGTATGACAACAACACTGCCACATGGATTGGCAAGAGTGCTGACTTGATTGTTGAAAAAGAGATGGTTGGGCTACGCCTGTCGGGACAAGAGCAAGCGCGAAAAGTTCTTACAGAACTGCTTGATGACAAGATAGAGAGCAAGTGGAATTTAACTTCAGGTGCATCCTCACGAAGCTCTAAGTCAAATGCCAAAAGCGAGGAGGATTCAGAGAATTCTACAAAGAATGGCAAGCACAAGAATAATAGATTTTCCAAAGAAGTGGAGCCTTGGGTAGCTAGTTGGAAATTATTTGCCTCGAATATTGATTTTCATGCAGCCATTAAAGATTGCACAGTCATTCAGAAGGGCTTGTTTAGCCTGTGGGCAATTGGTAAGGCAACAAGCAACCCTGAGATAGTGGTTTCGAGCTACAAGCTAAAGCAGTTCCTATATTTCGGACTTGGCATCGAGGTAGATGAGCGTCATTTAGGACGGCGCTTACAAGCAACTTCAGGACAAGGAAGCTTGATTAAAGTGCAGGGTGGTTTCCAACTACTACCTCCAGGCTTGGCTGAGGTTGAGAGATTGATAGGCTCCACACAAAATAACGCATCCACCGATGAATCTTCTGAAAATTCTGGTGAGGTGTAACCATGAGAAGGACATCTGAGCAACTAATTCAGGAACTTTCGACAATTGTTGACTCTCACTTTGCCCATGCAGTGGTACAATGCTATGTCGAAATGCAGCAACGATTTCTAGCTGGCGACTGGCAACCAACAGAACTAGACGGTGGGCGGTTTTGTGAAGCGATTTCGCGTTGCTTGCTTCAAATGGATACCGGAAAGATTGATCATCGAAAATTGCCTGGTAAGGTTCGTGAGGATTTATTGAACAAAAACATTCCTCATCAACTTGGCTCGAAGGATCGTTATCATTTGGCTAAAGTGATTGAGGTTGTATATGGATTTCGCTCTGATCGCGGTGCTGTTCACATATCAACCGAGTACACCGCAAACTATATGGATTCAATGCTAGTGCTTCATGCAAGCAAATGGATTTTTGCAGAATTTCTCCGCCTAGTTTGGAATCGGGATCGAAAGGTTGTTGCAGAAACCATTGCCCAAATTGTTCAACTAGAACATTCAGTAATTCATGAATTGGATGGAAAACCTCTAATTCTGGCAAGGGATATTTATGCAACGGATGAAGTTCTGTTGCTGCTGTATCATGCCGCCAATAATCGCTTGAGTCGGGCTGAACTACGTGAACATGCTACCAGCCATAACCCTCAAAACGTTAATGTTGCTATATCTAGGCTAATCAAAAGTAAGGATATTCGACCTGTTGGTGAGAATGAAGTTGCTCTCACTCCAAATGGTCAAAAACGAATCCTTGAGCAGGTATTGCCTAAGCTCGTTCCCCAAAAATAGAATTCCTAGTTCAATTGCAGGATACGCATTTATCAAATACCGTCTAAATCATGGCAAAGATCGCAGATGATGCAATAAAGTGAAGATTTCTTAAAGTAGTTCTGAGTAAATAAGGCTCCGTGTCAGCTTTCAGTTACTCTATCTTTAAGGATAAATAGATACTTTACAAGCGATCGCACACTAATGGACGACAGCAAGGCATTGTTTGACTACTGGCATGACCGAGTTCGGCTGAAAAACTCTGAGTTAATTGCGGCTCCTGGACACGTCCAAACCCAGGATCTACGCCATGATTGTACCAACTACGATGATCTTTGGCGTAGCCCTGAAGTTCAACAGTTGGATGAACCAGACCGTAGCAGGGTTATTGCTATTATTAAATACGAATGTACAGCTAAAGTTCTACAGAATCGGGCTGGTCGTCTCCGCGATCGCGCTAATGAGCTTGAAGCAGCTTGTAATGAACAAGATCAACAAAAATCTAAGCTCCTGGGTCTGATCAAAGCATTACAAGAGAAACTGTTTGGCAAAGACAAAGAAATTAAGAGATTAGAAGCACGAATTGCCTCGTTAAAAGCTGAAAATGAAGCCTTCCGATCTGAAGCTGAGAATAGTAAAGCTCAAGTGGAATTGGTTAAAGAACTGGAGCAGCTAAAAAAGAAATACAATGAGGTTGAGAAGCGAAGACAGGAATTAGCTCAAAATAATAAGAGTTTAGGTGGAAGAGTTGCCCATGCCAAACGGTATAAGCAGCAAAGAGATGAAGCAAGAGATTTAATTGAACAGCATAAACAGCAAATTGCTACATTAGTTCAAGAGAGTCAGCGTCTTCGTGAAGAGAATGAAAGACTTTATCAGAAATTAAAATAAGTGAATCGATAAAATGCTCTAAATTTTGGATGCTCGATAGTAATCATGAAACTTCAAGAGCTAAAAGCTAAAGTCTACGAGTTAGCTGGAGTAAACAATACCAAAGAACTCAAGGCGAAAAACAAGGAGATTAAGACGTTGGATATGCGTCTTAAAATCTCCTGGGAAAAAACTTTTGCTATTCTTCAAAAACCACAAAGCGAGTTTGAAGATTGGTTAGAAAATCCACCGGAAGAATATAAAGATATTTTTTCGGAAATTACAGAAGCCTCTCAAAAATATCATCAAAAATCAGCACAGACGAAACAGTTAGCGCAAGAGGTATTGTCCATAGCAAATAATCTTGAAAAACTAGCAGAGGAATATCAAGATGAAGCAGATAAAACAAAGCAAGAAATTGAAATAACTAGACGGATTTCAAAACAAGCCAGACTGAACTAGTTTTGACATCAGAGGACAGATAAAGACTAGCTGCACCAGAACGGACTGAATTGATATCTAGGTTAGGATACAAAGAAGCAAGCGTCTGGGCGTATTTGCATTCTTGGTGACTTATAGAGAATAATCAAAAATAAAGCAGCTTTGGCCTCTTCGTGCGAGATAATAAATATAAAATATGGCGATCGCAATCGATTTTGGTACTAGCAACACAGTCATTGCTCGTTGGAACCCTGTAACCCAGCAGCCAGAAACCCTGAATCTACCAGGTTTATCAATTAAACAAAGTCTCAATCCGCCACTGATTCCCAGCTTGGTTTATGTTGAAGACGCAACCCAAAATAAAGTCTTAGTCGGGCAACAAGTGCGCGATCGCGGTCTTGACCTCAAAGGCGAAACGCGATTTTTCCGCAGCTTTAAGCGAGGCATCGGTGCAGATATCCAAGGTTTCTTACCCGAACTAGATGGGCAAATTGTCACCTTTGAACAAGTAGGGCAATGGTTTCTTACTCAGGTGATTGAGCAACTAGCACCCTTGCAAGGTGGGTTAGATTCTCTAATCTTAACCGTACCCGTAGACAGTTTTGAAGCTTATCGTCACTGGTTGGGGAAAGTTTGTCAAGCCCTTCCCGTCGAACAGGTGCGGATGCTGGATGAACCCACAGCCGCCGCCTTGGGTTATGGCTTGGCAGATCAAGAAATTCTCTTGGTGATTGACTTTGGTGGCGGTACTTTGGATTTGTCTCTTGTCCGCTTAGATCAAGGCGTGCAAGCAACCACAAAGCCGCTAGGATTTATCCTCAAGTGGGGTAATAAGTCCTTGGCTGAAGATTCAAAACAAAAAGTCAAAACTGCCCGTGTCCTGGCGAAAGCTGGGCAAAATTTGGGCGGTACTGATATTGATAATTGGTTAGTAGATTACTTTGCCAAAACTCAAGAGTTGGCGGTAAGTCCGTTGACAACACGATTGGCAGAACGGGTAAAAATTCAGCTATCAACCCAAAACCAAGCTAGTGAAGTTTATTTTGACGATCAGACATTTGAAAGCTATGAACTGGAACTAAACCGCGACACTTTTGAAAATATCCTCAAAGAACACGCATTTTTTGAGTTACTGGATGAGTCGATGACGACACTGTTGCAGCAAGCAAAACGCCAAGGAATTGAACTTCCAGATATTAATGCAGTTTTGTTAGTTGGTGGAACAGTGCAATTACCAGCAGTGCAGACATGGATAAAACAGTATTTTGAGCCAGAAAAAATCCGTTGCGAACGTCCCTTTGAAGCGATCGCTGAAGGTGCATTACAGCTAGCTCAAGGTGTGCAAATCAAAGACTTTCTGTATCATAGTTATGGTATCCGCTACTGGGATCGTCGCAATCAGCGTCACAAATGGCATTCTTTAATTAAAGCTGGACAGGCATATCCAATGAGTCAGCCAGTGGAATTAGTCTTAGGCGCTTCTTTGGAAAATCAGCCTAGTATTGAGTTAATTATGGGAGAATTGGGAGCAGATACAGGTAACACTGAAGTTTATTTTGATGGCGATCGCTTGATTACTCGCCGTCTGGATGGTAGTGAAACCAGCGTTAAACCCCTCAACGATCAAGAAGGCGCGAGGACAATTGCCCAACTGACACCAGCCGGATATCCTGGAAGCGATCGGATAAAAATCCTTTTTCAAGTTGATGAGCAACGCTTTTTGCGAATCACCGTTGAGGACTTGTTAACGAATGATACGCTGTTGGAAAATCAACTTGTGGCACAGTTGAGCTAGATTTGACACTCTCTGTAGCTTTAGCCACTGAGATTCTACAGACAGAATTAGTTTAATCTAATTCTCGCTAAGGTGGTCAAACACCGTCTAGTGAGTCAGCTTAAGTTTCTTAAGCTTTCCCCTTACTTTTGAAACTTTCTCACCTTTCTAGAAAACTTCGCAAACTTACTTTTTCTTCACGCTGTCTACATTTAAGGAGGGTGTAACCGCTTAGAAAACTTGTTTTTTGAAGTTTTATATTTCTTGTTAGGTGAAACTGTTTATTATTTTAATATATCACAAAGTAGGGGAGAATCAAGAAAAACTTAGGTGACTGAAGTCACACGAGTGGTCATTGAGCTTGTGGTCACTGAGCTTGTCGAAGTGCCGAAATGTCGCTTATATCTCAGGTCTAAAGACGCTGAGTTTTACGCTTACCGAGATTTTCTATAATGCACATCATTAGTCGTAAAAAGCTGCGCGAATTTTGCCAAAATTATGCTGATTCCTGTGATGCGTTTAACAACTGGTACAAAGCTGTTGGGAGAATCAACGGCACACTCAATGTTTCTCCATCTGATTGATGCTCAGAGTGTTAATGAAGCTGAGTTGGTAGCAATTCTTGGTTCAAGAGAGGTTGTTTCTCAAGTTATGAGTGGAAAACAAGAAATTACCCAGGAGATGGCTAAGGACTTAGGCAACTTTTTTCACGTTGATATTAGTTTGTTTGAGAATTAGGCGATGTCTACGACGGGCTACGCCGGAGCTTTTTCTGATTCTAGCCGAGTTATTATCATCCAAAAACTTGATTGACGGATTGACGGTTAGTGCAAGTTCAATTTTCTTCAATTATTAGAACTGAAATATATAGCTGTTCCCGACCTAGTGAAATGCGTTTTCAAAGCTATTAACCTTGGTCAAGTTAATAATTCCTTTAACTCCTTGTGTAATGAGATAAGCTGAAAAACATCTAATTTGCATAACCGAATTAAACAGAACTCTTGTGGGGTGGGCATCTTGCCCGCCCTAATTAAGTTTACACCAATGCACATCTGCGTCCTTCTACCTCTAAGTCCATTTAAATTTATCTAAAATCGATAGTCCTGAAGCCGGAATGGGAAACATAATACTCAGTTGCTCAGGACTTTTGCTATTTCCAGGAGATGTAGCTTTAGCTTTTCACAGGGTGGGAGATGAGAGAGAATTTACTTCCCCTGCTCCCACGCTCCCCTTACACGGTGATCCTACCAGAAAATAAAATTGCATGGAACTGAAAAATCACTGGTTGGCGGCAAATAAAGTTGCTTTACCACGACTACTACAGTGGGTGAATCTCCGACCAGAGGAGAGCGAACGAACTCAGTTGATGTTTCTTTTTTACACAACTGTATCTGTAGGATTGCGGTGGGCAGAGGACAGTACAGTGGCGCTGTTTTTAGATGAATATGGGACTAACCTACTGCCGTGGATGTATATTTTCAGTGCTGCAATGAGTGCAGGACTGGTTTTTTTATACTCTTGGCTGCAAAGGATTTTTCCGTTACGCCGGGTGATTGTAGCGATCGCACCTTGCATGTTGATACCATTAGTTTTATTAATTTTAGTCCGTTGGGGATCGCATTTTTCCTACTTGGCAGTGATTTCGGTATTTCTGCTGCGGCTATGGGTAGATGCACTTTATGTAGTCAATGACCTTAACACCTCCATCGTCGCCAACCAACTATTTAACATTCGGGAGATTAAGCGCACTTACCCACTGGTGAGTAGTGGTCTTTTGGTAGCAGATGTAATCAGTGGTTTTAGTTTACCTTGGCTAGTGCAATACACCTCGCTGAATAAGATTATCCTCATCGCCTGTATAGTGATTTTATTCGGATCGGGGATTCTATTTTATTTAACTAATCACTATCGAGCAGCTTTTCCTGAAACCCCACAAAGACTAATTCCTGAAGAACAAGGCTCACGACAGCGTTTTATTAAAAGTCCACTGAAGCGCTATGTCTTTTCGTTGTTTGCCTTTGTGGGTTTATTGCAAGTCATTGGGTTGTTAGTAGATTTTCAATATCTGCGTGAACTCCAAGCCAATTTGAGTGACCGAGAACTCGCTAGTTTCTTGGGTCTTTTTGGGGGGATGTTAGGACTGTGTGAGTTGTCGTTGCAGTGGTTTGTTTCCAGCCGAATCATCGAACGGATGGGAGTATTTTTCACAGCCACGCTTTTACCAATCACCGTCGGCTTTTCCCTACCAGGAGTGCTGGTATTGCTGCATTTAATTCCAGCCATGCAATCGCAAAGCTTTTTCTGGGGTCTGATAATTGTCAAATTCTGCGATGAACTTCTGCGCTACACCTTTGTCATGAGTAGCGGACCCATCTTGTACCAACCGATTCCAGAGGCAATTCGCAGCCGGATGCAGACTTTATCTGGTGGAACTGCCGAAGCAATCGCTACAGGTTTGACAGGAGCGCTAATTTTTGTAACTCTATTGTTTTGTGGGCGGTTTGTACCTGTACCAATGCAAAAATGGGTGTTGGTAGCAGAAACAATGCTGATCGCTGGCACCTGTTTAACAGTAGTTTGGGAATTGCGATCGCGCTATGTTGAACTGTTAGTCTTGAGTGTGGCCCGGGGTCAATTGAGTGCAACCAATGTGGGCTTACGATTCTTCAAGCAGGGGGTAGTCAAAGCTTTAGCAGAAAAAGGCAGCGAGGCTGATAAACGCTCTTGCATTGAACTTTTAGCCCAAATAGACTCCCCAGGAGCTGCGGAGGTTTTAGCACCTCTACTAGTTAAGTTAACCCCAGATTTGCAGCGCCAAAGTTTGGAAGTGATGCTGATGGCAGGTGCAAATCCCACTTATCTAGCCGCCATCCGTCCTTTGTTAGAACAATCTCAAGAAACTAACCCCGAAGTTTTTGCTTTAGCACTGCGATACATTTGGCTGGCTGAACCAAATCCGAATTTAAGCCTCCTAGAAGAATACCTGAACCCCCGCCAAAACTCACTCATCCGCGCCACCGCCGCCGCTTTAGTCTTACGTCAGGGAACGCCGATGCAAAAGGTAGCAGCTACCCAAACCATGCGCCGGATGTTGACTCATAAGCTAGAACGCGAACGCGTGAATGGAGTCAGGGCGCTCAGAGAAGCAGTTTATTTGCAGGCGTTGCGGATTCACATCCCGAATTTATTACAAGATGAGTCTTTACGGGTGCGCTGTGCCGTATTGGAAATGATTGCAGCGACTCATTTAGAAGAGTACTATTCGGCACTGATTGCAGCACTTTATTACAAATCAACCCGCAGTACAGCAATGTCAGCCCTAGTGCGACTGGAAAATGAAGCTTTAGAAATGCTGTTGCGGTTGGCTACTAATATTTATAAACCGGAAGTAGTGCGGATGTACGCTTGGCGCACCATTGCTCAAATTGGCACCCAAGAAGCATTGGAGACTTTATGGGAAAATTTGGAAACATCTTGTGGTATTACTAGGGATCATATTCTTCGCAGCTTAGTAAAAATACATAAACAACCAGGAATTACAGGTTTAGTTGATCGATTTTATGAAAGTCGGGTAGAAAATTTAATCAAGCAGGAATTAAAGTTTTTAGGTGAGATTTACGCCGCATACATTGACTTTAAAACATTAGACCAAAAAGAAAATCATCAATCCAGTCAGAGGATTGTGATTGTTTGTGAATTACTCGAACGCGCCCTTTTAGAATTGGAATTGGATGTCAAAGAGCGGCTACTACTGCTACTAAAACTGCTTTACTCGCCAGAAAAGATGCAGGCAGCAGCGTTCAATCTGCGATCGCTCTCAGTGGTAAACTTAGCGCGGGGGTTAGAAATCTTAGAGCATACCATAACTTTGTCTTCAAAGTCTTTATTGCTGAATATTTTAGATAACCGACCGCAGTCAGAAAAATTGCAACATCTTATAGAAGCGAAGATCGGAGAATATGAGAATATGGTAATTAGCGATCGCCTCCACAGATTGCTGATGTTAAGTAACTTCCTTTCTGATTGGTGTCTAGCTTGCTGTTTTCATTTGGCTAAAGTGACTCGCATCCCACTGACAAGTTCTGAGATTTTAGTGAGTTTGCGTCATCCAACCGGCTTTGTTAGAGAAGCTGCGATCGCATACTTAAATATGGTTTCACATCGCGTTCTCCTGCAAATCCTTCCCCAGTTAGAAAAAGATCCACATCCTTTGGTGGCTGCTCAAGTTAAAGAATTGCTCGAAAAATACCAGGTTAAAAATTACAATTGAAAAAATCTCTGCTGGAATAATTTTGTTATTTCCATTAGTGCTAAGTACAGCATTTCATTAATTTGTAGCGAGTTAACTTAGCAAGACTCTGCGTCAATACAGTTCAGTTAAGCATTTCTTCCTTCTCTGCGAGACGCTGCGCGAATGCGTTCTTCTCTACGAGACGCTACGCGAATGCGTCCTTCTCTGCGAGACGCTACGCGTTGGCGGAAGCCTCTCGCAGAGAAGGTGGTAGCCTGCGGCAAGCCGCTCCGCGTCTACGTTAAAAAAAATTGAATTTGACAAAGAGTTAAGCCTTAACCCAAGCGTATTAGACCCTGCGTACCTTTCCTTTGTGTTTCCTTCTCTGCGAGACGCTTTGCGAATGCGTTCCTTTGCGTTTAAATCCAAAAATATCAGGAACAGTCATGTACGTACACTAGTATTTTTCTATTTTTCAGACACGACTAATTAGACAAATTCAAGTCCTACATTACGATATGACACAGAAATATGTGTAACACTTTTATCTCTATACTCAATTTGTGTCCACCAGTATTGCGTGTTAATTAGGGAAAGTCTATTAATTCTACAGTCTAGAAAATTTACGTGGCTATGTTCAGTACCTTCGCTGTAATCTATTCTAATATCTCTATATCTGTAATAGACTCCGTTTTGGACATCTTCACATTTAAAGCCATTTCGCTTCATTATTACTTTAGCTTTATCAACGGAGCTGCCGACAGGTAATGTGTGTAGAACTTCTTTTTCCATTACATCAGGGTTTTTATGAAACCAGATTTTCTCGCCAAGTAGTAAGGGGAAAATATTGCCAACCCAACAGTAGGCTATAAAAAAAATGCCAGGAATAACAACCAGAATTGGAATAAGTAGTTTTTGAAGTATGTTCATATTATTTATCTCTCATAACTGTTATTATTTAGAGCTTTCTGCTTGCACCTAAGAGGTTGTTTGAAAAGTATCAAGTTGTATAAAGATCCCCCCTAACCCCCCTTAAAAAAGGGGGAACCGGAATCAAAGTCTCCCAATTTATCGGGAAGCCACTGCGCCCTTGCGGTTTCCCGAATTGTACTCCTTCGGAGAACCCGCAGGATAGCATGTGGCGTGGATTTAGGAGGATCTACAAGTCTTTGATACATCACAAAGAACTTTTCAAACATCCTCTAAAATAAACCCAAATTTTTCGTCATGACTCTGAATACTGAATCGGTGTTCTAGCACCTCTCTAATATTGCTAACAGGCGTTCAACCAATTTCATTCATTTTCTCCATTTGCTTTTAAATCGGCAATCAATTTTTCAGTTTTTCGCTTTGGCAACATCAGAGGTGCAATAATCATGGCATCAATAATTAAGGCCGCAGTGTTGGACAATAAACCAAAGCTAGCGAACCTCATTTGGAGAAGCTTCGCTAACGCACAGGAGGTAATAAATGTAAAATCATACCAGGAATTTCGCTATGGTGCTTGAATCAGCGATCGCCCAGGAAATTATTACAAACAATCTTAAGCAGTTTCTGTTGGTGCTTTCGGTGTCTCTAAGTGTGGCGACACTACCGCAGATATTTAGCTGGTTTCGCCATATACCTTACACCTTACTATTGGTAATTGTCGGCTTAGGGTTAGCGTTTGCGGATGTCCGTTTAGTAACCCTTTCCCCGGAATTAATTTTGTTCATTTTTTTACCACCGCTATTGTTTGAAGCCGCATGGAATTTAAAATGGTCAGAACTGAAGCGGGATTTAGTACCTATTTGCCTATATGCGGTGTTTGGGGTGGTAATTGCGATCGCCGGGGTAGCGATCGTTCTCAATCAACTCGCTGGCATTTCCCTAAGTACAGCTTTACTGATCGCAGCCAGCCTTGCTGCAACTGACCCTGTTTCTGTCACCGCTTTGTTTCGTGAACTGGGCATAGATAGTCGTCTTGTCACCTTAATGGAAGGCGAAAGCTTGTTCAATGATGGCATGGCTGTAGTTGCCTTTGGTTTTTTGGTGGCGTTATCTTTGGGAACTGTGGAATTGGAATTCCAGCCAATTTTAGTGAAGTTATTTTCAGTTGTTGGTATCGGTGTAGCGGTGGGAGCTTTTATCGGATTTAGCATTTCCTACTTTACCCAGCGCTTTGATTTGCCCTTGGTGGAACAATCCTTAACCCTAGTTTCCGCCTACAGCACTTACCTGATTACCGAAGACTTAGGCGGTTCTGGAGTAATTGGAGTTGTCACCACAGGTTTAATTCTGGGCAACTTTGGCTCTCGTATCGGCATGAATCCCCGCACCCGGATTATTATCTCCGAATTTTGGGAATTTTTGGCATTCTTTGTTAACTCAATTGTCTTCTTGCTGATTGGCGACCAAATACGCTTTGCTAGTTTAGGCGAAAACCTGCAAATCATTATGGTGACAGTGGCAGCAATGATTGTGATGCGAGCAATTGCTATTTACATTCTCAGGAAATTAAGCGTTAGCATCACCAAATCCGAAATTTCTATTACCAGAACAAACTATTCTATGGTGGGGTGGGTTACGCGGTTCCGTTTCCATTGCCCTGGCATTGAGTGTACCAACGACAATGCCAGAGCGAGAAAAAATCATCGCTACGGTGTTTGGAGTAGTTTTATTTACTCTACTTGTTCAAGGATTGACCATCAAACCTTTGCTGGAAAAACTCAATTTACTAGGTGATGCACCCTTACGTGAGCAATATTTAGAATTAGTTGCCCGTCATGTCGCTCTAGAACGTGTTTTGCAACACCTCCAGGCAGACCAACGCCCCGGTATCGACCCAGAGTTTCGCCGTTATCATGAGACACTAATTAAAGGTGAACTTGCAGATTTACGGACGAAAATTGACAAATTACAAGATCAGTACCCTAATCTTCAGACTTTTATAACGGAACAATTACGACGAGAACTGTTAGCAATTGAGGCAGATACTTATGCAGAATTTGTCAAATCTGGTCGCTTAAATAAAGAATTAGCGTCTATGCTTGAGAATATTTTGCCGAATAATCAAACAGAAGGTTGACCTGATAAATTTCATTCTGAACTAATAATGCTAAACACAAAAATTATCAAATATACTTCGAGATTGCCTTTTCATTCTCCTTGGTTTATTATCATTATTTTTTCTGTTCTTGGTTTAATAGGTATTCTCAACCATTCGATGTGGCGAGATGAACTAAATCCCTGGCTGATTGTCAGAGATAGTGAATCTTTAAGCGATTTAATTGCAAATATTCATTATGAAGGTCATCCTGTTCTCTGGTATTTTTCTCTGGCAATTCTCAGAAAAATAGTGGATAATCCGATGATTATGCAAATTTTTCATTGGGCAATTACAGTTGTTTCAGTTGCTCTTTTTTGCCTATATAGCCCTTTTAATTCTCAACAAAAATTTCTATTTTCCTTTGGGTTTTTTCCTTTTTATGAATATCTTTTAATTTCTCGAAATTATGCCTTTAGTATGTTGTTCATTTTTGCATTCTGTACGGTTTTTTCATCCAGAAAAATAACTTATGTTTATTTAGCAATTTTATTGGGTTTACTAGCAAATAGTAGTGCTTATGGTTTATTGGTATCATTTTCTTTATCATTGACTTTACTAGCTGAATTTTGTTTTGATAGCGAACATCGCCAGCATTATTTTAGTCAAAGCCAAAAGTATGACTTATTTTTAAGTATTGTACTTATCACATTGTCTTTTATTTTATCCATTTATATTCTTACTCCTCCGATAGATAGTTATCTTTATGGTGGGTTAAATAATGGTTGGATAATGCAACTAGATATCCGTCATTTATTGAGAAGCATAGGTAGAGTCTTTGGTAGTTATTTATTAATTATTCCTGCACACAAAAGATGGCTAGATTTAATTGTTTGTGCGGCAATTGCTCTATTCATTGTAATTTTAAACTTGATTAAATTATCTAAAAAACCAGTTCCTCTATTTTTCTACATTATAGGAAATTGTGTAATATTTGCCTTTACCTACTTCAGATTTCTCGGTATGCCTCGGCATTTTGGGCATTTCTATTTAGTTCTGATAGCGGCTTTATGGCTGGGAAGTTATTATCAAGAGTCTACAGTTTTACTCAACAAGTTTTCTATTCGTCCCAATTCAATTGAATTTGTGAACAAATGGCATCATATCGCTTTGATGTTAATTCTTTATGTCCAGTTTGGAGGAGGTATTTATAGTTTTTCAAGAGATTTAGTTGTACCATTTTCTGCAAGTCGAGAAACAGCCCAATATATTCAAAAAGCTAGGTTAGAGAATGAGTTTATTGTTGCCAGTCGAGATGCAAATATGGCTCCTTTAGCGGGTTATCTCAATCGAAAGTTTTACTATCCTGAGCTTCAGAAAATGGGAAGCTTTACCCTATTTAAAAAAGGTCGTCAAGAAGTCGAACAAACGGAGATATTAAGCCAAATTAATTCTCTACTCAAAAATCAAGATGAGCAAAAGAAAATTTTGCTAATTTTAAATAAAAAACTGAATATCAACCGCAATGACTTAAAGATTGTTCCGATCAAAGATTTTCAGAGAGCCTGGGTGGATAGTGAACGATATTATCTTTATTGGGTAGATGAAGCTTAACAATTCAAAATTCATGAAATAGCTCTTTGGATCTTTGCGTCCTGTTAATTTAATCGGGGGCATCTCACTTTCGTAGAATGCCTAAACCTCACCCCAGCCCTCTCCTTAGTAAGGAGAGGGAGCAAAACTGAGATGCTCCCTTTTCACAAATTCTGGGGGTTTAAGTTGCTTGAGCTTCTAACAAGCAGCAAGTTTTGTGGCGGGATCTAAATCTTTGTTGCAAAACTTAATTACGAATTACGAATTATTTAATCCCCCTGTGGATGCTCATCCCACAAGGTTGTCAGTTCCCGTAAACTTTGATGATTGCCATTTCCCAAAATCAGATGATCTAGTACCGGAATGCCCAAAAGCTGCGCCCCTGCTAATAACTGACGCGTCAATTCTATATCTTCCTGGCTGGGTTCAAGATTCCCAGAAGGATGGTTGTGGGCAACTATTACCCGCGTTGCACCTTGACGAATAACTTCTCGAAAGATATCACGGGGAGAGGCTAAGGTTTCGGTTGCAGTACCAATGGTAATTACTTGCGTACCCAATAAGCGATTTTTAACATCCAATAGCACCACTGCAAAACGTTCTTGTATCTGCCACATCAAATCTTGACTGAGGGTAGCAGCAGCAGCAAGTGGGCTATCAATTAATGTGCCATCATTGGGACGAGACTGAAAGGCGCGTTTGCCCAATTCAATTGCTGCTAAGATACTTGTCGCCTTCGCCGGGCCAACACCAGAAATTTGCATCAATTCAGCAGGGGTAACTTCTCGCATAACTGCCAAAGGATCACGTTGGTGTTTGGCTAATTCGCTCAAAATATATTGTCCCAAACCTACAGCCGAGAGTTTCCCTGGCCCTTGTCCAGTGCCTAGAAGAATTGCGATTAACTCTGCTGTGGCTAAAATTTTGGCACCATGCGTCATTAATCGCTCACGCGGACGCTCATTTGTAGGTAAGTCGGCAATTCTGAGGCAATAGGTCATAGAAAACTAAGAAAATCGTCACTAAAGATGTAACTATCCTTATTTATCCCTTGTTTGCTCTAAAAATCATCTTTATTTGAGAAAATCTTTAATTATGGGGAATTTTATCTCTAGTTCCTCTGTAGAGACACCTTTAATAACACCATCTTTCCAAATACTTGCCACAAAATTTAGATAAAATTGGATTTAGTCTATTAGTTGAACACATTTGAGATAGAAGATGAGATGAATGTATTTATCAGCCACAGTTCTAAAGATACAAATTTAGTTAGGCAAATTGCTGATGCTCTGCGAAATGCAGATTTCCAAGTTTGGAACGATACTCAAATCTTTCCGGGCGATAACTGGGCAGAACTTATTGCTAATGAGCTTCGAGAGTCTGATGCAATGGTTGTTTTACTGACGCCTAACTCGGTTGATTCTCCCTACATAAATGCCGAAGTAGGCTATGCTCTAGGCGAACAGGGCTATAAAGGCCGAGTAATTCCTGTCCTTGCTGCTCCTTCTGAACAACTTTCTGAATTAGAACTGAAAATTCCCTGGATTCTGAAGAAATTTGGGGTGATTTACATATCAAATATTGAGAACGATGAGGAAGCTTTGAGAAATATTACCCAAGCTCTCAAAAAAGCTGCTGCTTAACAGGAGTGGAGTTTCCAAAAATGATCCCAAGTGAAGCTTTTCTTTCCCATTCAAGCCGAGATCAAGAATTTGTTTCTAAATTGGTAGAGGTTCTGCGTTATCATGGCATTCCAGTTTGGTATAGCAAAACGAACATTTTAGGCGCACAGCAATGGCATGATGAGATTGGAAATGCACTAAAAAGATGTGATTGGTTCCTTGTCGTACTGTCTCCAAACTCTGTAGATTCAATGTGGGTTAAGCGGGAGTTAATATTCGCCCTCCAACAGAATCGGTTTGAAAATAAGATTGTTCCAATTATCTATCAGCATTGTGATTATGAGCAGCTTTCTTGGGTGTTATCGAGCTTTCAAATGATCAATTTTCAAGACGCTTTTGATGATGGTTGTCGTGATATTTTACGTCTATGGGGCATAGGCTACCAAATACTTTAGTAATTCCCTGGTTACAGAATCAATCAGAAGGGTCAAGCATCCCACTAAACTATGAAATTCGCAGTGCTGCAGCTTTGAAAAACTTACCCTACTCCCCACTCTCTATCCCAATTATTGATACATTTGCGTCGCTTTGAGCATGTGGTAGGTAATGATTAGCTGGGTGAGAGCAAGAGGGTAACTTTGGATTGTTTCCCCAGTTGTACCAGCAATTTTACCCAGTTCTGGATTACTTTCACGATTGCAAATATTTCGTAAATGAGGCATATCGGAACAAATAATATGCTCTAGCTGATTCACCTGTTCTAAGGTGGCATGACCATCAACTTCTAAGACATCTACGGGCTTACTCATATCTCTGTCTAGCCCCAAGCGGATCGCTGAAGAGGAATTACCATAACCAGAGTTGATAATCTGGGTAAAATCTGGGTGGGGAATTGTCGGACGTAGTACCAGACGCACATTTAGGTGCCCATTAGTTTCACCATCGTCCTCAGTGGGCGGGTAGAAACTAATGACGATATCAGACCATTGCCGTTGCGGACGAATAAATTGTGCTGAGTCTGGTTCGCGCTTTTCTAGTTCCGCTAACACTTGTTCAGCACTGTAGCCACGCTTTTGGGTATCCCGATTAACTTTCCACTTAGCGCGTAGTGTTTCCGGGGGTGCAAGGTAAACTTTCACGTCGTAAGAGTCACGCGCAGCACGAGTAGAATAACCGAGTAATCCCTCAATAATCACGAATTTATTCGGCTTGATGTACTGTGGTGCCTCGAATGTGCCGGTTTTATGGCTGTAAACTGGCTTCAGAATTGGCTGTCCTGTGCGTAGCAGCGATAGGTGTTGCTGCATAATATCTAAGTGGTTGCAGTCCGGGTGGAGAGCAGTGATCCCAATTTCTGCACGTTGTTGGCGATCGTAACGGTGATAATCATCTGTACAAATGATCGTGACATTTTCTGGGCCGAGTACCTGAGCAATTCCTCGTGTTAGTGTTGTTTTCCCAGCAGCGCTGTCGCCGACAATACCAAGAATTATTGGACGACTCATCATACCTCCCAGAATCAAAGCAAGTTTATTAATAAAATTTCCGACGATAGTTTTAATTCTAGAAGGGTTTAGGCGAGTAACTCAAACAAAGACTTGCTATGCAATATCTCTACACAGTTAGTAACTTTATGGACAAATATCCTGGGCGATCGCTTTTGACACAATCATTAGTCTTGCGATCGCTTTAAGTCAGGTTGAAGTACCAAACCTGACCTAACATTTCTTTCACTGAGCGGCATTGAAATTAAACTAGAGCGTACACTTTAGCTTCCCACGGGAAAATACCTTCTCTACCTACCCATTCAGATGGAACTATCCGCTCTTGAGTAATTTCCTTCCACTGCTTGCCAACTGGGGTTGCAGGCCAATTCGGGACTCTGTACTCAGAACCAACAGAAGTGCCATAGTCAGAGAAATTCGCCACAACGACTACTAATTCATCAGCTTTACTACCACGCTGCCAGACTACAACTCGTTTACCATCATTAAAGTCAACATGAATAAATTGAGTATCATTTACAGCTAAAGCATCTGAAGCTTTACGCAAGCGAATCAACCTAACAACGTATTGGAAAATTCGTTGCCGCCAATCATCATTCACACGGCTGTAGTTAACTGGGTCAATCTGCTTATGCTCATCCGTTGGTGGCAAATCCTGCTGATCGGCAAATTCTTCTCCGGCAAGGATCATGGGAATTCCCACAGAAGTAAGCAGGCAGACAAATGCCAACTTAATGCGCGGTTCAGTATGATCAATTCCATTACTAACAAGGTAGCTGAAAAAACGCTCGTTACCATAACCGCCAACATCATGGGAAGTTATATAGTTTACCGCCTGAGAACCATCTGTAAAGCCTAAATTTCGGCAATCAATTAGTTTGCGGATACTCCATTCAAAACTAGGTTCATCCCAGGCATTCTTACCTAAAATCACCTGTCGGATGATTTGCTTAAACTTTTCATTCCAAAGTCCATCCAGACGATTTTGTTGGATGAGAGATAGGGGTACACTCAACTCTTCGCCAACTACGAGGAAGCGAGACGCTCCTAACGTCGCTACCGCTTCTCTACGAGACGCTGCGCGAACGCTAACGCTACTTCCGCCTCTTTTGTCCCAAAGGCTGCGGGCAAAATCCTTGAATTCCTGCAAAAAGTCATAGTTGGCAATATTGTTGACGCTATCCAACCGCAGACCATCAACCCGATAGTATTCCAACCAGTGGGCAATATGGGCTTTTAAATATTCACGGGCTGGGACAAGCCAGGACTTTTGCCCAGTAATCGGGTTATAGCCCTCTACCCAATAGTTGTACTTAAATAAATCGCCACCAAAGCCATCTCTTGACCCTTGTTCTGGATCACCACTAGCCCATTTGATGTAAAATTCCAAAAAATTAACGTTATGGTAAGGATTATTCCGCGAGAATGCCATCACCAGATCCACAAAAAAGCGCAACCCTTGCTGATGGCAAACTTTGATCAGATTAGCTAAATCAGTCGAAGCAGTCGGTGCTGACTGGCTATCTGGGCGTCCTAAATCAAAATCTGCTGCAAAATAATTTCCTGTACCATAGCCCCAATTGAGATTATCATCACTATCTTCTGGTGGCAGAAGTTCTAGGGCGTTGATTCCCAGTTCCACAAGATGAGCGCGGTCATTCAAGGCGCTGACTATGGGAAAAGTCGGAGCGATCGCTTCTGGGATCAACAGTGCCAGTATGTCACGAAATGTGCCGGTTCCTTCTTCAATCAATCCATTTGAGTTAATCTTTGTCCATCGGGTTGGTAATTCGTAAATCACCAGTTGATTATTGGTTGGCAGCGTCTCTAAAGGAGCATCGCCTTCCCAGTTTACAGTTTGCCCTTCGGGATCACAGGGAATCAGCGTCCCATTTTGATAAAGCACGACACTTGCCGGATCGGAGCTAGTAACGCCTCCCGATTCTGACGGCGTTGGTGCAAGTAAGCGTCGATCCACAGTCGTTGCTGTTGGATCTGTGCAGTAGAGAATTTGGTTAGCATTAGCAGAGTCGTAAGGATCTGCGTTGCGGACTTTAAACCAGTAAAAGTACACCTGTCCTTCAGTTAGACCAGATTCTTGAGCCGAAACTTCCCACAATTCTGGAAATTCTGTTGATTGACGAAGCGGAATTTCTTTGAATTGAGCTAATCTGTCTGGGCTTTCGGGAGCAGTATTGCCAATGTAGAGAGTGGGAGCTAGTTCTGAAACACTCGGACGCCACAAAACAAAATGAGTTTTTTTGCGGCTCAATAGATCGATAAGCATGACAAAAACCTCTGGGTGATCAAAGTTCAATTATGAAGTTATTACACAACAGTCGAGTGTTATTCCAGACGATAGGTTGAATTTATTTAAACTGTCAATATAGCGGTTCTCGTTTACATGAAGTACATTTTTAAACCTCACCCCCAGCCCCTCTCATTATCAAGGAGAGGGAAGTTGTCAGGTAGGGAGAATTCATGAATTGCCCCTGAGCGCGTCTAGTTTTACGTAAGTCCTAACTTTTTGGATTTTGAAGATTGCATTTCGAGGTTTTCTGCATATTTATGATAAAACCAGAGAATTAGTGTAGAGGATTTAGGCAAAAGAAAAACGCATATTATGACAACTCAAACACTAGGACTCGAACAAAACCTCTATGACTATTTATTATCAGTCTCTCTCCGAGAACCGGAAATTTTAACCCAACTGAGACAGGAAACAGCCCAGCATCCAATCGGGAGAATGCAGATTGCTCCCGAACAGGGGCAATTTTTGGCGTTACTGGTAGAGTTGCTAGGAGCTAAGAAAACTTTGGAAATTGGGGTATTTACAGGTTATAGTTCCCTGGTGGTGGCGTTGGCGTTACCGAGGGACGGTAAGCTAGTAGCCTGTGATATTAGTGAGGAATTTACCACGATCGCTCGGCGCTATTGGCAACAAGCAGGAGTGGCGGATAAAATTCAACTGCACATTGCCCCAGCTTTGGAGACTTTGGATCGGTTACTGGCAACGGGAGAAGCGGAAACTTTTGATTTTGCCTTCATTGATGCAGATAAGAGCAACTATGATGCTTATTATGAGCGATCGCTGCAATTAGTGCGATCGGGGGGACTGATTGCGATCGATAATGTTCTCTGGTCAGGGAAGGTTGCCGACCCCGAAGTGCAAGATAATAGAACTAAAAGGATTCGTGCCTTTAATCAGAAGCTGCATCAAGACCAGCGAGTTAGTCTGAGTTTAATTGCGATCGCAGATGGTTTGACTCTGGCACTAAAGAAGTAATGCTACTCGGAAGTTTCACACTAAGAATTTTAGGCTCTATCGGCTCTTTTATGGAACGTAATACTAGAAACTTGTTGCTTGACAGGTTTAAAACCTGACACACAACGGCTTTCATGATTTCCATGTACATTATTTGATAATAAGCTTAGTGGCTCTAAGTAGGTAGGCGTAATTAAATATAAGATCAAACCTCACCCTCAATCCCTCTCCAAAGTATCGGAGAGGGAAACCGGAGGCAGGGTGAGGTTTTATATTTAATTTGACCCACTTACTTACCATAAAAGTGGCGGAATAACCGAATTTTATTTATTTGAAGATTAATTTCTATGTAAAAATTGTACCCATATAAATTTAATTTTATTTTTTTAAGTATTTATTCAGTTGTATATGATTACTAGTCCAAAGTGAATAAATGCATCTAGTAACTGTTTAACCTTTAATATTCGTGGAAGATATTCTGCAAACAGTAGAAAAAATTCTGCAAGACAAGCCTCTTGCTTCCATTCAGTGGTTTAGTTAGGTGGATGCTGAGGCGAATTTTAGATTTTACTTTGTGCATAATTAATTAAATTTTACATTATAGCAATAGTAATCTCTATCTGAAGAGAGATGAATAGGTTTTTCAGTAAACAAATAATTCTATAGACTACTACATATGTATTCATTTCGATAAAGATATTACTCAAAGTCAGTAGACCGAAAACTTAATGTCAGCTTGACTGCCAAGTACAGTACTTGTAAAAACAATGTATAACAGATTGTCAAAGACTCCCTCATCCATCAATACGAATTCCCAAGCAGCAGAACAAAACCCTAAATTGGCGTATAGACCGTTTGGTAGCCAAATACAAAAAGCATCAGTTGCACCTGTGACACAAACTGACATAGAGGATGAAGCCTTTGCAGAACAGAAGTTTGAGGCAACTGGACTGGAATTACAAGCAAAATATGGCAAGATTACGCCAGAGGGGCAAGAACGGCTGACTGTGCTGCAAGCCAAGATGGATGGATTATTGAATTCTCCACTGGAAAGAGCAACTCGATTTAGTCATAACTTTGCCAATATTCCAATCAGAAGCCGAGATACAGCAACACCAATTCAGGCAAAGCTGACAATTGGTGAGCCTGGAGATAAGTATGAGCAAGAAGCTGACGAAACAGCGCGTCAGGTTGTGCAAAGGATTCATCAGCCACAGAGCGATAAACTTCAGGGTGAGTCTTTGCCTGATGAAGAATTGCAAATGAAACCGATGGTGCAGCGTCGTGTGTCAAACGGTGGTATGGCAGCAACACAAGATTTGGAAGCATCCATCAATCAGGTACAGGGTGGGGGACAGCCATTGGCAAAGAATATCCGTAAACCGATGGAGCTAGGATTTGGGGCTGATTTCAGTAGGGTGAAGGTTCACACTGATACTCGGGCTGACCAGTTGAATCGGTCGATACAGGCGAAGGCGTTTACGACGGGGCAGGATGTCTTCTTTCGACACGGGGCGTATCAGCCGGGGAGCCGAGGGGGGCAAGAGTTAATTGCCCATGAGCTTACACACGTTGTGCAGCAAAGGATGAACGCAATTCAATCTCAGCAGCAATCAAGTACCATTAATTCAAAGATGAAGCCTCTGTCATCTAGTGTAGAAAAACTTGAGTCTAAGGAAGATAAGGGTGAGCTAATACAAAGAAAAGTTATGATAAAAAATGATTTGTCTGAAACAAATGAAGGCAATGAATATAGAGAAAAGACTAAATATAATAAATATAATTTTTTAGCTAAAGGTGTAAAAGGACGGGAAATAGAGAAGATGTTAACCGATGATCCAGTCAGATACTTTGATAGTAAAGATGAACTATATAAATTTGCCAAAGATAAGACAGAAAAGATAGGATTTGTGGAAAAGGAAAAAGCCTGGATCCGTCTTGAGAATCAACTAATTGTACTAGGAGAAAATCATAGGAGAACTACATTAACTGATATAGTAAACGCAGTACATACAAAGAAATTTATGTATGAAGCATATGTTGAATTTCCACCGGAAAAGAATTCCGAAATTGAAAAGATAATTACTGAACGGGAGAAAACATTTAATAAGAAAATGAATTTGGTAGATGATAATAGAAATAGTCATAAAGCCGAGGATTTTTATCCAAAAGCATTAAGAATTTTATATGGGTTCAAATCTATTGACGCTCTTTTACGCGCAGGAGATTCTGAACTATATCTAATGAAATCAGCGAGAATAGTTGCCATTAATTGTGATCGTAACTCAGGTTTGTACCAGATTTACCAAAATAATCGTCTAATCCTTGATTCTCTCATGAATAATAATAGAGAACAGTTAGAAAACAAAGAAAACGTAACTAATTGGAAGATTTTTACTGGTTTTCGTACTGCTTTTGAAAAGCATGCAGAAGAAAAAATAAAACAGAAAAAAGAAAAGGCGAAGGAAGAAGATAGAAATAATTTTGATGAGAATTGGGAAGTCAATAAGCCGGACTTTAGTCAAGATAAAAATGATCCAGAAATGCAAGCTGAGAATGCAAGAGATTTTTCTATGTACCAACATATTAAACAAGCCAAAGCTAAAGGTTATTTACTTTACGGATTAGGCAACCTTCATAGAACACGCTTAGAGGGCGTATTAGATAAAGAAGGTATACAACATCAAGAAATGGACGAGTTTATTGAAAAACAAGAAAAAAAATATCCACAATAAGGTTAAGGTTGATCAGCGTGCGATCGCCTCATATTCCAAGTGCGATCGCTTATCTGATAGCGAGAGTCAAACAATAAAAGCGATCGCTCATGTATGATGGTTGATCAGCGTGCGATCGCCTAATCTTGTTCGGTACGTTAGCTGCGCGATACGCATCCCATAGATATTCTAATATCCTACCAACTACTTCTCGCTCTCTATGCCCAATTACCGCATAGGCAACCTTATATATCATAACAGGGACTTAAACTCGTCACGGCTTATCTGGCAATCGCGCAGTATTTGTGCTAGCAAACCCCGACCAATTGTTTCACCAGAATGTATTGGAACCACCGTTCGACGCCCATCATTATGTATCAAAATATGATGACTTCCGCGCACCCTAGCAACTTCAAAACCTATTTTGCCAAGGGCTGCAATGACTTCACGTCCTGTCAAACTTGGCAGTTGGCTCATACTTCAACTGCAACTCGTTGGACACCCACAAAATCCAATGAATCCTGTTCTTCCTCAAATTCCAAACAGAGTTCGATAGCTTCTCGGATACGTTCCATTAACTCATCTAAAGATTTAGCTTGCGTATGACACCCAGCAAGATTAGGAACCGAAGCGACAAAGTAGCCATCTGTATCCCGCTCGATAATCACATTAAATTCTCGCTTCATGATTAGCTGCCCAAGATTATTATTCCATTCTCTCACGATTACCGCCAGTACCAGCTAAGTGAAAGCATCGCTTAGAAAACTTGGGTAAGAGAACTTCTGTTAAGACAATTGCGATCGCCAACAGAAACGTAGTCCTAACCAAAGCTGCCGAAGATGTGAGTTAAAATCCTGATATCTTCATAAGTACTCACGCAGAACGCCCCCGAAAAAGCGATCGCTCCTAGCATGAAGGTTAATCAGCGTGCGTAGGCGTAGCCCGTCGTAGACATCGCCCTAAAGAAATGCAAGCCTGACCAAAGCTGCCGAAGATGTGAGTTAAAATACTGATATCTTCATAACTACTCACGCAGACAGCCCCCGAAAAAGCGATCGCTATGCTTCAGTATCCCCATCTCGAACAAGCGCTAAAATATCACTTCGGTTACGACCAATTCCGCCCTGGACAACGGCAAATTATCGAAGAGGCGCTGCAAAATCGAGATTTAATGGTTGTGATGCCGACTGGTGGGGGGAAATCTCTGTGTTTTCAGCTACCAGCGTTGTTAAAAAATGGTTTAACGGTAGTGGTGTCGCCGTTAATTGCTTTGATGCAAGACCAAGTAGAAGCACTGCGAAATAATAATATTAATGCGACATTTCTGAATAGCAGTTTGAATGCTTACAATGTGCGATCGCGGGAAGAAGCCATCCTCAACGGGAAAGTAAAATTACTATACGTCGCCCCGGAACGTCTCCTCAGTGAAAGGTTTCTACCGTTTCTGGATTTAGTTAAAGAAAAAATCGGTATTTCTAGCTTTGCTATTGATGAAGCGCACTGCGTTTCTGAATGGGGACACGATTTTCGTCCAGAATATCGCCAGTTAAAATCTCTGAGAAAACGCTATCCTGATGTTCCTACCGTCGCCCTCACCGCCACAGCAACCGATCGCGTTCGTAGTGATATCATTCAACAATTGGGGCTGAAGCAACCTAGCATCCATCTCGCCAGTTTTAACCGTGAAAATCTTTATTACGATGTTCGTCCTAAAACTAAATATGCTTACGCCGAATTGTTAGAACTAATTCGAGAAACTGAAGGTTCGACAATTATTTATTCTTTAACTCGGAAAAAAGTTGATGAACTCACTTTTAAACTGCAAAATGATCAGGTTGTTGTTTTGCCTTATCATGCCGGATTAAGTGATGAGGAACGTAGTAGTAATCAAACGCGATTTATTCGAGATGATGTCCGAGTTATGGTGGCAACAGTCGCCTTTGGGATGGGAATTAATAAACCAGATGTGCGGTTGGTAGTTCACTTTGATATGCCCAGAAATATAGAAAGTTATTATCAAGAATCGGGTCGGGCAGGTAGAGACGGAGAACCATCTCGGTGTACAATATTTTTCAGCTTTGGTGATGTTAAAACAATTGAATGGAGCATTGATCAAAAAACTAACCCTCAAGAACAGTTGATTGCCAAACAACAACTGCGGCAGATGATCGATTATGCTGAAGGCACTGATTGTCGGCGAACGATTCAACTGGGTTATTTTGGAGAAAGGTTTGCTGGGAATTGCGGTAACTGTGACAATTGTCGTCATCCCAAACCCATGCAAGATTGGACAATTGAAGCCATGAAGTTTTTATCTTGTGTGGCGCGTTGCAAAGAAAGGTTTGGAATGCTACACATAATTGATGTGTTGCGGGGGGCAAAAAAAGACAAAATTATCCAGTACGAACACGATAAACTTTCTACTTATGGTATTGGTAAAGATAGAACTCTAGATGAATGGCGAATGTTGGGGCGATCGCTTTTACATCAAGGGTTAATAGAACAAACTAGCGATGGTTACTCAGTTTTAAAACTAAATGCCTTAAGTTGGCAAGTAATGCGAAAACAACGCCCAGTTTCACTAGCTGTAACCACAGTAGAAAAGATTACCTGGGAACAGGGGAGTGAAAAAGCAGAAGTTGCAGAAGTATTATTACAGAAGTTGCGATCGCTACGTAAACAATTAGCTGATGAACAATCTGTACCGCCTTACGTCATCTTCCACGATTCCACTTTAAAAGTGATGGTACAGGTACAACCCCAAACCTTAGTTGAATTTGCCAAACTTTCTGGTGTAGGTAGTCACAAACTCGCTCAATATGGCGAAAGGTTTATTACAGAAATTTGCGCCTACCGCCAAGAAAAAGGTTTGCAAGATAAATCTGTTAATAATAATTATGTATCCTCTCCCAACTCATCTTCTTACACCGAATTACAGACATTACAATTGCATCAACAAGGTTTAAATATTGCTCAAATTGCCCAAAAACGCAACCTTAGTCCGGCAACAGTTAGCAGTCATCTAGAAAAACTAATTGAGAAAAATCAGCCAGTTGATTTAAATCAATTAATACCTCTAGAACATCAACAAAAAATTTGGCAAATTTTAGAAGTACTCGGGGACATTTCCCTGACTCCGATCAAAGAACAACTAGGTGAAAGCTACAGTTTTGATGAAATTCGCTTAGTACGGTGTAAGTGGCGGCGCGAAAATCGCAAGTGATGATTTGCTTAGGACGAGTAATACAAACCAAAACAATCATTGGTTCGTTATGAATGACAATAAAATGAACGTGAGAGAGAAATCAAAACTCTCAAATATGCCAAAATCAATGCATTGCTTTAACTTTATATATTTGCTTTTTTGTGTTTCGCTTATTGCATTTGGAGTCAAGTTAATATCTGCACCAGAGAAGATTACAACTTTCTCGTGTGAGCGAACACCAAAACAGATCAATTGTCAGTTGACTAATCGAGATTGGTGGGAGTCCTCTGTAAAAATCTATTCTGAATTAGATTTGTGGATGGGCGTAAAAGTTAAGGCAATTCATGATGGTGGAGAGAACCGATATTATGTCAACCCTGTTATTAAGAATGGGGAAGACTATCGCATTTCTCAACCCTCATACTGGCAACCATCAGCACAAAAAGTTGCTGACAAAATTAATCCCTTTCTAAACGATTCTCAACAGAAATTTCTGACACTCACTCAAGACAACTTTAATCTTCTGATGCTGGGCGGCTGGTTTTGTGTTTTATTTGGTGCATTTTGTTTAAGTCTTACTATTTGCTCATATATTTATTTTTTGAAAAACTAGATAAGGAAGTTAAACTTAAATCTTATGATTAAAATATAGCGCTTCTGGGTTGAGTCTAATACAGACCGAACCCCCAACCCCTTCCCTTGTAGGGAAGGGGAGTAAGATTCATCAAAGCCTCTCTCCTTTTAGGAGAGAGGAATGGAAGTGAGGTCAGAGTGTATTTCATACAAACGAGAAACGCTATACACAAAAGCCAGATTAAAGGAGTTAGCCGATGAGTCAAATGCTTAATACAGGAGTACATTGGACAATTCACGATGTGGAACTCCTCGCAGAAAATGAAGGGACGCGCTACGAGATAGTTGATGGAGAATTATTTATGACCAGGGCACCTCATTTTAAACATCAGCAAACTTGTGGGAAAATTTTCCGACAACTTGATGTTTGGTCAGAGTCTACTGGTTTAGGGGAAGCTGTAATCAACCCCGGCGTTTTGTTTTCCGAATCAGATAACGTGATTCCTGATGTAGTTTGGGCTACTAAAGAAACCTTGACCCTAACATTGGATGAAGCGGGACATTTAACTGGCGCACCAGATTTAGTAGTCGAAGTTTTGTCTGAAAGCAAATCAGACGAAAGACGGGATAAGGAAGCTAAACTTAAACTTTATTCTTCCAGAGGAGTAAAAGAATATTGGATTGCTGATTGGCGATCGCGTAAACTAGAAGTCTATCGACGCGAACAAAATCAACTTAAGTTGGTAGAAACCCTATTTAGTAGTGATAATATAAGTTCTCCTTTATTAGCTGGTTTTAGCTGTACTGTAGACCAGTTTTTCCCTGTATAAAATTTATTTTTTAATTTTGAATCTGCTGGATCTTGGCTAGACTTAAATCAGAACTGAAACCAGGGAGTAGAACATGACTAGTAAGCGGATTATCCAACCTGGGCAAAGCTATACATTTAGCAAATATTTTGAGCTACCTTATATAACCAAAGATATTCTCGTAGATTTTAATTGTAGCTATGAAAACAAGCAACTAGAACTACCTACTTATCTAAGGGAAATAACATATTTAGACTTTCTAAATCGCTATCTAAAACGTAATATATCCATTTTTGATTCAGTTGCAGAAATAGCTATTAGAGAAATGCTAATTTCTCCGATTCTTGTAGAAGTTTGTGACCAAACACAATCTATTCTTTATATTGAGTACGCTGTTAATGTTAATGAACAGCTTAAAGGTACATTTAATTATTATCTAGTTTCGCAGAATTCACTTTTAGTTCTTGAGGCAAAACAATCAGATTTAAAAAGAGGATTTAGTCAACTGGCGATAGAATTACTAGCACTAGACCAGTGGGTAGATTTCCCTAGCCCTATATTATATGGAGCTGTTACAAATGGATATGATTGGAAATTTGGACTATTGCAAAGACGGGAAAAACATATCATAGAAGATACTAAACTTTATCGCGTTCCAGAAGGCTTAGAAGAATTAGTCAGGGTACTTGTAGGAATTCTTAGTAATAGTAATTACTAGCTTGGACACTAGGCGGACTTCGTGAAAGTGCCGCTATTTCTAATCGCCAGGGCTTTATCTTCAGAGTTATCTCTGAAGTCTTCTTCAAATACCAAGTAATATTTACTTGCAAACAATCCATCAATTTGGAGAACACTTTGCACAGAAATCAGGACTAAATTTACAAAATTGGCTACCTGTCAATCCATAAGCTGTACAATAAGGAAAACTGGTAAGTTTGACTCTGGCAGTTTGTAATTTGGAACCATTCGGCAACGCTTCAGTAAGTTTGGTTTTATCAGCCAGAAGGATAGCTACAAGTTTAGGGAACGCCACGCAAGCAGCAATATTGAGCAGCGTTAGCAGTATAGTGTCTATCAAATTCATAGGTAATCATCTCCTGTGAAACGTAGGCGTAGACCGTCGTAGACATCGCTGTTCTTAGATGCAAACACAATCATTGCTTGCACTCTATGTAAATTAACTTTAACATAAATTTTTGTAAATATAAACGTGGAATTCCTGGAATTATCATATACAGAAGGGAATGTGGATAATAAGGATGGTCATTGTAGCGTAATAACAAAATAAACTGGAAAACGATCAGTTTACGATATTTAGGTAAGGTGTTATGTCAAAAACCCAAACCGCGTCTTCTTTTTTATCTAACATCAGTGAGCGAGAACGCCAGGACTTAAAGCGGTTGGTAGATTACACAAATGTAGAATCGCTGCCAGAAATTTGGCCTTTGGCAGCTCAACAATTTGGTGATGTTATCGCCCTCCGTAGCCCTCACGCTAAACCAGAGGTAGTGATTACTTATACCCAGCTAGCAGAGCAAATGCAACTATTTGCTTCTGGGTTGCAGGCGTTGGGAATAAAGGTAGGCGATCGCATTTCCCTAATTGCTGACAACAGTCCTCGCTGGTTTATTGCCGATCAAGGGATAATGACGGCTGGGGGAGTTGATGCCGTGCGTAGCTCCCAAGCGGAAAAAGAAGAACTGCTGTTTATCATCGCTAATAGTGGCAGTACGGCAATAGTAGTTGAGGATTTGAAGACACTTAAAAAACTGCAAGATCGCCTCAATGATTTACCAATTCAACTGATAATCTTACTTTCGGACGAAGCAGCACCAACAGACGAAACTCTCAAGGTGCTGAACTTTGTACAGTTGATCGAAATTGGGGTAAATCATAATTTTGTGCAAGTCTTGCAAAATCGTGACGCTCTAGCAACCCTAATTTACACCTCTGGCACCACGGGCAAACCCAAGGGTGTAATGCTGTCTTATAACAATTTGATGCATCAAATAATAACTATGGGGACAGTATTGCAACCAAACGTGGGCGATATGGTTCTCAGTATCTTACCTTCCTGGCACAGCTACGAACGAGCTGTTGAATATTACCTACTATCTCAAGGTTGTACGCAAGTTTATACCAACTTGCGCTCCGTCAAAGGAGATTTGAGACAATTTAAACCGAACTACATGGTGGGTGTACCCCGCCTGTGGGAATCGATTTATGAAGGAGTACAAAAGCAGTTCCGCGAACAACCAGCAAATAAGCAACGCCTAATTAACTTTTTATTGGGCATTAGCGAAAAATATATCAAAGCGCGGCGAGTTGCTCAAGGGTTGAGTTTAAATAATCTTCATGCTTCAACCGTCGAACGATTAGCAGCTAGGATACAAGCATCAGCTTTATTACCCCTCCATGCCTTGGGAGAACGACTGGTTTATGCCAAGGTGCGGGAAGCCACAGGAGGAGAAGTTAAGCAGATGATTAGCGGCGGGGGTGCGCTTCCTAGACACATAGATAACTTCTTTGAAATTATTGGTGTGCAGATTTTGCAAGGCTATGGCTTGACAGAAACTTCTCCTGTTACTCATGTGCGGCGTCCTTGGCGGAATTTGATTGGTGCATCAGGACAACCACTTCCGGCTACAGAAGCTAAAATCGTAGATCCTGAGACAAAAGCGCCTTTACCAATAGAGAAACGAGGCTTAGTATTGTTGAAGGGACCGCAAATAATGCAAGGCTATTACCAAAATCCTGAAGCGACAGCGAAAGCAATTGATGCTGAAGGTTGGTTTGATAGCGGCGATTTGGGTTGGCTGACACCACAAAACGACTTGGTGCTGACTGGCAGGGCGAAGGATACGATTGTATTGACTAACGGGGAGAACATCGAGCCGCAGCCAATTGAAGATGCGTGTTTGCGATCGCCATACATCGATCAAATTATGCTCGTCGGCCAAGATCAGCGTAGCCTGGGAGCCTTAATTGTCCCCAATCTCGAAGCCCTAGAAAAATGGGCAGCAAGCCAGAATCTGATAGTGGATACGCAGAATGATCAGGTTACTCCCTCACCTAGTCAAAAAATTGACTTACAGAGTAAAATGATCCAGGATTTATTTCGGCAAGAATTGAATCGGGAAGTGCAAAATCGTCCAGGCTTTCGACCGGATGACCGCATCGGGACGTTCAAACTCATTCTGGAACAGTTTTCCATCGAAAACGGCTTGATGACACAAACACTAAAAGTTCGCCGACACGTCGTCACCGAACGCTATCGCGATATTATTGACGGCATGTTTGCCTGATGATTCCACCTGCCAACTACAAGAGTGAACGTGAAATATTTATGGATGTCTCCAAATCTAATTTGCTTCTGAAACGCGTCGTTAACGTCAAAGTCATTGTTACTCCCCTGTGGAAAGAGGAAGTACAACAGCAGCTGCAAACGCAAATCAATCAAATCGACCAGCAACTGCAACAGCTAGAAGTCGAAGGACAAAGAGCAGTCGCGGCAATTCAAAAGCAGAGTCTGCAACCACCTGGACCCCAAACTCTCCAACAAATTGACAATATCCAACTCCAAGTCAATCAAAAGAAAAGTGAACTGCTAGAGCAGAAAAATCAGTTGTTGCAAAACCTCCAGCAAGTGCAGTTTCTTCAACAGGATCAGGAAGTTAACCAATTCCAAATGGAAGGCTTTTTCCGGGTAGAAATCGGTGATAACCTAATTAGCAAAATGCAGGTCGAAATCGTTCTACGCGATGGCGTTGTAGAAGAAATTCGCGGCGACATTTAAAAATTTAGGAGTTAGGAGTTATGAGTTATGAGTTTAAATTCCTAACTCCTGTAGACGCAATTAATCGCGTCTCTACTCCTAACTCTTGTACAGACGCGATTAATCACGTCTCTACTCCTAACTCTTGTACAGACGCGATTAATCGCGTCTCTCCTAACTCCTCACTCCAGCCCAAACAATTTGCCATACTGGAGGAGAGCTAATAAAAAGCGATCGCCCAAAGGTGGTCATCTCAACTCGATATTTAACTGTACCAACTGAATCATCACCCCGCTTGATTTCCGTAATCGTCACAAAGGACTGATTTCGTTGCGGATAAGCTACCTCTACCTTTCGCGTTCCTCCCACTGATGCGATGTCGTCAAAGGCATTCAGGGCAAGGGTAGCAGGATCACTACCTTGGAGAGATGAGTTGATTTTTTCTAGAGGTATAGTTTTATAATCTGAATGCTCTAAGTATCCCACAACCTGTTGAGACTGATGGATTGCTGCCACCTGCTGGGTTTGCCGATCACTAGTCTCAATAATCGGTGCAGATGGCTGGCGCTGGATAATATAAACTCCAGCGCCAGCAGTGGCAAAGATACTCAGTATCACAATCAAAAAGAATTTCAAGTTGGCCGACATAAAAGTAAACAGGAATTTCAAATAGGTTTATTACCAATTTTGAATTCTAGATTGAACTGTATCCCATATCCTCTACCTGTGAGAAGCTCCTGTATATTAAGCAATGGTTATGAAAAATATAAATAGCAATCTCATTTAATCTGTGAGCAACTCGTGGTGGTTTTTGCAAGTTAACGACTAAAACGAGATATTGAGTAATCATTGAGGATAGCTGTGTATTATAGACCTCTAAGTTATATTTAGGTTCCTAAAGTTAGGAGTTATTCAATTTTAGATTTTGAATTTTGGATTTTGGATTGAAGGAGAAATCTAAAATCGGTAGAGTTAGGAGTTAGGAACTTTCCCCCATCTCCCACCCTGCGGGTTCGCGTAGCGTTCCGTAGGAAAGCTAAAGCTACATCTCCCCCACTGCCTACTCCCCAACCAAAATATAAAATCTCCAGTCCAAAACTCTCCCACCAAGATACAATTCGATCTGATAAAAGCTGTTAAAGTCCATAAACCATTGATTCCCAAACCACCCTATGAGCATTCACGAAGTATTTATGCCGGCGCTGAGTTCTACCATGACGGAAGGCAAAATCGTTTCCTGGGTAAAATCGCCAGGTGACAAGGTGGAAAAAGGCGAAACAGTGGTGGTTGTAGAGTCAGATAAGGCAGATATGGATGTAGAAACCTTTTATGAGGGATTTCTTGCCTATATCATAGTGCAAGCTGGTGAAACTGCCCCGGTAGGATCTGCGATCGCCTTTATTGCCGAAACGGAAGCTGAAATTGAACAGGCGAAATCTCTTGCCAATTCCGGCAGCGTGGCTGCTAGTGCTACCTCTTCCCCTGAACCAATCGCCGCCGGCACAGCCTCATCTGCAACACCTGCCTTAGCGTCTCAAAACGGGTCTAACCACAAAGAAGGAAGGCTTGTAGCTTCACCCCGCGCCCGTAAATTAGCCAAAGAACTCAAAGTTGATTTAACTACACTCGAAGGTAGTGGCCCCCACGGTCGCATTGTCGCCGAAGATGTAGAAGCATTATCGAATCAGGGCAAACAACCCACAACTGCCCCAGTTGCCCCAGCAGCACCCGTATCAACCAGCGCCCCTGCACCCCCAGCACCTCGAACACCAGCACCCACAACCGTAGTAGCGGCTGTTCCTGGTCAAGTCGTGGCTTTAACTACCTTCCAAAATGCTGTAGTGCGGAACATGGTAGCTACCATATCCGTGCCCGTCTTCCGTGTCGGTTATACAATTACCACCGATGGATTAGACAAACTTTATAAACAAATTAAATCCAAAGGCGTGACAATGACAGCGCTACTGGCGAAAGCTGTAGCGGTGACGTTGCAAAAACACCCATTGTTAAATGCTAGCTACTCAGATCAGGGAATTGTCTATCATTCTGATATCAACATTTCCGTAGCAGTAGCGATGGATGATGGCGGATTGATTACGCCTGTACTGCAAAATGCCGACGCAGTGGATATATATTCTCTATCGCGTACTTGGAAGTCTTTGGTAGAACGTGCGAGGGCAAAACAATTACAGCCCCAAGAATATAACAGTGGTACTTTTACCCTGTCCAATTTGGGGATGTTTGGTGTAGACAAATTTGATGCGATTTTGCCGCCTGGACAAGGTTCAATTTTAGCGATCGGGGCATCCCGTCCGCAAGTGGTAGCAACACCCGACGGTTTATTTGGCGTGCGGCAACAAATGCAGGTGAATATTACTTCTGACCACCGGATTATTTATGGTGCTAATGCTGCGGCGTTCTTGCAAGATTTAGCGAAATTGATTGAGACAAATCCTCAATCTTTGACAATGTAATTTTGAAAAGACACCAAATTTAAATGTTAGCGCTATGAGCGAGCAGCAGTTTTTCGTAGAGTAGCGCTAACAACAAACAATAACTAATACCAATTCAAAATTAAGAAAGCCTGATTTAATCTGGGTTTCCTTCTTTTGTATCTGTTACATTCTTTTTTCAAATTCGTATAAACTTAAATTTCTTATGTCCAAACTGATATCAAAGTGACATACGACAATACCCTGAAATATCTGGTTGAGCAGTATCCAGAAGATTTTATCCGCTACTTACTCGCATCTGATGCAACAGATATCCAGATTCTCAAAACAGAATTAAATCAAGAACCAATTCGTGCCGATTCAGTAACCTTTTTGCAAACTGCCAATCAAATACTGCATTTAGAGTTTCAAACCTTACCAGCATCGACTCCACCCTTGCCACTGCGGATGTTGGACTATTGGGTGCGGCTATATCGACAATACAATTGCGATATCGAGCAGGTAGTGATTTTCCTTAAACCGACAACTTCAGAAGGTGTATTTGTAAATGAATTTACTGCCCGCAATACTACCCACCGTTACCGCGTCATCCGAATCTGGGAACAAGATCCAGAACCGTTAATGTTATCTCCTGGTTTATTACCTCTAGCAACTTTGGCGCGAACAGATTCTCCTCAAAGCTTACTTCAACAGGTAGCAGTTCAGGTGAGTATGATTGAAGAAGCAGCCACCAAGCAGAGTATTTCGGTATGTACCCAACTACTAGCAGGGTTGGTATTTGAGCCAGAACTCATTCGTCAGTTTTTGAGGAGAGAAGATATGAGAGAATCTGCCATTTATCAAGAAATTCTCCAAGAAGGACTTCAAGAAGGGAGAGAACAAGGCATTGAACAAGGCATTGAACAAGGCATTGAACAAGGAAGGCAATCAGAACTGAGGCTAATGATGCGTCTATTAACTCGTCGGCTTGGCTCAATTAATTCTCAGTTACAATCTCGGTTGCAAGAGTTGTCCCTGGCTGAGTTAGAGGATTTGGGTGAAGTATTACTAGATTTCGCCAGTGAAGCTGATTTGATGAATTGGCTGAATAGAGTCGAAGCTTAGAGCGATTAATCACTTACAAGCTAGAACAAAAAAGATAAGAGCATCACACCAAACTCCTTATTCTGTTGTTGATAAAGCTGTAATTTGTGCTATGTAGACATCCGGCTTCAATCCTTTTAAGTGAGGGTAAAATAGGTCAAACTCTAGTGCTGTCTGGTGTTCTAAAGGAGTATTGAGTAGTTTTATGCCCTTAGCCAAAGCTCCATGATATATGGCTTTGTAACGCTCAAACTCAGGAATATATCCTATTCAGATACCAGCAGTTGCTTGAGGATAGTTAGGAATGTGCCAAAGAGCATTTTCTGCTGTACCACACCGTTCAAAATCTCGCGGGATATAGTAGACTTTGCACCCTAATAATTGGGCAGCCTCAGTCATTAATTTATTTTCACTAGCACTAGCAGATGCCTCTATTTGTTCAGTCGATTCACTTAAAATAATTATTTCTTCCTCAGCGTACCTCTGCACTTCTCTCAGCGTACCTCTGTGTTTAAAAAAATAAAAAAGGTGGAGATTACCCACCCTACAAATTTATCCTTTCACACAAAGAACTTGCTTTAGTGTTGCTACAACCTCAACCAAATCCGCTTGATTTTTCATAACTTGTTCTATCGGCTTATAAGCACCAGGAATTTCATCTAACACACCCTCATCTTTACGGCATTCTACGCCTTGAGTTTGCTCAATCAAATCATCAAGTGTGTAGATATTTTTTGCCTTATTTCTAGACATTAAACGCCCTGCACCGTGGGAACAAGAACAAAAACTCTGGGCATTACCTTTACCCTTAACGATGAAAGACTTTGCGCCCATCGAACCAGGAATAATCCCATAGTCTTCAGTCTGGGCGCGGACTGCACCCTTACGAGTAATGTATACATCCTCGTCAAAATGCACTTCTTTTTCGGCATAATTGTGATGACAATTAACCTGCAATAAAGGTTTAGTTGCCTTCCCACCTCCTAAATGCTTCTCGACAATACGCTTAAAACGCGCCATCATCACATCGCGGTTGACACGCGCATAGTTTTGTGACCATTGCAAATCGTGCCAGTATGCTTGAAATTCTGGCGTACCAGCGACAAAGTGAGCCAAATCAGGGTCAGATAATTTATTACCTGCCATTTTTGCTAATTCTCTGGCTGTGTGAATATGACATTGGGCTAGTTTATTGCCGATGTTGCGTGAACCAGAATGTAGCATTAGCCAAACCTGATTCTCTGTATCAAGGCACACTTCAATAAAGTGGTTTCCTCCACCGAGAGAACCCATCTGTTTCATTGCTTTACTTTGTAGGTCTTGTACCCCGCGATGCAAGTCTTTAAAATCATCCCAGTGTTGCCAGTTGGTGACAGATTTTTCAACGTCTTTGTTTTCGTTGAATCCAGTAGGAATTGCTGCTTCAATATCCAGGCGGATTTTCTTCAGTTTACCTTCTAGTTGTTCGGCGGTAAATGATGTTTTGATAGCGCTCATACCACAACCAATATCCACACCAACAGCAGCCGGTATAATTGCCTGTTTGGTCGCAATTACAGAACCCACTAAGGCACCTTTTCCTAAGTGAACATCTGGCATCAAGGCTACGTGCTTAAACACAAATGGTAGCGATGCCACATTCTTTGCCATCTTAGTTTCTTCTGGGCCTAAAGAGTGATTTGCCCAAGAAAAAACGGGTGTTGGTGTGCTAATTTCTAACTTTTCGTAGGGCATAATCTCTTCTATTTTGGATTTTAAATTTTAGATTTGGGCATAGGGCAGTGATAATTATCGCTATGCTTTATAACCCATTACGGTTCGGTTAGCGTCTTAATATTTTGAAGATCCCCCCAATCCCCCTTAAAAAGGCTTGCTCATAACCCTCTTTTACCCCCTTTTTAAGAGGGTCGCCGCAGGCGGGGGGATCTTATCCGAACCACATTGCTTTATAACCCATTACCTAGTTAGTTGTAGCAATTTAAATGTTGTATTGTCTTTCATTTTTCTCCCTCAATTTTCGTGAAGCTGAAGAACTACTTTTAGGAGTTACATTTTTATACTACAAATGTAACAAAATAAGTTACAAGCGTCAAGTTGATCGCTCCAAAGAAAGCACATATTTTCCAGATATATTAAAATTTGTAAAGAAAATCACTCTGCTTAAACAACCTCTTAGAGTTCTCACAGAATATGGCAGTACGTCAAGATACAATTTGGGAACGTTTTTTATCCCCTGTAGTACGTCTTTTGATTGATGAAGACGGCTTGAAGCGTTACGCTGATAGTATTGACTGGGAGAAAGAGTGCGGTCGCTTTCGACGAGATGATGTCACGATTCCCCCGTACTACACCAACCAAAACTTCCACAGTATTACTGACGGATATCTCAATTACGGTGCAGGAGTTACTTACGATCCGATTATCCAATATGTTCTACCACCCAATGAAAGTATTGTCCGTCAGGCTTTAGTTGATGCCGTTAAGGTAAAACCACGACGCATACTTGATTTAGGCTGTGGCACAGGTTCCACTACTTTAATGTTAAAGCAGGCTTTCCCCGAAGCGGAAGTTATTGGTTTGGATTTATCACCCTATATGTTGGTAAGGGCAGAAGATAAAGCTAGAAATGCTGGTTTAGATATAGTCTGGCGACACGGAAATGCTGAAAAAACTGGTTTGAGTGACGCAACATTTGACTTAGTGACAGCTTCTTTGCTATTCCACGAAACACCAGATGCGGTTTCCTTAGCAATTCTGCGGGAAAGCTTCCGGTTGCTGGTAACTGGAGGGCAAGTATTAATTTTAGATGGGAATCAAAAAACTCTGCGTCAGTTAGAATGGCTTAATGATGTTTTTGAGGAGCCATATATTCGTGAGTATGGTGCTGGTAGCGTAGACGCGAATATGGGTGCAGCCGGATTTGAAGCTGTGCGATGTCTACGACGGGCTACGCCTACGCAGGATGTATGGTGGATAAATCAGGTAACTAGCGGCGTTAAACCGATTGCAACCGAAAATATCCGTCAGTACACTCCCACATCAATAGATAATAATGATTTGGAGGGGCTTGGATCTCCAGCGTTTGGCATATAATGGCATGAGTTTAAAGGCAGTTCTCTTTGATTTTAATGGTGTGATCATTAACGATGAGTCAATCCACCTGCAACTGATAGATGAGATTCTCATTGAAGAAAATCTCCAGCCGCAACGGGTTGACGAGCGTCAAGCTTCTTTAGGACGCAGCGATCGCGCTTGTTTTGGGCAATTACTCGCTAATCGTGGTAGAGTAGCTGAGGAAAACTATTTAAGTCAGTTGCTTTACCGCAAAGCCCAAGCTTATACGGTGGAACTAGAGAAAATCGAGAGACTGCCTTTATATCCAGGTGTAGAAGATTTAATATTTCAAGTGCGATCGCGTCATCTGAAACTAGGATTAGTTAGTGGTGCGATTCGCCAAGAAATAGAATTGGTACTCCATCGCGCTAAACTAGCCGAACATTTTAAAATTATCGTCGCGGGTGACGACATCACCACCAGTAAACCAGAACCCGATGGTTATCTACTGGCAGTAAAACAGCTGAATAAAGAATATCCCGAATTGAATCTTCAACCATACGAGTGTCTGGCAATTGAAGATACTCCAGCAGGTATTGAAGCTGCGAAGCGATCGCAAATGCAAGTTGTAGGTGTAGCGAATACATACCCATTCCACATGCTTCAGCGTTGCTGTAACTGGACTGTTGATTATCTCAGTGATTTGGAACTCGAACGCGTACAGAAGGTTTATTCCCAAAAACAGCCTCAGCAATCGGTAACTGAATGTTAGAATAGTATATGGTGAGAGTGTATTGAGTTAATGAGTAATATTACTCTTGACTTGGCGCAGATTTTGGGGAATTAGCTCAGTTGGTAGAGTGCTGCGATCGCACCGCAGAGGCCATCGGTTCAAATCCGTTATTCTCCATTTGTCCATTAAATAATTATTGTCAGTTTTAAAGAATTATTGTCCAATTTTACAGAATTCAGGGACATAAGTTACGTATTTCCGTGGCTTTCAGCAATCAAATCAGTTTTAAATAATTATTGTCCAGAGTTGAAACCAGTTTTAAAGAATTATTGTCCAAAATCAGCCTGTAAAACTCGGACAAATATATGTTTTCTAATTTAATAGATTACAGCAAGCCCAAGGGTCTTGAATTACAAGAGTAGCTTTAAAGCGCTTTATTTACAGTCTAATTACAAAAATCTATTACCTCTTCTTTTCTTGTTTTCACCCAAGCAGAGGCTCCGCTACTATAAAATAGCTGCGTCTTACGTGCGATCGCAGCACTCCTTTGAACGCACCCCAACTAAATCAGAGATTATACTTGAGGATTCTTGCGCTTTGAAGTTTTAAGACTTCTCTGCGTTACCAGGGATACTGGCGTTCTCAGTGTGTCGTTGGAACTTTTGACGTGCGTTCACCCTAGTAAAAAGTATTGTTGATATAATGACTTTTTACTATTTATAAATAATTAGTGAAATTGGTCTATGTCTCCAGTTATAAAACTTTTACAGTACCGCAAAAACTAATTACTAAAATAATAACATGGAATCAGAAAATATTGTTGCTTCTCTTCTTAGGCTCCGCCAACGCCTTTTTATATCGGTTTCGCTAACCCCACCTAAAATGTAGATGTTTTTATAGTATTTTTAGGTGGGGACTGCGCGAAACATTTTTTGTTCAAACCACCCTAATACAAAATTATATAGCCAAAGCGCCGACTTCGGCGATAATGAAGTTTCAACCCACCACCTAACGAGAGGGCTTTGGAAACATTCAAACCAAATTTGGGTAATATCCGGATTCTTGTACTTTCAACCCACCACCTAACGAGAGGGCTTTGGAAATCGCACTCGTGAAAACTCTTGCCAACAAGGGCTTCTGAAAGCAAAATTGACAACCCTTCTTTAATTCCTATTTTCTACAGTCAATGAATAAAATTTTATTCATGACTAAAATAGTAATACCCTGTGTAGACAGGAGTTTTAGCCATTTGGCAGCACTCCAGGGATTTTGCCCCCGCTTTGACCTGCCAAAAATAAAAATTAGGGGGTGGTAGTTCGGTAGCCACCGTGACGGTATACCCGTACCCTTACTTTGTTGTAAAGTAAGAGGTAATGACACTCCCCGTGCCTTGAGGTCGGGGAGTGTCAACCAAGCAATTACTGCTAACAAACATTTAGATGACCGCATAGGTAGAGTTGGCAGCTACCAGGGTCAGAAAGAATACGCTTTCTCAAACGTTAAACTAACCCATTCCACAGTATTTACATAAAGGGGTTAATTTCGATTCACCCATATTGCATAGCGAATCTTTTTTCTGAGCTTTTTTCTCGTTTTTGATATAAAGTAAGCCATGCAGAATAAACCTCTTTTACAAAAGAGTCTGCTGATGATCCAAGACGACCTGACTGTTCCTCCAATTCTGAATCTTTTGTTATAGATTTACGTAATTTTGTGATTTATTTATTAGTTATATTTCTGTTTTATTTATTGGTTTCAAATTCCGATTGTTCGCTTACACTTTTTAACAGTTAGTGCGATCACTCAAAAGCAATGGCAAAGGTGCGATTATTCTGCCGCATGGGGTGCTGTTTCGGGGGAATGCAGAGGCGGAAATTCGGAAAAATCTGATTAGCAAGGGCATTGTCAAGGGGATTATTGGGCTACCGCCGAACTTATTTTTTGGGACAGGTATTCCTGTGTGCATTATTGTTTTAGACAAAGAAAATGCCGAAAATCGCCAAGGCATTTTTATGATTGATGCCAGCAAGGGATTTGTTAAAGACGGCAATAAAAACCGCCTGCGGGAGCAAGATATTCATAAAATTGTTGATGTCTTCAACAAACAGCTTGAGGTGGCGAAATATTCGCGGATGGTGTCCCTTGGGGAAATTGAGGCCAATGAGTACAACCTGAATATTCCCCGTTATATCGACTCTCAGGAAGAGGAAGATATTCAGGATATTGAGGCGCATCTTTTGGGGGGGATACCCAAGCAAGATATTGAAGCTTTAAGCGATTATTGGCAGGTTTACCCGACGCTGCAACAGGAATTATTTGCGATCGCGGATCGTCCAGGTTACTTGATGCTGAAAATTCCAAGTTCGGAGGTGAAAGCCTGTATTTTTGCCCATCCTGAATTTATCAGCTATGGGGAATCCAAACTCAGATTGATAGGGCTGTATTTGGAAGCGCACAACCACAATTAACTGTAAAAGGGATTAGTAAATTTAAAATTCCCGTCTCTTCTCTCCCCGAACAAAAAGCGATCGCCTAAGTCCTCAGCGACATGGATGCAGAAATCGCAGCCTTAGAACAAAAGCGCGATAAATACAAAACTATAAAACAGGGCATGATGCAAGAATTACTAACAGGAAAAACACGCTTAAAAGTAGAAGGAGAAGAAAATGACCCGGATTGAATTATGTAGAAAAGGATTTCAAGCCCTAGTAGATGCTTTGGGTTATGCTGATGCCGTGCGATTTATTCATTTACTTGACAGTGGGAAAAGAGACTACACCCAAGAACGTCATCAATGGTTAGATAATGTCAGCAGAGAGCAAATATTTGCAGATATTAAAAAGATACAAAATAATCTAGATGATCCTAACCAATATAATGAAATTATAAATTAATCATACTTAACTATAGAAGCAGGAATAAGAGCTAAACCGTACTATGGAACACATTGCTACTAGCGAACTACCTGAAACCCTGCAACAAATATTTGCAGAAATACAACGCACTAAAACACCCGTAACCGTCACCCATGACGGAGAACCCTTAGTTATTATCTATCCTGCCACTCCTCAACCCCAACGCCCAGCATTTGGAGTAATGAAGGGTAGCGGCGAAATATTGGGAGACGTAATTGCTCCAGTAATCTCTGCTACCACATGGGAAGCACTCCAGTGAAGCTATTACTTGATACCCACATCTGGCTTTGGTATTTGCTGGGTAACGAACGCCTATCTCCTGGACTGCAAACCACCATCGCAGCAGCAACAACCGAACTTGCGACAGATTAATCAAGGGTAGGGAGCGCTTAGAAATTACCAGAGAAAGCATCAAAGCTCTGTGTGAACCAGTAGCAGCCCCCAAAGACACGGATGCTTATGGACGCTATTTTGGTGGTGCTAACGACGAGCCAAACAAGCTAAAAGACAACCAGCAAAAACGCCTTGCACTCTATAAGTACACAGCCGTTTTAATTCGAGCCTACGCCAACCTAGCTAATGACATGGTGGAAGCCGGATATACCCCAGCAGAAATCGAAATTATTAAACAAGAAGTTAAATATTACGAACAGGTACGCGCCGAAGTAAAACTACGCAGTGGCGATTATATCGACTTAAAAACCTATGAACCCGCCATGCGTCACTTGATTGATAGCTATATCGGTGCAGAAGAAAGCGAAGTTATCTCAGCCTTTGACGATATGACACTAATTCAGTTGATTGTCGATCGCGGTGTAGATGCAGTTGAGGCATTACCCAAAAGCATCAAACAAAACAAAGTAGCTGTAGCCGAAACCATCGAAAATAACTTACGCAAAGTCATTATTGCTCAGCAGCCAACTAACCCCAAATACTTCGACATAAATGTCCACGCTGCTGGATGAGTTAATCCAAGTCCGAAAAGCAGCCAGCCAAGACTATCAAGCCTACTTGCAGAAAATTGTTGAGTTAAGTAAACAAGTTGTTCAACCTAGCAGTTCCTCACAGTATCCTCAATCATTGAACTCTCCCGCTAAAAGGGCGTTATATGACAACCTAAATCAAAATGAAGTATTAGCCCTAGTGATAGATGCAGCCATTTGCAAAACCAAAAAAGATGGTTGGCGGGGAAAGACAATAAAAGAACGCGAAGTAAAAAATGTGATTAAACAACATCTAGATTCTTCGGAAGATTGCGATAGCGAAGCGCTGCTGCGAAGCGCAGATCACATTTTTGAAATAGTCAAAAGCCAAAGTGAGTATTAAAATGCACCAAATAACAATCGGTGAACTCATCATAGACGTTGCCAGGAAAGACATTAAAAACCTACATTTAGCAGTGCATCCCCCTGATGGTCGGGTACGTATCGCCACACCCCTACACATAGATGACGAAGCAGTGCGTTTATTCGCCATCTCCAAACTAGCCTGGATTAACCCTCTTTTGTCACTCTCGCCATAGTATAATTAAGAGCAAACCCCAGAACTGAGGTCTGTATTATGGTAGAGCCTCGTCAGGCAATATCCACAGTCAACTTTATAGACAAATACTGTCAAATTTATCAAAACATATTCCCAGAGCTTGGCTAAAAGTCTTTACAGTTCCTAAATTATCTGAGGGATTTTTTAAACTTCAAATGCTTGTCAATAATCTAAATCGTTCGATTTTTCAAAACTACAATATCCCTTATTTCTACTTTTCCTCTGCCTAGAGTGACAAAAGAGGGTTAATCAGTACCTTAATTAATGCCTTGTGTGATGCTGGTTTTTTATACCAACAAAAATCAGAGGTACAGCTACAAATTAGTTCTCTACTGTGGAAAGCTACAACACTCAGCGAAATCCCCCTTGATCCTTTAACATCCCGGCGCTTACAAGGGAACGAAAAAGCTAAAATCCTTGTTAACAGCTTTTTTAAAGAATTCTATCAAACCAATGCCCGCCAAATTCAAGCAATGGAAGGGCGAGAACATACAGGACAAGTAAGTAATAAAGACCGCCAAGAACGAGAAGATAAATTTCGTCAAGGACAATTAGCAGCATTATTTTGCTTCCCCACGATGGAATTGGGGATAGACATTTCCGACCTCAGCGTTGTCCATCTGCGGAATGTTCCTCCTAGTCCCGCCAACTACGCCCAACGTAGCGGTCGCGCTGGTAGAAGCGGACAGGAACTAGGAAGGTAGCAAATTCATGGTGGCCAAAACTAAAATTCCTGTTGGTGGCATTGAAAGCGAGTATAAAAGGGTAAGTGTTTGCGCTAATTGCGGGTATTATCACGACGGCGATTTTCGTGATACTTGTGAAAACTGCGGGGTAGAAATTAAACCTAATATTCATGGGAATGTCGCCAAACTTACCCGTGTATTGCCAATGGAAACTGCGATCGCTCGCCGTCGAGAACGCATCACCTGTGATGAAGAAGAA